>NZ_JBXENY010000010.1:0-325517 GCF_059383875.1 Paenibacillus sp. JT22N7
CGATACCATTCCGCCATAGCCGTAGCCTTGCGTCTCTGCCGGCGATACCATTCCGCCATAGCCGTAGCCTTGCGTCTCTGCCGGCGATACCATTCCGCCATAGCCGTAGCCACTGCTCATACCGCCTATCGGATACATCCCAGGAGGACACGGATTATAGCCTCCTCCTTGGCTCACAGGGCTGACCATAGTTGGCTGCTGCCAATGACCGTAACCGCCTGTTTGTGCAGGTGATACCGTTGTAGGCATGCTGTAGCCTCCGTATTGCGGCAAAGAAGGAGCCGTTGCAGCGGGCGATACAACTGTTGTCGGGTAAGTCGATGAAGCTTCTACCGCAGGTGTACCGTATTGCATAAACAAGTCAACGCTTTGCTGATGATGGGAATAAACCGGGTACGTCTTTTTCTCCACTGGCTTCTCAATCGGCAGCGGTTTTGGCTGCGGTACAGGTTTTGCCTCCGGTAGCGTAGGTGTCACAATAGGAGCAGTTGGTGTCTTAGTTATTGGCGCAGTTGGCGTCTTCGGAATCGGAGCGGTTGGCGTTTTTTCGGTTACTGGCGCAGTTGGCGTTTTGCCAGGAATTTGCCCTGTCGGCTTTTTACCGCCAACCCATTGCTGCACGCCTTGCATGACCGACAGCGGATGAAGAGCATGATGTCCTGTATGACCGCCTGTTCCCGCTGCCGTCGTCCCCATTCCTGCTGCAGTTCCCGTTCCTGTAGACGGTGTAGTCGTCATATGGCCCGCTTTAGGCACATTGACGATTTCGCCCGTCATGAGCACATTGGGATTTTTAAGTTGAGGATTCGCTTTGATCATATCTGCGAGTGGAACTCCCCATGCTTTGGACAGCTTCCACAGCGTATCCCCCTGCTTCACCACGTATTGGTGCATAATGTCCATTCCACCCGTTTCATGGGAAGAAGACGGGATTTTAATTTTCATCCCCACCTCAATGACGTCTGGATTCGTAATGGAAGGATTAAGCTTCAAAATCTCCTCAACCGTAACATGGTGCTTCTGACCGATTAAGTAGAGGGAATCGCCTTTCTTCACTACATAAATTTTCACTTGCCGACAACCTCCTGTCACGTTCTTTAAATAACTAGCATGATTGCTGCCGTGCATGCATGCTTGCTATCAATCTTTATATTCTATGCAGCACATGGGCAGGTGTCCCCAACTTTGAAAAAAAAATAGCGAGCCGCAGCCAGCTTACCAGAAGCTGTGCGTCTCGCTATTAGCAAAATACAATACCATCGGCCTAATCCTGCCGTTTAAACTAACCTTACAATCAGTATGACATGCGTTAACTTGCCGCATATCCATTAGTTACCCATTCGACTGCTGAAGCTGCTCGTACGTAAAGCTTGGATAACAACCAAGCACGCGCACCTGACAACCGATCGCTTCAATTTCAGCAATCGCTGCCGGCAGCAGCACCGTATCAAGCGACATCTCAATGTCGATATAAAAATAAGAATTGCCCAGCTTCTTCTTCGTCGGACGCGATTCAATCCGCGACAGATTGATGCGGCGCCATGCGAACGCTGACAATACCTGATGCAGTGCACCTGGATAGTCATCCGGCAAATTCACCAAAATACTCGTCTTCTTGAAATCAGAATGCCGCGCCGTATAAGGCTGCTCGCCAACGAGCAAAAACCGCGTATAGTTGTTGCTGTGGTCGGTAATGCTCGCCTGCAAAATATCCAGCTCATTGTTCGCCGCCGCTCTTGAAGTACCTATCGCCAGCCAGCCTGCTCCCGGGTTGTCGCGTACGATACGCACCGCTTCAGACGTACTGCCGACATGCTCCGTCTCAGCATGAGGGATTTCGCTTCTAAGAAACTGCAAGCACTGCGCCATAGCAACGGGATGGCTGATTACTTTTTTCACACGGGAATAATCTACGGTGCCATACTCATTCGTCAGCTCCGAACGCCGGCCGATTAAATTTTGTATCGAAGGATATACCCATTCGGCCTGAATCGGCAAGTCCACTTCATGAACCATCCAGTCCATATGCAGGCTAACCGAGCCTTCAATGGTGTTCTCGATCGGGATAATGCTATAGCCGCTTTCCCCTTTAACCGTCGATAGGAACACATCGGCAATGAGCCGATGATGCTTCCACACTACTTCTTCTCCTGCAAAAAGCTGCCGTGCCGCTTCATCTGATACAGAGCCTGCCGGCAGCAAAGCAACTGATTTTGTCGTACTCATACGGCCTCTCCTCTAATCCGCTCAAGCAAACCTAGCGATTTTGTGCCAGCCTTTGCCTGCTCTATAGTCACGCTCGGTCCTTCCGCACATGGCTTCAGCCATAGCGTCTGGGCCTCAATTCCTTCCTGCTTCAACGTCTCCAGCAGAAAATGCTCCAGCTCCTGCTTGCGAGGGCTGTCCGACTCTACAAAAGCGATCAGCGTCGGGCCTGCGCCGCTTAAAGCGGCCCCCAGCGCGCCATAATCGGCTGCTTTGTCCAAAATCTCAGCCATGCCGGGAATAAGCGCTGCCCGGTAGGGCTGATGCAGGCGATCCCGCATCGCATGGCGAATGAGCCCAAGCTCGCCGCTGGCAAGAGCCGCAACGAGCAGCGAGCTGCGGCTCACGTTAAAGACCGCATCCTGCATGCTGATTTGTTTCGGCAGCGCATGGCGCGCCTTCTCCGTAGACAGCTGGAAGGAAGGAATCGCAACGAGCGCCTCCAGCTTCTCATGCGGCTCCAGACGAACATAATCTGCCCGCTCTCCATCCCGCCAAGCGGATACGACAATGCCGCCGAACAGCGACGCGCCTACATTGTCCGGATGGCCCTCCAGCGCTGTTGCCATCTGAAACAGCTTATCATCCGACAGCGGACTGCCGATTAACGCATTGGCGGCAACCAGCGCACCAACGATGGCTGAAGCGCTGCTGCCAAGTCCGCGTGTAAGCGGAATATTGCTGTACATCGCAATGTCCAGCTCTGGTACCTGTACGCCCGCTTCCTTAAATACAAGCTGCGCCACTTTATAAATCAAGTTCGACTTATCCTCAGGGATGCCAGTCATTTCGTCTCCGTACAAGCGAAAAACCGTATGCTCAGCAACCGACATTTCAACCCAAGCATACAAGGAAAGCGCCATGCCCAGCGTATCGAAGCCTGGACCCAGATTAGCAGTGCTCGCAGGCACCTTTACGATTACACGACGGTTATTCATAACGTTATAAAGCTCCTTCGATTGCTAGTGTTGGCTTAACCTTCAACGCGATACACGCTTTTCACCTTGCGGATAACATCCAGCTCTTCAAAGGTTTGCAATACCTTCTGCATCGCTGCTTTATTCGCATCATGCGTAATGACGATAATTTCCGCCTCTGGATTGACGGGATTCGGCTGTTGCAGTACCGATTCCAAGCTCACCTCAAAGTCTGCAAATACTTGAGTAATGCGCGCTAGCACGCCTGCGCGATCAGCTACATGGAGAAGCAGGAAATATTTTGAGGAGATTTGCTCATCGGTTTTGAGCTTCTTCTCCTTATAGGTCATAATATTTTGCTTGCCGTTAACGCCAAGCTTCAAGTTTTTCACAACGGCAACGAGATCGGCAACAATCGAGGTAGCCGTAGGCATGCCGCCAGCGCCCGGACCATAAAACATCGTTTCTCCAACCGCTTCGCCATGAACATATACGGCGTTGAATACGCCATTGACTGACGCGATAGGATGCGAATGCTTAACCATCGTTGGCTGTACGCTAATGCTGAATTCGTCATCTTGACGCTCTGCGATGCCAAGCAGCTTAAGCTCATAGCCCAGGCGCTTCGCATATTGGATGTCTTCACGGCTGACCGATGAAATCCCTTGAACGGATACATCATCCAAGGCCACATTGGCACGGAAGCCAAGCGTCGCCAAAATCGTCATTTTGCGCGCAGCATCCAGTCCCTCAACGTCAGAGGTCGGATCGGACTCCGCATAGCCGAGCGCTTGGGCTTCCTTAAGCACATCGGAGTACGAAGCGCCTTCCTGGCTCATCTTCGTCAAAATATAGTTCGTCGTGCCGTTAACGATACCCATAATTTTAGTTATCCGGTCGGAGGAGAAGCCTTCGATTAAAGTGCGGATAATCGGAATGCCGCCAGCTACGCTCGCTTCATAAAGCACATCGCAGCCGTGCTCCTGAGCAACAGCCAGTATCTCCGTTCCATGCAGCGCCATCAAATCTTTATTGGCAGTCACTACATGCTTGCCGCGCGATAAAGCTTCAATAATATATTGCTTCGTCTGTTCAATTCCACCCATTACTTCGACGATCACATCAATGTCCGGATTGTGGATAATTTCCCAAGGGTCCTCTGTCAGTTTGGACGGGTCGATCGAAATGTCGCGCGCTTTGCTTTTGTTGCTGACCAGCACCTTCGCAATTTCAATTGCCGAACCGGTCTGGCTTTGCAGATCCTCCTGATGTCCTTCCACGATGCGGACGACACCTGTTCCTACTGTTCCAAGCCCTAACAAACCTACTTTAATTGGTTTCATATGATTCCCTCCATTTATCCTTCAATAAATAACGTTCTATTTCATCAGCCTTGCCCGATTACGGCGGCTTTACGTACGCCCTGCTGGCTGCGAATAACATCCATTAAAGAGTCCAAATCCCCGCTGAGCTGGGAAACGTCAACTGAAATGACCACATGGGCAAGTCCTTGCAGGGGAATGCTTTGGTTCATAGTCAACACATTGCCTTCATGCGTCGCCACGAGCGACAGCACCTTTGACAGCACGCCCGAACGATGCTCCAGCTCCATAGAAATCGTCACCAGCCGCTCACGGTTAATCTGATGCATCGCATAAACGCCATCCTTATACTTATAAAAAGCGCTCCTGCTCAGGTTCGCCTTCTCGGCTGCCTCATGCACCGTTGCCGCTTCGCCTCTGGCAAGCATTTCCTTTACCTGCAATGTCTTGAGAATGGCTTCCGGCAGCATATCCTCCCGTACAGCAAAATACCGCTGCGTCACTTCCGTCCCCCCTAAAAAGACATTTGTTCTTCTATAAAGGACATTATAGCGGAATCATAAGGCTGGGGCAATAGGTTTAAATGATAATCCGCTTTTAAACGGGAATAGTATTCAAAAAAAAAAAAACGTTCCCCGCAAAGGCAAGCTTCGCAGGGAACGGATTCAATTACATATAACGGGCCGTTATCACGGCAAAGCGTCTGGCTCGCATGCAGCGCGGTCTACTGCTCTGTCCAACTTACAGTCAGCTCGGAAACTCCTTCTTCTGAAGCTAGTTTACCGCCGATGATTGAAATAAATTCGGAGCCGGAAATCGTTCCTTGAATAATAATATTTTTATCATCGATCGTCTGGGCGCCGTCCTCCAGCCCTTTTTCATTTACATAATCTTTATAGGATTGGCCTAGCTTGTCGAAGTCTTCCTTCGTCTTGAAAACAAGCAAAACCGATTTTTTGCCGTTATCGATATTTTCAGTCGAATTTGTAATAACCGCATCAGCGGGAATCGGGAAATCGGCAGGCAAATAATCGGGTCTTGCACTTGCAGACGATTCTCCGTCACCCTTTGTTTCTGTCTTTCCCTCATCTGAAGGAGCTGGTGATGCAGCAGCATCGCTTGGTGTCGCTTCCGCTCCAGGGCTTGCGCTTTCCGCTGTATTTCCCGGCGCTACGCTCGCTGTTTCCTGTGGAGCTGTATTGGTTCCACCAGCAGCATTATTGCCGCAGGCGCTTACGACACCCGCTATAATAACAACAGACAATAAAGAAAACCATCTATTTTTTTTCATGTTTTAACATCCTCTCATTTCATATGAAAATCTTCATGACAGCAGCAGCTTCCTGTTTAAAATAAGCATGACAATAAAATCGTTAAGCTCATTAATGGCGAGAAAAAGCAATATTACCACATAAAGCAGGAGACGGCCAGCATTCACCATTTCCAAATATATCAATGACGCGGTTTCAGCCAGTCCTCGTAGCTGAGGCTCAACGCAGTCAATTTTCCGACCAGGTCACCGTAATTTGTGAAACGCCGGCTTCTGAAAGTGTCGTACCCAACAGCCAAATGGAATCTGTTTTATCGATTGAGCCCTCAATCATAAGCTTCGAATCTGCAAACGTCACACTGCCGTCTTCCAGCTTTTTATCTATCGCATAAGCTTGATAAAGGTCAGCTAGCTCATCCATCGACTTTTTCGTCGTAAAATTGAACAATATCACTTTTTTTCCCTCATTTACCGATTTCGAGGAAGTCATGAAAACAGCATCATCGGGAATCGGAAAATCGCTTGGCAGATCAGCCGGTCTCGCAATAGCCGAAGACGGTTCACTGCTCGCTGGCAGCTCGTCTGCCTCCGGCTCCGAAAGCGCTTCTTGTGGAACGGCTGCTGCCATCTCGGGCCATGTCTGGTCCACTGAAGCTGGGGCACTGCTCCCTCCATCCCCCGCCTCCTCGCTGCAAGCTCCAAGCCATACGGAAATACTCACCATTGTAATTAAGGAGAGTACTTTGCTTCTTTTCATTACGTTTAACATCCCTTCAACTGCTATTTTCCTTGGCATCGCAGCTTCTGCTGCCTAAGCCATGCATTCTACTGATTCAGCATACCTCCTAACACTTTTCTCTACTTGCATATGCCTTATTTACGCCGAATCAATATGTTGCTCTGTATAGCTATTACACCTTTTTGAGCAGGTTGTAACAGCTTTAGCGCTATTTTCTGAAAATACAGCTCAATGTGCACAAAAAAAGACGGCTTGCGCCGTCTCCTTGTGCCAATATTCGATTAAGCCATATAGTCGCTGCCTTCGAAAAATTCAAAGGTGAAATCGCCGATTTGCACCGTGTCGCCATCTTTGGCGCCATGCTTGCGCAGCGCTGCATCCACACCCATTTTCCGCATAATTTGGGCAAAACGCATGACCGAGTCATACGAAGTGACCTTCATACGCTTCAAATATTTCTCGATGCTTTCGCTCTCGACAACGTACAGCTCGTTCTCCTTGCGAATCGTATAGCTGGATTCATCGCGTTTCTCGAACGTAAACACCTTGCGCTCGGTAACATCCTTCACTTCTTCGATTTCCAGATCATCTGGAACCGACTCCAGCGTATCCATCGCCTTGTACAACAGCTCCTGAACACCCTGCTTCGTCAAAGAAGACATCGGCACAATAAGGTATTCCTTCTCGCCGCGCACTTCATCCAGCTGCTGCTTAAACATCTCCAAGTGCTCGGCCGCTTCCGGCATATCCATCTTGTTAGCCGCAATAATTTGCGGTCGGTCGGCCAGCTTCTCATTGTAGAGCACCAGCTCTTCATTGATTTGCAGCCAATCCTCAAACGGATCGCGCCCCTCAGAGCCGGACATATCCAGCACGTGGATGATTACGCGAGTACGCTCGACATGGCGTAAAAACTCATGCCCCAGACCTACGCCCTCATGCGCGCCTTCGATTAATCCCGGTAAATCCGCCATTACGAAGCTGCGGTCATCGCCAACGTCTACAACCCCTAAATTCGGCGTTAGCGTAGTAAAATGATACGCGCCGATTTTCGGCTTGGCCCCGGATACGACCGACAGCAAGGTGGACTTGCCTACGCTTGGGAATCCGACTAGACCTACGTCTGCCATTACCTTAAGCTCAAGCACAATCCAGCGCTCTTGGCCTTCTTCACCCGTCTCGGCAATATCCGGAGCCGGGTTGTTAATCGTTGCAAACCTTGTATTGCCGCGTCCGCCGCGTCCGCCCTTTGCTACAATAATTTCCTGGCCATGGCGTGTCATGTCGGCAATGATTTCCTGCGAGTCATCGTCAATAATGATCGTGCCGGGAGGAATGCGTACGATCATATCATCCGCACCTGCACCATGCATGCTCTTCACTTTGCCGCGCTCGCCGCGCTCGCCTTTAAAATGCTTCTGATAGCGGAAATCCATCAGCGTGCGCAAGCCTTCATCTACACGGAAAATAATATTTCCGCCTTTACCGCCATCGCCACCGGCAGGTCCGCCCTCCGGTACGTATTTCTCACGACGATAGGAGACGATGCCGTCGCCGCCGTTGCCGCCTTTTACAAATATTTTCGCTTTATCGACAAACATGTTGTGCCCCCGTTCAAGCGCGCTTTTCCGCCTTAAGCCGTATTTCCTCCTGCGGATGTTCAATATCGACCGCCTGCAGAGTCGCGCCTTTCAACTGCTGTTTTATTTGATCCTTCAATTGTTGCTCGTCAATTAGCTCGCCTTCCAGATCGAAAGCAACGTGGAGCTGCTGCCCGTCCCAATCCAGTGCCAGCGTAAGTACGGCGACTTCGCCAAAACCAGGCTTAACCGCCAGACGATAGCCATTCATTATGCCAATTAATGCTTCGGAGATTTCGGTGCTGGCAAGCGGCAGCTCAACTAAATTCAAATCCTGCTCAATGTCCACCTTCAGCTCAAGCGAGCTTGTCAGTGTACGAAAGCCCTGGATGTAGCTGACGAGCGCTGGCTCCCCAAGCTTTGAAATTTGGCTCTCCGTAAGCATCTTTGCCCTTATTTTCTCCACATATTCCACCGTTTTATCCGGTTTCTGCATCCGTGTGTAGCCATATAGCACTTGCAGGTCGTTCATCCAGTCATGCCGATGATGGTTAAGCGTCCTCATCCCCGCGGCCTGCAGGCTGTGTATCGTAAGCGCGAGCTGCTTCGCATGCTCACGCCGCTCCGAGCGAATCCAGATGGCTGCAGCAGCCGCAAACCAAAGCATGAAAAGCACAAGCAGCCAGACTGACGAAGGCCATACAAGCATAGCCACAGCCGGTAGCACAATAGAAAAAGCCGCGATGTGCTTTGCCGATTTAATGCGATCCATTCATTGATCCCACTTTCTCCCGCATGTTTCCCAGCTAATTCAGTATAACATGTCGCTGCATTAGCCGATAGGTCTTTAAGCAGCAAATGCCCCGGCCTACACGCGAGGCCGGGGCATTTGCTGCTATTATGCTTCTACTGCTGCGGCTACTGGAGCCAGGTCCACTGGATACACGCTCACTTTTTTGCGATCGCGTCCCCAACGCTCAAACTTTACAACGCCTTCGACTTTCGCATAAAGCGTATCGTCTTTTCCGATGCCTACGTTAGTTCCTGGGTGAATTTTTGTTCCGCGTTGGCGGAACAAGATGCTTCCAGCAGATACGGTTTGACCGTCAGCACGTTTAGCGCCAAGACGCTTCGATTGACTGTCACGTCCGTTCTTTGTGGAACCTACACCTTTCTTCGAAGCGAAAAGCTGAAGATTCAGTTTCAACATGAGATTTCCCTCCCTCATTCAAGAGATTGTTGTTTAATCACAACATATTTTCCGTAGGACTCTGCAATCGTATTAAGCATCACGATCATCGACTCCAGCAGCAGCTGCACCTTAAGAGCGGTTTCCTGATCAGCTAAAACCGGAATATCCGATGATAGCCATCCATTGTCCATTGCATAAGGAAGCTTCACCTCTGCCAGAGCTTCAATCGAATTGACCGTACCGACTGATACAGCCGATACGCCAGCGCAGACGATGTCTTTGCCGAGCTTCGCATACTTCGCATGACCTTTAATCTTAAACGATGTAATCCGCTTGTCAGCATTTCGTACAATCGTAACCGTGATCATAATAATCCTCTTACGCTTGGATTTTGCCGATCGTTACTTTTGTGTACGGTTGACGATGACCTTGCTTACGACGGTAGTTCTTTTTGGCTTTGTATTTGTAAACGATGATCTTTTGGCCTCTGCCTTGTTTTTCAACAGTAGCAGAAACAGTAGCGCCGGAAATAACTGGAGTACCAGTTACAAGACCGTCAGCACCGGATACAGCCAACACGCGATCAAACGTTACGCTTTCGCCTGCATTGGCGTTCAGTTTTTCGATGAAAAGCACATCGCCTTCCTGAACTTTGTATTGCTTGCCGCCAGTTTCGATAATTGCGAACATTGTGAGTGCACCTCCTTATTGTCGAAGACTCGCCTAATCCAGGTGAATGGCAGCATGGGCTGCTATTGCTTGTACCCGATCGGAGCGGTATCTGCAAGTCCGCTGTATATAACAATCAGACATACTTGAACATTTTAGCATACAAAATAGAATCAAGCAACCTCCTTTCTCCGCAAATGTCTAGCAATAAAACGATTTCTCCCGCTTCATTGTCCCAATAATTTTAATTTTGTATAATGAGGCCAGTCTTATCGAACGCTTTTTATGCAAAAGCATCTGTCTGAGGCGAGCACGCAATGACAGGCAGACGGCTCATCGTTCATGCTACCATTTAAAAGCAAAGGAAGGTTTTGCGGCATGGATGCCATACTTCGAATGAAAGATGCGCTCGACCTCATGGAGCAAAAAATGGAGGAGCGCCTCGACATCGCCGAAATCGCCAAAGCCGCCTATGTTTCGCCATTCCATTTTCAGCGGATGTTCCACATGCTGACGGGAATGACGGTAGCGGAATATATTCGCAGGCGCAAGCTGACACTCGCGGCACAGGAGCTGACGTCAAGCGCCATTAAAGTCGTAGATGTTGCTTTAAAATACGGCTATGATTCCCCAGAATCATTTTCCAAGGCGTTTCGCCGCATTCATGGCATTTCGCCGTCGAAAGCGAGAGCACTGGGCGTTTCATTGAAAGCATTCCCCCGCATTTCATTCCAGCTATCATTGAAAGGAGACAAGGACATGGATTATCGGATCGTGGAAAAAGAAGCTTTTCAAATTGTCGGCTTGTCCTATGAAGTAAGCTGTAAGAACGGACAAAATTTCATCGACATCCCTAAACTATGGGAGGCATTCAACCATAGCGACGCGCCCGCCGAGCTGTATTCCAAAGGAGACGGGGCTATTATCGGTGTCTGCCTGGACGGCCAGCCCGATAAAGAAACCTTTACCTATATGATTGCCACTAAAGTGACGCCTGATGAAGCTGATTCTGAAAAGAAATATACTGCCCGCACCGTTCCTGCGGCTACATGGGCCATATTCACTTCGACCGGTCCTCTGCCGGATTCGCTTCAAAACGTATTCCGCCGGATATTCCAGGAATGGTTTCCCGCAACTGGCTATGAGCATTCTGGAGGCCCGGAGCTGGAGGTTTATTTTGAAGGCGATACTTGCGCTGAGGACTACCACTGCGAAGTGTGGATTCCGATTATGAAAAAATGATCCGCTCACAATGATGCGAATCACTAGTCACCGCGCGAACTAGTCATTGCGCGTTATGCTTGCAGGTGAACAACCAAATTAGCTTCAGCCTGCTGAAATCAACAAAAGCGACCACTGGAGGGGAGGCCCTTCAGTGGTCGCTTTCTTCATTTGCACATACCATCTTCATAATGTTATTTCATGCTTAAGCCTGCGACTTCCTGCCGCTTCCTCCGCAGCACGGGCAGCGCTCTGTCAGCTGACCCGCCGCACCCTCCCGCGCCTTTTTGCGGGTCACTTCCATAAGCCCTAGCCTTGTCCAGCCAACGACCGAGCATTTTGTCCGGTCCCGCCTCGCCCATTCATTCAGGCGCGCCATAATCCGCTCACGGTTTGATTCATTTTCCATATCGATAAAATCAATAATAATGATGCCGCCCACATCACGAAGCCGCAGCAGCCGGGCAATCTCATCAGCCGCCTCTAAATTCGTGCGGAAAACCGTATCTTCTAAATTCGTAGCACCTGTAAATTTGCCCGTATTCACATCAATAACAGTTAAAGCTTCCGTCTCTCCCCATATGAGAGAGCCGCCGCTTGCGAGCCGAATATTCGGCTGGAATGCTTCATGGACCTGCCTAGTGACGTCAAAAGCGTCAAAAAGCGCAAGCGAGGCATTCTTGTCATACAGCTTGAGCCGTTTCTCGAGCTGGGGTGTCATTTCCCTCAGCAGCGCAGCTGCTTCCTGCAGACGGGATGCATCATCAATCCATACCTCTTCCACTTCCATATCCAGCGTATCGCGGACAATTCGCCGCAGCAGCCCGGCTTCCATATGAAGGCCCATTGGTGCTTTGGCTACCTCTGCCTGGGTTATTATACGTTCCCAGTTAGCGCGAAGCTGGGCAACATCAGCGGCAAGCGACTGCTCGGTTTCTCCCGAGGCCGCTGTCCTAAGGATGATGCCTTCCTCGCCTTGCAGCAGCTGTTCGCCAACATTGCGCAGTCTGGCACGCTCGCTGTCGGCAGCAATTTTTCTCGAAACGCCTACATATCCAGCCTGCGGCATGAGTACCAGCCAGCGCCCCGGCAATGTAAAATGGGTCGTCACCCTGGCCCCCTTGCCGCCAAGCGGCTCCTTCATCACCTGTACAATAAGCTCTTGACCTGGCCGAACGAGCTCTTCAATCGAGGGTTTCGTTTCTGGCTGCTTTTCCAAATTGGGATGCAATAAATCATCTATATAAAGAAAAGCATTTTTGCCAAGGCCAATATCTACGAATGCCGCCTGCATGCCAGGCAATACGTTAATGACACGCCCTTTGTAGACATTGCCTACGAGGCCGCTTTTCTCCGACCGTTCCATAAAAAATTCCATGAGCCGGCCATCCTGCAAAACAGCTGTTTGAAGCATTTCTCCGTCACTGTGCATCAACATTTGCTTCATCTCTCAAACATCACCCGCCAGCTCTCACGTTTTCTTTTATATTAACACAAGTCGCGGCGACAGTTCCTTATCTGTTTTTGGATTCCTTAAGGCAGCAGCTCAATAACAGGCCGGTTCGGGTTGCGCTCAAGCAAATAACGGTCCACAATACGCTGCTCCGGAGCCACCCTGGCTATGCTGGAGCCGCGCTCCATTATATAAAACAGGTGATACCGCTCGCGCCACAGCAAACGAACGGCATAAACCGCAGAGTGCCTGCCATCCACCACGATAGGGCTGGCAAGCACGCCTTGCGCCATTTTACGGATGGCTACCTGGTCGCGATGCATGAGAAAGCGAAGGAATAAATACGGGATGCTCCGATTATAGGTCCAGTTCGTCATAAACAGAAACGTTCCAATCACTAGCAGATTCATTTGAATACCGCCGCCGGGACGCAGCAGCCCCAGCAGTGAAACGCTGATCATCAAGCTGCTGAGCACAAGGCTGATGCGTGCCGTCCAGCGCATGACGCTGTAAAAGCTCAAGCTATAGCTAAGGGCAGCCTGCAGCAGCTTCCCGCCATCAAGCGGATAAATCGGCAATAAATTGAATAAGCCAATCATCATATTGGCATTAACGACATAGGCCGACCATTCGGAATCCCACAGCCCCAACTGGCCGAAACCCCAGGCAGCTAGTCCCATCCATACATTTTGCAGCGGTCCGGCTATCGCTACGAGTGCATCCTCTCCTGCTGGCAGGCTGCCCGCATCCTCCACTTCAGCCACACCGCCGAAAGGCAGCAGCTTAACTTCACGAATATGCCAGCCGAAATAACGCGCTACCAGCACATGACCAGCTTCATGGACAATAACGATTGAAAACAAGGTAAACAGCTCGACAAAATAACCTGTTAATACCGAGGCCGCCATTACCAGCACAAACAACGGATGCACCGACCAGCGAATGCCCCTCCATTTAACCAAGCGGGATCACGCTTACCGGATCAATATAGCGGTCGTTTTGCTTAATTGCAAAATAAAGCAGGCTCGGCTCCTCGCCGCTTGCTCTGCGCAGGCTCCCGATCTGGTCGCCCGCTTCCACCCAATCATTCACGCCAACCGATGCATATCCTAGCTTGCCATATACGCTGACTCGTTCATCCGCATGCTGAACTACGACGGTTACTCCATCATCCGATGGCTCCGAGACTACAAGCACTCTGCCCGTTTCCACCGCATTTACCGCTTCCTCCGATGACCCTGCAAGCTCAACACCATTCAGCAGCTCGGCAAATGTACGTACGATAGCACCGCCCTCAAGCGGAGCAACGATAGGCAGCTTGACAGTCCCTTCGGCAGCCGTTGCCTCCTTCTGCTCCTCTTGAAAAATCGGAATAAACGTCGGCGCTCCTGCAAACGTTTCTTTATACCATTTGGCCGCACTTGCAAAATCCAGCTCATCATGAAGCGCCTGTGCCACATATGTTCGGCTCTCCAATGCCCACTCCTCATCGGTCTGGTATAAGCCCCATATGCCGGCGAACAATACAGCAGCCGCAATCATTTTCCAGCGCAGCTCACGAAAAAATGGATGTGGTCGTCCCCCTTTTGGCGGTTCCGCATACGGCGGTTCTCCCGGCTCATTTCTGTATCGATAATCGATACGGCTCGTCCGGCTTCGCTGATCATCCTGTATCTGCGTCCAGCCATCCCAAGGATTTGGGCTCTCTTTCCACAATTTCTCCGGATCCCTCTCCTCCTCATCCAACACGGGATAGGACGGCGGCACAGCCGGCACACTGTATTCCACTCTTGAAAGCCGCTCTTGCATGAATCCATCCCGAACGGGCTGCTCCATCAATCGTCTAATTTTCTCTTCTCGGCGCTTACGCACCGCTTCCTTCGTATCCATCATCCGTTCCTCCCCCTCTCGCTTGTCAGAGAGCTTGTTTCCTTCTACATCCTTATGAGGAAACACGGACAAGTATGCAAATCCAGCAGGCAAAAAGAAAAAGAACGCCGCCTTCTCTTCACAGAGAATGGCAGCGCCCTTCCAAGCAGCAGCTTATGTGGTTATTCAGCCAGCTCATACACTTCCTGATGGGCCTTTATACTGAATACGATACCAATACAAATCATATTCAGCAGCAGTGAAGTGCCGCCGTAACTGATGAATGGCAGCGTGATGCCGGTAATCGGCATTAGGCCGATCATCATGCCGATGTTTTGGAAAATCTGGAATACGAACATCGACGCGATGCCTATCGTCATATAGGATGCCCGTAAATCATGACATTTGAAGGCGATTATTATAATTCGATAAATGAGCAGGAAATACAGCAGCAATAATACAGCTGCCCCCTGAAACCCAAACTCCTCGCCGATGACAGCAAAAATGGAATCCGAATACGGGTAAGGAATGAACTTTCCATTTTTCATCTCGCCCTGAAGATAGCCATCCCCCGTAAGCCCGCCGGAGCCTATTGCAATTTTAGCATTTTGGGATTGATAGCTTGCATCAGCAGATGCTTCCTCAGGATGCATAAACGTATTAATCCGATTATACCAGTGCGTTAATTCTTTTTCTTTCAAATAAGTATATATTTCCGTATTGAACATATTAAACAGCGTCATGAACAAGATCAAACCGCCGACAACGACAGCAAGCCCTACAAGAACATGCTTATATTTAACATTTCCAATCCAAAGCATTCCGAGCACAATAACCAAATAAATAATCGCATTTCCTAAATCGGGCTGCATCATTACAAGCGCAAACGGCAATAGGGAAAAGGCTGCTATCGGTAATAAATCTTGAGAAAAGCCTAATCTATCGCCTTTTCTTCTTCCCATAATGTAGGCAATACCGATAATCAAAAAGATTTTCATGATCTCTGCCGGTTGAAAGGAAAAACTGCCGAGTTTAAACCAGCCTTTCGCACCATTGATGACAGAACCAAAGAAATAGACCATTATGAGCAATGTAACACCAAATCCGTACAATATATGCCAGGTTTTCAGTAAAATACGATAATCAAACAATGCGGCAAAAATAGCAATAAAAAAGCCTACTGCATAAAATATCATCATTTTATTTTCTGAACCAGCATAATTCACATCATGAAAAGTTGCACTATGGATAACAAACAAACTAATAACCATCAGACAGACCAGGATTGCTACGATACCCCAGTCAATTTTTTTGAATTTATTTAGCACAAGGCAATCATCCTATTCCCAAAAACTTGCGGAACCGTTTGAAGGCGCCTGCCTTCTCGTCTAGCAGCATGAGCGGAACCATATCGCCCAAAATGCGGCGGGCAATGTTGCGGTAAGCAATCGCCGCGCGCGAGGAAGGGTCCATTACGGTGGGCTCCCCCGTATTTGCGGATTTAATAACCTTCTCATCGTCCGGCACGATACCGAGCAAATCAACGGCAAGCACCTGACAAATTTCATCAATATCGAGCATCTCGCCGCTCTTCACCATGTTCTGGCGAATGCGGTTAATGATGATTTTAGCGGCAATGCCTTCTTTCTCAAGCAGGCCAATTACCCGGTCTGCATCGCGCACGGCAGCATTTTCTGGTGTTGTAATGACAATAGCGCGATCCGCACCAGCAATGGCATTACGGAAGCCCTGTTCAATTCCGGCTGGGCAATCAATAATGACATAATCAAATTCCTTCTTTAGCTCCAGCACCATGTCTTTGACCTGTTCGGGCGATACATCATTTTTGTCCTTCGTTTGGGCAGCTGGCAGCATGTACAGCTCGTCAAAGCGCTTGTCCTTGATCAGCGCTTGATTCAAGCGGCAGCGGCCTTCTGCCACATCGATAAGATCATAAATAATGCGGTTTTCCAGTCCCATAACAACATCCAAATTACGCAGTCCGATGTCGGTGTCAACCATACATACCTTCTTGCCAAGCAGAGCCAGTGCCGTTCCCAGATTAGCGGACGTAGTCGTCTTGCCAACGCCGCCTTTTCCAGATGTGACAACAATCGCTTCTCCCATAAGTTACACCCCTCTTAACATAATCGGATTATTGCGTAAACGGTATAATTGCGAAATTTTATCCATTTGCATCGTTCCCTCATTCAAAAAAGCAAATTCCATCGCCGGATCGCCCGACATCCATTCCTCCGGCGGCCTGCTAATAATATCTGCTATGCGCAATTGCGTCGGCCGCATCAGCGATGCCGCAATAATAACATCCGTTCGGCCGTTCACACCCGCATGAGCAACGCCGCGCAGCGCGCCCATCACATAAATATCGCCGGTGCTTATAATCGTTCCTCCCGGGTTTACATCCCCCGTCAGCAGCAAATCGCCTTCACGCTCCATCGTTTGGCCCGATCGAATAATTCCGCTAATGAGCTGAATACCCGGCGACGCTTGCGACGGCTGGCTGCCTGCCGCGGACTCCGATTCCACCGATTGTACAATCAGATTGCCCTGCGCGCGAATTACCGATCGAATCCGTTCTTTATCCTCATCGCCGAGCTGTCTAGTTCCCAGCTTGACATGGACGTGTACGAGCGGGCCGGTGAGCAGCTGCTGATGGGTTTTCTCAAGCTTGTAGTGCAGCTCATCAAGTAATAAATCAAGCTCACAACTATCGTCGAGAAGGAACACGAGACCTTCCTTGACGCCTTTAATCATAATATGCTGCTTTTCGGCCACGATTGTCCCTCCCCAACGTATTGCATTCTTTTCGAAACAATCGAATTCCTGCTTTTTCCTCCAATTTATTCCTCATCCTGGTCCTGATTAAGCTTCGCATCCTGCTCATACAGCTTTCGAACAGGCACATAAATAATCAAGGCAAAGGCAAGCTGCAAAAATAAGCTAGGCAAAATATGATCCAGCAGCGCGTATGCATACGACTCCTCCGTCAACCGGAAAAGCGAATAAATGAAATAAACGGCTGAATCGTATGCGATGCATGCAAAGCCAATGACGGACAGGCAAGTGAGCAGCGTGCTGCGGCGGCGATCGAACAGCAGTCCGGCAAAATAGCCGATCAGCCCCATCATAAACGTATGAACACCGAGCAAATGACCGTAATAGACGATATCCTGAATAAGTCCGATACCTAAACCAAACAGCAATGCGCGATGGCGGCCACTATACAGAGCAGCATATAAGATAAAGACAAAACTGAAATGCGGGATAATTTTACTCGAATAATCCGCCGGAATGATCCAGGGCATAACGCTGCCTTCTATAATAAAAAGCAGAAACAACAGCAGGATAAGCCGATTTGTGCTCATCATACTCATTTGCCCGCATCCTCCGATGCAGTGACCTCGACGACAAACACCTCTTTAAGCTGGTTCAAATTAGCTGCCATCTCAATAGAAGCCGTATATGTCAAGCCAAAGTTGCCTTCTTCCTTCGTCTCTACTGTTCCAATTACAAGACCACGCGGATAAACGCTGTCGCTCCCTGAAGTAACAACCAGGTCACCCACAATCATTTTGTCGTTCTCGGCGATTCTCGTCATAATTAACCGCTGCGTCTCATCATCATAGCTGGTAACCATGCCGAAAGAGTCGCTTTTGCCGAGAATAGTCGCCGCAATCGCATTGGAAGTCGGCGACTTGTCATCCAGCTCCGTAATCGGCATGACGGTTGCCGTATTCGGCCTTACTTGGCTGATGATACCGATAATGCCGTCAATTGTCGTAACCGCCATATCCTGCTTTATGCCATTAAGCGAGCCTAAATTAATTTCCAGCGTCTTGCTGTATGGATTATTGTCAATAGCAATGACATGGGCAATCCGGTAGTTGTATTGGTTTATTTTTTTCTGCTGCTCTGTAAAATTCAGCTTTTTCTGCAAACTCTCATTTTCTTCCTGCAAAAAGTTATAGCCGATTTTGTCGCGGGCGTAAGCAGCTGCTGTCAGTCTCAGCTGTTCATTCTCCTCATAAATCGTCCGGAGTTTGCCAATATCCTCAAAGAAACCCGCTATTGAAGCAGCGGGCACATAAAACCATTGCTGAACGAATCCGACTGAATCTCCGATAAACTTCTCCGGCATACTCAGCTCCTTACGGTCACTTAGCGAGAAGCCGATGACCACAATGAACAGAATAAACCCGAACATAAGCATAAACATGCGCTTATTTCTAAACAGCTTAAACAGCTCGATCACCTGCCTGTTCTAATCACATTTTCATTTTTGCCTAATGGACGGAAAGCTCTCCTAGCGTCTCGAACGACCGCCTGAGCCGCCTCTGCTCTTGAACAAATGAATATGGTCAAGCGAACGGCCGGTACCTATAGCTACGCAGTCAAGCGGGTTGTCCGCAACAATGACCGGCATGCCTGTCTCGCGCTGCAGCAGCTTGTCCAGATTGCGAAGCAGCGCTCCGCCGCCCGTCAGTACAATGCCGCGATCCATAATATCCGCAGATAGCTCTGGCGGGCATTTTTCAAGTGTAATTTTAACAGCATCTACGATAGCTGTCACCGTATCCGCAAGCGCTTCGCTTACTTCATCCGATGTTATCGCAAGCGTCTTAGGCAGGCCGGATACGAGATCACGACCTCTAATTTCCACCGATTCCGGCGGATCAAGCGGCATTGCTGTACCCAGATCCATCTTAAGCTGCTCCGCCGTACGCTCCCCAATCATCAAATTGTAAAAGCGTTTAATATATTGGATAATCGACTCATCCATTTCATCCCCAGCGACGCGAATCGAACGGCTTGTTACAATGCCGCCAAGCGAGATTACTGCAACCTCTGTCGTTCCGCCCCCAATATCAACGACCATGCTGCCCGTCGGTTCCCAAACTGGCAGATCAGCGCCAATCGCTGCAGCGAACGGCTCTTCAATTGTATAGGCTTCGCGGGCACCTGCTTGCTTCGCAGCATCTTCAACAGCACGCTTCTCAACTGCAGTAATGCCAGACGGCACGCAAATCATGACGTTCGGATGGCGCGGAAACAAAGATTTCTGCTTTTGCGCTGAACGGATAAAATATTTAATCATCGTTGCTGTCGTTTCAAAGTCGGCAATTACGCCATCTTTCATTGGACGTACTGCGCGAATATTGCCCGGCGTTCTGCCGATCATTTTTTTCGCTTGCTCGCCAACTGCTTCTATCGTTTTCGTATCGGTACGCAGGGCTACCACAGACGGCTCCCTCACGACAATTCCTTTTCCTTTTACGTATACAAGAGTATTAGCTGTTCCCAAGTCAATGCCAAGATCTTTCGATAAACCACCAAACATGTTAGTGCTCCCTTCTGAAATGCCACAATCCTTCTTATTATATTACATGTAGCCTTGTTCCTTCAAACTAATAAACCTTCCATCACCAATCACCAAATGATCCAGCACTTCAATGCCTACTAGCTCGCCAGCAGAGACGAGCCGCTTCGTCAGCGCAATGTCTTCAGCACTGGGCGTAGGATCGCCGCTCGGATGGTTATGCACGCAAATGAGCGAGGCGCTGCTGCATTTAATAGCCGCACGAAATACTTCTCGCGGATGAACGAGCGACGCATTCAGCGTCCCCATCGATAGCGTCTCTTGGGCGATAATGTGATTTTTCGTATTTAGAAAAAGACAGACGAAATGCTCCTTTTTCAAATGACGAAGCTCATCCATGACATAATTCGCCGCATCCTCTGGCCTCCGCACCGTAACAACGTCGCCATTGCCTGTACGAGACACTCTGCGTCCGAGCTCAAGTCCTGCGCGCAATTGAATCGCTTTCGCCGGGCCAATGCCGCGAATCGCTGTCAGCTCTTCCAGACTCATATCCATCAAGTTGCGCAAATTGCCACATTCCTTCATGATATTACCCGCAAGATGGACAACTGATTCCTTTTTTGTACCCGTTCGCAAAAGAATGGCCAATAATTCCGTGTGACTGAGCGCTTCGGCCCCATATTTAATTAATCGCTCTCTTGGACGTTCTTCCTGTGGGACATCACGAATAAATTGGCGCTGCGACTCCATGCCCATCCCTGCTTTCGTAAGTTAGCTTGAAGTACGTGGATCAAAATACATATATGCGATACGCCGCCAGCATATCTGACAGCAGTGACAACGGCAACCCGACAACGTTGAAATAACAGCCCTCGATCCGCTCAACAAGCGTAGCCCCATAACCTTGAATACCATAAGAACCGGCTTTGTCATGCGGCTCTCCAGTAGCTATATACCGATTAATCTGGTCTTCCTTTAGGGGCCTCATATGCACCTTCGTCATGCGATGAGCCGAGGATTGTTCACCATTATGCGTTAAAACACAAGCTACACCTGTATATACTTCATGAGCTCTGCCTTGTAGGCTGCTCAACATCGCAAAAGCATCTGCCTCATCTGCTGGCTTGCCCAGCACATGGCCATCCACAACGACAATCGTGTCCGCGCCAACGACGATAGAGGGTTCCGTATTCCCCTGCATCCGCAAAAGCTCAGCCGTTGCCCGCGCCTTGCGCAAGGAAAGCTGTTCTACAATTTGCTCGGGGCTCCAATCGGAGGGCACACTTTCGTCCGCTTCCGAGGACAAAATATAAACCGGCAAGGAAAGGTCAAGAGAGGCGACCAGTTCCTTCCGGCGCGGAGACGACGATGCCAGCACGAACTGGCTGATCGGATTCATAGGTATAGCGCTCCTTCGTTTAAACTTACAGTTTGCGATAAAGCCATATAGCCACTATAACACCAATAATACTGAATAAGCTAATTTGGAAGTTAATCGTCATTGTAAAGCTCAGTACATACAAATCAACGGCAGGAGACCACGAAGCCTCAATCGCTTTGGTCAAGAAAGTTATTCCCGGTATCGACTCCAGCCAGCGTGCCACCAAGGCCCCCGCAAGCAGACCGAGCACTAGGAAAAGCAGTAACATCCAGCCGTTTTTCTTCATTGTTCAACGCCTCTCGCCAAGTAATGACAACTGCTCTCTATTATACCTTAGTATGATTTCCGTTTACAATGCGCGTATAGTCTCAAACCACGATTTTTGTGTCAGGATCGCTTCCATTAGAGCTCGCTGCACCGACCACAAGTGCGCCTGAGAAGGATTTTTATCATATTCCGTAAGCGACGAAGCCGCTGTATTTACCGCTTGAACAACCGCACCCATCGACGCTTTACCCGCCTCGTCTTGAATCCCAGACTCCATCGCCTTTATGCTGAGCGTCCATTTTTGATGCTCCGTCCGCCAAGCCTTCGCCGCATTTTCGCCAAGCGGCGCAAGAACCGGCTGCTCCAGTTGGGCCAGCGCCAAATCATCCAGCATGCTTATCAAGGCATTCGTCTGCTCAAAAAAACTGCTTGCAGCTGCCGCCTTCCCCGTAAAAGGAAACTGCTCTGGTGCCTGAACAATAAGCTCTTTCACATATACCTCGGTACCAGGCAGCATTTTGCTCAGCGCAATTGCCCTGCTGCGATCGCCCGCCATCCCCGCATATACCCGAAAGTCGTCTGCTGTTGTCGCAGCAGCAGAAGCAAGTCCCCTGCTAGCCAGCTCCTCCATTGCGGCATCTCTGCCCTCTGAGTTGCTAAATACGCCATATTGCAGCAAATGGTAGGCCTGTGGCTGAATGGCCAGTTCCACCGTTTCAAGCGGCGCAGCTGAGCTTCCGCTATTTCCCGCACCTGCTCCCGTGCCCAAGCCATTTCCCGCATTTTGCGATGCTGGATTCCCGCTGACCGCGCTCGACTGCCCGCCCGCTGGATTAGAAGAGCTAAGCGAGGAGGAATCCAAAAATAAAGACAACAGCAAATAACCGAATAAGGCTCCCGTTGCCAGCGCCCCTGCTACCGATAAAAAAACATTGATCCAAGATGGCGAATGTCCAAGCCTGCGTATCGAGCGAACCGGACGGTTGCCTAAATCAAGCTCAGGCGAATGCCGCTGGCCGTCATCAGCCCATCCATAGCGGGTATTTTCTGGCCCATGCTCTATTGCATCGCTATTGCGTTTAGAACCGCCGAGAGAAGGCACCTGCTGTTGAAGGTCATTAAATACTCCCTTCTCCTCCACTCTTTGCTGCTCTTCAGAAACGAAAGCAGGCGGCTCATTGTCTGCGACATGTCTGGATGTTTTCGATGCTATGGACGAATCGGCAGGCGAATAGGTACGATTAACAGTCACTGTATTAGATTCGTCAGGCAAGTGATGATCCGACTCGCGAATCAACTGCTCCAGCTGATCCATCTCCTCATCGACCTGGGTGCTCCATGGACTGAACTGCGCATCTGAATAAGAGGCTGTATTTTTATATAAGGGGATGACTCTCGCAAAATCTCCCTGCTTCGAAGCACTAGGCTGCGCAGCAGCAGCTGGAACTTCCACAGCTGGCTCCGCTGCGGCCATCTGCTTGTTTTCGGAGCGCGAAGCTTGTCCGGCTTGGTCGAAACGGTACGTAATGCGGTTTTTTGAGTTCATGTCATTCTCTCCTTGTCTCATTCTTCTATTCCTACTCTATGAGACAATTAAGAGATTTATGATTATGAACAAACGGATACGTAAATAACATTCGCAGCTTACCTCAAGTTTCGTACAGTCGACAACCTTTTTTGCTATAAAAATCTAAGGGAATTGTATCCAGCCCCTCAATGCTGCGCTAGCTCATTGGAAAACTTTATTTAAATGGCGTCAAAGACATTGCCATCGTTTGGGTGCAGCTCCTTCTTATTACGCAACAAAAAACGCTGGAAAACGATTTTCACGTTTTCCAGCGTTTAATGGAGCTGCCTCATGCAGTGGATACCTGCTTTATTTACGGCCTGCCTTTAACCATTTAGCCAAAGCATCCGCTGTTTTCCAAATATCGCCGGCTCCCATCGTGATGACAAGATCGCCAGCCGAAGCAGCTGTCTTCAAATACTCCAGCACTTCTTCCTTTGTTGCAATAAAAGTCGTATTCGCATTGCTGTTCGTCTTAATAAGCTCAACCAGCTTCTGCGAGTTGACGCCCTCAATTTGCTGCTCGCCAGCTGGCGAATAAATGTCGGTAATGATGACCTCGTCCGCTTCCGGAAACGCCCGGCTGAACTGGTCGAGAAGGAAATAGGTACGCGTGTAGCGCTGCGGCTGGAACACAGCTACAATCCGTTTGCCCGTCGCTTTGGCAGCACTGATCGTCGCGCTGATCTCGGTTGGATGATGGGCATAGTCGTCAATAACGAGAATGTCCTCTACTTCGCCGAGCACTTGGAAACGACGCTTGGCCCCAATGAATTCACGAATAGCGCCCGCAATTTGTGCAAATGGCAGCCCTGCTTCCAGACAGGTAATAATAGTAGCCATCGCATTATATACATTATGTTTACCTGGTACAGACAGTTCAACCTCGCCCAAGAGCTTCCCTAGATGGGTTAATTGGAACGATACTTTACGGTCACCCAGTACGACTTGCTCCGCTTTGTATTGGGCCTCGCCATCAATGCCGTAAGTAACGAGCTGAGATGGATCGAGCGATTGACTTGCATACAGCTTGCTAATGATCTCGTCAATATTGTCATCGTCAGCACATACGATAGCTTTGCCATCCGGCTTTACCTGCGACAGAAATTGAACGTAGGCATCTTTCAGCTTGCCAAAATCACCGTCATAATTTTCCAGATGATCCGGCTCAATATTGGTTACAATCGCAATCGACGGATGGTAATGCAGGAAAGAGCCATCGCTCTCATCTGCCTCCGCTACTACGTATTCGCCGCTTCCGGCTTTTGCATTCGTACCCACGTTTACGATCTCGCCGCCAATAATGTAGGTTGGATCCGTTCCGCAGTTTTCCATCACAAGGGCAATCATCGACGAGGTCGTCGTCTTGCCATGAGCGCCTGCAACGGCAACGCCTTTGCCTTCATTCATCAGCTGGGCAAGCATTTGGGAGCGATGCAGCACCGGAATATTTAGCGCCTCCGCTGCGCACCGCTCTACATTGTCTTTGGTCAGTGCTGTGGAGTAAACAACAAGCTCCGCACCTTTAATATTTTCCGGTTCATGACCGATATAGATTTTTGCGCCTTTCGCCACCAGCTTCTCTGTGAGTTCCTGACGAGCGACATCAGAACCAGTTACCGTATAGCCCTTCTCCAGCATGACGCGGGCGATAGCACTCATCCCGTAACCGCCTATTCCGATGAAATGAACATGTTTTGCTGTATTCAAAGACGGTTCACCAACCTTTTTCAGAATCCGAGTTGTACAATAAGCGGGCGCGAACGTCCGCTATTAAATAAAGCGTTCCGGTCACAACCCCAAGGTCTGTTTCCCCGGTCAAATGCTGCAGCTGCTGAAGCGCCGCTTTCCAGTCAGGCTCTACAATCAGCTCAAAAGCCTCTTTCCCCTGCACAGAACGTATGAGATCAGCCAGCGCCTGCGCATCTTTTTTGTTGCGAAAATCAGGCTCGGTCACAATTAGCGTATCTACTATTGGCAGTATATGCTTCATAACCTCACGATGATTCTTATTATCCAGCATACCCATCATTAGGATTAAACGATCATAGCGATAGGTTGTTTTTAGCGCAGCAGCAAGCGTCTCCGCCCCTTCAGGATTATGCGCTCCATCAATGAGAATACGCGGGGAATGCGACACCATTTCCAGACGTCCAGGCCATGCCGCAAGGCGCAGCCCCTCCTCCAGCGCATCATCCTCCACGATGAGAGCCGCATATTGGCGAAGCACCTCAAGCGCCATCACTGCAACCGCTGCATTCGTGCGCTGATGGGCGCCGTTCAGCGTGATCGTCAGCGGATGGATAGGGCGGAAAAGCCCATCGAAACGGAACGTTTGCTCATCCTCGCGAACCGAAAGCGCCGTCTCGCTGAACTGCTCGCCTAATAAATACAGCGAGCTTTTGCTGTCAATCGCCTTTTGCCGAATAACTTCGATCACTTCTGGCTGCGTAACCGCACTCACGACAGGAACGCCAGGCTTAATAATGCCCGCCTTTTCCGCCGCTACCTTCTCCAGCGTATCGCCAAGGCGATCCATATGGTCATGCCCGACATTGGTAATGATGGAGAGAACGGGCGTCACAATATTTGTAACGTCCATTCGTCCGCCGAGCCCCGTTTCCCATACGACATAATCGGGATACGTTACCTTCGCGAAATACAAGATGGCCAGCGCCGTAGACACCTCGAACATCGTCGGAGAGCCCTGCTCGGTTGCCGCAATTTCCTCAACGACAGGCTTTAGCACATTCGACAGTTCAAGCAGTGTCTGCTCTTCAATATCAGCGTTATTATATTGAAAACGATTCGTAAACTTCGTAATGTATGGCGATGTAAACGTACCTACATCATAACCGCATTTAATAAGCGTGCTCGTCAAAAAAGCACAGGTAGAGCCTTTGCCGTTCGTTCCAGCCACATGGATAAATTTCAGTCTGCGATGTGGATTACCCAGCCGCTCCATTAAGAGCAGGACTCGCTCAAGACCAGGCCTTATCCCGAAAGGAATAAGACCATTTATCCAATCTACTGCTTCCTGGTACGACTGCAGCCCGCCGCTTTCCGGCTGGCCCGAGAGCTGATTCGTCATCGTAGAAACGCCTTCTTTCTTCCCGGTGTCTATCCGCGTAAATCCGCGATTCTAGCTTGAACCTTATCGCGTTTGTCCGCATAATCCTTCATTTTGGAGCGTTCCTCTTCGATGACCTTCGCAGGAGCCTTCGCTACAAAGCCCTCATTGCCGAGCTTCTTCTCAATGCGGGTTACTTCGCCGTTCAGCGTCGCAAGCTCTTTCTCAAGGCGGGCAATTTCCTGCGAAATATCAATCAGCCCTGCTAGCGGGAAGTACAGCTCTGCGCCCGTAACAATACTGCTCATCGCCTTATCCGGAGCTGCTAACGCAAGACCTGCCTCCAGCTTCGAGGTTCCGCAGAACCGGCGGACAAACTCATCATTGCGGGTCAAAATGATCGCCTCGGCTTCGCTCGTCGGCTTAATCATCAGTTCGATTTTTTTGCTCATCGGCACGTTTACTTCCGCGCGAACGTTACGCACCGAACGGATAATATCCATCAGCAGCTCCATTTCCTTCACCGCTTCAGGCGCTTCCAGCGCAGCATCGTATTCCGGCCATGCTGCAAGCGTAATCGTCTCGCCTTCATGCGGCAGATGCTGCCAAATTTCCTCACTGATGTAAGGCATAAACGGATGAATCAGACGCTGCGTGCGATCAAGCACATAAGCGAGTACCGATTTAGTCGCTTGTTTCGCTTCTTCATCGCTGCCATAAAGGTTAAGCTTCGCAAACTCGATGTACCAGTCGCATAGGTCATCCCAAATGAAGTTGTACAACTGGCGGCCCGTTTCTCCGAACTCGTAGTTGTCCATCAAGCGGGTTACTTCGCGAACGGTTTCGTTAAGACGGTGCAAAATCCAGCGATCCGCCGTACCCAGCTTGCCGGTAATATTAATGTCGCTTGCGGTGAAGCCTTCCAAATTCATCAGTGCAAAGCGCGACGCATTCCAAATTTTATTGGCAAAGTTGCGCGACTGCTCCACCTTTTCAAAGCGGAAGCGCAAATCCTGCCCCGGTGTACTGCCTGTCGATAGCATATAACGCATCGCATCTGCGCCGTACTGTTCAATGACTTCGAGCGGATCGACGCCGTTGCCAAGCGACTTGGACATTTTATTGCCGTTCGCATCGCGTACAAGACCATGAATCAGCACGTCCTTAAACGGCTTTTGATCTGTGAACTCCAGTGCAGTAAATATCATTCGAGATACCCAGAAAAAGATAATGTCATAGCCCGTCACCAAAACATTCGTCGGATAGAAGCGTTTTAAGTCCTCGGTTTGCTCTGGCCAGCCAAGCGTCGAGAATGGCCATAGACCCGAGCTGAACCATGTATCCAAAACATCCTCGTCCTGGCGCAGCTCCGTGCTGCCACAAGAAGAACAGCTCGTTACATCTTCGTCGGAAACATGCATTTCACCGCAAGCGTCGCAATACCAAGCAGGGATACGGTGTCCCCACCACAGCTGGCGGGAAATACACCAGTCATGTACATTTTCAATCCATTGCAAATAAATTTTCTCAAAACGGTCTGGAACGAAGTTTACGCCTTCGCCGGATTTTTGCGCATTAATCGCCTGCTCCGCGAGCGGCTTCATTTCAACGAACCATTGCGTGGACAAATACGGCTCAACGACCGCACCGCTGCGCTCGCTGTGGCCAACCTGATGCACGTGATCCTCGATTTGAACGCACACGCCCTGCTCCTGCAAATCCTTCACGAGCTGCTTACGGCAGTCGAAACGGTCCAGTCCCGCATAAGGGCCAGCTTCCGCATTCATCTTGCCGGACTCGTCCATAACGATAATTTGCGGCAAATCATGACGAAGGCCAACCTCGAAGTCATTCGGATCATGGGCAGGCGTAATTTTTACAGCGCCGGAGCCAAATTCCTTGTCAACGTATTCGTCGCCAATAATCGGAATCTCGCGTCCAATGACCGGCAATACGATCATTTGACCAATGAGGTGCTGGTATCGCTCATCTTCAGGATGAACGGCAACCGCGCTATCGCCCAGCATCGTTTCCGGACGCGTTGTCGCAACCGTAATATGCCCTGAGCCGTCCTTCAAAGGATATTGCAAATGATACAAATGACCGTTCAGCTCTTTATGCTCAACCTCAATATCGGACAAAGCCGTTCTAGCAGCCGGATCCCAGTTGATGATTTTTTTGCCGCGGTAAATGAGGCCCTTCTTGTAAAGCTGTACAAACACCTCGCGCACAGCCTTCGACAGCCCCTCATCAAGCGTGAATCGTTCGCGCGAATAATCAAGCGACAGCCCCATTTTTGCCCATTGGCCGCGAATCGTTCCCGCATATTGCTCCTTCCAATCCCAGACCTGCTCCAAAAAAGCCTCGCGTCCCAGATCGTAGCGGGATTGTCCTTGCTCGCGGAGCTTCTGCTCCACTTTCGTCTGTGTCGCAATGCCTGCGTGGTCCGTTCCTGGCAGCCACAAAGCATCAAAGCCCTGCATCCGCTTAAAGCGAATGAGAATATCCTGCAAAGTGAAATCGAGCGCATGCCCAATGTGCAAAATTCCCGTTACATTCGGCGGGGGAATAACGATCGTATAGGTCTTGGCTTCCGGGCGCTTGCCCGCTTCAAAAAATTTTCCATCCATCCAGAAGTCATACCACTTCAGTTCAGCGGCTTTCGGGTCGTAGGTCGTCGGCATCGCCGGCGTCGTTTGATTTTCAGACATAAGCTCCATCCTCCACATATCGCATAATGGCATCATTACTTTAATTTTGAATACAAAAAAAACCTTCCGCCCTTATAGCAAAGGACGAAAGGTTAGCTTCCGTGGTACCACCTTTGTTCCGCGCGTCTTGCAACTGCACGGCACTCAAACAGATAACGGCTGTGGCCGGCTTGAATTAACGAATAGCAATCCGCTTGATTCAAGCAACTCCAGGGCGACTTGTACGAGTAAAATCCTGCGGAACTCTCAGCACTAACGGCTCCGCTCTCTGAAGGCTTGGCTGCGTACTCTTCCCCTTCAACGTCGTTCGTTGACTTTAAGACATATTTATTTAATAATACCCTCTTTGTGAAAAAAAGTCAAACAACAAAGCCCATACAAGTTATTGTATTTCATGCTGTACGCCAAAAGTAAACGGCTGTCGTCCTCTGGCGGCAAAGCTACCGTTTTGCGATGAAATACAAGCCGATTATAAGGGTGAAAGTTATAAATGCTTATATTTAAGACGGATTGTAATATGAAGTGCGACACTTCATCCATGAAGGCTTCGTGAGCCGATCGCCAGCCGAGGCATTTGCGAGGGCGGTTGTTAAATAAGCCGAATCGCTTCAGCAAGCTGTTCGTCGGTAACGGAAGCGAAATCATGTCCTTTGGGGAAGAACTCCCGGAGGAGGCCATTCGCGTTCTCGTTGAATCCTCTTTGCCAAGATGAATAGGGATCTGCAAAATAGACCTTAACGCCATGAACGGCCTCCAGAATCGCGTAACGAGCAAATTCTTTTCCTCGATCCGTTGTCGCCGTTTGAAACGTACCGTTAAAGTATTGGCTAGCTACGACACCGAAGACGATCTCCATGGAGTGAGCCGTTCGATCCGGTAGGGTCAGGGCGACAGACGCGACTTGCGTTCGATGAAGGTGGCGGCGCATGCCTTGCTTTTGCCTCGGCTGGAGACAACCGTGTCGAGTTCCCAATGACCGAACGTCGTGCGCTTGCGAACTTCTTTGGGATGCTTGCTGATCGGGTTACCGACCAGGAAACGTCCCCTCCTTTCAAGCGGTTTCCGACGTTTGCCTTTATGTCGCAGCACCCTGACCTCTCCAGCGGCCAGACGTCCGTCGTAGAGCCATCTGTAGATGGTTTTGAAGCTTACAAAAGAGAGCCCTTCGTCACGGCGTTTCTCTGCAATCTGCTCAGGGGACCACGTCTCCTGCAGCTTCTGGTTCAACTCTTCGGCAAGAGCTACCATGTACTTGCCAGCAGGCACACTTGACACTCTCAACTCATGGTAGGATTGCTGGGCAGATTTAGCCGCATACGTTTCTCTGCGTTTGCCGCAACCGCGTTTCAGTTCACGGGCAATGGTAGAGGGATTGCTACCTAGCTCACGTCCGATCTTCCGACAGGACCAACCCAGTCGATGAAAGGCTTCTAGTTGTCCGCGTTCGATTATGCTAAGATGGGAGTAGCTCATGTTGGGTTCTCCTGTAAACGATGGTGGTGTGGTAACTTCCATTTTACACGAAACCAACAGGGGCCTTTTTGTTTTTCTAGGTGTCGCACTTCATATTACAATCCGTCGTTAAATTAAATAGATAGTTTATAAAAAAACCAAATGGGACTAATAATAGAACATTTAATAGTTGCTCTCTGAGCAGAAATGTAAATGTTCCGAAAGCCATAATGGCTTATAATTTATAAATACAAGAGAATCTTGATCTTGTTTTAGATGATTTTATGGGTCTGTCAATAGTTTTGTGTAAACTCTGTTAAATGATTTAGTGAATATAGGGGTAATCCGCTCCTCGAAGTGGATGGACAACTGAAGGATAATCTGTCCCCAGCCCTGGACGCGACCTGTCCATTCCTCATGAGATCCATTGTGGATAGATACAACATCTTCAGCAGCGATTCATCGTTAGGGAAAATGGTTTTACCCTTGGTGACCTTGCGGAGTTGACGATGGTAACTCTCAATGACATTCGTCGTGTAGATGATTTTACGAAGTTCTTCCGGATACTGAAAGAAGGCGGTTGTTTCCGTCCAATTGGAACGCCAAGAGCGAACGGCATGTGAATACTTCTTGCCCCATAGCTGCTGCAGCTTGTTCATTGACCGCTTTGTATATCGGCTTTAGGGCAGCTGCTACCGCCTTTAAATCCTTATATGACACGTGTTTCATCGAGTTGCGGATTTGATGTACGATGCATTTCTGAACATCGGTCTGGGGATAGACTGCGGCGATGGCTTCACTAAAGCCGGTAAGGTTATCCGCACAATTGATGAGGATGTCTTTCACGCCACGACTTTTGAGATCGTTTAATACACCTAGCCAGAATTTGGCGGACTCGTTCTCACCGACCCACATGCCTAAAACGTCCTTATGGCCTTCCAGAACAATGCCGATCACCATATATGCTGCCTTATTCACAATCGCATTCTCATGTCGCACCTTGCAATGGACGGCACCCATAAACACGACAGCATACACCTGCTGAAGAGGCCGTTCTGCCACTGCTGGACTTGGGGCAGGATGCGTTGGGTTATGTTGGAGATAGATCTACACCATAGATATGGTTGTAATGCGCCTGGATATCCCTAGTGAACATACCTTTGGCATACATAGAGATAATCTGACTCTCCATGCCGGAGAGATCGTTCTGATGCTTTTTAACGATTTGCGGCTCGAATGTACCTTCGCGATCACGCGGTGTGCGTACCTCAACATCGCTGACTTCCGTCGTCCCTGTCTTGGCAGACGTCTTGCCGTTGCGACTATTGCTCGTCTTCATGTTCTTCGTGTCGTGTTTCACATAGCCCAAATGGGTGTCCAGCTCCGCCTCCATGAACTCCTGGAGCGTTTCCGCAAAAAGATTCTTTAAAGCATTCTGGATGTCCCCAGCAGTCTTGATGTCATTCTCTTGAATAAAGCTCTTTAACTGTTCCTTCGTGATCATGCCCATTATGATCTCCCGCCTCTTCGTTGTCTACTACTAGAGTAGCTTGGTTTAGGAGTTCACACAATTTATTTTACAGTCTCGATTTTATCGGAAGTCTTAGTGTACAACCGTCAAAACTTAAATGAACAGGACCACCGAAACGGTCCTGTTCATTTAAGTTTAATATGAATAATTTCATTTTTAATTGTAGTTTCTTATATATCCAGTTGCTTGGTTGTTATATGCTCCTACCTCAATTTTATACTTCCAACCTACATTCATGTAAAAAGTAAGTGATTCTGTGCCGCCTGAACTTGGTAGGAAAATATGTCCAGTTCCTGGTTCACTAACTGTCCACTGTTTCCAAACTCCGTCGCCGTTATTATAGTAAACGTACAAAGAAGCTTTTGCAGTAGATGTAAGTGTAATTTTTCCGTACTGCCCTGCTCCATCAATGGCACTTGACATAGAAAAAAAATTAGGAGCTGAAGTAACACTAGTAGATTGTCCAGCTACTAGAGGTGCTATAGCAACACTAGATACATTTGAAGAAGGAACTGTATTAACATTAGATTCATTTGCAGCAAACGAAGGTACTGCAGCGATTAATGAAATACTCGTTACAAGAAATAAACTGGCAATCTTTTTTTTCATGGTGGGATCTCCTCTAATATCTTCTAATTTTGTAAGCAAATTAATTATATCAAAGTTAAATATAGAAGTAAAGGAAATAGATGGATGGATATATCCGGTTGACCGCGGATCACGCGGCACGTACCTCCGGACAACCTTATCAAAAAAATTGGAATGTGAATCCCTTGTAATATATAGGGGAATGTGAAATGGAGCAGTTCTGACGTATAGGAGACTTCGGGAAGAAGGTTCGAAAGCATGGAAACACCGTTGATGGCTGGTTCAAACAGCTTGAGGATAGCAGAGTTCATTATGTGGGACGTGCTGGGAATGAAAAGGTATATGATGGGCTAGAGTTACAGATTGCTGAACACATACGGGAACGCCGAGAAGGCAAGCCGCCTTGAGCGTTAGAAGCTTCTTTCAGACTTTGCCTGATGAGATTGAATTAAGACCGTTTCCTGAAGATGCAGGATACAAGTGAATCACAAGTGTTGGACATAGAAGGGTTAAAGAAGGCGTTGCAAGCTGAATTTCAAGCAATGGCACAACAGGCAGCTGCTGCTGTTCAGGCGTTACCGGATCCGTGGTACTTACCTTCACTTCCTTGTCCTCGTTCACCTCCTCCCGTGGTTTTAGCGCTTTTCCCCTCGGTTTTGACGATCCGTTTCAACGGCAGCATTTAGCTCATCGAGATAATCTCTTGTGTTTTTCTTCACTTGTTCTTTCGTGTATTTGTTTTTGTTCGCGTTCGCTTTGACATGGGTCGAATCCGAAACCAGTACACGACCGCCGACCATACAATGCGTGATGGCCTGCAGCACAATCTCATCAAAGATGTCTTGAAAAACAGAATTATCTTTAAACCGGGTACGGCGGTTCCAACTGATCGTCGTGTGGTCTGGCACACGATCAGTTAATACCAGACCTAGAAACCAGCGATAGGCGAGATTCATTTGCACTTCTCGTTCAAGTTGACGTTCGGAACGATTGCCGTAGAAATAGCCCAGAAAGATCATCTTGAAAAGAACCAGCGGATCAATGGCTGGGCGCCCATTATCTTGTGAATACAAATGCCGAACCTTTTCATCAATAAAGGAAAAATCGATGTACTTGTCAATTTTGCGAAGCATATGATCAGCAGGTACTAAGTCTTCAATGGAAACGAACTCGTAACTTTGTTGTTTTCTCGATTAGAACGCAGCATAGGGCGACACCTTCCGTTCGTATAGGTTACCATTATTATACCATAGTAACGCGGTGTCGTGTTAAAACAAATGCTTATAAAGATGGCTGTCGAGAATTTCTCGACAGCCTGAAGACATTCTATAATAGAATGTCTTCCAACCAAGCAAATATTTAACTCAACAATAGTTAGACTATTTTTCAATCTAATTCCAGATTTATTTCTGGGCTACGGAATATAAAGCAGCTGCCCTTCCGCTACCGCCGACTCATTCAAGCCGTTGTACAGCAAAATTTCACGCGGATTCAAGCTGTAGCGCACTGCAATGGAATCAAGCGTCTCGTCGCGCTGCACGATGCATACCCGGATTTTACGGAATTCATGCTCATCGGATTGCTTCAAAAATAAATTGCGCCACTCGATTTCATCGCCTGCAGGCTGCTGAGCCTTCGTCTGCTCAAGCGCATAATCCGCCGCCTCCTGCTCAGCCTGCCGCGCCAATTGCTCGCGCTTGCTCGTTTGCAGCAGCGTCACAAGCCCGACGCCTGATGCAGGAGCACCAGTTGCTTCCGGAGCCTTGCTGCCAAAGGCAATGCGCATCTCCTGCTTCTCCGGCTCCGCTTGCTGCTCCGCACCTGCTTCCTCCGCCTCCTGCCATTCGCTCAAACGCTCCAGCTCGCTATCCTGCCACGGGGATGTTTCGTAGCTGCTCTGCTCTGCTCCCGCCGGAATGTAAGATTCCTCTGCCTGCTGCGGTTGTCCCCCCGGGCTCCAGCCAAAGTCCTCCGCCTGTTGATAGGCAGAAGCTCCCTGCTGCCTCTCCTGGGCAATACCATGACCAAGCCCCGTTACGGCTGGCGGCTGCGCATAAGCAGGCGGTGGATTGAAATTAGCGTTAAAGCTCGGCTGTGCCCCGGAATGATCCTGTCCCTGAAACCACTCTGCTGCCGACCAGCCTGCATCACGCGGCAAAGGCGAGATCGTAACGCCAGCCTCTTGCCCTTCTGTTTCCTCGCTTTCGTCAGCCGCTTCATACGCCCGCTCATTATAAGCATTATTAGCATTGTAAGCCTCAATTTCGGAATCAGACTCAGCGAACTGTTGAGCCCCAATAAACTCTTGTGCCTCATTATAACCTTGATTCTGTTCCTGCTCCCCCCTGAAAGGCAATTGCCCTTCCTGTCCAGCAAAATAGGGTTCAGCTTGCAGCCCATAAGCGGCCTGGTCAGCTTCATTAGCCTCTTCAGCAGCAAATGGTTCGCCGCTGCTACTACGCTGAAGCTCCTCTTCGAACGAAGCCTGGCTCGTATCTGCGCGATCATGGACGACGGTGAATGGCTCCTCGCGCCACGCTTCCTCCAGTTCCTGCTGCGGCTCCACAAGAATGCCGCGCAGCGACAGCACACCGGTAATGTTAAGCGTTCGCGAGGAAAGCAAATCTACGTCGAAATTATCAATTTCCACCGTCACATCGTCCAGCCGTGAAATCCGGTTCAGCGGCATCGTAATTTCGACGGGAATGAAATGCTCCAATGCCTGAAGCGGAGCCGCTTCGTTCGTACTGCGATATACCCCGCTTAGCAGCAGCTGGCCTTTCAATACCGCATGATCCCCCTGCTCAACAACCTGAATGCGAGGCACAAGCTCAATTTCTTCCAGCTCATCGATATCGGCAACTTCATCCGACAGATGCACGCGTTCATACACATCAAAGCGCAAGCCTTTCGTTTGATTCGTCACGCTCAAGTCCTCCCTCCCTATACTGACCCATTTCGTCGCAGTCTCTTAGACAATGCTTGGGCTAAAAATGCTACTCTCACTAATTATCTATATGGGCATAGGGGGGAGAGCATGACTATCTTTTGCAGCAGCTACAATTTAGCTCGCAATTCAGTAAGCCAAGCGGGCTCTGGCGCCGCAACTTCCACCGGCAAATCTGTCCACGGATGGGCAAAAATAAGGCGTTCGCCATGCAGCGCCTGCGTCTTCAGCAGCTGCACAGAGCCGCCATAAAGCGAATCGCCAAGCAGGGGATGGCCCAAGTGGCTCATATGAACGCGAATTTGATGCGTTCGTCCCGTCTCCAGCTGCAAACGGACAAGCGTCGCTGCTGCATAGTTCTCGGCCGTTTCATAGTGGGTTACAGCGGAATCGCCGCCCGGGGCAACACGCCGTCTGGAGCGATGATGGCGGTCCTTGCCAATCGGAGCGTCAACGTTGCCTGCAGGCGGACGCAGCCGTCCTTGAACAAACGCCATATAACGGCGGTCGATTGCCTTGCGGCGCATCGCTTCGTCCAGCTTCCACTGGGCGAAATCATTTTTGGAGTAAAGCACGGGACCCGATGTATCATCATCGAGACGATGGATGTGGCGGACAGGCAGCGGATCTCCTTGCAGCAGCATATGACGAGCCGCCGCTTCATCCAGCGTTCCCGCCTGATTGGCACCTGTGCCATGCACGGGCATGCCTGCCTCCTTATAAAGCACGAGGCAAAAATCATCCTCGAAAAGAACAGTTGGAACGGGATTGCCTTGCGACAGCTTCGCATGACGGTACAAGGGATCGCTAAGCGGGTCCGCAGCGGGAAAGGCGAGCAAGCCCAGACGCTGCCCATCAAAGCGGATGCCGCCGACGGAGAACAGCCGATTGATCCATTTTTCTGGAAAAAGAGAACGGGCCAGCAGCCACTGCCGCACTTGATGCGGATGACTGCCGGCCTCTAATGTTCCGGTGCGTTCTCCAGGTTGCCCGTCATAATTTGGTGCAGACCATGAGCCTTCTGACAGCTCCTGCCAATCCAGCTCAAGCCACTCCCCCGCCCGCTTATAGTGAAGCATTGGCATGGAATGAAACCTCCTATTTTAGGATGCAATTACCTAAATTGTTGCTTGCTAGAACTACAACCTGCTCAAAGCAGCCCTGTTTGCAGCAATCGTTGCATCAATATCTTCATCCGTATGGACAGCTGACACGAACATGCCTTCGAACTGCGATGGAGCAACGCTCACGCCAAGCTCCAGCATAGCGGCAAAATACGCCTTGAAGCGCTCTAAATCCGCTGTTTTGGCTGTATCGTAATTGATGACATGCGTTTCGGTGAAAAACGGGCAAACCATCGAGCCGACACGGTTGATCGTGGAAGCAATGCCAGCCGCCTGCGCATTCGCTTCAAAGCCGCGCTGCAATCGGACCGCTTGGCGCTCCAGCAGCTCATACGTTTCCGGTGTCAGCAGCTTGAGCGTCGTATAACCAGCAGCCATCGCCAGCGGGTTGCCTGACAGCGTGCCCGCCTGATAAATCGGACCGCTCGGCGCCATAAGCTCCATCAGATCGCGTCTGCCGCCGTATGCGCCGACAGGCAGTCCGCCCCCAATCACCTTGCCGAAGCAGGTGATATCCGGCTTAATGCCATACAGACCTTGCGCACTGCTGTAGTGGACACGAAAGCCCGTCATCACTTCATCAAAAATAAGCAGGCTGCCGTGTTGCTCCGTAATGTCGCGCAGTCCTTGCAGAAAGCCCGGAAGCGGCGGGACAACGCCCATATTTCCGGCAACCGGCTCGACGATGACACAGGCAATTTCCTCGCCGTACTTTTCAAATACGAGCTTGATCGACTCGATATCATTGTAAGGCACCGTAATCGTCTGGGAGGCAATGCTTTCCGGAACGCCGGGACTGTCCGGCAAGCCAAGCGTCGCCACACCGGAACCCGCTTTAATGAGCAGGCTGTCGGCATGTCCGTGGTATGAGCCTTCAAACTTGACGATTTTGCTGCGCTTCGTAAACCCGCGAGCGAGACGCAAGGCGCTCATTGTCGCTTCCGTGCCGGAGTTGACCATCCGGACCACATCTACCGAAGGCACACGCTCGCACACAAGCTCCGCCATCAGCGTCTCCAGTTCCGTTGGCGCCCCAAAGCTGGTGCCTTTTTCCGCGGTACGCTTGATCGCTTCAACGACCTCTGGATGCGCATGGCCCATAATGAGTGGTCCCCATGAAGCAACGTAATCGATGTAGCTGTTGCCGTCGATATCAAATACGCGGCTGCCTTGGCCGCGCTCCATATAAACCGGGTTCAATCCTACGGATTTAAAAGCGCGAACCGGACTGTTCACGCCGCCCGGAATCACTTGCTTGGCCCGCGCAAATGCCTCGCGTGAGCGAATATCGCTTCTGCCTGAAGATGAATGACTCATCAACTATTCAGCCCCTTTCAACCAACGTGCAGCATCCTTCGCATGGTACGTAATCAAAATGTCCGCGCCCGCGCGCTTCATTCCGGTCAACGTCTCCAATACGACAGCGCGCTCGTCAATCCAGCCATTTGCCGCTGCCGCTTTTACCATTGCATATTCGCCGCTCACATTGTACGCCGCCACTGGCAGATCAAAATGCTCCTTTAGCAGGCGAATAACGTCCATATACGCAAGCGCTGGCTTAACCATCAGCATATCCGCGCCTTCAACGACGTCGGACTCCGCTTCCCGCAGCGCTTCGCGCGCATTGGCAGGGTCCATCTGATACGTCTTGCGGTCGCCGAATTGCGGCGTTGAATGTGCCGCTTCACGGAATGGGCCATAAAAAGCAGAAGCATATTTGACCGAGTAGGACAAAATCGGAATATGTGTAAAGCCCGCTTCATCCAAACCTTCGCGAATAGCGCCAACGAAGCCGTCCATCATGTTGGACGGAGCGATCATATCCGCGCCTGCCTCAGCTTGTGAAACCGCTGTGCGAACGAGTTGTACCAGCGAAGCATCGTTATCGACCTCTGCATTGCCTGTACGCTCATGCACATGGATAAGGCCGCAATGACCATGATCTGTAAATTGGCATAGGCAAGTATCTGCTACAACGAGCAGCTCAGGCGCCCAGCCCTTTACAGCACGAATAGCCTCTTGCACAATACCGTCAGGAGCAAATGCGGAAGTGCCTTCGCTATCCTTCGCAGCAGGAACGCCAAACAGCATGACGGATGGAATGCCTAGAGCAACAACTTCCCTGATCTCCTCTTCCAAGCGGTCTAATGAAAAATGATAAACGCCCGGCATCGATGTGATCTCTTCCTTCACGTTCGTGCCCACCGTCACAAAAATCGGATAAATAAAATCATTAGCAGAAAGCGCCGTTTCCCTCACCATACTGCGAAGAGCGGCGGATTGCCGCAATCTCCGATGTCTTACGACAGGAAATGCCATCTTCCATTCCTCCTCCAACTGTTTTGTGAAGCTTGTGTCGCGCCAATTACGGCTTGTGCCCTTGCCTCAACTTATAAATGCTTATATTAAAATAATAATGCCTTATCCCCGTTCCGCGCTGCGGAACTTAATCATCGCATCGATAAGCGATGGTATAGTCGCCTGCTCGGCCTCTGCGGCTACACGCAAGCCTGCTTCCTTCATCGTAGCTGACGTCAGCGGCCCTATGCTGATCGCCGGAATGTCCAATATCGCCTGTACAGGATCGCTAATGCCGCTGCGGCGCAGCTTCTCCAGCAGATTCGTTACGGTCGAGGAACTGGTGAACGTAATCATATGAATCTGCTTCTCGTCGATCCATTCCAGCACCTGATCATCCTGCGTATCGGCAAGTACCGTCTCGTACACGTCGATTTCCGTTGGCAGCAGCCCCTTGGCCGCCAATTCGCGCGGCAGCACCTCGCGTGCCAAATCACCGCGCGGCAGCAGTACCCGCTCGCCAGCTTGCAGCTCTCCTGCAAGCTGCTCCAGCAGCCCTTCTGCCTGAAACTTGGCCGGCAGCAGCTCGGCAGTCAGCCCGCGATTTTCCAGCGCTTCGGCTGTTCTCGGGCCAACGGCCGCGATTCTAGCCTTATGGAAGCGCCGAATATCGATTCCGAAACGCCGCAGCCAACGATAGAAATAGTCCACGCCGTTTATGCTCGTGAACATCAGCCAGCTATATTGCTCCGCTTCCGAAAGCGCAGCGCGCAGCGTAGCGACCGCTGCGGCCTCCTCAGGCTCGCGGATATCAATGACAGGGTATTCGCATGGCTCACCGCCCAGCTCATCTACCAGGTCAGCCAGCTCGCTTGCCTGTGCTCTCGCTCTCGTCACCAGTACGCGCGTACCGAACAGCGGCTTGCTTTCGTACCACTGCAATTGCTCGCGCTGCAGCACGACATCGCCAACGACAATGACAGCCGGCGGCTGAAAATTCGCCTCGCGCACAATTTGCTCGATCGTAGCAAGCGTGCCGACAACCGTCTGCTGCTCGACCCTCGTTCCCCAGCGCACCAGCGCAACTGGCGTTGTGTCAGGCTTGCCATGCTTCATGAGCTGGTCGGCAATATAACCAATCTTGGCTACGCCCATCAGAAAAATAAGCGTTCCTGTCGCATTCGTTACCTTGTCCCAATAAATCGAGCGATCCAGCTTATCGGGGCTTTCGTGTCCCGTTATGATCGAAAGGGAGGATGCAAAATCACGATGCGTAACCGGAATGCCAGCATAAGCAGGCACAGCGATCGCCGAAGTAATGCCCGGCACGATTTCAAAACCTATGCCGTTTTCCTTAAGCAGTCCCGCTTCCTCGCCTACGCGGCCAAAAATCGTCGGATCGCCGCCCTTAAGCCGCGTCACCACCTTGCCTTGCAAAGCAAGGTCCACAAGCAGCTGGTTAATTTCCTCCTGCTTCATCGTGTGGCGGTCGGGAAGCTTGCCTACGTATACTTTCTCGGCACCCGGCTTCATATGCGCAAGCAGCCTTGGGCTTGCCAAGCGGTCATAGACGACAACATCGCTTTTCTTTAAATATTCCAAGCCGCGCAGCGTAATCAGCTTGGCGTCACCCGGACCCGCCCCAACCAAATAAACGATACCTTTCCCCATCACTACGATCCCCCGATTTCCGCTAAAATGCGGTCCGCTCCTCTTGCTATGAGCGCTGCGGCCACTTCCTTGCCCAGCACCTCTGGATCGCTGCCTGTCTTGATTTCCTTCAGCAGCACTGCTCCATCCGCCGATCCTACAATTCCCGTCAGCTCCAACTCAGCGCCTTCCAGCGTGCCGTCTGCCCCTTTATGCACAACCGCATGGGCGCCAATCGGAATTTGGCAGCCGCCATTGAGCGCGCCGAGAAAGCTCCGCTCGGCCCGAACCGCATAAGCGGTTTCGCTGTCATTAAATAAATCAAGCAGCTCACGAATCTGCCCGTCATTCCCCCGGCATTCAATGCCAAGCGCGCCTTGCCCAACAGCTGGCACAGACACCTTTTCCGGCAAAAAGGCAGATATGCGGTTTCCCCAGCCCATTCTGCTAAGCCCGGCTGCAGCTAGAACGATCGCATCGAAGCCTTCCGTTTCCAGCTTGCGAATCCGGGAATCAATGTTGCCTCTAATGGATTCCACGACTAGGTCAGGGCGCAAGTTTTTGAGCTGAGAGGAACGGCGCAGACTGCTCGTCCCAACCTTTGCGCCTTGCGGCAAATCAGCGAGACTTTCGCCCTGCTTCATAATGAGGCAATCCCGCGGATCCACGCGTTTCGGAATCGCACCATTCATTAATCCCTCAGGCAGCTCGTACGGCATATCCTTCATGCTGTGAACCGCCATATCGATTTCGCCATCCAGCAGCGCTTGCTCGATTTCCTTGACGAATAATCCTTTACCGCCAACCTTCGATAAGGTCACATCAAGAATTTGATCGCCTTTTGTGACGATTTTTCGAATTTCAAACGAATAGTCAAAGCCATGCTGCTCGCTGATTCGTTTCAGCTCGTCAATCACTTGTCCCGTTTGCGTAAGCGCGAGTGCGCTTTGGCGGGTTCCGACAATAATGGTACGCTTATCCTTATTGTTTGCTGCCATTTATGTATTCCTCCTGTCAGTTGCTGCGATGAGCCGCTCAATCCATACGTCTATATCGCCGTCTTCCTCGCTTTGTCTTGGAGCTTCGCACGCCGCAAGCTTCAGTACTTCGCTGCGCAGCCTGCGGTCGCCAATGGTGAGCTTCACCCGTTCACGAAGCTCTTTCAGCCTAGCTGTGCTGCCGATATATTCCGGACCATACTGCCGCGCCAGCTCCTCCCGAATACGTGAGGACAATGCCGGGCTAGCCCCGGATGCCGACACGGCAACGACCAGCTCGCCGCGCCGCACAACCGACGGATTAATAAAAGTTCCAGCCGAGGCCTCATCTGCCCGATTAACCCAAATGCCCGCCTGCTCGCCATCCAGCGCTATTTGGCGATTCAGCTCCGCCTGATCAGTAGCGGCAAACAGCAGCCGCGCCGCCTTCGCGTCCCCGCTCGCATAAGCTCTTGCTTTTGTCTCGATGTGGCCGCCACGTGCAAGCTCCTCCAGCTGAGGAGTGAAATCAAGCGCAATGACCGTCACCTGATCGGCTCCCGCTTCAAGCAGTCCTAGCACCTTGCGCTCGGCAATCGGGCCGCCGCCGACCACGATGCAGCGGCACCCCTGAAGCTTTAGCATGACCGGATAGTAGCCGTTCATAAACCTCACCTAACTTCTAATGAAAATTAGATACGTAGCTTGCCAGCAAATTGAGAACTAGAAAGCTGAACGCCACAATATGCAGCTTTGCAAGCTGTGTGCTCGTGCGATTAAGCAACGACCGATTTACAACAAAAATAATATATACAATTAGAGCGAGGAAAGAAGTAATAACTTTCCAATCCAGCAGCAGCATCGAACGCCCCTCAATGAGCAGCAGCGTCACTGCAAGCGACAGCGACAAAGCAAGCAGCGGAACGCCGATAATGACAGCGCGATCAGAATATCGCTCAATTTTATCAAGGCTGGGGAGCCTTCTTACATATTTGGACCAGCGTTTCTCCTTCAGCTCCCGATGCAGGAAAATATACATCCCGGCGAAAAGAACGCCTATCGTCAGCGACACATAGGAAACAAGCACGAGGCTAATATGCACAATCAGCAGCTCTCTTGCTGTTGTGGAAATCGCGAACATCGCCTCATTGCCCGGCTTGCTGTAAAGATTAAGCGCCAGCACGGAAAATCCAACGACGTTTACGAGAAATACAATAAACTCTATTTTGAAAAAACGGCTGATTACAAGCGATATAGAGACCAAGAGCCAGCAAAAACCCAGCCAATATTCAAAGGTTGATATCGTCGCCACTTCAAAATGCGACACAATTCGCGAAATGAGAAACAACGTCTGTAATATCCATACAAAAATAAGTAGCCCTGTACCCATCCGTTTCGCTCTCCGGCTTGCGTCCATAAAATCGGAGAAATAAAACAGAAGGCTCAGGGCGTATACATAAAGTATCGCGTCATACAACCAGTTTAGCGTTGCCATAAATGCCTCCACATCGCCGCCCTATGCGTCTGTCAAGAGCGTGCTTCTACCGAAGGGCAGAAGCCAATGCTGCCGTAGCTGCAGGTGATTGCACATTTTTCATTTTTGCTGCAGCCGCCTCGGCAGCTTCCGCTTTAAGCTCAGCTTGCTGCGACTTGTCCAATTGCTCTTCCAGTGCAAAAAGCTTTACAAACATGTCCATCGCTTCTTCAGCACGTCTTTCTCCGGCCATTTCCTTAATCCGCAAAATAGGGTCCTGCATCATTTGATTGACAATGCTCTTCGTCAGCTTTCTGATTACTTTAAGCTCATGCTCGTCCAGATCCGGGAGCTTGTTCGTCAAGCTGTTGAACGTCTCCTCATGAATCTCTGCCGCTTTCGTCTGAAGCGCCCGAATAAGCGGCACGACTCCCAGCGTTTTGTACCATTGCTCAAACAGATCCATTTCCTGAGCGATCATTGTTTCGATTTTGGCGGCTTCCTTGCGGCGCTGTTCCAAGTTACTTTCCACAATGCCCTCCAAGTCGTCGATGTCATACAAAAAGACGTTGTCCACCGCAGCAATCGTTGGATCAAGATCCCTAGGAACCGCGATATCAATCATGAACAGCGGCTTTGATCTCCGGCGCTGCATGGCGCTTGCGACAACCTGACGCGTAAGCACGAAGTTGTCAGCTCCCGTCGAGCTAATGACAATATCAGCTTCATGCAGCCTATTCGCCGCTTCGTCCATCGAGCAAGCTATTCCGTTAAACTTGTCCGCTAATTGAACGGCACGTTCATACGTCCGGTTCACGACGATAACCCGGTCAGCCCCATTCGCATACAGATGCTTCGCTGTCAGCTCGCCGGTCTCGCCAGCCCCAATCAGCATAACCGTCTTTTTGGAAAATTGACCGAATATACGCTTGCCCAGTTCAACGGCAGCATAGCTGACCGATACGGCAGATTCGCCAATCGTCGTCTCCGAATGCGCACGCTTCGCCATCGTAATCGCCTGCTTAAACAGCGTATTGAAAAGCGTTCCCGTCGTTCTTTGCTGCTGGGCTAGTGCGAAAGCATCCTTCACTTGTCCGAGAATTTGCGTCTCGCCGATAATCATGGAATCCAAACCGCTTGCAACGCGGAATAGATGCTCAATCGCCTTCTCATCCTCGTACATATATAAATGATTCGTAAATTCTTTCCTAGGCAGGTTGAACCACTGCTCCATAAAGCTGCGGATATAATGCCCGCACAAATGATGCCTGTCCACCACCGCATACAATTCTGTCCGATTGCAGGTCGCTACAATGACACATTCCATAATGCTGTCTGTATTCATAAGCTGTTTGACAGCTTCTGGCAGCTCTTTTTCCGAAAACGCAAAACGTTCTCTCACTTCTACTGGAGCTGTACGGTAGTTAAGACCTACTGTAATAATGTGCATATGTGTCACCTGCCTCCCTTATCAAATTGCCGCGTCTCATTCTTTCTACGCCATTATAGCACAGTTCGACATTCATACTTCCTTCATTTATGAATAAAGTTTGAACCACAAATCCATTATTCCCTAATCATACAAAGAAATAACCATGGAAGCTTCCATGGTTATTTCTGTATCATACATGTGAGAGCTTTAAACGAGCTCGATTTGTTTCATTTTCGGTTCTTCAACTTGCAATTCGCCCATACCGCGTATCAGCTTCTTTGCATGAGTTGTTGTTGGCTTCAGCACAGCAATCATATAATCGATAGCCACCTGTGGATCCACGGTTTCACCGCAAGTATAACAATCAAGCGCGGCGAATCCTCTCTCAGGATACGTGTGAATAGAGAGGTGACTCTCTGACAGCAACACGAGTACGGTTGCTCCTTGAGGCTCAAATTGTTTGGATTGCACCGACATTACAGTAGCGCCACAGCTTTCAGCAGCCTCCACCATTTGGGCTTGCAAAAATTCAGCGTTGTTCAGTAGATCGAAATCTACTCCCCAAGTATCAACAGCAACGTGTCTTCCGAAAGTTGAGTATTCCATCTTCCGGTTCCCCCTTCCTAGGAATAAAATGTTTAAAAATTTCATCCGCTAGGACCTACGTCATTCACTTCCCGAGGGAATAATCTCTCGCAACATAACCATGTCCTGAGTGAATCCTGGTTCCTATTATTGTGTTAAACGATGTTTTCAACGAGATTAAAAATAACATCTATCCGTCAGAATTGCAACCTTTTTTTTCAGCCGGCCATATTATTTTTTGCATCCTGCGGACTGAATACGGAAATATGGTCGACCTTTCCGGTTGCTTTCGGGATAATGAATTTGAGCTGGTATTGATCATTCACCTTGTACACATAAATCTGATCGTCGCCATTCGTCGCTGTTTCATCGGCTTTGCCCAGTGACTTCTCAATATCAACGTAAGACAACTGCTGCAAATTGGCCGCGTAGGAACGCATATCGAACACCTTCATGCCTTTGTTGAAGCCGATCGTAACGCCCCGTTTTGTATAGGCTGCGTAAATCCCTTTTCCCGCAGCCTCCGTGCTGTCAGCCTTACCCCAATCCTGCTCAATCTCGTCGAACAGCGCAATATGCGCTGCGTATTTCACCTCGGGAATTTTACCTTCCTTCGCCAAATCAACAAGCTGGCCTATGCTGGGTGTTTCGCTCGCTTGCCCTGCATGTGCCGTCTGACCTGCTTGTCCAGCATCAGACGAGCTTGCTGGCGCTGTTTCCTGACCGTTAGCGGATGTTTCCTGGCTATCTGATGTTTGTTCAGCCTGTTGCTGGCCATCAGGCGTGCTGCTTTGAACGGCAGAGGTAGCAGTCGGTGCAGTATTCCCCGCTCCGCTGCAAGCAGCCAGCAGCAGCATAGTTGCGGCTGCCGCCATACAGGCAAACGATTTGAATGCCGTTGTTTTTATCATGCTGTATACCTCCAGATTCACGTGAAGCTCCTGCTTCTTTTACTCGTAAAAGATTGTCCTTCGTTATTATGGACTGCTTCTATCCTCTAAATGTTGCAGTATGCAATCAAAACCAAAAATTACCACTTCATAGTTCTGCCTCAAGCAGCCCTTCCTGAAAATAAAAAAAAGAAACCGCAGCAGCGATTCCTATAAGCTTATGTTTACTGTCTGCAAGCCATGGCATCATTACGCCTCAAGCACAAACAGCTTCTGCGTATGCGAGGCCAAACGCTCATCAATTGCGGCGATTTCCGTCTGATTTTTCGTCTGATTCCGAAGATCAAGCAGCTCGTTAATGGCATTATTCACCATCGAAATCTCGCGTTCAATCAAACGGCTGCGGAATACCCGCTCCAGTTGCCCGATCGTATCCTTGTATTCGAACACAACACGTGCGCCGCTCTTCGTTGTTTCAACGATTTTACGAACGGCTCCCTGTATATAGTGGTAGGTCATTGTATAATGGCTGTAAATGCGATTAACAACGGCGTCCCCATGGAAAGCTGAAACAGCTTTGCGCATAGCATTGGTTAGCTTCTGGTGAACAAGGCGGCAGGTGAGCACACAAACGTAACGGTCTTGTTGACGCTCAAAGATCAGTCTGATCTCTTCCCTCCCTGCTACGTCTTCGAGAACCAGCTCCTGATTGCCGTTATCGAGCACCATCACTTGTAGGTGAAGCTGCTGATCATCAAAAAAACGGACAAATTGGGTCATCTCTTCATTCGTTAACTGCAGTTTGGCATTTACATACTCTGTGGCTAGCCGCTGAGCCATAAAAATCTCCTCAATTCTTTAAACTTGCAATTGGATGCTACAATCAATTCTATTCTTCTATACCCGCTTTACGTAAATTTGAAACGAATCCATCTAATGACCATTCGCCCTTTCACGCTTGCTTACCTATATTATACGTGATTGCATCCATTTATTCCTGCCGCTCAGTGCCGAAATTCTCGCATATTTCAGAAAAAACGGGAAAATTATGCGAGGAGACCCACATATCTTCCTGTATTCTCTTTCTTATGTGAAAAGTTGCCGCACTTGCTCCCTTATGTGGATATCGTCTCCGTAATAACGCTCCATAATTCATCGCGGCCTTGGCCGGTCTCCGAGGAATAGAGCACTACTTTATCACGAGGGTCCGCTTGCAGCGTCGTCTTGATCATTTTAATATGCTTGTCCCATTTGCCTTTAGGGATTTTGTCCGCTTTCGTTGCAACAATGCAGGTTGGAATATTGTAATGCTTGAGCCAATTGTACATAAGCTGGTCATCCTTCGATGGCTCATGGCGAATATCGATAATAAGCAGTTGCAGCTTAAGCTCCTTGCGATCACGAATGTATCTTTCAATCATTTGACCAAAAGCTTCGCGCTGGGTTTTGGAAACTTTGGCATAGCCATAACCGGGAAAATCGACAAAATAGATGCTGTCATTGACGCGGTAATAGTTAAGCTGCTGGGTTTTACCAGGCTGCGAGCTTGTTCTTGCCAAGTTTTTACGCATAATCATTTTATTAATTAATGAGGACTTCCCGACATTCGAACGCCCTGCCAGAGCAATCTCTGGCAAGGCATCCTCCGGGTATTGGTGCGGCTGAACCGCGCTTATAATAAAATCAGCTTGTGTAATCTTCATAATATAGGTGTTCCTGCTTTCTCTTCTGTGTTGGCCGGAAGCAGCGCATGCAGGAGGACTTCATCAATATGCCCAACCGGGACAAACGTTATCTCGCTCCGCACACTGTCTGGAATGTCGCGCAGATCGCGTTCATTATCCTTCGGCAGCAATATTTTCTTAATGCCTGCGCGGTGGGCGGCAAGCGATTTCTCCTTGAGTCCGCCGATTGGCAGTACGCGTCCGCGAAGCGTGATTTCCCCTGTCATCGCGACCTCTTTGGACACATAACGTCCAGTCAAAGCCGATATGAGCGCAGTGGCTATCGTGATGCCTGCAGACGGTCCATCCTTCGGAATCGCACCTTCCGGAATATGAATATGAATATCGTTTTTCTCATGGAACTGCGGGTCAATGCCAAGCTCCAGCGCCTTCGAACGCGTATAGCTGAACGCAGCCTGCGCCGATTCCTTCATGACATCTCCGAGCTGCCCCGTGAGTGTCAGCTTTCCGCTGCCCGGCATAACGGTCACCTCAATAACGAGCGTATCGCCGCCAACCTCCGTCCAGGCCAGGCCTGTAACGGCACCGATCTGATTTTCAGCCTCAGCCATGCCGTAGCGGAACTTCGCAGGTCCAAGCCACTCCTTAAGCAGCTCCAGATCAACGTTGAGCGGCTTCACCTCAGCAGGCTGCTCTGTCTCTGATTGCGGCTCAGACTGCAGGGCAGCCTCTTGCTGCTTCTCTAGACGCCCAGATAGGGATGCAGCTTCTCCGCCCTCGCCAAATGCCGCTTCCAGCACATTCAGAGCAGGCTCATCCTGCTCAGCAGCTTCCTCTGCCTTGATCGGAACCGTGCCCGATGCGACAATTTGCTTCGCTGCCTTGCGGCAAATCGCAGCCATTTGCTGCTCCAAATTCCGCACGCCGGATTCGCGCGTGTAATCGCGAATAAGCTGAAGCAGCGTTTCTTCGCTCACATGCAGCTGCTCATCAGTAAGGCCATGCTCCCGCTTCTGCTTCGGCAGCAAATAACGCTCAGCGATTTTCAGCTTCTCAAGCTCGGTATATCCGGGAATGTATAGCACTTCCATCCGGTCCAGAAGGGGACGCGGAATGTTATGCATGGCATTCGCCGTCGTTACGAACATGACGCTCGACAAGTCGAATGGAACCTCAACAAAATGATCGCTAAACGTATTATTTTGCTCCGGGTCCAGCACCTCAAGCAATGCAGAGGCCGGATCGCCGCGGAAATCCATTGCCATCTTGTCGATTTCATCGAGCAGAAATACCGGGTTGCTTGAACCGGCCGTCTTCATGCCTTGAATAATGCGCCCTGGCATAGCACCCACGTATGTACGGCGATGCCCGCGAATTTCTGCCTCGTCCCGCACCCCGCCAAGCGATATGCGAACGAATTTGCGCCCGAGCGACTTCGCAATGGACCGAGCGAGCGACGTTTTACCAACGCCTGGAGGGCCGACTAGACACAGAATCGGTCCTTTAAGCTTTTTCACAAGCTGCTGGACCGCAAGGTATTCCAGTACCCGCTCCTTCGGCTTTTCAAGCCCGTAATGATCCTGATTGAGAATGTCTTCCGCCTTGGATAGACTGAGATCATCTTCAGTCTCCTTGTTCCATGGCAACGATAAAAGCCAATCGATATAATTGCGTATAACGCCGCCTTCAGCCGAGGTGGTCGGCATTTTTTCCAGACGGTCAATTTCTTTCTCAATCTTTTCTTTCACTTGGTCAGGAACGCCTGCCTGCTCCAGCTGGCTGCGCAGCTCCTCAACCTCGCCGGCGCGTCCTTCCTTCTCGCCAAGCTCCTTCTGGATCGCTTTCATCTGCTCACGCAAATAATATTCCTTCTGCGTTTTCTCCATCTGCTTCTTGACGCGCTGGCTGATTTTGCGCTCCAGCTCCAGCACTTCCCGCTCATTGTTCAAAATATCGAGCAGACGCTCAAGCCGCTGACGGACATCGATCGTCTCCAAAATATCCTGCTTGTCTTTAATCTTGAGCGACAGATGGCTCGTAATGACATCGGCCAGACGCCCTGGATCATCGATATCCGAGACCGCAGCATGCGTCTCTGGCGTAATTTTTTTGGACAAGGAAGTATAATGCTCGAATTGGCTGAGCACCGAGCGCATGAGCGCATCAACCTCAGGGTCGGTTGTTTCCTCTTCCGGGAATTCCTTAACCATAACCTCATAAAATTCTTCTGTCGGCAAATAATCCATAATTTCCGCGCGCAGGACGCCTTCCACCAGCACGCGGATCGTTCCGTTAGGCAGCTTAAGCATCTGCCGTACCTTCGCAATCGTACCGACTCTGTAAATATCTTCCTCGGTCGGCTCCTCTATGTTCACTTCCGATTGCGAGCAAAGCAATATCATATGATCGTCAACCATCGCGCGCTCTAGCGCGCGAACCGATTTATCCCTACCCACATCAAGGTGTAGCACCATGCTGGGATATACCAGTAGCCCCCTGAGCGGAAGCAAGGGCAGCCGACGGTTTTTCGTTTTTCCGGGTCCCACACCAGCACCTCCAAAAGTTCAAGTCTCCCTTATTTTATCATTCTGCGGAATCAGCCTGCAAATAGGGAACAGCCGCCCCCATATACCGTTCGTTTGGAACGTGGTTTTCCACTTCGTTTACGATCGTATTTCCTAGAGGGAACACCAGATTAAATACTTCATCTACACGTTCCACAGGAATGACCTTCAAACCTTTCAGATCAGCAAAAATGGCCTGCCAGTTTTCACGCGGAATAATGACCGTATCTGCCCCTGCCTGAAAAGCAGCCTCAACCTTCGCCAGCACGCCGCCTACAGGCTTGACGTCGCCATGGATGCCAACTTCCCCGGTCATCGCCAGCTTGTTGTCGATGGTCTCGTTTTTGATCGCTGAAGCAATTGCCGTCGCCATTGCAACCCCAGCAGACGGGCCATCAATCGGCGTTCCGCCAGGGAAGTTGATATGCAAGTCATAATCCTGCGGATTGAGACCATACCGGCGCAGCATCGTCAGAACGTTTTCGACAGAGCCTTTCGCCATGCTTTTGCGGCGCAGCGTACGCGAGCCTCCGCCAAGCTCTTCCTCCTCGACCACTCCAGTAATCGTATATTGCCCTTTGCCGCTGGCAGCTGGAATAGCACTGACCTCCACTTCGAGCAGCATGCCCATATTCGGGCCATAGACGGCAAGACCGTTGACAACGCCCACTTGCGGCGCCTCCGGCACCTTGCGCTCTGGACGCGGCGGAATTTGGCTGCTGTTCACAACCCATTCTACATCGGCTGCTGTAATGCGATCTCGTTTCTCGGACAAAGCAACGCCTGCGGCCAGCTGAATGACGTTTACCGCTTCACGGCCATTTGTCGCATAGCGCTGCACGACCTCTACTGCTTCAGGGCATGGGGAAAATCCAATTTTCCGAATCGCATTTTCGGCAATGGAGGAAATTTCACCAGCAAGCAGCGGACGAAAGAAAATTTCCATGCAGCGCGAGCGAATCGCGGGCGGCAGCTCCTGCGGCGAACGTGTCGTTGCACCGACAAGACGGAAATCGGCAGGCAGGCCATTTTGAAAAATATCATGGATATACGAAGGAATGTTAACGTCCTCGGAATTATAATAGGCGCTCTCCAAATACACTTTGCGATCTTCGAGCACTTTTAACAGCTTATTCATTTGGACGGGATGCAATTCTCCGATTTCGTCAATGAACAAAATACCGCCATGCGCCTTCGTTACAGCGCCAGCCTTCGGCTGAGGGATACCAGCAACGCCCATTGCCCCCGCGCCTTGATATATCGGATCGTGAACGGAACCAATCAAAGGATCTGCAATGCCGCGCTCATCAAATCTCGCAGTAGTTGCATCGATTTCCGTAAACTTCGCTTCAGGCAAAAACGGCGAGGACGCATTTTTCTTCGCTTCCTCCAGCACAACGCGAGCTGCCGCTGTTTTCCCGACGCCCGGCGGTCCATAAATAATGACATGCTGCGGATTTGCGCTGCACAGCGCGGCTTTGAGCGCGCGCAGGCCATCCAGCTGGCCAACGATATCCTGCATCGCCTGCGGCCTTGTCTTCTCGGCAAGCGGCTTCGTCAGCGAGATGGAACGCAGCTTGCGCAGCTTATCCATTTCCTTGCGGGACTCACGGTCAACCGCAGACCGATTCGTTTTTTGATTGCGCAGCAAATTCCAGAAATACAAACCGATAACCACTGCAAAAAACACTTGAATCAACATCAAAATAATACTTAAATTCATTTGTTACCCGCTCCTCTCAAAGGCACACTCCGGCAATAAAGTTCATAACTGGTAGTATTGCCTCATCAGGAGAAAAATAACCATCTATATAAGCGTAAACGGCGTTGCCTTCCGTTGGCGGCAACGCCCGTTTTGCTCAGATATAGAAGCTGATTCAAGATGAAACGGCTGTCGCCATCCTTTGGCGGCGCGGCGAGTTTCATTCCGAGAAATTAAGAGAAGGTATCGCGCAATGCTATACTTTCCTTTATTTTCAAAAAAAACCGTGCCGTCGTTCACATGAACAACAGCACGGCCATGTTTATAAGGCAGGCGTATGATGCTTGCGGCCAGGAATTTCTCCTGTTTCTTCAAAAGCGTGAACGATAATATCAATTTCCTTCTTCAGCTCGTTCAGCAGCTCAGCTTCCGGAACTTTGCGAACCAGCTCTCCGTAACGGAACAGCATCCCTTCGCCTCTAGCTCCTGCAATACCGATATCTGCTTCACGCGCTTCACCAGGACCATTGACGGCACAGCCAAGCACTGACACCTTGATCGGCACCTTGATTTTCGAAATATATTCCTCGACCTCATTGGCGATCGTGAACAAGTCAATATCAAGCCGTCCGCAAGTTGGACAGGAGACGAGCGTTGCCGCATTCGTAATAAGTCCAAATGTTTTCAGCAGCTCGCGAGCTACCTTTACTTCTTCCACAGGATCAGCACTTAGACTAATACGCAGCGTATTGCCGATGCCAAGCGTCAGCAGCGCGCCAATGCCAGCAGCACTTTTGATCGTGCCCGTATGCAGTGTGCCTGCTTCCGTAATGCCAAGGTGAAGCGGGTAACGGATCTTCTCCGCAGCCATCTTGTAAGCAGCAATAGCCATCGGAACGTCAGAAGCTTTGAGCGACACAATAATATCGTGGAAATCCAGCTCCTCCAAAATGCCAATGTGGAACAAAGCGCTCTCCACCATTGCTTCAGGCGTCGGATAGCCGTATTTCTCCAGCAAATGATTTTCTAAGGAGCCTGCATTTACACCGATACGAATCGGAATGCCTTTTTCCTTGCAAGCTTTCACGACCGCTTCAACACGCTCGCGGCGGCCGATATTGCCGGGATTGATTCTAACCTTGTCAATGCCGTTTTCAATTGCAGCAAGCGCGAGCCTATAATCAAAATGGATATCGGCAACAAGAGGAATATGAATCCGCTTCTTTATTTCCTTAATCGCTTCCGCCGCTTCCTTATTGTTGACGGTCACGCGAACGACCTGACAGCCCGCTTCCTCGAGCCGAAGTATTTCCGCAACAGTTGCCTCTACGTCTGCCGTTTTGGTCGTGCACATACTTTGAATGATGACTTCGTCGCTGCCGCCAATCGTCAAGTTGCCGACTTTGACAGGCACCGTATCTTTACGTGTGTACATACAGTGATCTCTCCCATGAACGTCAAAGTCCACCCTCTTGATGCGAGCTATGAAGCCGCCCAGCGGGTGGAACAGTGACGGTGATGAATATTATTTAGGCGCTTTCTTCCTTCTTCTTGCCCTTCTTCGCAGTCAGCTCAGGCATAATTTTGTCCCGAACAGCCTGCTCCGTAACGAGGCAAGTGTTGACATCATCGCGCGATGGAATTTCATACATCACATCAAGCATAATGCCCTCAATAATGGCACGAAGGCCGCGGGCACCTGTATTGCGCTTGATTGCTTCCTTAGCGATCGCTTCCAAAGCGCCTTCTTCGAAGTCCAATTTTACATTGTCCATCTCCAGCAGCTTCTGGTATTGCTTAACGAGCGCATTTTTAGGTTCGGACAAAATCCGTACCAAAGCCGGCTCATCAAGCGGCTCCAAAGTCGAGATAACAGGCAGACGGCCGACAAACTCGGGGATAAGGCCGAATTTGAGCAAATCTTCCGGCAGTACCATCGACAAGTATTCGCCTGCTTTCAAATCCTTCTGTACTTCGCCAGTAGAATTGAAGCCGATCACTTTTTTGCCGATACGACGTTTGATTAGCTGCTCCAGCCCATCGAAGGCACCGCCGCAAATAAACAAAATGTTCGTCGTATCAATTTGGATGAACTCTTGATGTGGATGCTTGCGTCCGCCTTGTGGCGGTACAGAGGCTACCGTGCCTTCAAGAATTTTCAGCAGGGCTTGCTGAACGCCTTCACCCGATACATCGCGTGTAATTGAAGGGTTCTCGGATTTACGAGCAACCTTATCAATTTCATCGATATAAATAATGCCGCGCTCCGCTTTCTCAACGTCATAGTCTGCCGCCTGAATAAGCTTGAGCAAAATGTTCTCAACGTCCTCGCCCACATAACCCGCTTCAGTAAGCGAGGTTGCATCAGCAATTGCGAATGGAACGTTCAAAATTTTAGCCATCGTCTGCGCCAGCAGCGTTTTACCCGAGCCTGTAGGGCCAACGAGCAAAATGTTACTCTTTTGCAGTTCAACGTCTTCGATTTTGCTTTGAGAATTTACGCGCTTGTAGTGGTTGTAAACAGCAACTGCAAGCGACTTCTTAGCAAATTCCTGTCCGATCACATAGGAATCAAGAATACCGCGAATATCTTGCGGCTTCGGAATGTCTTTCAGGTCCAGCTCTTCTTCATGACCTAGCTCTTCCTCTACAATCTCCGTGCAGAGCTCGATACATTCATCGCATATATAGACGCCGGGACCGGCAACCAATTTACGCACTTGCTCCTGCGATTTGCCGCAGAATGAGCATTTCAACTGGCCCTTCTCATCGTTGAATTTAAACATGGAATCACCCCTTCATCAAAATCTTATATCGGCGTGGTAATAACCTTGTCGATCAAGCCGTATTCCAACGCTTCCTGCGCACTAAGAAAATAATCGCGATCTGTATCGCGGTCGATTTTATCATAGGGCTGACCGGTACGCTCCACATAAATATTATTCAGCTTATGCTTCGTTTTAAGAATCCAGTCGGCATGAATTTTAATATCCGTAGCCTGACCTCTTACGCCGCCAAGCGGCTGATGAATCATAACTTCGCTGTTAGGCAGCGCAAAACGCTTGCCCTTGGCTCCCGCTGTCAGCAGAAGGGAACCCATGCTCGCAGCCATACCTACACAAATCGTAGACACGTCCGGCTTAATATATTGCATCGTATCAAAAATGCCCATGCCAGCCGTTACAGAACCGCCAGGGGAATTGATGTACAGATGGATGTCTTTCTCAGGATCGTCGGCCGTTAGAAAAAGCAGCTGTGCAATGATGGAGTTTGCAACATCGTCATCAATCGCACTTCCGAGAAAAATAATTCTGTCCTTGAGCAAACGCGAGTAAATATCGTAAGACCTCTCCCCGCGATTCGTTTGTTCGACTACGATAGGTACCAGATTCATCCGACCAACCTCTTTTCGTTTATGGCTTAATTTCCAACTTTATTGTAACACGCCAAAAGCTCACTGTCATTTTTCACTACTACCTTATGCGAACGGCGATGCTTGATATGTACGGAGAACTGCCCCGCGCTTGGTTGTACCATTATGTAGTTTGAAAATAAGGCACGTGGGTAGACGTGCCTTATTCTCAAGTTAATGCTTATATTCAGTTGATTGATTAAGCTTCCTGAGCCGCTTCAACAATCTTGCTGTTGTCATTCAGGAACTTGATTGTTTTGCGAAGTTGAACATCTTGCTTCAGGCTGTCAATGTTGCCGTTCTTCGTGAAAAGTTCACGAAGCTCTTCAACTGGACGGTTGTAAGAAGTCGACAGCGTTTCAAGCTCAGCTGTCAAATCCTCGTCTGTAATCTCGATGTTTTCTGCTTTAGCAATCGCTTCAAGAACCAGGTTGTTGCGAACGCGTTTAGCTGCATCGCCTGCCATTTGCTCACGAAGCACGGACTCGTCTTGGCCAGAGAACTGGTAGTACAGGTCCAGCGTCATGCCTTGCATGCGAAGACGGTTTTCGAAATCGCGAAGCATGAAATCCACTTCCGTATCAACCATTGGCTGTGGAATTTCCACTTGCGCAGCTTCGCTTGCTTTTTCAACGAGTTGAACTTCAAGCAATTGCTCTGCATCTTTAGCTTTCTTTTCTTTCAGCTTGCCAGCAAGATCTTGCTTGTACTCTTCAAGCGTATCAAATTCGCTGACATCTTTAGCGAACTCATCGTCAAGAGCAGGCAGGCTTTTGCGTTTGATTTCGTGCAGCTTCACTTTGAAAATCGCTTGCTTACCAGCAAGGTTCTCAGCGTGGTACGCTTCCGGGAAAGTCACTTCAACATCTTTGAAGTCGCCGATTTGCATGCCAACGACTTGATCTTCAAAGCCTGGAATGAACGAATTCGAGCCTAGCTCAAGCGAATAGCCTTCGCTTTTGCCGCCTTCGAACTGCTCGCCATCTACATAACCATCAAAATCAATGACAGTTGTATCGCCGTTCTCAGCTGGACCTTCTTCAAGAACAGTCAGCTCAGCATGACGCTGCTGCAGGCGCTCCAGTTCAGCAGCGATTTCTTCTTCGCTAACTTCTGTGCTTGCAGCTGTAACTTCAAGGCCTTTGTACTCGCCAAGCTCAACTTCTGGCTTAACGATAACTTTAGCTTTGAATTTGAACGTTTGGCCTTTGCCAAATTGTTCAACATCGATTTCAGGACGGTCAACCGGCTGAAGATCGTTTTCTTCGATTGCGTTTGTGTAAGCTTCAGGCAGCAAAATGTCGATTGCATCCTGATAAAGGCTCTCTACGCCAAAGCGCGATTCGAACATGCCCCGTGGAACTTTACCTTTACGGAATCCAGGAACGTTAACCTTTTGAACGACTTTCTTAAACGCCTCATCCAGTGCTACTGCTACTTTCTCAGCACCAACCTCAACATCGATGGATACGATGTTCTTGTCTATTTTTTCCCAAGTTGCTTTCATTTTATGCTTTCCCCTCCAAAAATACGCATACATCCGTAGATTTCACGTTTCATAAACCATTCTATTATAATAGTATTGAGCTTTTTTATCAAGGCTCGGGATCTTCATCCCCTGGCTGCGGTACAACGGCTACCTGACGAAGCGTCCGGCAAGCCTGTTCGTAACGGAATCTAAGTGCTTCTGTAATGCCGTATGTATCTCGAATATCATCATCATTGACGGTGCCATATACGGTAATTAACAAAGTCTGGTGCAGCGCTCCTGCGTAGCAATCCACCGTCTCCTCATCATCCCGCAGCATCCAAGTGTAAGCGGTCGTGCCGTATAAAAATTGCAAGCTATCTTTCCACAACTCTCTTGCAAAATGTGGAAGCGATGGATCATCCGCCTCCGTAATGCTTTCCACGCGCTCCAAAATGCGATTGACGGGCTGCGGGAAATCATCCATTGCAAGCGGCGTTGCCTCAATCTCAAGCTCTACTTGCTCGCCTAGCCTGTCCATAACGAGCCGTCCGGTCGCTCCTCGCTTGCGCAAGCATTGCAGCGCCTTGAACTGCACGATAGGATGAACGTCTGACGCCGTAGTGAGCCACTGTGAAATGATGTCATCCACCTCGGTTGCCCGAATGAATACCGCCCGCTCCAGCGCCAAAATCTGCTGATCAATCATCGGGTGATGCTTCATAATGTAGAGCACCTGTTTCACATAGCCTTCATCCTGCTCAGCAGGATTGAGCAGATCTTCACGTATCGCTTGCTCATCCGCTTCCTGCTCTGCTGGATTCATCGCGCCCTCTTCACCTGGCACGCGATATTCCGGAAAAGCCATGTCTAGCCAGGAAAGCAAGCTTTCCCATTCCTCATAGTGGCGCTCGTCCTCACCTTTGCAGGAAAGCAGGAACTGCAGCAGCCGCTTGGCTTCACCGTATTGCTCGGCTTCAAGCATCCGGGTCAATTGAATTTGATACTGATCCAACATTCGCGGGAACAAATACACGTTTTTTCCTGTGCCTTCATTATGCGAGTCATTGGGAGTTGTAATGGTACCACCACCTTGTCGGTCAAACTCCAGCTTCGTCTGTCCATTGCTTGCGATAGATTATACCATGGAAGCGAGCAATATAAAAATATACGTTTATCCGGCAGCATAATTTCAAAAAAAGCTTGCCCTGCTCATTGAAAATGTGTATATTAATTCATGTGGCTTTTTTACCCAACTGATTTCAAACAGAAACATGAAATTGCCTATTGCGTAAATGCAGGCCGCCATGCTATACTCATTCTTACGTGTCCCAGTAGCTCAGCTGGATAGAGCAACGCCCTTCTAAGGCGTCGGTCGGGAGTTCGAATCTCTCCTGGGACGTACTTCAATTCCATTTATTTCAATTAGATAAAGCAACGAAAGCACACCGTTTTTCAAAAATGTGCGCTTTCGTTGCTTTTTTATTTGGAATTTAAACAAAAGAGTGGCTTCTCAATTTGAGAAGCCACTCTTTTGTTTTTAATACTTGTAGCTCTTACGAATACATTAAATCCGAATGCTTTCTAGATCTTCATCCCCGTAAATATCTAATGAGTAATACATTCTCTTTTCTTTATAATCGAACATTCCGAAAATAAAATTATGGAATACGCGGTACCCCGTTCCTTCTCTTTCAATGGATTCGACAGGGTAAGCGCTAGGATAGGTTTTTGAATACGTATCGAGGTATAAACCGACGGCTGCTTTTTCAACATTTAAGTTATCGTGCAGTTCTTCCGCAATATAATACATCAGATCCGGTATAACCATATCATCCTTTTTTTGCATTTTCATCAGGCTGGAATAATCAGCAGCATCCGTAATGATTCCACCAATTACAATGCCCTTGGTATCCTCAGAATACGAAACAAACCAAGTGAACTCAAGATCTAAACCATCCTGGGTCAAGTAGCTATACTCATCATTCAGAAAATTTTCAATTTGCTTTACCGTTGCAGCTTGAGCACTTCCAGACGTTGTTTCTCCTGGTGCTGCCGCAGTATAAGATTTAGATTGCTGAGGCTTCTTCAAAAATGTGCTTACATCAGTAGATGGAATTGCTAAATTAATGGCCGCAGAGCTTTCTACAAGCGCAGTTGTAATGCCCACCAGCTCGCCTCTCAAATTAAATAAAGCCCCGCCGCTGCTGCCATGATCGATAGGCGTAGAAATTTGAATATAATTTTGACCGTCGACCGTTCTGCTCTTCGAACTAACCACGCCGGAAGTAAGAGAATTAGTAAAGCCTAGCGGCGATCCGATCGCCACGACCGATTCGCCCAGTTTCAGCTTGGAGGAATCACCAATCGTAACGGTTGGCAAGTTCAAATTAGATGAATCTATTTTAATCAAAGCCAGATCTCTATCCTTATCAGCATTCAAAACAGTGCTGGATACATATTTTGCTTCATCACTTGTATAAATGACCGCTTTATGAGCACCTTCGATAACATGATAATTCGTTATAATTTCGCCTTTTGCACCGACAATTACGCCGCTGCCGCTTGCGATTGCTTGATTATTTTGATCGACTACCTCAATATACACAACCCGGTCGGACAGCTCGCCTATTTGCTCAATCGTCATATCCCCCGTTTTCGCAGGATCGGTTGGGGTTGGGGTAGGTGCCGGCGTAGTGGTCGGAGCAGGCGTTTCCGTCGTTGGCGCCGTTGCATTTCCAGCATTCAAATATATTTTTTTGCTTTTCACTTCAATGCCATAGCCTAACGTTTCACTTACAAAACGAAGCGGCACATACGTTACACCCGATATCGCCTTAGGTGCCACATTTAATTTAAAGGATGCCCCATTTGAATAAGCTATCGGATTATTGATCGTTAAAATAATTTCTGTGCTATCTTTTTTGGCATTGATCGTTTTGGTTTTGCCATTGTAGCTAATCGTTGCCCCTAAAGCTTCAAATAAATTGCGGAAGGGCACTAGTGTCGTGCCTTCACTAACAAATGGAGAATTGCTGAATGTCAGCTCTGTACCATCCAAATATACTCTCCATTTCCCTTCTGCTGCATAACTTGTTGTAGCACTTGGAATAAATAACGAAATCATAAGGATAAAAAATACTATTTTCTTCACTTCAAACATCCCTTCAGTTTATATGCTTCCTGCTTATTGAAGTATATTACAACATAGCTATGTAAGTAAAAGATTAATTTTTAAAATAAAAATATTTTTACGAAATTATAGCATTCATTATCCACACGGAAAAAGAAAAGACACCACTTCTTCCCCAATTAACAGGAGAAATGGCGTCTTTAATTCCTAATCATTCAATTATAGCAACGATTTACTACTGTCTTTCAACGGTAAAGCCATCTTTCTCAAGCACCGTCACGATACCGTCAGGGCCCAACATATGCAATGCTCCTACTACTACAAAATAGGTCGATTTATCAGTGCCGTTCAAAAACCCTTTTACTTGATCCGTCATGCCTTTATTGCGGTCTTTAATCAAAGCATTGTAATATTCAGGCTCTTTGGCAACTTCTTCTGTCATTGAAACGAGTACATCATCGCTGCCACTTACCCACATATCCGTTAAAGCATCAATGCCTGTAGGCTCCGAAGGTGCTTGCTGGCTTACTGCATCTAAAGCTTCAACCAGCTGCTTCTCCTGCAATGCATCAGAAAAACGATCAAACATCGACAACTGGCCTTCTGCTGTCTCAAGGGAAATGACAGGGACATTCGCTTTATTCGCTTTTTCTGTAAAATAAAGATCTATGCCATTGCTAGTCTCATAGCCAGTACCCTGCATTTGCAGCGCAGTAATAGATTGTGTTACTGCCCAAGGCTTATAAGGATCAAATGCATTTTCTGGTAATTTATTAGCCTTCAACAAGGCAACGATTTTCGCATACGTTTCAGCCGAGACATGATCCTTCAGCGTCGTGCCATCCGAGTAAGTACCCAGTTTGTTTGCATAAGTTTGCAATGCAGTTGCATCCAGCTTAGTCAAGTCTACTTCTACCGCGAGATGCTGTGCGGTTTTGAATGCCTCTTCAATTTCCGGGCGAAGCGGATACATGCTGTCTTTCGCCACGTGAATCGAACCAAGCAAGTAAACGGTATTGCCGTTCTTTTCTACTTTCCACAGGAAGCCTTTGCTGCCTTCGGCATTGACCTTAACTGTGAAAGTAATCGTGCGAAGCGCTTTGCTCCAGTCTACTTGATAGCCAGCTGCCTCACCAATGAAACGAAGCGGAATGTACGTTACATTTTTAATTGTTTTTGGAGCCACTTCAAGCTGTTTTTTCTCGCCGTTGACCGTAGCCGTTTTGTTGCCAATTTGCAGCGACAGGTCTACGCCCTCTTTGGTAGCGGTTACCGTTTGCGTGCTTTTATTCCACACGACCTTCGCATCAAGCTCTTCCAAAATCGGACGCATTGGCACGAGCGTGCTGCCCTTCTCAATAACAGGCTCGAAATTGTCGAATTTGACTTCGCTGCCATTAATAACGACGCTTATTGGCTTCTCAGCCGCATGTACAGGAGTAAACAGGGAAAAAGCTACAAATAATGACATGATTAAAGCACTAATTTTTTTCATTTGGACTCCTTATAAAACCTTATTAGTAGAGAAGAATGCTGCTTGCCCGTTGTAAAAGCCTAAAAGCCCCCTTTCACACTTTTACATTCCATCCCTCTTGGTAAGTTTACCCTCTTCACCCACAGGTTTCAATACCCGCCACCGCTGCGTTTTTCAATTAAATCCATATTTAAAGCCTATGGTTTTCTTGAAAAATAAAAAGCGAATGCTTACCGCATTGTACACGCCTTAACCATTCGCTTATTGGCGAATCCGTAAGGCGAAGCAGTAAAGCATTCGCTATCAGGTTATTAAAATGTTCGCATACAGCTTTTGGCTAGCTAACGTCAAAAATAGCTTATCTTTGATTGCCGCGACGTTTGCCAGTCGGATTATTTTGCGCATCATGCTTAGGATTTTTATCGACGACCTGCTCGGCAAACTTTGGGTTTACGTCAAATTTCAAGCTTTTATCCTTAGGTGATTGACTCATCTTCTGCTCCCCCTCCCATTGTCGCCTCATGAAGAGGCAGTCCCATCTGCTCGATATGACGTTTCGTTGATTCTGTGCCATACTCATGCAGAAGCTGATAAATTTGGACAATTAAAGAATCGTAGCCGTAGTTCATTTCTTCATCACTAGCTGGGCTGAACGGCGTTTTGGCAAAATGGAACGTCTGCAATTCATCCATGCTCGAAAGCTCCTCAAATAGCTCCTGCAAGCGGATAAACTCCCGTTCGTTCGCCATAATCTCCAGCTCGTAGGCTGCTGCGCCTTGATCCTCAAGAATTTGCCCAGCCTGGACGGATACATAATATTTTCGGCGGGTTTGATCCAATCCATCGCCTTGTCTCATTTGCAAGCTGACACTCCCTTCCGAATTTATGCCGCAAACACAGCTGCTTGCCGCGCCGCCATCCCTAGCTTCCCCAGATGGACAGACATTTTATGCCTTTTTTCAGCATATGACTATTATTATCGCGACTGGAGTCCTGCAGAAGAGAGGGATGAGGGCAATGTGTGGAATAACCGGCTGGATTGATTGGACGCGCGATCTAACCCATGACAGCAGCACTTTGGAAAAAATGACAAAAACATTGGAGCTTCGCGGGCCTGACGCCTCAGGCACTTGGATATCAGCGCATTGTGCGCTTGGACACCGGCGGCTTAGTGTCATCGATCCGGAAAATGGCGCCCAGCCAATGATTCGGCGCACTGAAGACGATGATCTATTTGTCATCGTCTATAATGGCGAATTATACAACGCAGGTGAACTGCGCAAGGAATTGGAGGCTGCTGGAAGCAAATTTACAACGACCTGCGATACAGAGGTGCTGCTCCTTGCTTTTATGCATTGGGGCAAAGCTTGCGTCGAACGGTTTAATGGCATATTCGCCTTCGCAATATGGAATGTGGAAGAGCAGGAGCTTTTTTTGGCTCGCGACAGACTTGGCGTCAAGCCCTTGTTCATTAGTCAAGCCAGCGGGCTGTTTTTATTCGGCTCAGAACCAAAGGCCATTTTAGCACATCCTGACGTGCTGCCGGAGGTCGGTGCAGAAGGGCTTGCTGAGCTGTTTATACTTGGTCCTGCACGGACGCCAGGCCATGGCGTCTATAAGCATATTACCGAGCTGCTGCCAGCCGAGTGCATGACCGTGTCACAGGCGGGCATCCGCAAAGCGAAATATTGGAGCCTTGAAAGCTCCCCACATACGGAAAACGTTCAAGAAACGGCCGAGCATGTCCGCGACCTGCTCCGTGATACGACCGAGCGCCAGCTCGTATCGGATGTACCGGTGTGCACACTGCTGTCTGGCGGGCTGGATTCCAGCGCCTTGACGACGCTTGCCGTGCAATATTACGAGCAGACCGGGCAAGGGAACGTTCATACGTTTTCGGTCGATTATGCGGATAATGCCAAGCATTTTAAAGCTCATGCGTTTCAGCCAAACAGCGACGCCCCTTGGATCGAGCGTATGACCACCTACCTCGATACCGTCCATCATTCGGTGCAGTTTGATACGCCGGAGCTGGTAGCCGCTTTGCGGGATGCCACCTTCGCCCGTGACCTGCCAGGCATGGCAGACGTCGATGCTTCGCTGCTTTTGTTTTGCCGTGAAATTAAAAAAGAAGCGACCGTCGCCATTTCTGGTGAGGCGGCCGATGAAATTTTTGGCGGCTATCCATGGTTCCACCGCGAGGATGCGCTGAACGCGTCCACCTTCCCATGGTCGCTCGCCTCAGATATGCGCTCCAGCCTGCTCGCCCCGGATGTAGAAAAATGGATTAAACCGCTCGATTATATCGGCGACCGCTACGCCCAAGCGGTAGCAGAGGTGCCCCATCTGGACGGCGAAAGCGAGGCTGTACGCAAAATGCGGCAAATGTCTTACCTCAACATTACCCGCTTTATGCCAACGCTGCTGGACCGGAAGGACCGGATGAGCATGGCTGCCGGACTGGAAGTCCGGGTGCCATTTTGCGACCATCGCCTCGTACAGTATGTATGGAATATTCCCTGGGATATTAAAACATCGGGGGACCGCGAAAAAGGTATCTTACGCAAGGCGCTCCGCGGCGTATTGCCAGATGATGTGCTGACTCGCAAAAAAAGTCCGTATCCGAAGACGCATAATCCGAATTATTTGGCGGCAGTTAAAGGGCTGCTGCTTGACCTATTAAACGACTCCTCCTCCCCGTTGCTCCCGCTCATTGATGTCAAAAAAGTGCGCCAGCTCGCCGAGTCTGCTGACGCCAGCTCCAATATCCCCTGGTTCGGCCAATTAATGTCTGGCCCCCAGTTGTTCGCTTACTTGTATCAAATGAATCTGTGGCTGAAGGAGTACAGCATTCGTATTAAATGATGCTACCATTGTCGAATGGCTGGTTTATTGTATAATTAGAGCAGCGAATGTTACAAAATGTGGAACCATTGTTGGCTGCATCCTTTCATTCGTGAATTCAAGCTGGAGGATTAATTCATGGGCGTATCGGCCGCAATGATCGTGAAAAACGGAGAAAGATCAATAGAACGTGCAATAAACAGCATTATGGATGCAGTAGATGAAATTATAGTCGTTGATACGGGTTCAACAGACGAAACTCTTCCCATTCTCAATCGGCTGGCTGGGGAACATGAAAAAGTACAGCTGCACCATTTTACGTGGATAAATGATTTTTCGACGGCCCGAAACTACTCGCTTTCTCTCGTCATGCATAAATGGACATTCGTTGTAGATGATGATGATGTACTGCCGCTTGATCAAATTCATAAACTAAGACAATATACTTCTGAAATGGATCAGCAGGGACGCGAGGTCGGCATGTACGTCCGTTATAATAATACTGTAGATGGTGTCGTTAATACCGTTCATGAAAAAGCATATTTACGACTATTTCCAAGCAGATTGCGCTATAAAGATATGATTCATGAAATTGTTGATACACAGGGCATGGAGCTGCTGCAATCTAAATTTAAAAGTAGATCAAGAAAATGCCCGCCTCTGGATGCAGCTTGGAAGGGAAATGAAATCGTTTGACCCCGCCAAGGCGCTTCATTTTTTAAATCGCGCAGAGTCGCTTACAACAAATGAAGGCCTGCTGAAATGGATACGTGAAAGCAAGAACGGTCTATAAAAAAAGGAAGCGACACGCCGCGCAGCGTGCTCGCTTCCTTTTTAGTTATGAGTAGCCCTATATGTGCCACTTAGACCAGCTTCGGCAAAAGCTCCTTAAGCGCATGGCCGCGATGGCTGATCTGCTGCTTCTCTTCCTTGGACAGCTGCGCCATGCCGCGATTAAGCGTTGGCAGCCAAAACAATGGATCGTAGCCGAAGCCTCCATCGCCGCGCGGCTTGTCCATAATAAAGCCGTCAACGGTTCCTTCGGCTTCCATAAACTCGCCCGTCGCTGGATCATACAGCGCCAGCACGCATACAAACTGCGCACGGCTCAGCAGCTTCGTGCCATCCTCCAGTGCCTCCGCCGCTTCAGGCAACGCCAAGCGGTTCAGCTCCGCAAGCAGCTTCGCATTATTCGAGCTGTCCGTAGCTCCTTCGCCAGAATATCTGGCCGAATATACGCCCGGAGCACCGGCAAGCGCTGCTACGCTCAAGCCGGAATCATCGGCGAGCACCGGCACCTGAAAGGCATCGCCCGCCGCCTTCGCTTTAATTCGCGCATTTGCCGAGAATGTATCGCCATCCTCCACAATATCCGCAAACTCTGGGTATGCGTTCAGGCTGACTACACGCTTGCCAAGCTTCGCGAAAGCGTGGGCAAATTCCTTGACCTTGCCCTCATTTTTCGTAGCAATCAGAATGATCTCGCTGCTTAGCTCCATTATTTCTCTGCTCCTCGTCCGATCAGACCTGCTGCTTCCCCAAGCACCTCGCGCTGCTTTGCAATCAGCTCAGCAATGCCGCCCTCCGCCAGTTCCAGAAGCTCATTCAGCTCCTTGCGGGAAAATGGCGCGTCCTCGCCTGTACCTTGAAGCTCCACAAATTGGCCGCTCCCTGTCATTACGACGTTCATGTCCACCTTGGCCTTGGAGTCCTCGTCATAGGCAAGGTCCAGCATCGGCTGATCTTGAATAACGCCCACGCTCACCGAAGCCAAATAATCCGTAATCGGATATTTCGTAAAGGTGACGTTCGTCGACAGCTTGTTCACTGCCAGACAAAGCGCGAGAAAAGCGCCAGTGATCGAGGTCGTGCGCGTACCTCCATCCGCTTGAATGACATCGCAATCGAGCGTAATCGTTCTTTCTCCAAGCGCCTGCAAATCTACGACAGACCGCAAAGCTCTGCCAATGAGACGTTGGATTTCCATCGTACGGCCCGTCAGCTTGCCCTTAGCCGCCTCCCGATGATTGCGCGAATGGGTTGCTCTGGGCAGCATCGAATATTCCGCTGTAATCCAGCCTTTGCCCTGATTTTTCATAAAAGGAGGCACACGCTCCTCCACGCTTGCTGTACAAATGACCTTTGTTTCTCCGACCTCAATTAGGACGGATCCTTCCGCATATTTATTTACGCCCGCCGTAATTGTAACCGGTCGCAGCTCATTGGTTTGACGTCCATCTGTTCTCATCGTAATGCAGCCTCCTAGCCTATGTTTCAACACAATACTACCCATTTTACCAAAGTAAAACTAGAAAAGCATCCGTAACCGCAAAAAGAGAGCGCCCATGCGCCCTCTCCCTGCCTCGAAGCCATCACGTTTGGCTCCATGCCTTGCTTAAATTTTACTTTTATGACTTCATCGCATTCACATGATGCGGTCTGCCGACTGGCTCGTTGTAAGAAGTATTTTGATCATCTACAACGTTCGCTTCACCGTTCAACCGGATTTGAACTTTCGCTGCTCCTGTATTTTCCGTCACAGATAAGACGACGGCCTGCAGCATTTCAGCAGGAGCATTTTGACCGCTCTCATAGGCGGTATCTTGAAGATCTACCGTTACGGTATCATTCTTCTGCTCAATACTTGTAACCTGAACATCATTGGTCATCACGCCATTCAGCTGCTTGCGGTTAAGCGGGCCGGCAATCAGCTCCTCCACCGCTGCCTTCACCGTCGACTCAGGCCTTGCGATCAGCCTTGTAACGGGAACATAATATTGCTCTTCATTGGATGTTTGGGAGGAGAAATACAGTGTAACTGGTGTTGAGTAAGCCGAGCTGACGCCATCCGCTGTTTCCAGGTTGATGCCGACTGAGCGAGTAAGCGGACGGTCCAGGGGGAAACCATCTACTGGCATTTCGCTCAGCTTGCTGCCCTCGTACCATAGCTCCACCTTTTCAATTCCGGTCATCGCCGTCAGCGTCCACGTAATGGCTTCAACGATTTCCCGCTCTTTCGTTGCCGTATAATCTGCAAAAGGAGCGGAAAACTCTACTGTAGCCATCTTCAACTGTGGATCAACATGGTAGGATTTAATTTGAGTACCTTGTGGAATCACAGCCTGAAAATCTTCCGGAAGCTGGCTCGCATAAGCGCCGCCATCGACCATCATTTCCAGCGCCTTCTGCCCGGCAGCTTCTTTGCCGCCAAGCGTCGTAAGCAGCGAGATTGGTGCAAGGTATCCATTTTTGTCCTCTAAGTATACGGTCAACTGCGTTTCTTCTCCCTGTGGATTTACGCTGCTTGTCTGTCCTGTATTCGTACCGTCAATGACGTTGGTTGATTCCGTCTGAGGCGGGTCAATCTCCTTGCTTGTCTCCGTTGAGAACAGCCCGCACCCTGCGGTCAGCAGAGGCACAACCATAACACCGCTTATCGCGGCAAGGCGAATCCATTTCGTTTGAACCATTTTGTTTTTTCCTCCTCTAGTGATTTTTGCCGCATGCGGCTTTGTACAACTCTCATTTTGTAGTAATATGTATACGAGCCCTTCCCCGTTTTAGACCAGTTTTGTCCACAAAATTACATCCAATAAGGGGGACATCAAGATGACAACACCACAACCATACAGCTTGAACAGCCGCAAGGTTGCCGAAGCGACGGAGGAGTGGCTTGTAAAGCGCGGCATTACGAAGATCGCCGTGGCCCAGCTCGTGCATTTTTTGCAAAAGGATTATTTCCCAGAGCTAACAATCGATGAATGCATCGTAAATGTTGACGCTGTTTTATCCAAGCGCGAGGTGCAAAATGCAGTGCTCACCGGCATCCAGCTCGACATGCTCGCCGAAGAAGGTAAGCTGCTGCCGCCGCTTCAGGAAATGATTAAAAACGATGAAGGGCTGTACGGCTGCGATGAAATTCTCGCCTTGTCCATCGTCAATGTATATGGAAGCATCGGCTTCACAAACTTCGGCTATATTGACAAGCTGAAGCCCGGCATTTTGAAAAAGCTTAACGATAAATCGAGCGGCGATGTACACACCTTCCTCGATGATATTATCGGTGCTATTGCAGCCTCAGCTGCAAGCCGCATTGCTCATCGAAAGCAAGCGGAGCGTGAAGGAGCAACTAATCCCCCGCTCGATTAAAAGTCGGATAGATAACGAACAGGCGCCGCGTCTTGCTAAAGATGCGGCGCCTGTTTGATGTCTAAACAAATGCTTTGTGCTTTGTGCTTTGTGCTTTGTGCTTTTTGATTTCTCGTTTGGCCATGCAAATTAGACACTATAATTTTTGCTTTATGCTGTTATCCCCTTAGCTCAGAAACCAGGTTTTCATTTGCAATTCCCCTTTTCTGAGCTAAGGGGATAACTCCCCAAAGCGAACAAAAGACAATATTTATTTCCCCTTCACGCTCAGCCATTCCTCACGCTTTCATTGCCCGGAATAGGCAATAATCATTCCTACCGCAAGCTACACCTCGCGCTGCTAAACAGCGTTCATTTGTAATCGCTTACATGATCAAAAGAGAACCTTTCCGCCTCTTTTCAGCTGAAAACGAGATTTTACAAAAAGCATGCCTGGGGACTATGATCATTGCACCTGCCTCAAACCGAGTCGCCTGCGGAGAGATCAAGTAGCTTTTTTTTCCATGGTGAAAAAACTTATAACAGGAGATAGTAGCAATAACGTGCTCTGCAAAAATGCTTTTCACTCTTACAACTAACTGCTGGCGGTGACCTGAAATGATGACTTTTTTAAAACGGCTTGTAATCGGACGGCCGCTCAAATCCAATGAATTGGGCGACCAGAAGCTGATCAAGCTGAAAGCGCTGGCCATTCTTTCGTCGGATGCTCTATCCTCCGTTGCCTATGGACCGGAACAAATTTTGATTGTATTAATAACGGTAAGTGCTGCTGCATTCTGGTATTCCGTACCGATTGCCGCGTTCGTGCTCATTTTGCTGCTGGCGCTTATTCTGTCTTATCGGCAAATTATTTTCGCCTATCCGCACGGCGGGGGCGCATATGTCGTATCCAAAGAAAATCTCGGCATTTTCCCCGGATTAATTTCAGGCGGCTCCTTGCTAGTGGACTACATATTGACGGTAGCGGTCAGCGTCTCCGCGGGAACCGACGCCATTACGTCGGCTTTTCCCAGCCTCCATGAGCATAATGTGTTGATTGCTGTTATTTTCGTCATTTTAATTACGATATTGAATTTGCGTGGCGTGACCGAGTCGGCATCCATTCTCGCCTACCCGGTGTATTTGTTCGTTCTTGCGCTGTTTATTTTAATCGGAGCAGGTATTTACAATATTGCAACCGGCCATGTGCCGCCTGAGCTGCATACGCCGATTGGGACGCCAGTTGCAGGCATCAGCTTGTTCCTGCTGCTGCGCGCCTTTGCTTCTGGCAGCTCCGCGCTCACAGGGGTAGAAGCCATTTCCAATGCGATACCAAACTTTCGCGACCCGGCTCCCCGAAATGCTGCGAAGACGCTCTCATCAATGGGCATTTTGCTGGCTATTCTCTTCTCTGGCATTGTGTTCCTGGCCTATTATTACGGCATTAAACCGGCGGTAGAAGTAACCGTCGTTTCCCAAATTGCTGAGCATACGTTTGGACGGCATTTTATGTATTTCTTCATTCAGGGCACTACGGCGCTGATTTTGATATTGGCAGCAAATACAGGCTATTCGGCTTTTCCGCTGCTCGCGGTGAATTTGGCTAAAGACAAGTTTATTCCGCGGATGTTTACGGTCAGGGGCGACCGCCTTGGCTATTCCAATGGCATTATCAGCCTTGGCGTGCTATCCATCCTTTTGATTATTGCTTTTGGCGGTCAGACCGAGCATTTGATTCCGCTTTATGCGGTCGGGGTATTCATTCCATTTACCTTGTCCCAGACGGGGATGATTGTGAAATGGGTCCGCCAGAAGCCGAAGGGCTGGGTCGTGAAGCTGCTTATAAACTCGGCAGGGGCGCTCATCAGCTTGATCGTCACAATGATGTTCTTTTTGACGAAGTTCGCGCAAGTATGGCCTGTGCTCGTGTTTCTGCCGATTATTATTTATGTGTTTCACCGGATTAAAAAGCATTACAACGCCGTCGGCGAACAGCTGCGGCTCACCACGTGCGAGCCTGCGATGCCCATCGAAGGCAATGTGCTGATTTTGCCTGTGGCCGGAATGACACATGTTGTTGATAATTCCATTGCCTATGCCAAGTCATTGTCCGTGAATCAAATTATTGCGGTGTATGTGCCATTTGAGCGAGAGGAAGGCGAGGCGTTCGAGGAAAAATGGAAGGATTGGCAGCCGGACGTGCGATTAGTCGTATTGCATTCGCCTTATCGTTCGGTCATGCAGCCGCTGCTGAAATTTATTGATACGGTGGAGCGCAAGGCCAGCCAGTCCAGCTACCGCGTGACGGTGATTATTCCGCAATTTATCCCGAAACGCGGCTGGCATAATATTTTGCACAACCAGACGAGCTTTATGATTCGCGCCCTGCTGCTCCACCGCAAAAACGTCGTAGTTACGACCGTTCCCTATCATCTCAAAAAATAAATAACGCCCGCACGCTCCGTTCGCGATATCCGGCCCGAATGCTCCAGCTCATACAAATGGGCGAGCGTCTCGGCCATTGCAAAACGGTGCTGATGCGGGCTTTGTTGTGCCCGTGCACCGAAAGATCGTCCACACACCTCAAAGCCTGTGAGCGGCTCCTGCAGCATCATCAGCATTTGCTCCAGCCGCTGCACATGATGCTGCTTAATTTCTGCGATTCGGCTGGCAAATGTCGTGAACGAATCATAATGCCCTGGAAAAGCGCGCTTAACCTCATATTCGCTTAAGCGATCCAGACTTGCCAGAAAATCGCCAAGCGGATTCATCTCCTCGCCAGGAACGACGCTAATATTGGGGGTTATGCGCGGCAGCACCTGATCGCCGCATATCATCCATTGTTTATTGGCTTCATAGAAGCAGAGCTGGCCATAGGCATGTCCTGGCGCATCAAGCAGCTCCCACTGTGAACCGCCAAGCTCAAGCGTCTCGCCAGCCTCTATATACATGATTTGATCTTGCTGGGGCTGCGGCGAAACTTTTTCCTGGAAACTGCTTAAGTTGCTGCTAATTTCGTCAATGTAGTGCTGCGGCATGCCATGCAGAGCAAATAATTCAGCAAGCTCTTCTGACATCGTGCTGCCCTCTCCCCATAAGTACCTAACATAGCGATGGGCACGCCGGGACATCAAGACCGGTGCGCCGCTTAGCTCGGCAAAATAACCCGCGAGACCGTAATGATCGGGATGCTGATGCGTAAGGACGATGCGCGAAATTTGCTCTGGCGCAATCGAATGGTCCGCAAATACCGCTTCCCAGACCGCAAGCGTCTCCTCCGTTCGGAGACCAGGATCGATAAGCGTATATCCTCCCGCAGGCTCAGTAAATACGTAGCTGTTTACCGTTTTTAAGGCAAAGGGCAGCGGAAGCTTTACTTGCAGCAGCCCGTGCTCCCATTGCACCGCTTGAGCCGCCATTACGCATTAGCCCTTCCAAGCATAATAAGGCGCGGCGAGTTCAGCTCATCATAGGCTGAGCCATCGACGTTGCCAAATGTTTTCTCCAGCACAAGGCCTGCCTCGGCGAACGCCTGCTCAAACCATGTGAGCGAATACAGGCGAACCTGCTCATCATAATGGCGATTGTCTGCCTCATCGCTGCTTACGGCAATTTCTATATGCTTTTTGACCCAGCCATCTTCAATTTTACGCTGCTCGCGAATGACCCAGCCGGACTCTGCATCCTTGCGCTCCGATGCCGGAACGAGATTACGCTCTACATAAGCCGGATTCAGAAAATCAATTAGAAATGGCGCACCTGGCTTCAGCATGCGGCGAATTTCCCGCAGCACCTGCACGTTCTCTTTTTCATCTGCAAAATAGCCAAACGACGTAAATAAATTAACCGTTCCCTCGAACGCCCCCGATTCGAAAGGGAGCTGGCGCATGTCGCCCTGCACCCAGGTTACGCGCTGCAACGCATCATGCTTCCTCGCTTCGTTAAGCAGCGGTTCCGACAAATCCATCCCCGTCACTTCATAGCCGCAGTCTGCCAGTGCCAGCGCATGGCGTCCCATACCGCAGCCGATGTCCAGCACCTTTGCCGTAGCCGGAAGCTGGAGCCACTGCGCCATCAGCTGTACCTCCTTGTAGGCGTTATCCCAATCCCGATGCTTATAAACAACCATATAATCGCTTCCAAAACTCTGCTCAAACCAGTTGGACATATGTATTCTCCTCTACCCTTGCAATTCACTTCTCATCCCTTCATTGTACTGCACTTTATGCTACTTAGGCAAAAGGATGCCCTGTAATGATTCACTCCAATGGGTATAATTACAGGTCGCTTGGCGCACCTTAAGCCCGTGAGCGACAAGCTGGAAGCTCACTTTGCCCATTTTGCTGCTAAGGAGGAAGCTCTATGATCGACCACATCCGCCTGCTGTTTGCCCAATCGGTTGATTTAAAGGTGCAACAGCTCAAAAATGACGATTTAATTATCGAAATTGCCTATATCTCCTCTTTATGCGACGAGCAAATGATCAGCAATTATGTGCTAGTACCTTTTATGAAGGAAGAGGTGCCTTACGATAAACAGCTGCGTACGATTAGCGACTATCTAGTCGTTGATGATCCAGCTACGTGGACCGATTTGCTGCTGAAAGGCAATATTTTAATAGAAGCTCAAGGCATCGTTTACTCGCTTTACACAGCGAAAATTATTAGTAATGAAAGTACCCAAACCCAAGTAGAAAGTGCAATTCAAGGACCGCAGCTTGCGTTGAACGAAGATTTGAAAAAATCGCTTAACCTCATCCGCAGCATGTACCACTCTCCTGAGCTGTGTGTAGAGGAACACACCGTTGGGTCGCTGTCGAAGACGGAAATTATTGTGCTGTTCGATCAGCGCCGCGTCGATCCGACTGTATTGAATCAGTTGAGGCAAAGACTGACGAAAGCGCAAACCGAGATGCTGCAGGCCGCAGGCGAGCTGGAAACGATTTTAACCGGAAAGCAGTGGCATCTGTTCCCTACTGTCCTGATTACCGAGCGCCCGGATCGCATTACGACGGCTATCTCCAATGGTAAAATCGCCATTCTCATAAAAGGAAATATGTTCGCTCTAGTGCTGCCTGTCACCTTTTTTGACTTTATGCATGCGGTCGAGGATAACTACGAAGCCTTTTGGATGACCCGCACGCTTATCTTACTGCGCTATGTTGCGGTTGTATTGACCATTACGCTGCCTGCCCTCTATGTATCCATTATCTCTTACAATCCAGAGCTCTTTCGGGTACAGCTGGCACTCTCCATCGCCGGAAGCCGCTCGGCTGTACCCTACCCGTCCTTTATTGAGGTAATGGTTATGCTATTTATGATCGAAGCGCTAATTGAGGCTAGTATTCGGCTGCCCCGCTACATTGGCTCAACGGCTACAACCGTCGGCGGTCTTATTTTGGGACAAGCAGCCCAGCAGGCCGGTCTCGTCAGCAGCATTATGATTATTGTGACATCCGTCGTCGCCATTTCCAATTTTGTCGTTCCGGTCAATTCCTTGTCATTTGCTATCCGCTTTTTGAAATATCCACTCATTGTGATGGCTATCTTTTTCGGCATTACCGGAGTTACCGTCGGCTCATTCATGTACGTGGTCTATTTATGCAATTTGCGAAGCTTCGGCAAGCCTTATTTCCGCATGTTTGCAGGCACAAAATCACAGTCAGGGGACATTGGGCAGGTAAAGGTGGAATGACACGCTACTTCTTTTACAACTTTTTTCTGACCAGCTTCGTCAACTTGATGCTGTATGTGCCGCATATTCTAATCGAACACCGTTACAGTGGCGCCGTCTCCTCGATGCTGATTTCCGGGGCCACCGGAACTTTGCTCACCTATGCCTATACTGCTGCGCTAGCGCATTTTCCCGGCATGGGGCTGCCTGAAATTTTACGGGCCTATTGGCCGCGGTGGCTCGTCTCGCCCATTATGGTTTATGTAGCGATTATTTGCTTCGTATCGTCTACTATTGTCGTGGCCGCCTTTGCGATCATGATCAACCGCTTTTTCAATCCGGAGCTGAATCCGCTGGTCATTTTATGCCTGCTTGTTATTGCCTGCGGCTATGCGGCCTCACGCTCGACGTTATCCGTACAGCATATTATCGAGGTTGGGCTGCTGCTCAATGCGCCGATTATTTTTTTCGTGCTGTTCAAAATGGTGAGAAGCCCGCAGTTAAATTGGGATGCCATTCATACTGTCGCCAATTTTGTGATGGTGCGCCCAGAGCTTGGCTCTATTGCCGCCGGGGTATTTGTATTCACCGGATTTTTCAATCTGTCGATATTTAATCGTCTACTGCCGCCGAATTTCAGCTATACGTATCGCTGGCTCGTACCGATATTTGGCATGATTATTTTGAGCATTTCCTTCTTCGTGCCTATCGGATTCCATGGTACTGAAGCGGTAGATGAATACCTTTATGTATGGAGCATGACTGCTGACTCGATTACACTGCAATACGGTTTTATCGAACGGGTATTGTTTCTGTTCCTGATTGTGTATCTAAATCTATCGCTCATTTATACGATGAGCTGCTGGCATCAAGCGATGGAATTTATTAAAAGCTGCTTCCCCAAGCTGAAAATGGCAACCGACTTCGAGGAAACGCCCGTTATCAACTATATGATTTGCGGCGTGTTTGCTGTAGCTGCCGTAATTTATTTGTTTTTCAGCGATGAACGCTTAGAGTTTATGTTTACGCGCTATTGGCTGACGGCGATGCTGTTTTCTTATATAGCCATCGTGATTTCCGTGTTCATGCTTAGCCGAAAGGAGCGTAAATCCGCATGAAGATGCGCTCGTTAAAGCTCACGCTGCTAGCTTTGTGCATGCTGTTGGCCTGTACAGCATTAAGCGGCTGCGGCTTTAAAGATATTGACAAACGTTATTTTATCGTGGCGATGGGTATCGATTACAGTGGCAAAAAACAAAATCCTTTTCTCATTACGCTGCGCCTGGCCATTGCCTCACCGAAAATCGAGCCCGGCGCTGGCAAAGCGCAAGTAGAAACAATTGAAGCCGCAAGCATCGCCGAAGGTGTGCGTATGCTGAAAGCCCATGTGGACAAGGAATTGGACTTTGGCCATTGCAAAATTTTTCTCATCGGTGAGCGCGTTGCTTATAAGGATTATTCCCCTGTGCTGGATTGGATGAAAAGACGGCGGGATATACAAAGTATTGCGAATTTGGCGATTGGCAAGCCGGATGCCCGGACGATTTTGAAAATTAATCCCCAGGCGGAGCGCTATCCGGGAAATGCGCTGTTTCTAAGCTTCAGTGCAGATGGAACGGACAATCCCTATACGTATGTAGAAAATCTTTCGGATCTGACGAGGCGCGTCATGGAAAAAGGTTTGGACCCCATCATGCCGATTATTCGCAACGAAGGCAACAGCGGCTATGTTATTAACCACACGGCGCTGCTGGATAAAACGAAAATCAAGCTCGTCCTAAAGCCGGAAGAATCACAGCTATTTAACCAGTTGGCTCAAAACTACGAGAAGTCTTCGATTCAAGGAAGTTTCTCAAACAATCGGATTGTGGGAGCCATCAGCAAAATTAAAAGCCATTATCACTTTAGCGAGCATAATGGCAAGCTTCAATTAAACATGGACGTTCGCATAAAAGTGCTTATGGAGGAAGCACCTCCACATTTGTTTGACCAGGGCTGGGGACAGGTGGAGCAAAAGCTAAGCCAAGATTACTCCAAATTGACGGATAAGCTGCTGATAAAAATACAGCAGGCTGGCGTCGATCCTTTCGGCTTTGGCCTGCATTACCGGGCGACTCATGCTGGCGAAGCAGCCTGGCAGCAATGGCAAAATATTTACCCGACGCTGCAATTCGCCGTCAATGCCCGAATCAAAATCGAAGGGACCGGCCTGATTAAATAGGCTGCGGTCCCTTCGTTTGTTATGTAGGCTATGTCATGATTAATCGGCTTTCGAAGCAAGCCGATCCGTCTGGCGAAGCTGCTCAATTGTGCGGACGCCAATGCCGAACATCGCCGCCTTTAATTCAAACTCAATTCGCTCAAACTGCTGGGTAAGCTGGCGAATTGACAGGTCGGTTGTCCCATGCACCGCTTGCGGCAATAAGACACGCCCAAAGCCAGCGAGATTCGCTCCAAGCGCAATCGCTTTAGCCGCATCAACACCATGCCTTAATCCGCCGCTCGCTATAACGCTCATATGCGGCAATGTGCTGCGAATCGCGCTAACGCTTTCCGCTGTCGGAATGCCCCAATCGGCGAATGCCTCCGCAGCTTGCCGGCGCAATCCTTCACCCGCCCGGTATTTCTCGACCTGGCTCCAGGATGTGCCCCCCGCTCCAGCGGCATCAATAAAGGAAATGCCTGCATTCGCAAGCATTGCGGCGGTACCCGCATCAATGCCCCAGCCTACTTCCTTCACACCGACTGGCACAGGGAGGGCGCGGCATACTTGCTCAATTCGCGTCAGCAAGCCGCGAAAGTCCGTGTTGCCTTCCGGCTGAAAAACCTCCTGCATGCTGTTGACGTGAAGCACGAGGGCATTCGCCTCTGCTATGTCAACTGCACGCAAGCAATCATCGGTACCGAAGCCGTAATTCAGCTGTACCGCTCCGAGATTGGCGATGATCGGTACCGAAGGCGCCTCCATTCTGATATGAAAGGAGGCGGCCAAGTCCTCACGCTCAATAGCGGCCCGCATGGAGCCCAGACCAATCGCCCAGCCTCGTGCCTCGGCAGCCTCTGCCAGGCGGCGGTTAATAGCCCCAGCCTCCGAGGTGCCTCCGGTCATAGAGCTGACGAGCAGCGGCGCTTTCATCGGCGAATTGAACCACTCCGTCTTAAGTTCAATTTCCTCAAATGACAGCTCAGGCAGCGCATTATGACGGAACCGCAGTCGATCAAGCCCTGTATCGATATGCTGGCCGTTCACTTCCTCCTGCAAGCAAATGCGGATATGCTCATTTTTGCGTTTCGCGGTTTTCGCCGCTTCCTCCGCCTCCGTACGCTGCGTTGTCGTCATTGCCTTTACCTCCTGCAAATATTCTATCCGTCCATCATAACATACGCTGTGAGTACATGTTAAATTGATTGTAAAAATCATTAATTTGAACTTTACAATCAAAATTATTGTTAAAAAGATATTTTTAGTTTAAAATAAAATCATAACCTGAAGGAGGCGCTTCATGATGCAAATCATTCACTTTAACGACTGGGAACTGCTTGACGCTTATGCGGCTCAAACCATTATTAATAAAATCCAAGAGAAGCCAAATGCGGTGCTAGGGCTCGCTACAGGCTCGACACCTCTAGGCATCTATGCCAAAATAATAGAAGCATATCGCAGCAAGGAAGTCTCGTTCGCCCAGACGACTACCGTCAATTTGGACGAATATGTAGGCCTGCCTGCCGAGCATGAACAAAGCTATGCTTATTATATGAAGCAGCAGTTATTTTCCCATATTGATATTGCAGACGATCATTATCATTTGCCTAATGGGCTGGCTGAAAATTTGAAAGCCGAATGCGACCGTTACGACCAGCTGCTGGAGCAAAATCCAATCGATATTCAGCTGCTTGGGCTTGGACATAACGGACATATCGGCTTTAATGAGCCTGATGCGTTGCTATCCGCGGGTACCCATGCCGTCCAACTGAAGGCGGCAACGCTGGAAGCAAATGCCCGGTTTTTCTCATCGGCCGCAGAAGTTCCGAAGATGGCGCTGACGATGGGTGTCGGCTCCATCCTGAAAGCACACACCATTATACTCGTGGTTCGCGGCGCAGATAAAGCGGAGATCGTAGAGCAAGCGTTGACCGGCCCTATTACAACTGATGTGCCAGCTTCGCTGCTCCAGACTCATCCCCGGGTTATCGTGCTTCTCGACCGCGAAGCCGGAAGGAAGCTGAAGTAATATGAAAAACTCGCCCTTCTCATGGGTGATTCATCACGTCCATATCGTCTTGGAAGACCGGATCATTGCTGGCAGTGCTGTTATTAAAAATGGCCTCATTTACCGCCTGCTGGAAAATGCTGCTGTTCTTAGTGCTGAAGAACAGGCGCTGCCCGCTATAGATGGAGCCGGCGGCTATTTATTGCCAGGCTTTATCGACGTCCATGTGCATGGCGGCTTTGGCGCCGACTTTATGGATGCCAGCCGCAGCAGCTACGACACGATTACCCGTTTCCACGCCTCCCAGGGCACAACGGGTATGCTGGCGACGACGATGACCGCTTCTAAAGAAGCGATCGAGTCGGTTCTGCATGCCGCAGCGGATTACAGAAGCGGCGACATGCCCTATGCCGCACTGCTTGGTGTCCATCTGGAAGGACCGTTTCTGAATGAAAAATGGATCGGTGCGCAAAATCCCGCTTACCTCTCGCCTCCTCGGCAGGACTGGCTGGAGGCATGGACTGCAGAGTTTCCCGATTTGATTCAAATTTTGACACTTGCGCCTGAACGGGAAGGCTCACTTCCGCTCATTGCCTGGCTTGCTGAAAATAATATCGTCGCCGCTTGCGGCCATACCGATGCCTCCTTCGCGGATATCGAAGCCGCAGCAGACGCTGGACTGTCCCACGCCGTCCATACGTATAATGCGATGCGTCCGCTGCATCACCGCGAGCCGGGAACCGTCGGCGCTGTTCTCAGCGATCCGCGGATATATGCCGAGCTCATAGCCGATGGCCATCATGTCCATCCGGGAGCGATCCGGCTGCTTGCAGCTGCCAAACCGGCAGACAAGCTTATTCTCATTACCGATGCCATGTCGGCAGCGGGCATGCCCGACGGGAATTACTCGCTTGGCGGCTTGGCCGTCGAGATGAAAGATCAGGTTGCCCGCCTGCAAGGCAGCGGCAGTCTCGCAGGCAGCAGTCTGACGATGCTGCGTGCCTTCCGGTACATGCTGGCCAACACTGCGCTGTCTGTCGCCGAAGTCAGCCGCTGCGCCAGCGGTAATGCGGCTAAGCAGCTCGGTATCTACGAGCAGACGGGCTCTATCGCATGCGGCAAGCAAGCAGATGTCATTTTGACGGATGCTGATTTCTCCGCAGTGAGCCATACTTGGGTAGGCGGCAAGCTTGTGTTCGATGCTTCCCGGAATTAAACTATCTTCTCTATTAATAAAGCCGTCCTTGCCTAACAGCAGGGGCGGCTTTATTCGTATGGAATATCCAGCATAAACTTCGCTTTAATTAAGCTTATTTCCGGCAGATGAATCCAATTGCAGCTCACAGCTAGCCTCTTTAACCTATTTCGGATAAAATTGGATAAGTCATTCCGCTTAAAGAAAGGAGAAGCTATGCGCTTATTCCACTCATTCCAATCGATACGTTCTTTTTCTGCTCAAACGCTCACTTTTATAGGAGGCTTATTTTTCGTTGTCGTTTTCGCTGCTTCCTTTATGAATACAGCGCAGCTGCTCCAAAGTCCCTTGCTTGCCGCTAGCGGTGTTTTCCTTACGCTCATCCTTATATTTGCCGCCTCCTGGTTGCTTGGACGCCAAATATCGGCTAAAAGCTATTTGCTCGCACTTATAGCGATCAGCCTGCTGTCCCGGCTCGGCTGGATTATTTGGATCGATACACCTCCCGATTCCGATTTCCTGTTTATGTATAATGCTGCCAAGCTAGCGGCAGCAGGCGATTTTTCATTTAATCAGGATGAATATTTTCTCAGCTGGGTGTACCAGTTTGGCTTTACGATGTATGAAGCAGGTATGATCAAGCTATTTGGCGGAGCAGCGCTGTTCATGCTTAAGCTAGTTAATGTGCTGTTCAGTGCAGCGACCGTGCTGCTCGTTTATTACGCTGCCCTAGAGCTGTTTAACGAGCATACGGCGCGAATTGCGGGGCTGCTGTATGCGCTCTATATTCCCAATATCATCATGTGCTCGGTACTGACGAATCAGCATTGGTCGACATTCTTTTTCACATTCGGCTGCCTGCTCATCATTAGTAAACGCTTCGAAAACAAATATGGCTGGCTTCTAATCGGCCTCGCCTTCGGACTTGCGAACTTGATGAGACCGCTAAGCCTCGTGTATTTAGCTGGCTTTGCTGCCTTTCAACTGCTATTTCGCTTGTTCAAAGCTAAATCGGGCGATTACAGGCCTGCCGGGCTATCGATTGGAAAATCCACTACATTATTGCTTGCCCGTGCCGCCGGCGTGTTTATTATTTTTTATATGGTGCAAGCTTTAGCCAGCTATGCACTCGTGCAAAGCGAAGCCTCGCAATACCCGTTATCTAACCGGGAGCCTTATTGGAAATTCGTCGTAGGATTAAATGCGGAAACAGATGGCAGATGGTCGCTTGAGGATGGCAAGTACGTGCTGCAATTTAAGCTTGGCGAGGAGCGTGACGCAGCAGAGCTGGCATTGATCAAGGAGCGTCTCGCCGATCCGGCCGCAGTCGCCTCACTGTTTGCGCGCAAGCTCGCTATTTTTTGGGGCGAAGAGGATTCGGCGGTTATGTGGAGCTTGAAGGATATGAATCAGGAACAGCTTGCTGCCGTCCTAAAAATAGCGGAGCGCTTCCTCTTCACTGCCATGAGCGCAGCAGGAGTCTATTCGCTGTACAGCTTATGGCGCAGCCGGTTTGCCGAGCAGCATAAGGCCGGCCACATGCTTTTTCTGATTTTACTGCTGGGCTATGCGTTCGTGCAGCTTTGGATTGAAATACAAGCAAGATATCGGCTCGATCTGCTTCCATGCTTTATTTTATTGCAGAGCTACGGTATCTATATGATGCAAATGAAACGAATAGCGCTGCGAAAAATAAAGGCCGACTCCCTGAATTAAAGGCAGCCGACCTTTAAATATTGAGCTGAAGCAGTGGAAGTTGCCATTGTCCGTGTACTTATCGGCACGATTCCGCTGCTTTATATTTAATTAATGAATGATCATTCATTAAACTTAAAAAAATTTATCGTTTTATCGCTTTATCGCGTCCCAACTCATTTTAATCGCGCTATCCAGCTTTTCAGGCGTAAACTCAAAATCACCTTTAAACTGCTCTTTAACCAGCTCGGCTACCGGCAAAATGGAATACGTAATGAGCATATGATTATCTACATCCTTGAACAGCTGCTGCTGCTTGCCGCTCTCAAAAAACTCAAATATAGGCATATACAGCGCTGCGCTTTCTTCCAAGCACCAATTTTGCAGCAGTGGCGAGTTCGAGATTTGTTCCATAAACAAAAAATAAGATTTGTGCTCCTGCACAAATTGGATAAAATTGCGAATGTACAGATTAAAGCGCTGCTCGATCGGTGCCGAATGGTCTACCCCATTAAACAGCTTATCGCTCATTATTTTTTTCGCTTTTAAATACGTCTTGCCGAGCATATCCTCCTTATTCTCAAAATAAATGTAAATCGTAGCCGCAGACACATTCGCCCGCTTGGCGATTTTAGAAATGGACGTTTCCGAAATGCCAATTTCGTTAATCAACTGAATCGTAGCTTCAAAAATTAATTCTATTTTATTTTCATCTCTTAGTCTCATGCGTCAACAATAAACGATCGTTTATTTATTGTCAATACTAAACGACAGCTGGCAGATTGCCCCCCATTTTATGCGACAAAGGCTAGGAATGTAAAAAACAGGCAGCAGGAGCCACTTTCCATGCTCCTGCTGCCTTACCATTGCTAACTATTCGTTTCTGCTACGTAAACGTCAATATTGAGCTGCTGTGCCGCCAGCTTAAGCTCGCCTTCAATCGGCTGATCGGTAATGAAAGCTTGCAGCGCTGCAAGCGGCGAAATCGAGAACAGTGACATTTTGCCAACCTTCGTCTGATCGAACACCGCATACGTCTCAACGGATCGCCTAATCAGCGCTTTGGCAATTTGCGCTTCCTGTTCCGAATACGTCGTAATGCCCCCGCCTGCCGATACACCATCAACGCCAATGAACATTTTACCAATATTCAAATGATCGACCATGCCTTCTCCCAGCGGCCCGCAAAGCTCAAAGCTGTTGTGGCGCATAATGCCGCCCGTGACAACGACTTGAATCGGGCTCCCCGCCAGCTCCATCGCAATATTCACTGCATTCGTCACGACGGTAATGCCGCTTCTGAGTTTAAGCTGCTTGGCAATCAAATAATTGGTCGTGCCGCCGGACAGGCCGATGACATCGCCCTCCTGAATAAGCGATACCGCCTTCGCGGCAATTCTTTCTTTTTCCAGGTACGAAATATCCTGCTTTTCCGAAAAGCCCATATCACGAACGACGCTGAGCCCATCATACATCGCCCCGCCAATCGTGCGAATAATCGGATAGCTGGCTTCCATTTGCTCTAAGTCTCTTCTTGCGGTCGCTTCCGAACAATCGAATTGCTCCACAATCTCGGAAATCGTAACGCGCCCCTGCTGCTTAAGCAGCTGCAAAATCGCCTCGCGGCGGCGCTGTCCTTTAGACGACGGAACATTCGCTTCAGCCATAATTAACGCTCCACCCATGCTTTATCGCTCATTCGCTGCTCGACAACGCTCCATTCTGGAAGCGCCTCCCAATCTCCACGCATTTGAACGACGAGTGAGCCATTGATGCTCGCAAGCTTTACAGCTTCGACAGGCGTCATTCCCTTCATAATCCCTGCCAAAAAGCCAGCGCAAAAACCATCGCCCGCTCCGACCGTATCAATAACCTTGTCCGCCTTATAGAAAGGAACAGCCGTTTCCTCGCTGCCATCCAGCACGATCGTCGCATCATCTTTGCCTTTAATGATCTTCACCGCATCCAGTTCAAGCAGCTTTTGCTTTACAACATCATAGCTATCTGTGTTGTAAAGCAGCATCAGCTCATCCCAGCCCGGCAAAAAGTAATCCGCATCAGCCGCAAAGGGCAGCAGCACCTCCCGCGCTTCTTCGATCGACCAAAGCTTCAGCCGCAAATTGGGATCAAAGCTTACTTTGACGCCAGCATCCTTTGCAATGTCGATGGCTCTCCGCACCGTCCGGCGGCAATTCTCGCTAAGCGCCGCTGTAATTCCCGTTACATGCAGCAGCTTCGATCCTTGAATGTACGCCTCATCAAGATGCTCTGGCTCCATCCGGCTTGCAGCAGAATGCTTGCGGTAATAATGCACGGCCATGCGGCCTGCTACCGTCTCGCGGAACATCATGCCCGTTGGCGCTTCTTCGCTCAGCCTGACGCGGGATACATCTACCCCTTCCCCGCGAAGCGTTTTCAATATAATCCGCCCGAAAGGATCATTACCAAGAGCGCCGAACCAGCCTACCGAGCTTCCTAAGCGTGAAAGGCCAATGGCGACATTGCTTTCCGCCCCGCCGAAGCCCTGCTCCAGTGTAGTCGCCCGTTCAATCGCCTTATGCTCCTGCGGCATAAATAGCGCCATCGATTCTCCGAATGTAATGATGTCTGGTGATGCTTGTCCCACATTCTCCGCCCCCTGCAACGTTGATTTGAGTTCGCTTTCCTTCCATAATCAAACAAACACGGTGTTCACTTGCCGACTTGCTATACTGTAGCAAAAATCGGGAAACGCATAAAATAAATAACAACCAGGTACAGCACCAGCACGATTAGGCTCATGACGCGAGCTTTGCCGATATGTGCGGAAGCGCTTTGACCTTCACGAATAGAAGAAACGATGCGCTTCAGCGGCTTCGTAATAATACCGCCCAATGCGGCAATCCCCAAAAACAAAACCGTTACAATAATCATCCAGATTACGGCATAATCGCCTTTCGACATCATGTAGCCGCCTGTCAGCAGTTGGACAATGAGAAAATATTGTGCGACCCGGTTTGCCGACAGCAGGCCATCAGCCAGCCCTTCCTGTCCTACTCCTGCAAGCTTCGATGCCCGGCCAATCATAATCGGCAGCACAATATAAAAACCCATCCCTACAGCGCCCAATAAATGCAGCAAAACCATTACGTTATACATTCAGCTTTCCTCCTAAAAAAATTTGCGGGGCAGCAAGCGCAAGGCAAGCATCGGCTTAATTCTCACATGGCAAAGCTTGCGCTTAAATGCGCAAGCTTTATTGTAGCGATGCGATGAGTGCCCGCCAGCGCTGCATTAGCACCGTTTTTCTACTAAACACAGTATACTAAATGAACCTAGCAAATACAAAGAACTTCCATAAACCCATTAACTTACTCCGTTAAAAAACTAGCCTTCGCTCAATCCTCTGCCTTCAGGCCGTATTTAAAAATAACGGCATGGATCGCAAAATAATCGACATCGTCCGGCAGCGCATCTTTAATCGGACGCAGCTTCTCGGGACCCAGCTCCATAATGGCTGCTACAATTTCCTCTTCGCGATGGGCGGGAATAATTCGGCTAAAGTCCAGCTCATAGCCCTCCTCCGCACAGCGGATAATATGCCCTTCCACTGTTACCCGGCTGAGGCCGCGCTCTGCGGAAATGGCCTGCGGCGATTTGCCTTCATTAAACAGCTCTAAAGACAGCACATGGCTAGGCGTTTCATCATTCCCTCCCCTGCTGGAAGACTCTGCGGAAGCCGTCCTTGACTGCCCAACAGCAGATGCCTGCCCTGAAAAGGAAGCTGCCCCTCCTGCTGCTTCGTTAGGCTTGCCTGCATGCTCGCCAATAATAGCCAGCACCTCGGCACCATATTTCCGCGCCTTGGCTGCACCAATCCCTTTCGTTTGCAGCAGCTCATCTTCCGTGAGTGGTCTGGCATCAGCCAGTTCCTTGAGCGTTGCATCAAAAAACAGCATAAACGGCGGCACATTTTCGCGGGCTGCCGTCTCTTTGCGCCACTGCTTGAGCGCATCGAACAGCGGCGAAGCCATTCCGCCCTGCCCCGAATCCCTGCGTTTTACCGTTGTCCGCAAACGCTGCATGACCGTCTCCTTGCCTTCCAGAACAGGCAAAGCATTCGTCGTGAGCGAGACGGTCGGATATTGCCCATCGCTCATCCGCAAGTAGCCCTCGGCTACAAGCCAATATAGCCAATCGGTAATTTCCTTCTCTGGCCAACTGCTGAGCAGCCCATATGTAGTGAGCTCATCCAGCCTGAACTCCAGCAACCGTTTGTCGCGTGAGCCTTTAAGAACTTTAGCTGCCATCGTCACGCCAAACCGGCCGCGCATTCTGCCAACGCAGGAAAGGGCCTTCTGCGCTTCTGACGTTCGATCAACCAGCTCGCTTTTATCGAGGCAGTTGCCGCATTTTCCGCACGGCTCTACATTTTTCTCGCCAAAATAATCGACGATAAACTGCTGCAGGCAGCGATGCGTCCGGCTGTAGTTCATCATCGTATTCAGCTTGGACAGCTGAATCGACTTCCGTTCTGTATCGCCGACGCCCTGCTCGATAAGAAACCGCTGCACCTGCACATCCTGAGGCTCGAACAGCAAAATGCATTCGCTTTCCTCGCCGTCGCGTCCCGCCCGGCCCGCTTCCTGATAATACGACTCAACGTCGCCGGGCATTTGCCAGTGCAGCACATAACGCACGTTAGGCTTGTCAATGCCCATGCCAAACGCATTCGTGGCGACCATTACGCGCAGTTCATCGAAACGGAAGCGCTCCTGAGTCGTCGCTCGCTCCTCGTCGGACAAGCCGCCATGATATTTGCCTGCGGCAATCCCTTTGCGTACAAGCTGATCATGCACGGACTCGGCTTCTTTGCGCGTAGCCGTATAAATAATGCCCGACTGCTCTTCGCGCTCGGTTATAAACTTCTGCAAAAATTTCTTTTTGTCCGCCCCGCTAATGACCGACAACGATAAATTCGGCCTAGCAAAGCCGCTCACAAAAATATTCGGATCATGCATGCCCAGCATAGCCGATACATCCCGCGCCACCTCGTCCGTTGCCGTTGCGGTAAAGCCTGCAACTAGCGGACGGTTAGCGAGCTGTCCAATCCAGCCTGCCAGCTGGCGATAGCTTGGGCGGAAATCATGCCCCCACTGCGAGACACAGTGGGCCTCATCAATGGCGATCATCGGAATTTCCATCTGCTCGCTAAGTGAGCTGAACATTGGCGCATCAAGCCGCTCTGGCGCCACATACAGCAGCTTGTAATCGCCTCTGAACGCGCTTCGCAGTACTTCCCGGTATTCTACAGCTCCAAGCGAGCTGTTCAAAAATGCCGCTGGAATGCCGAGCCTGTTCAGCGCATCGACCTGATCCTTCATAAGCGATATGAGCGGAGAAACAACAAGCGTCGTTCCATTCAGCAGCAAGGACGGTATTTGGTAACAGACGGACTTGCCTCCGCCAGTCGGGAGAATGGCAAGCGTATCCCGGCCTTCCAGTATTCCTTGAATAATGGCTTCCTGTCCAGGTCGAAACGAGTCATAGCCGTACACCCGTTTCAGCTCGGCTCTAGCTTGCTCCAGCATGCTTCTTTCCCTCCCTTTGCACATTAAGCATCCTAAAAAATAGACCCATTACAAATATAAGCCCATTATAAGGGGGAACCTTACAACTTCTTATATTTCAAACGGAAAAACCCTGCCAGCAAAGTGTCAGGGTCCTCCCGTACTAAATCTTTTATAAAAGCCAGCTTGCTTTAGCTAAGTCCATTAAGCAGTTACGATTTGGATAACATTTCGAACCGATTGCGCTGATTGATCAAGCGCAGCCTTTTCTTCTGCCGTCAAATCAAGCTCCAGCACTTTCTCAATGCCATCGCCGCCAATAACCGCGGGTACGCCCATGAACAGATCGTCATAGCCATATTCGCCTTCAAGGTAAGCGATAACTGGAATAATGCGTTTTTTGTCCTTCAAAATCGCTTCTGTCATTTGCACAAGCGCTGCAGCTGGCGCATAATATGCGCTGCCGTTGCCGAGCAAATTAACGATTTCGCCGCCGCCAACACGAGCGCGCTGTACAATCGCTTCAATGCGCTCAGCTGAGATCAGCTTCTCGATAGGAATACCGCCAGCGTTGGAATACCGAACAAGTGGAACCATATCATCGCCATGACCGCCAAGCACGAAGCCGCGAACATCTTCCACGGAAACGTTAAGCTCTTGCGCAATAAATGTGCAGTAACGAGCAGTGTCAAGAACGCCGGATTGGCCGATAACGCGATTTTTAGGGAAACCAAGCGCTTGGTAAGCAACGTAAGTCATAGCGTCAACCGGGTTGCTAAGAATAATGACATAAGCGTTAGGGCTTGTTGCCTTTACGTTCTCACAAACGGATTTCACGATACCCGCGTTGGTGTTAACAAGATCGTCACGGCTCATGCCGGGTTTACGGGCAATGCCCGCAGTAATTATAACGACATCGGAATCCTTCGTATCTGCATAGTCAGACGTCCCGATAATGTTAACATCAAGGCCTTGTACTGGTGTCGATTCAAGCATGTCAAGCGCTTTGCCCTTTGTCGGGTTTTCCAATTGTGGAATATCGATGAGCACAACGTCGCCTAGCTCTTTTTGTGCTGCCATCAGGGCAGTTGTAGCGCCTGTGAAGCCTGCTCCAACAACAGTAATTTTTCTGCGTTTGATTGCCATTGTCTCATTACCTCCAGCCATTGTTGGTTCTAGAAGTTGTTAATAACCTCGTCAGCGAACTCGGAGCATTTCACTTCTTTAGCGCCATCCATCAAGCGGGCAAAGTCATAAGTTACTGTTTTGTTGTTGATCGATGCTTCCAGACCTTTGTAGATCAGGTCAGCCGCTTCCTGCCAGCCAAGGTGCTCAAGCAGCATTACGCCGGAGAGAATAACCGAGCCTGGGTTAACAACGTCTTTATCTGCATATTTAGGAGCTGTACCATGCGTAGCTTCAAAAATAGCATGTCCAGTCAAGTAGTTGATGTTTGCTCCTGGAGCGATACCGATACCGCCAACTTGCGCTGCAAGTGCATCGGACAGGTAGTCGCCGTTCAGGTTCAGCGTTGCGATTACGTCAAAGTCAGTCGGACGAGTCAGAACTTGCTGCAAAGCGATGTCCGCAATAGCGTCCTTCACGATCAGCTTGCCTGCTGCTTCCGCAGCTGCTTGTGCTGCATTTGCAGCTTCTGTGCCTTCTGCTTCTTTAATTCGGTCATATTGACCCCAAGTGAAGGTTTGCTCTGCAAATTCTGTTTCAGCTACTTCGTAGCCCCAGTTTTTGAAAGCTCCTTCTGTAAATTTCATGATGTTGCCTTTGTGTACCAGTGTAAGCGACTTGCGGCCATGCTTAAGCGCATATTCAATTGCTGCGCGGGCAAGGCGCTGCGAACCTTCTTTGGAAACCGGCTTGATGCCGATACCGGAAGTTTCAGGGAAACGGATTTTGTTAACGCCCATTTCAGTTTGCAGGAAGTTGATCACTTTTTTCACTTCTGCGGAACCTTCTTGGTACTCGATACCTGCATAAATGTCCTCTGTGTTTTCACGGAAAATAACCATGTCAACCAGCTCAGGGCGTTTTACAGGGGAAGGAACGCCGTCGAAGTAACGAACAGGACGCAGACATACGTACAGGTCAAGCTCTTGGCGAAGCGCTACGTTCAGGGAACGGATGCCGCCGCCGATTGGCGTAGTCAAAGGACCTTTGATTGCTACGATATATTCACGAATCGCTGTCAGCGTATCAGCTGGCAACCACTCGCCGTATTCATTGAATGCTTTCTCGCCGGCAAAAACTTCGTACCAAGCGATCTTTTTGTCGCCGCCGTAAGCTTTCGCTACAGCTGCGTCAAGCACGCGTTTCGAAGCGCGCCAGATGTCGCGGCCTGTGCCGTCGCCTTCGATGAAAGGAATGATTGGATTGCTAGGAACGTTCAGCACACCGTTGTCGATAGTGATTTTGTCGCCTTCAGTAGGTAATGCGAATTTTTCGAATTGAGCCATTGTTTATAATTCCTCCTTTAATTTGTGTAACGGTACTAAAAGCAGCGCTTAGCGCTCGTCGATTGGAATATATTTCGCGTTGACTGGACCGATATAGTCGGCGCGAGGACGAATCAAGCGATTGTTCTCGTATTGCTCAAGAATATGAGCACTCCAGCCGGAAACGCGGCTAATCGCAAAAATTGGCGTAAATAGATCACGAGCAATGCCTAGTGTCGTATAGACGGAAGCAGAGTAGAAATCTACATTTGGCTTAAGGCCTTTTTGACCGGTAACGAGCTCTTCGATCTTGATCGACATTTCATAAAGCTCCAAATTTCCAGTCAGCTTGCCGAGCTCTTGCGACATCTTTTGCAGATGCTTGGCGCGTGGATCGCCGTTTTTGTAAACGCGGTGACCGAAGCCCATAATCTTCTGCTTGTTCGCAAGCGCATTGTTGATATATGGCTCAACATTGGCAAAGGAGCCGATTTCCTCCAGCATAACCATTACCGCTTCATTAGCGCCGCCATGCAGCGGGCCTTTGAGCGCGCCGATTGCCGAGGTAACACCGGAATAAATGTCAGATAAAGTCGCTACCGTTACACGTGCCGCAAATGTAGATGCGTTAAGCTCATGGTCAGCATGCAGCACAAGTGCCTGATCAAGCGCTTTCACTGCAACCTCTTCAGGATCTTTGCCCGTAAGCATGTACAGGAAATTATGGGCGATGGATACGCCTTTCTTCGGAGCAATTGGATCTTTGCCTTCACGAATGCGAGCGAACGCTGCTACAACGGCTGGCAATTGCGCCTGCAACTTAATCGCTTTCAGCTGATTAGCTTCAGCAGTCATTTCATTAGCCGACTCATCATATAGAGCAAGGCTTGAAATGGCTGTACGAAGTGCCGCCATCGAATTCGTGTCCTTCGGGTACAGCTTAATTTGCTGGATAACGCCTTCAGGAATTGCTGTGTATGCATCTAACTGCTCTTGCAGTTTTGCTAGCTCGGAACGATTAGGCAGTTTGCCATACCATAACAAATAGGCAACCTCTTCAAATGTCGCATTTTCTGCCAAATCATCAATATCTATACCGCGGTATGTCAACACTCCGTCAATAATCGAGCTGATTGACGAAGAAGCGGCGACAATTCCTTCCAGACCTTTAGTTGCTGTCATCGTTCTCTCTCCTTTAGCTTGGAAATTTCACATCGCAAAATATCATTCGAATCCATGTCGTCCGTATAATCATAAATGATTTTGACAACAAAGTGAACAAAAGCACATATAAAAATGCTTTATCAGTAAGAAAGAAAATTGTGATGGGGTTGCTGGCATGTGAAATAACCTCACCTTTCGACACCCTGACAGATCTGGTACCTGCTTATGTAGTTAGATGTAAACGCCTGTCTTCTATCTTAACAGAAAAACAGGCAGAGTACTAACCGATCACGATACAAGCTTTAATAATCGTTTGTAAATAGACGAAACGACCGCTCCCCGGCAAAATACCGGGAAACAGCCGCTGCTTCATTTTTGCTGTTATTGATTGATGCCGAAATGACAAGGGCCTGCTGCGCAGCAAGTTTTCTTCCCTATAATAGGCTAAAGAAACAAATGGCTTGAAGGTTAATGATTTAACTCTCCAAACGATGAGCCTTGGTACTGTGGCTGCTGATAAGCAAAGGATTGGTTCGCATTTGAACTGGAAATTTGATTGCAAATGCTAGAAATTTGCTGCATTTGCTGCATCGCCTTTTGGTGACCTTGCAATGAGGTTTGGATAATATGGGCCGCTTGATGCTCACGCTGAGCAATTTGCTCCAACTGGGCGGCATTCGCTTGTTCTTGCTTCAACAATTGCTGATACATGCCTGATGCTTGCTGTGTTTGCTGCATCAGCTGCTGTAGAAGATGCTCGCATTGTGAAAGCTGTTGGCTAATATTCGTTTGTGAAAACTGATTCATTCGTAAAACCTCCAGATTGTTTAATAAACTGCCTCCTTTAATATGTCTTACACATCCATTTTTATTCTTGATTCGACAAATCTCGAATATCGTGATTCGCAACCCTAGAAGCTTGCTTTGAATGTCGCCTTACGCATCTTAGGACATTCTTCATCTGCTATGTTAAAATAAATTATTGCAAAAAATCGGAGGTTCGCTATGAATGAACATCGCATTGGTATTATAGATATAGGCTCCAACTCGGTGAGGCTCGTTGTTTATGAGCGAACAGCACACGGAGCACACCGCGTCATTGATGGGAGCAAACGCCCGGCGCGTTTAAGTGAACGAATTGACGATCAGGGCAATCTATCAGCTGAGGCAATGAGCGAGCTGCTCGGCACACTCAGCCATTTCCGCTTAATTTGCGCCCATAACCGAACTGGAGAAATCCGCGCAGTGGCAACAGCGGCAATTCGCAACGCTTCGAACCGCGCGGTTATTTTGGAAGCGATAAAAGCCGAAACCGGCCTTGATATAGAACTGCTTAGCGGCGAGCAAGAGGCAGCCTTTGGCTTCCTTGGGATGATTAATGCGATGGACCTGGAGGATGGTCTATTAGTTGATATTGGCGGCGGCAGCACGGAGGTATCGCTGTTTCGCGGACGCAAGCTGCAGCACTCCGTCTCCTTTCCTTTTGGCTGCGTGAGCCTGAATCGGCGTTTCGCATCCAAAGGCATGCTCAGCGACGAGGCTTTGCGCGCGCTGGACAATGCAGCGCTTGAAGCCTTCAAGTCCGTTCCATGGCTCGCCAAAGCGCAGGGACTGCCCATGATTGGCGTCGGGGGCACCGCCAGAGCGCTGGGCAAAATCCATCAAGCGGCGACGAACTACCCTTTTCATCAAACACATAATTATGCGATACCCGGAGGGGACGCCGAAATGGTGTTTGATCAGCTGCGGGCCCTGCCGCTGGACAAGCGCAGCAAGTTTCCCGGCCTGTCCAAAGATCGGGTAGACGTTATTGTGCCCGGCTTAGCCGTGCTGCGCCAGCTTTACAAGCTGACTAAAGCTTCAGGCTATATCATTTGTGGTGCCGGATTGCGCGACGGCATTTTTCATGATACACGATTTTCGCAAGAGTCTACTCATCAGGATGTGCTGGGCTTCAGCCTGCATAACATCAGCATGCTTCATCCCGCTGCACCGATGCAGCATGTATCGCAGGTAAACCGACTTGCTTTGCAGCTGTACGATGAGCTGAGGGAACTGCACCAAATGCCATCGCGAGCGCGGATTTTGCTTGATGCCGCTTCCAGCCTGTTTCGAATTGGCGCTTCCATTGACTACTACGACTACGCCAAGCATACGTTTTATTTAATCGTCAACTCGCATCTGAATGGATTGTCCCATAAGGAAATTTTGATTACGGCTTCGATCGCATCTTATAAAAGCAAAAGTCGGGCACGGCAACAGCTCCGTCCCTACAAAGAGATGCTTGTCGAATCCGACTATGAGTTAATCTGCAGGCTGGGCACACTGCTGCAGCTCGCCTCAGCGCTTGACCGCAGCGAGACACAGGCGCTAAGCAGGCTGGCCGTCTCTCTTACGCCTGAGCAGCTTAAGCTGCATGCCGTACGTCCTAGCAGCTCGCTGACCGTTGAGCGTCTGGAGGTAGGCGAGCTCGCTCCCGAGTTTTCCAAGCTGTGGAAGCTGACTCCTGTGCTCGAACTGCCTGATTATATTCAGGCATAGAAATCGTTGCTTTCCTTAAATATTTTCATAAAAAATAACGCGGTGAAAAAGGAATGGAGCATTCCTTTTTCACCGCGTTTTTCTTTTTTTATACTTGTACTTTCCAGCCTGGGATATGTCTAGCCTCGAATTGACTGCGGAACGGTTTATTTTCATTTTCAACATGAACATAAGTGCCGTTTGACTGCAGTTTCCTAGCTTTGACATTGTCATTCAAATTCAAGTTCAGCATGTTGATGAGCGTCTGACGCAAATGCGTGTCGTACACTGGACACATCAGCTCCACCCGCTTCATCAGGTTGCGCGTCATCCAGTCGGCACTGGATAAATAAACTTCCTCTTCCCCGCCATTGTGGAAATACATGACTCTTGCATGCTCCAAATAACGGTCCACAATGCTGATTACCTGAATGTTCTCGCTTCGGCCAGCAACACCAGGACGCAAGCAGCATACGCCGCGGACAATCAAATCGATTTTCACGCCTGCCTGCGAAGCCTCGTACAGCTTATCGACCATCTCTTGATTGGAGAGCGAGTTCATCTTCGCAATGACACGGCCCTTCTTCCCAGCCGCCACATGGGCGATTTCCCGGTCAATAAGGCGGAACAGCTTCTGCTTGAGATCCGTTGGAGCTACGCCAAAAGCTTTCCAGTCATATGGATCGGAATAGCCCGTCACCTCATTGAACAGCGCCGATGCATCGCCGCCGATTGTCGGATGAGATGTAAACAGACCGATATCAGTATACAGCGTCGCTGTGCTGTCATTGTAATTTCCTGTGCCCACATGCACATAACGGCGCAGCGTGTCCTGCTCCCGGCGCACGACGAGCAATATTTTCGCATGGGTTTTCAATCCAATCAGACCGTAGACGACATGGCAGCCCGCTTTCTCCAGCTGGCGCGCCCAAGCAATATTGCGCTCCTCATCGAATCGCGCCTTCAGCTCGACAACAACGGTCACCTGCTTGCCAGATTCGGCTGCTTCAGCCAGCGCTTGAACGAGCGCTGACTTGCCGCTGACCCGATACATCGTCATTTTAATCGCAAGCACATCCGGATCGGTGGCCGCCTGAAGCACAAAATCATTAACCGCATCAAACGATTCATACGGATGGTACATGAGAACGTCCCGCTGGCGAATCACTTCAAACATGTCGTCAGTGTCGTCAAATTCCATCGGATAGACCGGCTCCATTTTGTCATAACGCAAATGGTCATAGCCTGGTATAGCCTGAGCGAACTTCATCATAAAGCTTAAATCGAGCGGTCCATCAATTTCGATCAGGTTATCCTCGATTTCCAGCTCATCCTTGAGAATATCCAGCGCATCCGGATGCATGCCGCGAGCAACCTCAAGCCGTACGGAGATACCCCAACGGCGTTTGCGCAGCTCCTTCTCAATTTCCTCCAGCAAATCCTCGGCATCTTCATTGAGCGTAAAATCAGCATTGCGCGTCAAACGAAACGCATGCACCGCATAAGCTCCATAGCCATTGAAAAGGGTATCGATAAACTGCTCAATCAGATCCTCCAGCAGCACATATTCGCGCTTCTTGCTATTCGGGCGTTCAGGCAGCGGGACAAATCTTGCTAAAATCGATGGTACCTGCACCATCGCGAATAGTGGGTCTTCATCAGGTGCGGCTTCCGGGTGGCGCAATAAAACAGCTAAATATAATTCCTTCGTATGTACAAGTGGAAAAGGCCTGCTCTGATCGACCGCCATCGGTGTCAGGACAGGAAATACAATTTCATGAAAATACTCCGATACGGCCTTGGACTGCGTCATATTCAGCTCGCTCATTGAACGGATGGCAATGCCTTCCCGTCCCAAGCCGCGCAGCACGTCCCGATAAGATTTATATTGATCATGCACCATTTGATTCGTGCGTTTAATTAATCGTTTCCATAAGCCCGCGGGCGTATAGCCTGTAAAATCAATTTTAGAATAGCCTGCTTTAATTTGCTCTTGAATGCCCGCTACACGCACACTCATAAATTCATCTAAATTACTGGATACAATGGCTAGAAACTTGGCCCGCTCAAGCAGCGGATTGTTTACATCCTGCGCCTCTTGAAGCACTCGGCAGTTAAATTCGGCCCAACTTAAATCTCTGTTAACATAGTGGGACAAATGTTTTGTCATTTTGTGCGCCTCCCTCATATATGCCCCTATTATGCGCTACAACTATTCGTGTCGTATTATTAATTTGTAAAGCTAATGTAAACATCTTAGAACTTGCGTATGGAAAAAGATCCTCCGCGTATCCGTTTCTCCAGCCAGTGCAGCATGATCTGCTGATAAAAGGAACGGGTAAACGGCAGCAGAAAGGTCAGACCGATGATATCGCTGAAAAAGCCGGGAATAAGCAGCAGCAAACCGCCAGCCAGCACACATAGACCCTCCAGCAGCTTGCGTCCGGGTATTTGGCCCTGCTGCAGTTGAAGCTGCGCTTCTGCCCACACTCTGCGTCCCTCCGCCAGCGTCAAATAAGCCCCGACCATACTGAACAAAACGATGAGCCCAAACGTCTTCCACCCGCCAAGCCAGCTGCCCACTTGCACGATGCCCCAAAACTCAATCAAAGGCAATATAATCAATGCTGCGATGAGCCATTTTTTCATTATAAATTCCTCCCGTCCAGTTTATGCTGGCAGCAGCCGTCACCAATCAGCTTGTTATCTGCCTCATTAAATCATACAGCGCGGGGAGCCCTTTGTCCAAACGCATAGGTCGCCACTCCTTATTTACCCACACATGCTTGGTTCCTCCCGTAACGAGCCGCTCCCCCGGAAGGCTTTCCTGCTGCTCGTAAAAAGCGGGCTTAAACGACGCCTCATCTACTTTGCGAATTTCCGATTCAAAGGATAAACGCACGGAAGTGAAATCCGAAATGCGCGTGCAAATAAGCAGTGTGTCGTCATAACGCGCCGGCAATGCATAATGGCAATGCAAATCGATGACAGGCAGCAGCATGCCGCTTTGTTCAATAGATTTGTAGTCAAAGCCTGCTGATCGTATCAGCTCGGTGCGCCCAATTTCAAACCAGTTCAAATAGTTCGTGTGAAACACGACCCCCATTTGATCCGTTTCCTGATAACGGACGCGCAGCGGATGCGCGAACCATCCAGACAACGGGCTGCTCATCATGTAAACCTCCCTTTAAGTTCAACAAAAGCGACGGTGAAATCACCATCGCTTGTTGTTGCTCTGTCTATACGAGCAGAAAATATGCAGTTAAGGTGAAACGGCCGAAAGCCGTCCTCTGGCGGCGCGCGGCGTTTCAGTCCGAGAAATATAGAGAAAGTATGACGAAATCATATACTTTCCTATATTTTTGAAAATTATACAGACTTGGATTGGCCGGAGTAAATAACGCCTGTTTCGCCGTAAAGCGTAACTTCCATGCCATCTTCCAAAATAGTTGTAGCATTAGAAATGCCCAAAATAACTGGAATTCCGAGGTTGATGCCGCAAACAGCCGCATGGCTAGTAATGCCGCCTTGCTCCGTTACGACAGCTGCCGCTTTCTCGAATGCAGGCATATATTCTTTATCGGTCGATACGGTTACCAGAATCGAACCTTGTTTTGTTTTTGCAATAGCTTCTTCAGGCGTGCGGGCAACGACTACTGTACCAGTAGCTGTTTGGCTGCCGATGCCTTGTCCATTTGCCAGAAGCTCGCCAATGTGGTGAATTTTGATTAGGTTTGTTGTTCCAGAGCGGCCTACTGGCACACCAGCCGTAATAACGATTGTATCGCCAAGAGCAAGCAAACCAGTGCTGAGTGCGCCGGTTACTGCATTTTCGAACAAACCGTCTGTGGAATCAACGAGTGCGCCTTTAACGGGAATAACGCCCCATACAAGTGCCAGGCGACGCATAACCGTCTCTTCTGTTGTTACCGCAATGATTGGCGCTTTCGGACGGTATTTGGATACCATACGGGAAGTGAAGCCGCTTTGCGTCGAAGTAACGATCGCTTTCGCTTTCAGGTCAAATGCGGAATTAGCTACCGCTTGGGAGATTGCTTCCGTTACGCTTGTTTGCTGTGCATTCGCTTGTTTCGTGAAAATTTCACGGTATTCAAGAGCCGATTCTGCACGCTCAGCGATACGAGCCATCGTTTGTACCGATTCAACTGGATATTTACCAGCAGCTGTTTCGCCGGAAAGCATGATCGCATCTGTACCGTCGAAAATCGCGTTCGCAACGTCGCTCGCCTCAGCACGAGTCGGACGCGGGTTGCGCTGCATCGAATCCAGCATTTGTGTTGCTGTAATAACGGGCTTGCCAGCGCGATTACATTTTTGAATCATCGATTTTTGTACGAGCGGTACTTCTTCTGCTGGAATTTCAACGCCAAGGTCGCCGCGGGCAACCATCAGGCCGTCGGAAACTTCCAAAATTTCATCAAGGTTGTCTACACCTTGCTGGTTCTCAATTTTAGAAATAATTTGGATATGACCCGCATTGTGACGCTCCAGAAGCTCGCGAATTTCCAAAACATCGCTTGCTTTACGCACGAAGGAAGCCGCGATGAAATCTACGCCTTGCTCAATGCCGAAGACGATGTCGTTCGCGTCTTTCTCAGTAATACCAGGAAGCGAGATGTTTACGCCTGGTACGTTAACGCCCTTCTTGCTTTTAATTTGACCGCTGTTGACGATGCGGCAAATGATTTCTGTTCCTTGCACCTCTTCAACCGTCAAGCCAATTAGGCCGTCATCGATCAAAATGGTCGAACCAACCGAAACGTCGTTAGGCAGATCCGTATAAGTAATCGGAATACGCGTTACGTCGCCAAGAATTTCTTCTGTTGTCAAAGCGATTTTCTCGCCTTGCACCAGTTCAATTGGCTCTTCTTTCAATTTGCCCAGACGAATTTCCGGGCCTTTCGTATCAAGGAGAATGGCAGTTGTTTTGCCGAGTTCGATATTTGCTTGACGAATATTCTTGATGCGGTTACCGTGCTCTTCAAAATCGCCGTGGGAGAAGTTCAGACGAGCGACGTTCATGCCCGCTTGAATAAGCTTCTTCGTGTTTTCAAGTGATTCGCTGGATGGTCCGATTGTACATACAATCTTTGTTTTACGCATGTTTAGTTTTCCTCCGTTATATTGCCTGCTTGAATGGTAGGCCTTGCTAGTTAATATTCTTTTAAAAATATAAGAATTTATAAGTTGTTCACATATAAATAGGCTTATATTTCTCGGACTGAAACGCGCTGTGCCGCCATAGGACGGCGAAAGCCGTTTCACCTTGACCACAACTTAAATTACACGATTACGAGCAGCTTGTACAGTATAAAATATTTGTAAACTATACCTGCGCCGATTCCGGCTGCGCTGCTTTCTCAGTGCTTGGTTCTCCGCCTACTGCTGCTGCCTCGGAAGGCTCGTCTGCCAGCTCAGCAGTTTGCTGCTCTTCTGCCAGCGCCTGCTGGGCAATCTGGAACTTGCCGATTTTGCGGAATTTGCAGTAGCGGTCCTCTTTCAGCTCTTCCGGCGTCATGGCGCGCAGCTCCTGCAAATGGCTCCACAGCTTGGTCTTCAAGTGCTCTGCTGTAAAAGCAAGATCACGATGCGCACCGCCCTGCGGCTCCTCTACAATGTCCTCGATGACTTCAAACGCGAGTAAATCTTTGGCTGTAATCTTCATCGCTTCCGCCGCCTGATCAGCTTTCGATGCATCCTTCCAGAGAATCGAAGCTGCTCCATTCGGCGAAATCGCAGAATAGATCGCATTTTCCAGCATCAGCACCCGGTTGCCTACGCCAAGCGCAAGTGCACCGCCGCTGCCGCCTTCGCCAATAACGACGCATATGATCGGCACGCCGAAACCAGCCATCTCCCGCAAATTACGGGCAATTGCTTCCGATTGGCCCCGTTCCTCAGCAGTATTGCCAGGATAAGCGCCTTTCGTATCAATAAAAGTAATAATGGGACGATTAAATTTATTAGCTTGCTGCATGAAGCGCAGCGCCTTGCGGAAACCTTCCGGGTGGGGACTTCCGAAGAAGCGGGCGATGTTGTCGCGCGTATCCTTGCCGCGTTGGTGTCCGACAACCGTTACCGGTACGCCGTTCAGCTTGGCAAGTCCGCCTACGATAGCCAAATCATCGGCAAACAGGCGGTCGCCATGCAGCTCGATGAAATCGGTAAACACCGCCTGAATGAAATCCAGCGTCGTCGGACGCTGATGGTGGCGCGCTACATGCATTTTTTGCGCAGGGGTCAGCTCCTGGTACATTTCCTGTTCCAGCTGCTTGCAGCGCTCCTCAAGACGGGCAATTTCCTCGGAAAAATCCATGCCATTGCCCGCCGCGAGCGTTTCCAGCGTCTTTATCTTTTCCCTTAAATCACTGAGCGGTTTCTCGAACGGAAGCTCACCCGCCATTAGACAATCCCTCCCCTGCGGTATGCATATCAAGCAGTTTGGTCAGCATTTGCTTCATGTCGTTACGGTGTACAACCATATCAAGCTGGCCATGCTGCAAATTGAATTCCGCCGTCTGGAAGTTGTCCGGCAGCTTCTGACGAATCGTCTGCTCGATTACAATGCGGCCTGCAAAGCCTACTAATGCGCCAGGCTCGGCCAAATTATAGTCGCCAAGACTTGCGAAGCTCGCCGAGACGCCACCCATCGTTGGATCGGTGAATACCGAGATAAACAAGCCGCCCGCTTCATGAAGCTTGGAGAGCGCTGCGCTTGTTTTCGCCATTTGCATAAGGCTCAGAATGCTTTCCTGCATGCGTGCGCCACCCGATGTGGAAAAAATAATAAGCGGCAGGCGCTTGTCAAGCGCCGCTTCTACAGCCCGCGTTATCTTTTCACCTACGACCGAGCCCATGCTGCCGCTGAAAAAGTCAAAGCTCATGACAGCGACAACGACAGGAAGACCGCCGATAGTTCCTTCGCCGGTAACAACTGCTTCACGCAAATTCGGATTTTTAGCCAGTTGCTGCTCCAGCTTGCTTGCATAACCAGGGAAACCAAGCGGATCTTCCGATACAAGGTCCGTATCGTATTCCGTCAGCTGTCCTTCATCAAGCGTCATGGCAATGCGCTCCCAAGCCGAAAGGCGGAAGTGATAGCCACAGGAGGAGCAGACCTTCAGATTCTTCTCCAGCTCTTTGCTGTATTGAATCGTTCCGCACCGCGTACACTTATTCATCAGTCCTTCTGGAATGTCGCGTTTAGGGCGCTCCGAAGGTACTGTCGCGTATTTCTTCTTCGTAAACAAGTCCTTAATTTGCACGTATGACACCTCTCAAGGCGCAATCGAATAAGGGAATCCGTTACGGCTGAAACAAGGAGTTAAACACTTCTTGAACTTCCTCCAGCTCACCCGACGGCACCAATATTTCAAATTGCTGTTTAGACAGATTGACTGGACGGATCTTCACGAGAAATCCTTCTTCCGTAAGCCGTTTCTTGATATTCTCTGCGATTTTTGCTGTTGGCGCGATATAAATGACCGTCCACATTATGGTACCTCCTGAAAACTTTGCTACGGGCAAAGTTTACATCTTAAACATAGCTAAGTCCCGTTAACAGGTCATATGATCTTATAATAGTATCATAATCATGGGGAATCGGGCAAATGGTATTGCTGCGCTTTCGGGTCCTGATGTGCAATTCTTGCCGATGCGGCCGCCGCAAGTCCCGCAACGAGATCATCAAGGAACACATGAATATGCCGCCCTTTTATATTAAGCTGATTAATAATGCCAGGCTTCACTTTATCCAAATAACCAAAACTCGTCAAGCCGATCATCCCGTACACGTTCGTAATGCCAAGCGCCAGCGTCTCATCCACCCCATACAGCGACTCATCATTTTCCATAATCGCCTGCAGCGGTTCAGGCAATAGCTTGCGCTCCGCCAGCTCGTCTAAAGCGATGCCCGTATAAAGCACATACTGCACCTCGCGCTTGCCCAGTACAGCCCGAACGCTGTCCTCGCATTCCTTCATGCATAAGCTCGCATTGTAAGGACGCTGCAGCGTATACACAATCTCAGCAATATCATCGACCTTCACTCCGCGCTTGCCCAGCCACGCTTCAATCTTGGATGTCGAAGCCATGTCCATCCCTCCCATGCTTGTACGCTGTTATGCAGCGTAAGCAGCGGCAATGCGGCTTTCGGGGCCCTAATAACGATGCTGCCTTTCGCGGAAGCTGTATCCCCATAGCCCGCAAGCAACAGCTGACCTCCCGCATTTCTCCGCTTGTATCCCTAAATGTATGCGGATAAAGAAAGATATGTGCATCATTTTGAATTCGCTTGCGCAAGAGGTCGCAGGGTGAAAACTTAGAAAGCGGAGAGGACGAAATAAGAGAAGAAAGCCCGAAATGCGAGGAAAAGAGGTTAACGAAGTAAAAGAAATAAGAGAAGTAAGAGAAATGGGCAGCAATGGCTTGAAAATAGGGCTGGCCTTCGCTGTAGACAGCTAAGGCCAGCCCTATGAGAGATCGCTTTGCCATGTTTAAGCTTCGCGATTATTAAATAAAATCAAACGTTCTAACCTTTGCAGGAGTCCTGTCTACCTAGCTATGAACTCCAGTAATTTATGCTTGCGCCGTATGCTGCTTGCTCCTATTTGACGACGACAGCCCCTTCGCCGAACAGCTGCTCAATCTCGCCGAACAACTCCGGCGACGGCTTGACGCGGTAGCTGTCGCTAAGGGCGATCAGCTTCTGTTCACGCTCGTAGAACAGAACGGTGTCCAGCTGGCCGGGGTGCTCGGCCAGCAGCTGCTTGAGCCGCTCCAGCGCGGCAAGCTGCTCGCGCGCGGCTGCGAGCTTGATGTAAACCCGCTGGCGCTTACGCCCAGCGGGTTCCTGCCGCGGTGCCCGCGGAGGCAGCTGCTGCGCTTCGCCTGCAGCAGCAGCGCCGGGCCCGCGGCCCGCCGGGGCGGCTGGCGCTGCCGCCCCGCCCTTGCCCTGCCCGGACGGCTTCGCCCGCCCGGGACCGGGCCACGCGCCTCTCGCGGCGCGGGCTTGCGCTTGCCGTTGCAAGCGCTGCGCCTGCTCTGCGAGCGGCGCCCCTGCCGCAGCAGCTCCGCCTGCGAGCGGCACAACATCCTCCAGGATGAGCTTAAACTCCTCATCCTGATGCTGCACGGTCGCCTGCACAATGGCGAGACCGCCCTTTTCCAGCTTATCCGCGCAGCGTTTCCACACTGCCGGGAACACAACGGCTTCAACGCGGAGGATGCGATCCTCCAGCTCCAGAAACCCCATCGCATTGCCCTTCTTGTTCGTGAACGGCTTCAGCGACACAATATGCACCGCCGCTACCGCCGGCGCGCCTTCCGCGCTATCCGCCAGCTCAAACAGACGGTCGAGCCCGAGCGGCGCAAGCTGCTCCTCCACTGCATCGAGCGGATGCCCTGACAAATACATGCCGAGCAGCTCGCGTTCAAACTCCAACTGCTCAGCTGTTGAGAACGGCCTGATGTCCGGCAGCTCCACATCCCAGTTCTGCACCTCATCGAAACCAAACAGCTCGATCTGCAGCTCGGCGCGCTCCTTGCGCCATTTCACCGCCGCTTCGACCGTCTCCTCCAGGGCACCGAGCAATTGCGCTCGGTGCCCTGGCAGCGAGTCGAAGGCGCCAGCCTGGATGAGCGACTCCAGCACGCGCTTGTTCACGACGCGCAAATCGACGCGGCGGCACAGGTCGAGCAAGCTTTCAAACGGCTTGTCCGCCCGTTCCTTGCGCAGCGCTTCAATCGCCTGCGTACCGACATTTTTCACCGTCGCCAGCCCAAAGCGCACGGCCCCTTCAACCGGCGTGAACGTCACGCCGCTCTCGTTGACATCGGGCGGCAGCACCTGAATGCCCATTCGGCGGCATTCATCGACGTATTCCGCCGTTTTCCGCTGGTTGCCGTTCACGGATGCCAGCATCGAAGCCATAAAGGGAACCGGATAATGCGCCTTCAGCCATGCCGTCTGAAAAGCCAGTACGCCATAAGCAGCCGCATGCGCCCGCGGGAATCCATAGTCTGCAAAACGCACGATCATATCGTAAACGAGATTCGCCTCGTCCTCTCTGTAGCCCTGCGTCACACTGCCCTTCACAAAATGCTCCCGCTGCTCATCCAGCACCTCGCGCTTTTTCTTCGAAACGGCACGGCGCAGCAAATCCGCTTCGCCCAGCGAGAAGCCGGCCATGCTGGAGGCAATCTGCATAATTTGCTCTTGGTACACGATAATGCCATACGTATCGGATAGAATCGGCTCAAGGGACGGATGAGGGTATTCCACCTGCACCTCGCCATGCTTGCCTTGAATATATTTCGGAATAAATTCCATCGGACCAGGGCGATACAAAGCAAGAACCGATACGATATCCTCGAACTCCGACGCCCTCAAATCCCGCAATACGCGGCGCACACCGGAAGACTCCAATTGAAAAATGCCCGTCGTCTCGCCGCGGCCGAGCATCGCATACGTTTCTGGGTCATTGTCGGGAATCGTGCGAAAATCAATCGTCTCGCCATACTGCTCCTTCACCCAATTCAGCGTTCGCTCCAAAATCGAAAGGGTACGCAGTCCCAGAAAGTCCATCTTGAGCAGCCCAATCGCTTCCAGATGCTCCATCGAATATTGGGTTAAAACAGCCCCTTCGCCGCCCGCTTGCAGCGGCACATACTCCGTCAGCGGCTCGCTGGCAATAACAACACCAGCCGCATGCGTAGAAGCATGGCGCGGCATGCCCTCTACCTTAAGCGCCATATCCAGCATCGCCGCCGTCTTCGGCAGGCGCTCCGCCGCCTCGCGCAGCCCTTCAGTCGTCCGCAGCGCCTCGGCAAGCGTAATGCCGAGCTGGCGCGGAATGAGCTTCGCCGCGCGATCCACCTCGGCAAGCGGCACATTCATCGCGCGTCCGACGTCGCGGACTGCTGCTTTCGCCGCCATGGTGCCGAACGTAATAATTTGGGCAACATGCCCTTCGCCGTATTTTTGGGCGACATAGGCAATGACTTCATCCCGGCGCTCATCATTAAAGTCGATATCAATATCGGGCATTGATATGCGCTCCGGATTCAGAAACCGCTCAAAGAGCAGCTTGTATTTCAGCGGATCTACATCGGTGATCCGCAGTGTATAAGCAACTAGAGAGCCGGCTGAAGAGCCCCGTCCCGGGCCTGTACGAATGCCCTGCTCATGGGCAAAACGGATAAAATCCCAGACGATTAGAAAATAATCGCTAAAGCCCATTTTTTCAATAACAGACAGCTCATAGGCTAGCCGCTGCTCTGCCTGCTGGCGGAAGTCCGGCTCCTGCATCCACTCCGGCAGCTGGCTGTATCTTGCAAGCAGTCCTTCGCTGCATAGCTGCTGCAAATACCCCGCTGAGCTTGCTCCCTCTGGCACGGGATGAAATACCGGAAGCGGCGCCCGTCCAAAAGCCAGCTCAAGCGTGCATTTATCCGCGATGGCTGCCGTATTTGCAATAGCCTGCGGCACATGGCGGAATAGGGCCTCCATCTCCTCCCCGCTCTTTAAATACATTTGGTCCGTCTGCATTTTCATACGGTCCACATCATCGACGGATTTGCCTGTCCCAATGCAAATGAGTACATCCTGCATTTCTGCGTCAGCCGCAGTAATATAATGGACATCGTTCGTAACCGCCAGCTGAATGCCGGTTTCCTGCGCCAGCTCAATCATCGCTAAATTCACTTTTTTCTGCTCCAGCAAATGATGATCCTGAAGCTCCAAATAAAAATCATCGCCGAAAATGTCTCGGTACCGCTGTGCCGCCTTGCGCGCTTCATCGGGCCTGTCATGCAGCAAATGCTGCGAAACTTCGCCTCCAAGGCAGGCACTCAGGCAGACGATGCCTTCCGCATGCTTAGCCAGCATTTCCGGATCGACGCGCGGACGATAATGAAAGCCTTCCAAATGGGCAATCGAGCTCAGCTTCATGAGATTGCGATAGCCTGTTTCATTTTTGGCAAGCAAAATTAAATGATAGATCGGGTTTTCTTTGCGCGAGCCCTTCTCAAACCGCGAGCTTGCGGTCATATACATCTCACAGCCTACAATCGGCTTAATACCATGCTGCTGGCAGGCACGGATGAACGGAATGGCTCCATACATGACGCCATGGTCCGTAAGCGCCAGCGCCTGCATTCCCAGCTCGGCAGCGCGGGCTGTCAAATCGCGAATCCGTGCCGCGCCATCAAGCAAGCTATATTCACTATGAACGTGCAAATGCACGAATGGCGACTCTTTAGCGGTCATTGCGCCTCGCCCCCTCAGGTGTTCCATCTCTATTTGTCTATTTTATCATAATCGCCAAGGCACCGCCCATACAATGATAATAGGAGCCGGACGGGCTCCACTTGGCGAAGAGAGCTGGTGAGCGAAGTGAATTATTTTTTGATGAAGGCAGGGCTCGATTTCTTTATTGCCTTTGGCGTCGTATTAGGCGGCTCAATGCTCGCTGGCATTGGATCGGTTTTTCTGCTGATGCCCCCCACCTCCATGATGGTCAATACAGCGGCAAATTTAAAAATATGGGCTATAGTAGCCGCAGTAGGCGGCTCCATTGATCCGATGCGCGTCATAGAAAGCAATATTATGGAGGGGCATCTGTCCCCAGCGGCACAGCAGGTTGGCTATATTATCGCTGCTTTTCTCGGGGCTCATATGGGCACGGAGCTTGTGAGGCTCATTTGCAAAGGGACGGGCTAAGCGATGCGGCTGCCACCGTTTGACAAATATATTAAAGGGCTGCAAATGTTCGGCATGCTCCTGCTCGGCATGGTTGTCGGCGCGGTCGTTTACAACTCCCTCTACCAAGCACAATTTGAGGCGCTTGTCAGTCTCAAAAGCGAGCTCGAAATTCAATTGGAGCAATATGAGCAGGACATTGGCAATCTTAAAGAGTTCAAGCATCAGCACACGGTTATCAAGAGCATTTTGCCGAGAATTGAGCTGGAAGCCGGGCAAAACGCAGGTCGTCCGCAGCTCGACAAAATGACAGAGGCTGAGCTGATTCGGCGAATCAAAGCCGATCTGTCCGTTTTTATCGGGCAAAGCATTTACGAGATTGATTCCAATGCGCAGTTTGCAAGAAAGCTGCTGAGCAAGAGAGTTTACAACGGGGTACTGGAGAAGGATTACGAGGTCGAGGTCAAAACGATGCTTGTCGTCGATAATGTGCTGCAGCTGTGGGTTAAAGTCCGCCTGCATGATCGCGGACCGAGTTAGCGTAAAGACATGCGCTGCGCTGCTTCTGTTTATGTCCCTATTCATGCTACAATAGCAGCAGAAATGCGGAATAGAGCACAATCATTCCGCTTGCAAAGGAGCTGCTTTAGAACGAATGGACTCACTGCTGCAATATTTATTCGCACCCGTCATCTTCCTCACCCTGCTGCTGACCGTTATTTTCAGCTACAGATCCCGTAGAGCCGCTGATGGTGCAAAGCGTATGCTGTACGGGGCCAGAATGAATATAAGCATGGGCGTCATGCTCATATTTATTGCCGGCGTTCAGCTGTTTTTGTCCAATGAATCCACTGTGCGCATCGTCATTGGGGCGCTGTTCATGGTCATTGGCCTATTCAATCTTTTCGCTGGACTGCGCAATCTCAGTATGCTGCGCACAACGCGCCGCTAAAAAAAGGCAGCGGCGAACGCAGCGCTATTACAGCTTAGCTCCGTTCACTCCGCTTGCCTTTTTTTCAGAGCGACCGCCCTGGTTGCTTTATGTTTAAGGATCAATCATTTGGGCTGACATCATCGCTTTCGCTGCCAGCCCGCCCCGATCCCTCACTTCAATTTCCAGCTTCGTTGATTTGCGGCTCATCTCCATCGCCCGCGGTATAATCGTTATTTCACTGTCCATTTCTACTGGCTTCACAAAATAAGTCGTCATGCTTTCGAGCAAATAATCGCGTTTCCCCGTCTCGCGAATCATTCTCCTGCCAGCCTGCGTCATAAGCGTAACGAGCACGCCTTCCGATATCATGCCAAGCGAGCCTGACATTTGCGGCGTTACGACCCCTTTATAAACAAACTCGCCAGCCGCATCTTCACTAGCCATAAATCTTGACCACATTAAATCATCGAACGTTTCGCCCGATTCGGGCTGTTTGCCCGCAAACCGCAGCGCATCAATCACCTGCTGGCGGCTAATGACACCAAGCAGCTTGCGATGCCGATCAACGATAGGCAGCAAATCAATCCCTTCCGCCGCCATCGTATGAGCAGCGGATGTAACGGTAATATTCGGTGCTGCCGTAATCGGATGGCGGGTCATCAGCTTATCGACAGTCTGCTCATCCAGTGCGCCGGAGGCATCCTTTGCCGTCATCATGCCAATGACTTTGCCGCGGTCATCCACCACGGGAAAACGCGAATAACCTGTTCTGCGCCGCAGTTCCTTGAAGCTGCCTGCCGTATCTCCGGGATGCAGCACATCGGCTGGTCTGCTGAACGTAACCAAATCTTCAATCAACATCACTTTTCGCTTAATGAGACGGTCGTACATAGCGCGGTTGATCATGGACGCAACGGTAAACGTATCATATCGCGAAGAGAGAATAGGCAGCCCCTTCTCATCCGCAAGCGCTTTAACCTCTTCGCTCGTCTCGAAGCCGCCAGTAATGAGCACACCTGCTCCTTGCTCCAGCGCCCGCTTATGCGCACCGATCCGGTTACCGACAATAAGCAGGCTATCTTCATCGATATAACGCAGCATAGCATCGAGCTCCATCGCGCCGATAACGAACTTATGCAGCGTTTTTTCAAGGCCAGATGCGCCACCAAATAGCTGGCCTTCTACAATTTCCGCTACTTCGCCAAACGTAAGCTGGTCGAGCGCCTCTTTTCTTTTACGGTCGATGCGCACCGTCCCAATTCGTTCCTTTGTGCTGACGAGTCCGGTTGCTTCCGCTTCTTTAATGGCTTTATAGGCTGTTCCTTCACTGACTCCCAACGTTTTTGCAATCACTCTGACCGAGATTTTCGTTCCGATCTTCAGCTCTTGAATATGTGCAAGAATCAGCTCATGCTTGGTGCTGGTCTCTGAACCGGAACCGACTTTAGACACACCTGTACCTCCCTCTGGCTTTCAACACTGCTGGCTAACTATTAATGTTCTCATTATACCAATCCACCATAACGGCGGCGACCTTAAGTTTCGCGTCTATTTCCTTGCCCTGCTTGTCCACAAAACGATATTTATCGAACACAGGCTGCAATACGCCTTTGCTTAAAGCTGTACTCATGCCTTCAATAATAAAAGCTTGCCAATCGTAAACAATCGGTACCGAATAACGTAATTGATAAGCAGGCACATCCGTCATCTTAACCGATTGCTGCGGAATTTCCTCGTAAATGGTGGAAAATAAAATCGTGGCCTTCTCGCTATAAGGACGCGATGCGACTTCCGATTCCAAGCTGATACGATATTCAACCAGTTGTGAATGAGGCTCAACCCGGCAGCGCAAAATACCATGCGCGAGCAGAAGTTTCTCTTTTTTATGAAAAATCGTATAGCTTAAACGCACGTGGAATCGCACTTGACGATAATGCAGCTGAACTTTGCGGAAAAACTCAAATTCTTCTACCATCTCCCAATCTCCTTGTAAAAAGAACCTTTTAAGTAAAAAGAAGTTTAATAAGGACCATTTTACATAATTATAATAAAGTCAGGTATTTCCGTCAATGACTTTAGTCATTATATTTAATAGGTTCTATAGAACGTTGTTGGTTGGCATCTAAAGCTCTATCTTTAGGCTGAGGTGAACAATTTGAGTAAATTTGCCCGATACATAGGAGATAACATCCGCACACTGCGCAAAATGAGAGGCCTTAGCCAGGAGCAGCTGGCGCTCAGAGCGGACATTAATGCTTCGTATATGGGGCAAGTCGAGCGAGGAGAGAAAAGTCCTACCGTCGATGTTCTCGGCAAAATTGCCGCAGCGCTCGACTCTCCGCTGGAACAGCTTGTTCATTTGGATGCTTCGCAGCAGACAAGCCCAGAAGACAATAGTTACGCCGACAAAATCGCCCATCAATTACATGGACTAACCGTCAAAGAACAAGAAGCGGTTTACAAATTCGTAAAGCAGCTCGTCCAGTTCAAAGAATTGGATTAATGTTTGAAAAACAAATAAGGCTCAGCGATCATCGCTGGGCCTTATTTGTTTTTGTTTCGCTTTTGCTAGCTAGCCCCGCGCGCGCCGCCCGGCAACAACCTGCTGCAGCTTGCGCTCCAGCGACCGGCTTTTGGCACGTTTAATGCGCTGCATCTGCTGCCGCCTCGCTTCGCCTTGCATCAGCGCATCGATTTGCGCCGCCACAATGACAAGCGAGAACACCAGCCAGACGATGCCAAATAAGCTTGTCCCGCTCCAAGGAGCGCCCAAATCCAGTCTGGGCACCCCGTAGACTAGCATCGCTACCGCAGCTAGCAAATATAATACATGACGGCTCCTGCCTTTTCTCATATCCCTCAGCTCCTCTGGTAGCACTTCCTCACATTATATGAAGCAAGGACGAGGGTTATGACCGCCGGCGTTAATCAACGATGGATTTTAGCACATCGGACATAATGCGGTTTATGTCCTCAAAAACGATGGAGAAGCGGCGCTCAGCCTCCATCAAGCCGCTGACGAGCGGATTTAGCGAAATGACCTCATACAGCTTGTTCAGCGTATCCATATCGACCGCGGAAGGCTCCTCGCCCGCCATCATTTTCTGCTGAAGCTCGTTTTGGCGCTCGCGAAAATCATCAAGCATCCGTTTTGCATCTGGATCAGCATCTGCAGCCTGCTTTGCCTCTTTGAGCAAACGCGCTTCCTCGCTGTCCTTTAACGCTTTGGCCAGTTCATACGTTTTGTCGTAAACATTCATGGCTTTTCCCCTCCATTATTTGCGTGAACAGCTGTTAGTATCTAATCACCAAGGGATAGATGTCCTCATATGATGAATTAATTCGTGCAAAACACCCAGCGGCTGTTACCCGCTTGCCGGAATCCTCCTGCTTGGAAGGAGATTTACGATGCTCAAATCGAAAGTAGCCGTCCAGGTTATCAGCTCAGGCATGCTCGCCGAGGATACGCTCATGCTGGGCGAAGCCTATATGAAACAGTGGAAGATCCCTCAGGGCCAGCCTGTAGCGATGACCTTCGGCTCACTTAAGCAACATGTCAAAGTATTGCCCGTCACACGTTATGACGGTATTCGAATTAGCCAAAGTCTAGCACGCAAGATGGGCATTTCGAATGGAGCTACCTTAAGAATCAACTATAAATCCGGATCAGCGACGCTTTCACTTGGCCCGCTTATCGGTATTCTGATCAGCAGGGATTATCCAGGGACGCCAGATAAGCCGTTTGGCTCGATCACCATGTTCTGCAAGGAGTTGGTTGACGGCTGCGCTGCACAGGGCGGGCATGTGTGTTTTTTCACCCCCGGCCAACTATCTGGCGGGCAGCAAACCGTGGAAGGATGGATCTATGCGGGCGGCTGGCAAAGAGCGTCGCTTCCCATTCCAAATGTCATTAACAATCGACTAACTTCCCGAAAACTAGAGAACAAACCCAGCGTACAACATTTTTTCAAAGAAGTAAAATCCAGGTTTCAGACAACTGTTTTCAATGAAAAGTTTCTCGATAAAACGGAAGTTTTCGAAGCGCTCAAGAAGGACGAATCCGCCCTTCGCTATTTGCCAGAGTCTTATTCGCTGCGCAGCTTTGCCACCTTTAAAGCCATGTGCAGCAAACACGCCAACATCTTTTTGAAGCCTGTCACAGGAAGTCTTGGCAAAGGGATCATTCGAGTATCAAAGACTGAAACGGGCGGCTATCAGGCCCAATTTACGACAACGACAGGCTCGCGCAAGCAGCTTTATCCAAACCAGCTCAAAGTCTATTCCGCCATCTCTGCAAAAATGAAAACCGTCCGCTACCAGGTGCAGCAAGGCCTCCAGCTGATTGAAATCCAGAAGCGGCCCGTCGACTTCCGGGCGCTCGTACAGAAAAATGTCAGCGGAAAATGGAAAATCACTTCGATTGTAGCCCGAACAGCTGGCGGTCAGCATTTTGTTTCCAACCTCGCGCGGGGCGGCACATTAAGCACGGTTAGCGAGGCCATTTCTAAATCCAACTTGACGAGCGGCCGAGCGGATACTTCGAGCAGGCTGCAGCATGCAGCGCTCCTCATTGCCAAAGGAATTGAGACGCATATTCCCGCCCACTTCGGTGAGCTCGGCATCGATCTGGCTATTGATACGAGCGGCAGGGTATGGCTGCTGGAGGTCAACTCCAAGCCTTCCAAAAATGACAATACGCCGCTGAATGACAACAAAATTCGTCCCTCAGTTCGCATGGTTATTCAATATTCCCGTTTTTTATCGGGCTTCTAGCGGAGGCGCCTATGACAGCAGAAGGCATGACGATCGGATTATATGTTGCTTCCATTGAGATGCATGCCACGCAGGAGGAGCCGCGGCTTCCAGAGCCCGCCTTTTACAAGCAGCTTGCGGAAACCGCTAGAAGGAAAAAAATTGATTTTTACGTCTTTTCTCCCTGCGAATTTAATGAAGATAACGGTCAGCTCCAGGGCTATCGCTATCTGAATCAAAGATGGGAGAAGGGCCTCTGCAAGCTGCCCGATATTATTTACGATCGGCGCTTCTGCAAAAACACGGAAGAGCAGCTTGCTTGTCGCAGCGCCCTGCAAGCTATTGCAGCGTGCAAGCCGCATATCATTTTGAACGGCAGCCTCCCGTCCAAATGGGAGGTTTACGAAGCGCTGGCGAGCGATGAGCGTATCGAGCCGCTTCTGCCTACTACCCAGCGTTATAGCCATGGCGCTATGCTGCGCAGCCGTCTTTCAGCTCCAGGCGCAGGGCTGTTTCTCAAGCCCGCTTCAGGCATGCAGGGCAAAGGCGCCTTGCTGCTCAGGCGGCATACCGAAGGGTATTGGACCGTTTCAGGACGCAGCAAAAGCAATTTACCTTTTCAGAAGCAGCTCCTTAGCTTGAAAGAGCTGGAGCAATGGCTAGCCCAGTTTATCGGAAATGCCAGCTACATTATTCAGCCGTATTTGCAGCTACAGCTAAAAACAGGCGAACCTTTCGATATAAGGGCTTTGGTACAGAAAGATGCGCATGGACGCTGGCAAGTAACGGGCCTTGCAGCCCGCTGCGGACAGAGCGGCTCGATCACCTCCAACCTCCACGGAGGAGGCGGGGTCAGATCTGCGAAGGAACTGCTTATAGCGGAATACGGTGAAGCCATAAATGATCTTTTATTGAAGCAAATTCACAAAATAAGCCTGTATGCAGCCGAGCAGCTTGAACAGCGCTTCGGCAGACTAGCTGAGCTTGGACTTGATTTTGGCATTGAGCAGGGCAGACGATTATGGCTTCTGGAAGCGAACTCCAGACCAGGAAGATCGGCGTTTAGGCGACTTGGCCTTGAGAGATGTGCTGCACAATCTCTTGAGCGGCCAATAGGCTATGCCCAAATGCTGGCCCGCCGTCTCCATACGCCGTTAATTACTCCATCACCCGTATTAGACCGTTCTCGGTATGACAACGTTCAGGAGGTTCTTCCATGAGTTTGACAACTTGCAACGTACACTTTTCCCAACAAACCGATCGAGTCGTCTATCTGTCCAGTCCGCTTCTTAAAGAACTGAAGCTGTCAGGCAAAAAAACGATGCTCCTCAAGCTAGGCAGAGAAGTCATTACAGCTGCCATCCGCCCAGTCAAGCGCCAAGGCAACCATCTGTATTTATCGGCGGGTGTCCGCCAGTCTATCAAAGTACCGAAGACTGGCAATATTTATTTGCTTCAATCCGAAAATAATGAAATCCAGCTGGGACCCTTGGTCGGTATCTTAAGCGATATTGGATCCCCTTCCTCCGATAGTGCGCCATTTGGCGCAAGAACCGGCTTCATTAAGCAAGTCATCCGGTCGGGAGAGCGCAAAGCATATTTGTTTGGCTTTACGCCAAACGACATCAACTGGCAGCAGGAAACCGTCAATGGCTACTTTTTGACCGCCCAAGGCAACTGGTATCGCAAAACGGTTCCGCTTCCTGACGTTGTCTACAATCGGCTTCCCAGCCGCAAAGCGGAAACCTCGACCATGATCAACTCGCTGCGCGAGCGGTTTGTAAGGAAGAAAATCCCGTTTTTCAATTGGAGCTTCTTCAATAAATCGGATGTCTACAAGCTGCTCGATAAAGACCCAGAGGCCCTGCAGCATTTGCCTGAATCGGTGTCAGGCCCTACGCCGGAGAAAATCAAGGAGATGCTGGAAGAGCATCATTTCTTATATTTCAAGCCTACAGCCGGAAGCCTTGGCATTGGCATTTATCGCTTGACCTATCACCCTAAGCGGGGCTATTTCGCAAGGTACCGCAAAGGGAATCAAAATGTGCTGCTGCGCTTTACTAACTTCCAGAGCATGATCCGCATGCTGCATGCGCGCCACGGCAGCTCGTTAAATAACTATGTCGTCCAACAGGGAATACGGCTCGCCGAAATTGACGGCTGTCCGCTTGATTTCCGTTTTCATATGCATAAAAACGGCCAGAACGAATGGGTGCCCGCAGGAATTGGCGCAAAAAAAGCCGGGCGGGGCAGTGTCACTACCCACGTCAAAAACGGCGGCTCCCTCATGACGCCGCAGCAGGCGCTAAGCCGGACCTTCGGCAGCGAGGCTGCCGATGTGCTCGACAAAGCGAAGCAGGTAGCCATCAACCTTTCGGAAGCCATTGAACGCAACTATCCGCACCGTCTTGGCGAGCTGGGGCTTGACATCGGTATCGATAAAAATAGCGAGATATGGATGTTTGAAGCTAATGCCAAACCTGGCCGTTCTATTTTCAAGCATCCTTCCTTAAAATCGGAAGGTCGCGCCTCACTGGATTATATCATTGAACATTGCCTGTACCTCAGCAAGTTCCAAGGGGGTGACAGCTGATGGAGCAGCTGGTTAAAGAACAGGAATCAACAGCGGAGATCCGGGCCGGAAGGCCCGTACTCGCTATTTTGACTATAGAGGATGATATTCAACTTTTTCGCGGCAACCGCAGCAATTTTGCTGATTTAATCCGTGTCGGCCGGCAGCAGGGCTTTATCGTTTACGTGCTCACTGCCAAAAATCTATTTTTAAGCCGGACCAGTCTGAAGGGCTTCATTTTTGACGAACAGCAGGAAATATGGCAGCAGCGCCTGCTCCCTTTTCCGGACATTATTTATAATCGTATCCCTCAACGGGAGGATGAGCTGCTGCCAGCCGTCAAAAACAAAATCAATGCCTGCATTAAAGATCCCAGAGTGACATTATTCAACCCCTTTTTTTTCAACAAGTGGCATTTATTCGAATGGCTTCGCCAATCCAAAACGACTAAGCCTTACATCCCTTTGACTCGCAAGTTAATGTCTCTCAACGGGCTGGGCAAAATGATGCAAAAACATTCCTTTTTATATTTGAAGCCAGAGAGCGGCAAAGCAGGCAAAGGCATTATGACGATTACCCTTAAAGCCGAGAAGCAGCTGCCCTATCGTTTAAAAATCCAGGAAGAGCGCAAAAGTGCTACCTATAATTGCGCCACGATAACGAAGCTGTGGAGCCGCATCCAAAAGCAAAGCTCAGGCGAGGCCTATATCGCTCAGCAGGGTATCCAGCTTGCTTCCTTCAATGACCGCCGCTTCGACCTCCGTGCCCTTGTCCAGAAGAACGGGGACGGCAGATGGGAAATGACAGGAATCGGCGCAAGGGTCGCCGGCTCCTCGAGCATTACGACTCATGTACCTCGCGGCGGAATGATTGAAGATCCGGAGAAACTGCTCATTAGTTCTTTTAATGCAGAGCAGGCGCGTAGAATACTTCTGAAAGCTAAACGTACCGCCTTGCTGATAGCGAGGCAGATCGAGCGCGGCTCTGGGCAAACGCTTGGCGAGATGTCGATGGACCTTGGAATAGACAGCTTGGGCAGCGTTTGGTTTTTCGAGGCCAATTCCAAGCCAATGAAATTCGACGAACCTCATATCCGTCAAAAATCGCTTGAGCGCATTTTTCAATACGGCTTATATTTAACAAATAAAAAAGCTGGCAAGGCAGGAGGCGTGTAATGATGGAAGTGCAGCTGCTCACTCCGAAACAATGGAACTGCTATCGCAATCGACTGGCTGATTTTGCTGTTCAGTATAGCGATAAGAGATTGACAGCTGCCTCCATTCAAGCCTTTCGCGCCTTGAATTCTGCCCAACTCGTCCCATCAGTTGATGCTGCATATTCCGAGGCGGCCGTTTCAATCGCCAGGCAAGGCTCACGTTTACTTGGCGTGGGTTTCGCAACAAATGGCAGCAAGCAGGAATGCTTTTTCGTCGTCCATCCAGAAGCCCGCGAGCTTGGCGTCGGAACGACTGTCGCTCGGAGTCTAATTAGCAGATTGGGCCAATTAACCTGTCATGTTGCGGTCGACAACATTCCGAGCATGGCACTATGCTTCCGCATTGGAATGAGCGCGGTATCTATGTTCACCGGACCGACCGGCAAGCCGACGCTCCGTTTTGAAAGGAGAACTTTTAATGACGCAGCCTGTACTCGGAATATTGACGTTATACCTCAATGAGAACGGTATGCTTGAAGAACGGGATATTTACCGTAAAATGACAACTGCTGGCCGCAAGCTGGGTCTCGACATTATTATTTTCACCCCTCAAGATGTCAACTACAAACAAAATCGCATTCATGCGTTAATTTATAATGAAACATCCAAAAAATGGTCGCGAAAATGGACCTCGTTTCCGCACATGATTTTTGACCGCTGCCGCATTCAACGTACTTATCGGTTCGATCAACTGCTGCAATTCCGATCCCGCTATAGCCATCTCAACTTCCTCAACCGTCCGCTTCGCAACAAATGGACGATACATCGAACATTGATAAAGGACGCCCGATTTAAAAGCTATCTTCCTGCAGCACGCATTGCAGAAAATGCCCAAGTCGTATCCGAGATGCTGCGCAAACATCCGCTTATTTACCTTAAACCGATTAACGGCACAGGTGGCAGAGGCATTTTGCGCATTGAGCGAAAACAAAGCGGAAACCTTCTCATTCAAGGCCGCGATCAAGCAAGACGAATTATTAGCCCGCAAAAAATAAACGCCGCCTCCTTAAGCGGCTATTTATCCGCATGGGATTTAAAAGGTACCCGTTATATAGCCCAGCAGGGCATCCACCTCAAGCTTCCGAGCGGACGCGTGCATGATTACCGCATGCTCGTCCAAAAAAACGGGGAAGGCGCTTGGAGCGTAACAGGCTGCGCGGGCAGAGTAGGACCTCTCGGCAGCGTAACCTCCAACCTTCACGGAGGAGGCCATGCTGTTCCCATGAATGAACTGCTGCAGCAATGGGTAAGCGATGCCTCACTCGTTAAAGAGATCGAAGCGGACGCCGAACAGTTCAGTATTAATGTCGCCAAACATCTCGAGCAGGTTTATGGACAGCTTTGTGAGCTTGCTCTCGATCTGGCTATTGACCGCAAGGGCCAAATCTGGCTGCTTGAAGTCAATCCCAAACCAGCAAGGGAAGTATTCGCCCAAGCGGGCGAAAAAGAGGCTTACAAACAGGCGATTATTAAACCTTTAGAATATGCCCTATGGCTTTATCGGCAGAAAAAAACTGGAAAAGCCAAAAATACCATTACAAATACCAACAACAGCAGCAGCAGCTTGACCCATATGGATGGCTTAAGCAAATCCTCGACCGATTCCGCCTAATGATTCACATAAAAAAGAACCTGGCTGTGTGACGTCATCTACGAGACGCCATCATAACCAGGTTCTTATTATTACAATTCGTTTAAGCCTCAGCCAACAGCTCTACGATATCCGGCAACTTGGCAATCAGCACATCTGCTCCCGCAAGTTCGGTATCTCGTCCATAGCTTGCATAAGCGCAGCCAATTACTTTAAGCCCGTTTGCTTTTCCCGCCTCCACATCAGAAGAACGGTCCCCAACCATCCATGCCGATGCAATTTGATGATCTTTCAATAATTGAGCAACCAAATCTACTTTCGTCGCCGTTTGGTATTCCCCTGCACTATACGATCCGTCAAACAAATCGTAAATGCCCTTGTAGCGAGCCACACCACGCACATATTCTTCCAGCCCGTTGCTGGCTACGAACAGCTTGATGCCTTGCTCCTTAAGCTTTCTCAGCATTTCTTCCGCTTGAGGATACAATCTGCCTTCCCCTGCTTCCAGCTGTTCCAGCTCATAACGCAGCATCAGCTCGTCAGCGCGTCTATGAGCCGCATCTGAAGCGTCAGGCATAACTTTACGCCAAATATCTTCCAGCAACATGCCAAGGCAGCTGAGCAGCCGCTCAATAGGCGGTGTTGGCTGATTATACAGACCTTCTTCACGCAGCGTTTGAAACAACCGCTCGTGAACAGATACTAACAGTGTATCCGTCTCAAACAACGTTCCATCCATATCAAAAATAACCGCTTCCGGCTTCGTCCATTTCTCCCCCGCCATATGTAAGTGCCTCCTCGAATTATGTGTCCTTATCATACTAATTATGCTGAGCCCCCGCAAGTACCAACGCGTTAGGCCCTTACTCTGCTGCCTAAACACACTATACCTCTGACTCTTTCTAAACCCTTTTAAAAAACTATAACGCCGCATCAAGTAATGGTTATATTTCAAACTTAGAGTCATTCAAGAAAGCGGCTCTGTCCTAGAGAGACTCTGCTGTTTTTGTTGCTTACAGGCATTATCCCCTTAGCTCAGAAAATTTTTTCCATCTACCATCCTAACTAATTGACTTCCTATCATCATTTCGATAAAATAAGAACATAAGTTCCCATCGGAATGAGGTGTTAGCAATGCCTGCCATTTCTGAGTCTATTGCAAAGTTCGATAGTTGCTTTTCCACTAACGAAGCATGCTATTCTTTTTTCTATAGTATTAAATGGCCGGAAGGTTTTCGCTGCCCTCGTTGCAATCACCATGCAGCCTATAGGATCACTTCGCGATTCTCTGATTTATATCAATGCTATTCCTGCCGTCATCAGACGACACTAACCGCTGGAACTCTCATGGCAAAAAGCCGAACACCATTGCGCAAATGGTTGCTTGTGTTATTTCTAATCTCCCTGCACCAATTTCAGATTAACGCTGTTCAAATATCAATAGCTCTGCATAACTTATAAAACAGCCTGGGGCATGCTCCACAAAATTCGCCAATTTATAAGCCAAGCCGATGAACATGAAAAGTTATCTGGTGTTATTAAAGCTGCAGTGGAGTTATATGCTAGAAAGCAACATTCATCCAATCATGACTCACCTAAAGAGCGTTCAATTATTATAGCCTGCTCTTCCAGCTTTTGCTCTGCTTCATACTTTAAGTTCAAAGTTATCCCATCTGCTCATTTGAATGAAAGATGCTTATTACGTTCAGGTGTAGCTGCTTTTGCTCGCAACTGCGTTAGCGATTCATACGTTAATAATATAATTATTCAGCCATTGTACCGTATGGCAGATTCGAGATTACTTAGATCACAATATAAACGTTCCATCATTAAATTAAATGCTTGCTTTAAGGGAATTGGCGCTACTCATTTGCAGTCTTATCTGAACTACCTTTGCTTTTTCCTGAATAATCCGAGCCTAGACCCGCATTCTCTCTTGCACGAACTTACATCATTATGCTTGGGCAGACCCTTATCAAAAAACGCCCTATTACCACTGGCACAGTAAACTCTCCAATTTTTTCATATTATACTATAACCATAAATCAGTTCCTCTTTAAAAATTGCAATCACAGTCTAACCAATTACACCTTTTTGTTAGGGCCCACTCTTTCTCAATGTTTTTGAATTCTTGAAACTTCAATATCACCAATAAAAGATTGAATTTGTCTTTTCTCGCAATCAAATATTACACAGATGTTTTGAGTTTAGTTATTCAGTCTCTCTCTGACCCAATAAAATATTAGATTTTGGCACAAGTTTTCTATTAAATTTTTGTCTTCACTAGTACTATTCTTTAGCATTCCCCTTTATTAATTCAAGGTTTGCATTGACAACAAGTTCAATTCATCCTACTTCCTCTGAAAAAACAAAACAGTTCCTCTCCTTAGTAGCACTTCCATTCCAAAAGTTCGGAACTCCCAAAGCAAGAGCTTTCGAGCTTTTTCTATTTTTCTACGATATTTTATAATCTATTGATTTATCAATCGATGCTTGGATGGGCTAATGTTCTACGTTCTACGTTCTATGGTCCATGCTCGATGTTCTACGTCCACGATCTTGATCTACACTCTTTGTTCATGCTCTAGTTTAACGCTCTATGTTCACACTCTTGGTTCTACGCTACACGTTCATGCTCTATGTTCTACGCTCTATGTTCACACTCTAGATTCTACGCTACATGTTCACACTCTTGGTTCTACGCTCCATGTTCATGCTCTAGGTTCTACGCTCTATGTGCATGCTCTAGGTTCTACGCTCTATGTTCTGCGTTCTATGTTCTGCGTTCTACGTTCTGCGCTCTATGTTCTGCGTTCTAGGTTCTGCGCTCTATGTTCTGCGTTCTAGGTTCTGCGCTCTATGTTCTGCGCTCTATGTTCTGCGTTCTAGGTTCTGCGCTCTATGTTCTGCGCTCTATGTTCTGCGTTCTATGTTCTGCGTTCTATGTTCTGCATTCTATGTTCTGCGTTCTAGGTTCTGCGCTCTAGGTTCTGCGTTCTAGGTTCTGCGCTCTATGTTCACACTCTAGGTTCTACGCTACATGTTTACACTCTAGGTTCTACTCTACATGTTCATGCTCTATGTTCTGCGCTTATGTTCTGCGCTCTATAAGGCTACAGGTTTAGTGGTCGTTTTTCTGAGCTAAGGGGATAATGGGCTAAAGCAAAATTTATAGTGAAGGCATCATCCAAAAATCAGAGCTTTTGCAAACATTAATATTTCCTATATTTATGTGCAAGCACGCAAAAATGACTGGCACACGCAAAAGGGTGTCAGTCATTTTTGTTCGTTTTTTATTCATAGCAGCTTTAATCGAAACGGGCCGTGCGTTGGTGGAAATCTACTTCTTTGTAGTACATGTCTTTTACCAGTAAGTTGGGGCCACAGCAAGAGGCAGCAGGGCAATAGCAGTTTACGTCTTGTGCTAACGGATGATCCAGCCATTTTGTGAACAAGTCATCTAGCTTAGAGCTCGCTATGTTTCCAAATGATGGAACATCTGAAAAGTCGGTGACGAATACTTCTCCCGTAAATAAATTGACGTTTAGACGGTTCCGTCCATCTGGGTCATTGCGTACTGTGACATTTGGCTCAGCGGCCAGACGGCTAAGCAGCGCACGTTCCTCTGCATGATTGCTGCACTGATAAAAAGGCAGCGTTCCAAACAACATCCAAACTGACGGGTCGCGGTTATCCAATAACCGCTCAATGGCTTGTCGCATTTGCAAACGAGTGATGACCGGCAAATCTTTAGCAAATGAACTTGGATACATAGGATGCACTTCATGACGCTCGCAGCCCATTTCTACAATGAGTCGGTGAATTTCATCGATTTTATCATGTGTGCGGAAATTAATCATGGACTCCGCAGATACTAATACGCCTGCTTTGCTTAAAAGACGTGCATTCTCAATCATTCGTTCATACAGCTTAACCGAAGCTTCGTAGGAAACATGATGACCAGCTTTAGCAAAGCCTACTTGGTGAAAATCATCCGCATTCGTATAGTTAAATGAAATGTGCATGACATCCAAATAAGGAATAATCGCCTCGTAGCGACTGAATGGTAAAGTTACATTAGAGTTGATTTGGGAACGAACACCACGATCTCTGGCATATTGAAGCAGCGGCAGCATATATTCCTTGACCGTTTTAGCCGAATAGGAGGGCTCTCCGCCAGTAATGCTTATCGTCTGCAAATGTTCAACTTCATCCAATCGTTTGAGCATATCCTTTAAAGGCAATTTGGCTGGCTCCGACATAACTAGCGTATCGCCAACCGCGCAATGCTCGCAGCGCATATTGCATAAGTTTGAAATCGTCATTTCCACGCTCGTCAATTGGTGCTTGCCGAACTTCTGGATTGAACGAATAGGATCCCATGGGTCGTTAACTGGGGTTAGCTGCGGCAAAGCCTTGAGGCTGCCACTCATAGCTAATGGATTTGTTACTATAGCATTCAATGTATTCATTTTATCAACACCTGATTTCTGCATCTTTCGATTGTATAATTTCTAGTACCATTGTAATGTTCGAATCCGAAAGAAGCAATAAATAGACATGAAAAAGAATAAAGAGCCCCAAGTAGCAGGCTCCTCATGCTATTACCCATTTTTAGCTGATAGTACAGGCAAATCATTTTGTTCATCATTTACGCTTATAATCATAATGCTTAGCTGCTTCGACATGTCGATTTCATAGGGCACAGCGAGATCTTCCCCAACCTCGTTGCTTAATATACGAATAATCGGTCGATGTGGATAGGCATGATTAAAATCCACTACTACACCTGATTCGCCTGTATTGATTTTCACTGTAATACCAATAGGATAAATGGCTACCTTATCTCGAAATAATTGTACCATATGCTGTTCGTATAAGGTTCCAGTTCCTGCATACAGAAGCTCAATAGCATGATGCGGCAGCATCGGGGCGCGGTAAATCCGATTAGTCGTCATAGCGTCATATGAATCAACTAACCCGATCCACTTTGCATACTCATGGATTTCATTGCCTTTGATTCCTCTTGGATATCCGCTGCCATCCAGCCGTTCATGATGCTGATAGGCACAATGAGCCACAATTAGCGGCAGATTGGGCTCATCCTTTAATAGCTCAAAGCCAAAACGAGCGTGATTTTTCATCATGATGAATTCATCTGGAGTTAAAGCTCCTGGCTTTTGAAGGACATCAATTGGAATTTGTGTTTTTCCAATATCATGAAGCAGCGCCCCCATCCCGAGAGTCATTAGTTCTTCATGTGAATAATTGTAGGCTATGCCAAGAATGGTCGTGTAGACGCACACATTTAAAGAATGCTGATATAAATAATGATCTACCGTTCCCATATTCATCAGCATAATCATCGCATCCTTATGGGCGGACAAATCATCAATAATCAAATTCATCATTTGTTTGAAGGTTTGGCCAATATACGGATACGTAACGCCTTTTTTACGCTTTGGTCGATCCATCATATCACGAAAATTTGTACGGATTTCCTTTAAGGCAACTAGCAGCGTTTCCTCGCGAATGATCTCTGGCATCATAATATCATCGGTTTTCGGATCAAGAATATATATATACTGTATTCCACATTGTTTGAGCCGGGTAATAAGCCGACTGGTCAGCTCAACATTTTCCCCTAACAGCACTAAACCATCATGTGAGAAAATCTTTTTGGCCAATCGCATGCCGGGCTGAGTCTTTGTTATAGGCATCAAACGCATTTTCTCGATCCTTCCTTGACTGAGTGGTTTCTTCTTAATTAATACATCGGATAAAATTAATAAAAATGTTATATCGTTGATGCTATATTATTCCACCTAAGCAGCTTGCAATCCACAATATTTGCCTGTTCTTTCAATGCTTCAGCCAATACGTCTCGAATAAATTCCGGCAAAAAATAATCTATATTGACTCCTTGTCCTAATGACAAATAGCCGATATGGAACGTGAACATGTCAATGGAAGCTACATTATACCATTTATCTTCCATTAGAGTTTGTCCATTGACCAATATCTTAACAATTCGGTCCAGCGGAGGCCGCTCGGAATCAAAAATAATTTGGAGACCGTCTACTGCAAGTGTTCCTAATACTTCGCCGCGAAACCCATAACCTTTAATTCGCTTATCCATATACTCCGGCAGAAGGGATTGCTCAAGAGCCTCCTTGATATGCCTGCCAGTAAGCTGCATTTTGCAAGGGTTTATTGGAGACGGGCATAACGCATGCAACTGTCCAGCTGTCACTTCTCCCTGCTGCAAGCCGCCTAGCAATTGTCCGGTATTTACAATCGCGATTTCTGCTGCAGTATGTCTCTTTAGACCTGCTGCAAGCAAATTGGCGAGCGGCGATTCTCGCGCTATAGCCGTCGAAAGGGGCTCATCAATACACGCGACTGTACGATTGAGTCGTGCGAGCCCTTCTTCTTTATATTTTGCAATAATGGCTTCAGCTTCCGGGTGTTCCTCAAAAGCAGCAGTCGGTATACAAGCCGCCTTTACTTGCGGTTTAGCAGCGGTCCCCAGCGAAATTTCGATACGCCCAATATGCTCGCCAAATTTCCCAGCTGCACAAATCGAAGTATGTTTTACTTGCAGTGCTTCCTCAAGCAAATGATGGGTATGAGCACCTAATACCAGGTCAACACCTGTCAATTCTTGCGCTATCCTCTCATCATTCGCCAGCCCTAGATGGGACAACACGATGATCAAATCCACTTCTTCACGCAATTGCTCTACTTGTTTTTGAATTGCCTCGAAAGGGTCCGTCGCATTCCAACCGAGCAAAACATAAAAATCCGTAAAATTTGCCGTAACACCAATTAAACCAATTTTTATATGGCCTTTATTTACAATAATATGAGGCAGTAGCCACGGCGGTTGCTTGTTCGTTGCCGCATCCAACATATTCGCCCCTAAAACGGCAAATTTGGCATGTTGGCCATATAATTCGGCCAGTCTTTCCTTGGAATACGTTAGCCCTTCATTATTTCCAATAGTTACCGCATCATAACCTGCTTCATTAAGCAGTGCAACATTCACCATGCCGTCACTGCCTTCTGTTTCACTTCTCATTCTGTCCATATGGTCGCCGATATCGAGGACTAACAAGTTGTCCTTACCGTGAACGCGACGTTGATCAGCTATATAGGAAGCAATTCGTGCAGCATTTTCCAAGCGACTATGAATATCATTGGTGTGTAAAATAACAATATTTTGCTCTAATCGTGGTTTGGAATCCATGCCTGCCTCCTCTAAATTTAAAAGTTATAAACGTCCGCCTAACTGTCTTAGGCTGTCTCTTTAGCATAACATTTTTCTATAGATTATGGTATGCTGTTATAGTACATCTATATCATTACGTGAGGTTAAATAACATGATTAAGCAATGGAAAATTGATTTATTTGCAGGTTTGTCAGAGCGCTTTGGTGTGCGTTCTCTTATTATAGAGACTGCTGAGCAAAATATGACGGTGGCAGAACTGAAGAAGCACTTGATTGCTTCGTATCCCGAGCAAGTGGATATTTTAAGCATCTCTTTTCTTGCCTGCAACCACGCTTACGCTCAAGCAGACAGCATCGTAAACGCCACTGATGAGCTTGCGCTTCTCCCCCCCGTTTCGGGAGGACAAGCTGAACACTCTAATGAAGATGAACAAAAATCTCCTCTAGAACAATTGTACATGCTAACTAATGAGAAAATTACGACAGAGGAGGTTTTAGCCAAAGTTATTGTTCCGAGGCATGGTGCTTCCATTGCTTTTGTCGGAACGACGCGAGAGTGGACGCAAGGGCAGCGTACCATTCGCTTGGAATATGAAGCTTATGAACCGATGGCTGTTAAAATGATGAAGCAAATCGGTGATGAACTTGAACAGCAATGGCCAGGAACATTGTGTGCCATTACACATCGGCTTGGCATTGTCGACATCGCAGAGACTAGTGTAGTCATTGCTATTTCTTCGCCGCATCGCGCTAGCTGTTATGACGCCAGCCGGTACGCGATCGAACGATTGAAGCAAATTGTTCCGATCTGGAAAAAAGAAATTTGGGAGGATGGTTCAGAATGGAAAGGCCATCAGCGTGGCCCTTGGAATCCTGATACACCGTTAGCAAACTCTCCAGATGAAGCCTAAAATAAAACGCTTATCAAATATTTCCATTCAAAAGCGTGAAAAATAGGTCTTAAGACTACTTAAAACATTATCAAGATAAAAAAAGAGCGTTTTTTGTCGAAATTGGTGGGTATTTAGACTCAAATTAAAGTTCCTCATATTGCCATACCCTCAAATCATTGCTACTATACTACTTAAGTGATCAACTATTCAATAGAGGTGCAGCGATGAAGGTTCACGTAACTGATTTAAAAACGGGAGACCGTTTATTAAAAGATACCTTTAATGGATACGGTCTGCATGTGCTTTCTAAAGGCACCTTGCTGGAAAATAAAGAAATATCAAAGCTGCTTCAACATCAAATCGATTATGTTGAAGTCGAATCTGTCCCTATTGTTAATTTACCGGATCGCACATTGGAGCAAACCGTTAGTCCCAAGTGGCTTCCTTCTGTACAACCGGATTATGATAATGCGATTCAAGGCTTTCATAATCTTTTTGCCAAAGCAAGCGAGGACCAGACCATTGATGAGCAAGAAGTCGAGGATGCCTTCCAGCCACTGATTAAGCATCTTAACATGGAGCGAGACGTCGTATCTATGCTGCTGCTGCTTAACACGAAAGACGACTACACGTACCAACACTCCGTACAAGTGGGCATGCTGGCCTATTATCTGGCTACCTGGCTCGGCTACTCCGTAAAAAAATCGGTGCAAATTGGTAAAGCCGGATTCCTTCATGATATCGGAAAAAGTCAAATTCCTGAATCCATTCTTAACAAGCCCGGCAAGCTTACAAAGGAAGAGTTCGATGAAATCAAAAACCATACGACATATGGCTATGACATTATAAAAAAATCCTTTGATGAACGCTACATAGCCTTAAGTGCGTTGGAGCATCATGAGCGTAATGACGGCAGCGGTTATCCGAAAGGTCTTAATGGCGACCAAATTGAGCCTGTTTCTAAGCTTATTTCAGTTGTCGATATTTACAGCGCTATGATTTCCGAACGGGTTTATCAGAAAAAACGCGATTTATTTTATGTATTGAAGGAACTTTACAAGCTGAGCTTCAGAGAGCTGGATCCACATATTGCACATACATTCATAAAGCATATGATCCCCAACTTCATTGGAAAAAAAGCTTATTTGGAAACTGGTGAGACAGGTATTATTGTCATGACTCATCCAACCGAATTTTTCAGGCCGTTGCTGCAAATTAATCATGAATTTATAGATTTGACTGTTGAACGCCATCTCAAAATCAAAGAAATTTTCGTATAACAAAATGCCTGTTCCCTTAGCTGATTGAAAGCAACCAGTGAGGGAACAGGCATTTTTGCCGTTTATCCGTCTAAATCGTCAAGCTTGTATGCTTAACCGATAGAACCTTCCATCTCAAACTTGATAAGACGGTTCATTTCTACCGCATATTCCATCGGCAGCTCTTTCGTGAATGGCTCGATAAAGCCCATAACGATCATTTGTGTTGCTTCCGCTTCCGACAAGCCACGGCTCATCAGATAGAACAATTGATCCTCGGAAACTTTGGATACTGTAGCTTCATGCTCCAAAGTGATGTTATCGTTCATGATCTCATTGTATGGAATTGTATCCGAAGTGGATTCATTATCCAAAATCAATGTATCACATTTAATGTTAGATTTCGCACCATCCGAATTACGACCGAATGAAGCAAGACCGCGGTACGTTACTTTACCGCCATGCTTACTGATCGACTTGGAAACAATCGTCGACGTCGTATCTGGAGCAAGGTGAATCATTTTCGCGCCTGCATCCTGGTGTTGGTTTTTACCGGCTACTGCGATTGATAATACCATACCTTTCGCACCGCGGCCACGAAGCACAACAGCCGGATATTTCATCGTCAATTTGGAGCCGATGTTGCCATCTACCCATTCCATTGTCGCGTTTTCATCAGCAACTGCACGTTTTGTAACGAGGTTGAAAATGTTTGGAGCCCAGTTTTGAATCGTCGTATAACGAACGCGGGCATTTTTCTTAACCAAGATTTCAACGACCGCACTGTGCAGCGAGTTTGTGCTGTAAACTGGAGCTGTACAGCCTTCAACGTAGTGAACGAAGCTATCTTCGTCAGCAACGATAAGCGTACGCTCAAATTGTCCCATGTTTTCGGAGTTAATCCGGAAATAGGCTTGCAGCGGAATTTCGCATTTTACGCCTTTTGGTACGTAAATAAAGCTGCCACCAGACCAAACCGCACTATTCAAAGCAGCGAATTTATTATCATTCGGTGGGATGATTGTGCTGAAATACTCACGCACGATTTCAGGATGTTCACGAAGCGCCGTATCCATATCAGTGAACAATACGCCTTGCTTTTCCAGGTCCTCTTGCATGCTGTGATAAACAACCTCGGATTCATATTGTGCAGATACACCAGCAAGAAACTTTTGTTCCGCTTCAGGAATACCGAGCTTGTCGAACGTTTCTTTAATTTCAGCAGGAACCTCTTCCCACGTCTTGCCTTGCTTCTCAGAAGGTTTTACATAATACTGAATATCATTGAAATCCAGATCATCCATATTGCCGCCCCAATTAGGCATTGGCATTTTGTTGAACTGCTCCAGTGATTTCAGACGAAAATCGAGCATCCATTCCGGCTCGCCCTTCATTTCCGAAATAGTGCGAACGATTTCAGGCGTCAAGCCTTTTCCTGATTGGAAAATCGACTTATGCTCATCGCGGAAACCATACTTATACTCTTCCATTTCCGGCATTGTTTTAGCCATCGTATTCACTCTCCTCTTTCATAATGATGTTACTCGTGCTGTTGTTCGATACCTTTACGCAAAGCGTTCCACGAAAGGGTGGCACATTTGATGCGGGCTGGAAACTTGTTGACACCAGATAGCGCCTCAATGTCCTCATAATCTTCAAATTCGACTGGTTCGCCTTTCATTAGCGCAGAAAATTTATCCGCTAGCTCCAGCGCCTGATCGAATGTTTTGCCTTTAACGACTTCCGTCATCATGGAGGCGGAGCTCAAGCTGATGGAGCAGCCTTCTCCACTAAACTTCGCGTCCGTGACTAGACCGTTCTCCACTTGAAGCTGGAGCGCAATGCTGTCGCCGCAGGTCGGATTGTTCAGTTTAATCGTGACGGCATCGGCTTCCAATGTTCCATGGTTGCGTGGATTTTTATAGTGATCCATGATGACTCTACGGTATAAATCATCCAATTGCATGACCGAAGAACTCCTTTGTTTTGAGCAGTCCAGCAATAAGCTGATCAACGTCCTGCTCGGTATTATATAAATAAAAGCTTGCTCTTGCTGTCGAAGAAACGTTCAAAAAACGCATAAGCGGCTGGCAGCAATGATGTCCGGCCCGAACAGCAATGCCCTCCGAATCAAGAACTGTCGCCACATCATGTGGATGCACATCGCCCAGATTGAACGTAACGAGGCCCGCACGATCTGCCTTAGGGCCATAAATTGTGACCCCTTCAAGCTCTGACAAGCGGTCATAAGCATATGCCGCCAGTTGACGCTGGTGCTTGTCAATCTCATCCATGCCAACCTCTTGCAGAAAATCGATTGCTGCGCCCAGCCCTACGGCGTTCGCAATAATCGGCGTCCCGCCTTCGAAGCGGTACGGAATGTCCTTCCATGTTGACTCATATAAGTCAACATAGTCGATCATTTCTCCGCCGAACTCAATCGGCTCCATCTTCGAGAGCAGCGCCTTCTTGCCATACAAGGCGCCAATCCCCGTCGGGCCGCACATTTTATGGCCCGAGAAAGCATAAAAGTCACAATCCAAATCACGAACGTCAACACGCATATGCGGCGTGCTTTGCGCGCCATCGACGACCATTACGGCGCCATTGCGATGTGCAATAGCCGCAACTTCCTTAATGGGGTTGACGATGCCCAGCACATTCGATACATAAGTCATCGCAACGACCTTCGTATTCGCTGTAATCGTCAGCTCAGCATCGGCTAGCGTGAATGAACCATCTGGCTGAAGCGGAATATATTTCAGCGTCGCGCCAGTTGCTTTCGCAACCTGCTGCCACGGGATGAGATTGCTGTGATGCTCCATTTGCGTAATAACGATTTCATCGCCAGGTTTACATGTATTTCTTGCATAGCTTGAAGCAACCAAATTCAGCGCGGTTGTCGTACCCCGCGTAAAAATAATTTCTTCCGGCAGTGCCGCATTCAGAAAAGAAGCCACTTTCTCCCTTGCGCCCTCATAAGCGTCAGTCGCCCGCGAACCAAGCGTATGAACACCTCTATGCACATTGGAGTGGTCCTTCTCGTAATAGCGATTAATCGCATCAATGACGGAGCGCGGCTTCTGGGAAGATGCCGCGCTGTCCAGATAAACGAGCGGATGCCCGTTTATCTCTTGATGCAGAATCGGGAACTGCTCCCGAATTGCTGCTATATTCATCCTTCGAGCTTCCGCACGAGCAATTTCTCAAGCTGTTCGCGTACCGCATCAATCGGAATTTCAGAAACAACAGGAGCAAGGAAGCCGTAGATTACAAGGCGTTCCGCATTCTGCTTGCTAATACCGCGGGACATTAGATAGTAAACCTGCTCAGGGTTAACTTGCCCAACACTCGCTGCATGGCCTGCAGTAACATCATCTTCATCAATTAGCAAAATCGGATTCGCGTCACCGCGTGCTTTCGGGCTCAGCATCAACACTTTTTCGGTTTGAACACCATTAGCTTTCGTAGCGCCCTTCTCGATTTTAGTGATACCGTTAATAATCGCCGAAGCAGAATCCTTCATAACTGCACGCGTAACCATGTTGCTGTCTGAGCGAAGGCCGAAATGTACAGCCTGCGTCGTCAAGCTCATTTGCTGAGCGTTTTTGCCAATGCTGATTACTTTAGCATCCGATTGCGAACCGTTGCCTTTCAGCACGGACTTCGTGTCCGACAGCGTAGAGCCATCGCTCAAATCGCCAAGTACCCACTCCATTACACCATCGTTATCAATGATAGCACGGCGAACTGTGAGGTCCACTCCGCTGCCACCAAGATGATGGATGGAGCCGAAACGAACGTGAGCGCCTGCTTTTACATAAACTTCGACTACCGAGTGGTAAACGAAAGGCTCCGTAACAGCGCCTGGTTCAGTAACGACATAATCGACATACGTAACGCGGCTGTTGCTTTCCGCTACGATTACAATATGCGGTGCAAAGGAAGCCTCTGCTTTTGTATTAAATAGAATAGCCTGCAGTGGAATTTCCACCTCTACATTGCGAGGAACGTATACGAAAACGCCGCCATTCCATAATGCAGCATGCAAAGCTGTTAATTTGTCTTCATCTTTGGCAACCGCTTGGAACAGGTACGGCTTAACAAGATCGCCATGCTCCTTGCAAGCTGTCTCCAAATCGGTAAAAATAACGCCCTTCGCTGCCAGTTCAGCAGATAGCTGCGTCCATACCGGGCTCGAATTTTGCTGAATAACGAGGTTTTCAGTACCTTCAGCAACCAATTCACGTACAACTTCTGGCAAATCAGTTAGTGCATTTGCTGGAGCTGCCTGATTGTAGCTGCCTACAGCTGTCAGGTTCCAGCGTTCAATTTTGACTTTCTCCGGCTTAGGCCATTCTAATGTACCAGCAAGCTCAGCCGCTTCGCCGCGCAAATCTACCAGCCAATTAGGCTCGTTTTTGCTACGGGACAAAGCTTCTGCAGATTGGCGGTCCGTCGGAGTCGATAGTTGTGTACTCATCCGTTATACCCCTTTCTCCGCTTAGGCCTGGCCAACCGTTTCGTCCACGATGCCCAGTTCTTCTTTAACCCAGTCATAACCTTCATTTTCCAAACGCTCAGCAAGTTCCGGACCACCGGATTTCACAATGCGGCCTTGCATCATAACGTGTACAAAATCAGGTGTAATATAGTTCAGCAAACGCTGATAGTGAGTAATGATAAGGAAACCGCGATCTTCAGAGCGCATTTCGTTAACGCCTTTGGATACGATTTTCAGGGCATCGATGTCAAGACCCGAGTCAATCTCGTCAAGAACGACGATTTTCGGATCAAGCAGCGTCATTTGCAAAATTTCGTTACGCTTCTTCTCACCGCCGGAGAAGCCTTCGTTCAGGTAACGATGTGCAAACTCAGGGTTCATTTCCAAAGCTTTCATTTTGCCTTCCATTTGGCGAATGAATTTAATGAGGGAAATCTCGCTGCCTTCCTCACGACGAGCATTGATCGCGCTGCGCAAGAAATCGGAGTTCGTTACGCCAGGAATTTCGCTCGGATATTGCATAGCAAGGAACAGGCCTGCGCGTGCTCTCTCATCTACATCCATTTCAAGCAGGTCTTCTCCATCCAAAAATGCGCTGCCTTCTGTCACTTCATATTTCGGGTGGCCCATTAGAGCAGAAGCAAGCGTACTTTTACCAGTACCGTTTGGTCCCATAATCGCGTGGATTTCTCCGCCTTTGATTTCAAGGTTAATGCCTTTCAAAATCTCTTTTCCTTCGATAGCCGCTTTCAGGCCATCAATGACAAAATGCGTTGCCATAATATGCTGATCCCTCCATGGTTGGTCTATTTACCTAATCACCTATAATCAAAAATGGTTCTATTATAATGTGATTCAATATAATTCTCAATGTCTTCTCAATAATCATTTTATTATAAGTTTTGTTATAAAGCAACGCCGAGACCGTTCAATCTACAAGAAACCGCCATAAATCAGGCTTAATCTCTATTCCTGATTCAGCGCAGCTTGAATTTGGGCAACTTGCAACGCGAATTCCTCATCGGATAGAACGGGAACCATTGCTGCCTCTGCTAGATCACTTTCAAGCTTTACCCAAGATTTGCAGCCGGTATAGGCAGGGAACATCTCAAGCTCAGCAGGGGTTGCGAGACGGTACACACGCAGCAGCAGCAAATGCAGCGGCTTCGTCCGCTTCCATTTTAGCCTTTCTTCGGAAAATTTATCCGTCCAAATGTGAAATTCCCGCAGCCGGTCAAGCGTTTCCTGATCGTTGATCTCGATATCATGAACGGCCTCCGCATAGGCGCCAAGCGTAATGCTGTCCATATCAGGCGACCAGCCTTCCATTATCCTTTCGATTCGGCCTTGATACGGCGCCTTAAGCAGATGCTCCTTCTGATGCTCATATGCGGGCATTAAGTAGAAGCCTTTGCTTACCAATTGAAAATCACGTGTTTCCTCTTCGATTCCGCCTTTGCGCAAAACCATAATAAGCTCGCCATCACGCAATGCGTTAACGGTTACGGCCCACTCCTTCAGAGCGACCGGCTCCCGCATCATGCTGTTATTCATGCCAAATTCCTCCACTCCAGCAGATCCGCCTAGCCCCTCGTTGCCTTTCGAGCTTAGAGACTGCAACGAAATAAAGTACCGTAAATTTCCGCGCAGCTCCTAAGCGGACAAAAACCTTGCCTACTTTACGTAACATTATATCATTTGTTATCATTTGTAGGTATTCCAAGTCGAAATAATATTCGATATACTAAGCTTAAATGCTTATATTTTTAAAAATACAGTCGGAGGTGGACAAACTGTCTGCTTATCATCCTTTAACCGAGCAAGAAGCTATTGAATTTTCCCGCTCCATACCTGACTTTTTCCCTGCGGGAGCTGAGCTTTCGTCCCGTGAGATCGGCGATGGCAATTTGAATTTGGTCTTCCACATTACCGATCCAGCTAGCGGTAAAGGGCTCATTGTCAAACAAGCGCTCCCTTACGCTAAAGTTGTCGGAGAATCATGGCCGCTTACGCTTGACCGGGCACGCATTGAAAGCGAAGCGCTGATTTTGCAAAATGAGCTGGCTCCGGGACTTGTGCCAACCGTATATCAATATGATGCGGAGCTTGCCCTCACGGTAATGGAAGATCTAAGCGATCATGTGATTATGCGCCAAGGCCTCGTGGACGGCAACAAATATCCGAAATTCGCTGAGGACATTTCCACCTTCATGGCGAATACACTCTTTTTCACTTCCGATCTGGGCATGAACCAGCAGGACAAGAAAGAACGCGTCAAAGAGTTTATTAACCCGGATTTGTGCAAAATAACCGAGGATTTGATTTTTGATGATCCGTATACAGATTCGCCAAACAATAACTTTGAAGCAGCGATTGCCGATGCTGCAGAAGCTCTTCGCAATGATGATGCCCTTCATCTTGAAGTCGCTATTTTGCGCAACAAGTTTTTAACGAATGCCCAGGCGCTTCTCCACGGCGATCTTCATACCGGCAGCGTATTTGTTACCGCACAATCGACGAAAGTGATCGACCCTGAATTTGCTTATTATGGCCCTATGGGCTTTGATGTAGGGGCAGTTATTGCCAATCTGCTGCTCAATTATGCTGGACAAGCCCACTGGATTAAAGACGAGGCAGAGCTGACCGATTTCCGCAGCTACCTGCTCGGCAGCGTACGCGAAATTTGGACCAAATTTGAGAACAAATTTGGCGCTTTGTGGGACGAGCACAACGTGGATCGCCTGGCCTCAAGCGCTCCAGGCTACAAGCAATATTATTTGAACAAGCTGCTTCAAGACTCGATCGGCTTTGCTGGCTGCAAAATGGTACGGCGCATTGTAGGCCTTGCCCACGTTGCTGACATCGATCGTATTGAGGATGCTGCGGAGCGCGAGAAAGCACAGCGCTTGGCACTCGAAATCGGCACCTCGCTCATTCACCTGAACCGTCAGGCGATTTCGATAGAGCAAGCGATTGATATTGTTTTATCTGCAACGGCAAAACACGGTTAAATTAAATCCCAATGTTTCGAAAAGAAAGGAATTTGCATAATGACTAGCCAGAATGCCCCCTTGCAATCCGTGATTTGGGCGGAAGACCGCCTGGATTTGCTGGATCAACGGCTTTTACCTGAAGAAATTGTATATTTGCCGCTTGTTACTTCGGAGGATGTATGGGAAGCAATTCGCCATTTGAAAGTAAGAGGCGCTCCAGCAATCGGCATTTCCGCTGCATACGGCGTCGTGCTCGGCAGCCGAAATGAAACGACGCTTAAGCGCTGGCTTGAGGAAGTGCTGAATCAAGCTGAATATTTGGCAACCTCCAGGCCAACCGCTGTCAATTTGTTCTGGGCTCTGGATCGAATGAAAGCTCGTGCGGAGCAGCTTGCTGCAGCCGATTTATCGCTTGATGAAGTGAAGCAGGCTTTGCTTAATGAAGCGCTGGCGATTCACAGTGAAGATGAAGAAACTAACCGTTTAATCGGCGAGCATGCGCTAACGCTGTTTGAGGATGGCATAGGCGTGCTCACGCACTGCAACGCCGGCGGACTTGCAACTGCTAAATACGGTACCGCGCTGGCACCGTTTTATCTTGCGCTTGAGCGCGGCATGTCGCTCCGTGTATTCGCCGATGAGACGCGTCCTGTACTGCAAGGAGCCAGGCTAACCGCTTTTGAACTGCAGCAGGCTGGCGTCGATGTCACATTGATTTGCGATAATATGGCGGGCATGGTTATGTCCAAAGGCTGGATTCAGGCAGTCATTGTTGGGACTGACCGCGTAGCCGCTAATGGAGATGTCGCCAACAAAATCGGCACTTACAGCGTTGCTGTTCTAGCCAAGGCTCACGGCATTCCCGTATATGTAGCCTGCCCCTTGTCCACGATCGACCTCAATACGCCGACAGGCGCAGAAATTCCAATTGAGGAGCGCAGTGCCGAGGAAATTACCGAAGGGTTTGGCAAACGCACTGCGCCGCAAGGTGTGAAAGTGTACAACCCGGCCTTTGATATTACACCGAATGAATATGTAACAGCGATTATTACGGAAAAGGGCATCGTTCAAGCACCTTATGATGTCAATCTCAAAAAGCTTTTTAACGAATAAACCATAAATCAAGAGCCTCTATCCCATCCTTCCAGAAGATAAGGATAGAGGCTCTTCGTATTATGCCATTAAGGAAAGGGCATCTGTCCCCTTCATCCCGACATGAATTCCCATCGCTTCCGCAGTTGTTGTAACCGATTCCAGAGGTGCAACAAGCAGTTCCTCTAATGTGCGTACGCCAACGGCTCTCCCGGCGATAATCCCACGATTTTGCAACCGTTCGTTCAGCAAGCCAACATCAAGCGCACCACACATGATATACCCTTTATCCGTCGACCAGGCAAGCAATGTCGTTTTAGGAAGCTTGACCTCAATTCCAAGCACGGTCAGCCCATTTTGCAGTGTGGCAGGAACCATCCGCATCATTTTACGCTCACCTCCTTTGCCATCAATTAGCTGCCAAAGCTGCCAAAGCATTATATGCAAAAAAGTTTTTGTCGAATTGGACGATTAGCAAATTTTAGCACTATATATCTATTGTGATTAATGGTATAGTAATTATGCAAAAATTAACATTAGGTCGGAGGAACTATAGAACAGATGCAGAACACACAAAAACAGTCATACGTACTCCAAGTAGAATTGCTAGTAGAGAACGTTAGCAACGCTGCTGCCTTGGAGCAGGTCATTCATGCCTTAAATGCTGGCGGATTTGTGGATTATCGGATTTTATCAGGTGTTCAGCTGGGACAAGTTATCGATCAACGCAAAGCTGATGCTGCTGTTCAAGTTCCTATGGAGATCGATTTTAAAGGGCCAACGCAAAATGAAAAACAAAGCAATAAATCTGCAGCAAATGGCAAGTCTGTACCGTCTGCTAAAGACAAAGACGTTCCATCTGCCAAAGCAGCTAAGCCTAAGGTTGTTGAACCTTCACTCTCCGATCCCTATGACGGATTTGCAGACATTCGCGGTTTTATGAAAAGCAATAAACTCATTCGTCTTATTGTAAATAAGGGGCTTGGCATTACGCTCAGCATTCCATGCCGTATTCTAAATGTGGATGATACAACGAATATGATTACGGTCTATCACGTAGATGAGAAGCAAGTCTACACATTCAAGCTTAATGAAATTGAAGACTATATCTCCTGATTATGAGGCAGCACAAATTGAAAAGGTCCGTTTGAATGAGCCGGAAGTGTTCCCAGCCATTCAAACAGACCTTTTTTCTACATGTAATAGCCGCCCAGCATTTGCTCAATATTGTCGCTTGGGACTGGCGCACTCCAGAAATACCCCTGCATTTCATCGCAGTTGTGCTTGCGCAAAAATTCAATTTGCTCCTGTGTCTCCACACCCTCTGCAATAACCTGGATGTTAAGATTATGTGCCATGGCAATAATAGCTGCTACAATTTCCGCATCGCTTGGGTCCTGTTGGATATCGCGAACGAAGGAACGGTCGATTTTGAGCCGATCGATCGGGAAGTTTTTCAAATAATGAAAGGAGCTGTAGCCTGTACCAAAATCGTCAATGCTTATGCCAACGCCAAGTGCCGTCAAATCCAGCAGGCAGCGCGATACATGGTTTACATCCATCGTCATGGACTCCGTAATTTCCAAATCCAAATATTGCGAATCTAGTCCGGTACGAGTCAGCACGTCTGCAACCTTGCTAGCCAAATCATGCTGGACGAACTGCCTAATAGAGAGGTTAACCGATACAGGCATAGGCGGCAAGCCTGACTCCTGCCAGCATTTATTTTGGCGGCAAGCCTCTTCCAGCACCCAATCGCCAATTTGCACAATCATGCCGCTCTCCTCAGCCAAAGGAATAAAATCGCCCGGAGGGATCATTCCCCGGATCGGATGCTTCCAGCGCACCAGCGCCTCGACGCCGATCATCCCGCCAGAAATCATATCATATTGCGGCTGATAATATAAAATGAACTCCTTGCGCTGAATAGCTCGATACATTTCATGCTGCATCGACAAATGCTCAAACGAATAATTGCTCCAGCTTTCGGAATAAAGCAGCGCATCGTTTCGACCATTCTGCTTCACCTTCATTAACGCCATATCCGCTTTATTAAGCAGCGCGTAATCATCGTCCTCGCCCAGACGGCTCGTGACCGCACCTATGCTCGCTGTAATTTGGATCGGAAAGCCTTTAAGCTCGTAAGGCTCCTCAATCGCTTGCAGCACCATGCGGGCGCGGCTCAGCAACTGCTCCTCCGACTCCAAATCCTTAAACAGCAGAGCGAACTCATCGCCTTCCATTCTGGCAGCAAAATCCTGCTCCGACATGACGCTTGTAAAACGCTCCGCCACCTGCATGAGCAGCATATCGCCAAATTCGCGGCCGAAGGAGGCGTTGACAAGCTTAAACCGATCCAAATCCATATAACACAGCCCTACAAGCTGGTTATGATCATGAGCATAAGCAAGGCTCTCATTCAATCTCATTTGAAAAAGCGTCCGATTCGGCAATCCCGTTCTATCATCGTAATAGGCCATATAACGAATCCGTTCGACATTTCGCTTGCGATCGCTCAAATCATGGCTGACCACCATCGTTCCGATGACCTTCTCATCCTGCACCATGGGGGCGCATACGAGATGCAGCTCAAGCGGATAGCCTGACCGGTGTATAATATGAATGTTACCCTGCTTTGGACAACCGGTAAGCGAATGCTCCAGCATCGTATGTAAGGCATCCCGGCTGCCTGCATCTACGAAAGAGGCCAGCCAATTTCCCATTAACTCCGCGCGTTCATAGCCAAAAGTGCGCTCTGCGCCTTCATTTAATTCCATAATGACGCCCTGTGGATCAATGATAGCGAGCGGGACCGCTTCCGAGCGAAGCAGCGCCTCGACCATTGGTTTATGATAGCTGAGCGTATTCGCCGCCTTGGACTGCCTGACCATTAGGACGAAGCTTCCTAGCAGGATTACCATAGTCAAACAAGAAGCCAGCCAAATGAAAAGCGAAGGTATTGCTGTAACTATCATCGCTGCCACCCATACTCCTATGATAATGAGCAGCAAACCGCCTTGCAGCCACGGAATCCACAACTTGGACAACCATTGTGTAAGCGCGTTACGTGGCGGTCTATCAGGCCGACCAAACGTTCGTTTCGTCACGCACTAACTTCCTTCCTACATTCGAATCCAATAAGGTTAGCCTTATTATAATCGAAACCACCGTTCCGGCATAGAAATATTATGCAAAATCAAACGGCTTTTTTTCGCGACTTGAGGGTCGCGACGATGACGCAAACCCAGCCCGCTAGAAAAGCTACGCCGCCGATTGGTGTAATGGCTCCCAGCACGCGAATATCGCTTAAAGCGAGGACGTAAAGGCTGCCGCTGAAAATAATCATGCCCGCAAGCAGCAGTCTTGCTCCGGACAGCAGCAATTTGCTCTCGCCCAAACGATCCGCAAGCAGAGCAACCAGCATAAGGCCAAGCGAATGATACATATGATAGCGTACGCCCGTTTCGAAAATAGCGAGCAAATCAGCTGGCAGCGTTTCCTTTAAACTATGAGCGCCAAAAGCTCCTAATGCGACTGCAAGAGCGGCACCAATAGCGCCGATTGTGAAATATTTTTGGAACATCCGTTTTCATTCCTTTCAAAATTGAGTATAATTTACTGTAATTGTGTTTTAAGATGAGTTACCTATACTGGAGGAGAATATTTTAATGGAAGAAAATAAAAACAATTCCACACCGATATCCTTTACGAAATCGGATACGGACCATACCCAGACACCGGATTATAATCCATACGGGTCTGCACCATCGACGGGATTTTCCGATCCCTCACCTTTTCAGCCCAGCCAGCCGCTTAAGCATTCCGGCCTTGGCATTGCTTCATTCATTATGGCCATTGCATCCATTATTATAGGCGTCATTAGCATCATAATGTTTTTTGCAGCCATTGGCAGTCTCATTTCTACCGGAAATGAATACTTAATTGAAGACCCTGCCTACCTTGAAGACATGATTACTGGAAGTGCTGGCTCCTTCATGGCAACAATTGTAGCGGTTGTTCTCAGCGTTGGCATTACGTTTGTCGGCCTGATTCTTGGTATTATTGGTGCCTGCTCCAAGCAGCGCCGCAAAGTTTTTGCCGTTATCGGCATTATACTGAACGGACTTGGCGTAATGGGCACTGCTCTCTTTTTTATTTTTGCCATTGCTCTAGCATCTGCTGGAGCAAGCGCATTATCCGGCTACTAGCATTCAGACAGATAGGCAGGAGGCAACGTACGCGTTGTTTCCTGCCTTTTTCTATTAACGGACCGTTACGGCCGTGCGGCTGTAGCCTTCCTTCGTCTTATGAACTTCAAGGCAGGCGGGAAAAGCCTGCTTGAGCTCCTGTACATGCGAAATGACGCCAATCATGCGGCCGGCGCGCTGCAAATCGACCAAAGCCTCAATCGCCTTGTTCAGCGCCTCCTCGTCCAATGAGCCAAATCCTTCGTCAATAAACATCATTTCTATCGAAATTCCGCCTTGATGTGCCTGAATAACATCAGTCATTCCCAAAGCAAGGCAGAGAGACGCATTAAACTTTTCCCCGCCGGACATCGTTTTCACATCGCGATTTTGCCCTGTATAAGCATCGTACACGTCCAGTCCAAGGCCGCTTTGCTTCCCTCTGACCTCCAAACGGTCGCTGCGCTGCAGCATAAACTGCCCGCCCGAGAGCCGCTGCAGACGTACATTTGCTGCCTGCAAAATTTGCTCCAAAAACTCAATCAATATATAACGTTCAAAGGAAATTTTAAGTGCATTGTCGCCTTTGAGCATCTGATAAATATCGAGCACCTGCTCCAGCTCCGCCTCAAGCTGCTTCACGCGCTCGCTCGTTGCAGTGAGCTGACGAATCAGACGAGCAGCCTCCTCGCCATGCCTTGCAGCGGTTTGCAGGGCTGCAACAATCGACTCCAGCTGCTGCTTAAGCTCCGCGCCCACTGCTTGCAGCTGCTGAATATCCGCAGGCTGCTTTCCTGCCAGCTCCAGCTGCATATCTGTTACACGGCTCGACAGTGCCTGAACGGCAGACTTATACGCGTCCAGCTGTTCCTTAAGCGCTTGCCGCTCCTGCGGCGTTTTTGCGGCGGCGCGATAGGCCTCCAATGAATCAAATGCAGCTGTCCTTAGCTCGCTCAGCAGCCGTTCCTGCGCTTCTACCCTATTTCGCTGCGCTTCTTCCAATTGTTCGCGGGCCTGCACCGCATGAACGGAAGCTTCCGTCTCCTTAAGCTGCGCCTGCTGTAATTGCTTGACAGCAGCCTGCCAGGCATCTGCATGCTGGCGAACTTTCACCTGCTGGTCGGCCAGCGCCCGCTGCAATTGTTCGGGCTCGCGAAGCGACTCTGGAATGCGCTCCAGCTCTCGGGCGAGCAGCGACTCCTTCGCTCCCAGCTCAATTTGCACCTGCTGATACGCCGCTTGCCGCTGTTCTTTATCCCGGATGAGCCGCTCCAGCTCCGCTTCCCGCTTCTCCGCCTGCTCTTTAAGCAGGCGCATTTCTTCATTTTGCTGCAGCAGCCGCTCGGTCTCGTCCTTCAACTGCTTCCACTTCGTGCGCAGGTCAGCCTGCTGCTCAGCGAGATGCTCGGCAGAGGCGCCGTATTCCGCAAGCTCGGCGGCGCTGCTTTCCCAGCCGGAACGGGCTGCCGCTACTTGCAGCCTTGACGCATGCAGCTCGCGCTCGCAGGCAGCAAGCTGCTCCTTTGCCTGCGCGAGCTGCTCGCGTGAAGGCACGTCGGCGGCCGTTTGTATTTTGCCGGGATGCTCGACGCTGCCGCATACCGGGCAAGGCTTGCCGTCATGCAAATGGGCGGCGAGCAGGCCTGCTTGGCCTTCAATCCATTGCTGCTCCAGCCCGTCATGCCGGGCACGGACGGTCGAAAGCGCCTGTTCCTGGCTCGCTTCCAGCCGATTGAACTCCGCGAGCTCCTGCTCCAGCTTGATTAGCTTGGAGACATATTTGCCCTGCTGCTCGACGCGCCTGAGCTGCTCCTGCTTCGCTTGCAGCTGCTCGCCATCGCTCTCCATGAGCTTCAGCCGCGAAGCGCTAAGCTGCTTCGCTTCCTTCTCCGCCGCAATAGCCGCTTCTTCGCGCTCGAGCTGCGCCTGGCCCTGCTTCGCCCGTGCCCGCAGCTCCGTCACCGCCTGTCGCTGCTCGCCGATCTGCTGCACCGCTGGCGCCAGCTCCTCCAGCCGGCTCAGCTCACGCTCCGCCTCCCGCCGCTCGGGCTCACGCTGCTCCTCGCTCGCATGCCGCTGCTCAGCCGCAGCCAGCGCTTGCTTCGCCGCCTCCGCTTCGCGCTGCTTCGCCTCGCTGGCCTGCTGCTTCGCCTCCGCGTCCTTGCCAGCGCGGCTCGCTTGCTCCTCATAAGGCGTGAGCAGCGCTGCCCGCTCAGCCAATTGCAGCTCGCGCCCCTTCGCTTCCTGCGCGGCGCGGCCCAGCTCCAACTGCTCGAGCTTGCTTCGCTCCGCCGCAAGCTCTTCGAACCTTGCGTTCAGCGCGAGCGCAGCGCGCAGCCTCTCTTCCTGCGCATGCAGCTGCTCGCCCATCTGCTGCCGCTGCACATCGCCTTGCTGTACCAGCTCGCCGTAATAAGCCGCCTCCTGCTCCAAACTAGCAAGCAATTGCGCCGCGTTATACACCTCTTGGCTCAGCGTCGCTGCCAGCAAGCTCCCCTCGCGCTGAGGAAGCGCATCGCCCGATTGCTTCATATACATGTCATTGCGCAGCCGCGCTTCCTTGAGCGTTTCATTCAGCTCGCGGTTTTGCTGCTGAAACTTAAGCTCCAGCTTCTCATACAGCTCCGTGCGAAAAATCCGCCGCAAAATCTCTTCTTTATTATCGGTATCTGAAGTAAGCAGCTTGCGAAACTCTCCCTGCGGCAGCATCACGATTTGATTAAACTGTTCCTTCGTAAGGCCAATGATTGATTCCAGCTTGGCATCAACGTCGCGAACTTGAAAACGGTCGACAAGCGGCACAGCTTGTCCATCAACAAGCTCATACAGCTCTGCCTTGCCGCCCGTCTCGCTTTTGTTAGAGCCTTTACGATGCGGAAGCTGGCGAAATACTTGGTATTCCCGCTGTGCAACGGCAAAATGAAACTCAACCGACGTATGCGTATCATCTCCAGCAAAGTGGCTCCGCAGCATGCGTGCCTCCGAGCGGTCCTCCCCGCTGGCCGCGCCATAAAGCGCAAAGCAAATCGCATCAAAAATCGAGGTTTTACCTGCTCCCGTACTGCCGGAAATAACGAACAGCCGATGCTCGTCCAGCTGGGCAAAATCAATCGTTTCTGCATCCCGATACGGGCCAAAAGCGTTCATCGTTAGCTTGAGCGGTCTCATGCGCCTCCTCCTTCCTCATGCAGCAGCCGCCCGAACACATCGGCGAAGCGCTGCCGTTTACTCTCACTGAGCGGGCTGCCCTTGACCTCCTGATAAAAGGAAGCAAATAAAGCTACCGGATCAGCCTCCCTGCGGCCTGCCGCCTCGATTGCACCTTCAGAGGAAGCCTCTGCTTCTGCCAGCAGCACCGCTTCCGGCCTGCGCTCGACATGCAGCGCATTCGGATAAATCGCCCGTACCTTCTCCATCGGAAACAGCACTGGATTTTCATTCAGCAGCGTAACAAATACATAATCCTCGCTCATAGCATGCTGCTCAATTTGTTCAATCGTTCCGGAAACGCGGCGCAAATCGCGCAGCGGCTGGAATAACCGTTTTTCCACAGCTACCGCGCCTTTGTCATCCATCTCCACTACATAATAGCCTTTGGCGTGATGCTCCTCGGAAACGGAATATTTAAGCGGCGAACCCGCATATCTGATTTTATCGTCGCTGACATTATGCGCCTGATGCAGGTGGCCGAGCGCCGTATAATGAAATGGCGCAAAATAACCGGCACGCACATGCTCCGCCCCGCCAATCGCCAGCGGACGCTCCGAATCGCTCGTATTCGGCTCCGCCTCGCCAGTTGCCGTAACAAAGGCATGACCGACAAAAACATGGCGCGCAGCAGGATCAAGCTGATCTCGCAGCCGGTCCGTCAAAGCTTTCATCGCATCATCATGCGTACGAATACTCTCATCGTCCAGCACGTAACGCACATATGCAGGATCGGCATAAGGCACGAGGTGAAAATGCACCTCGCCATGCTCATCGCGGAGAATGACAGGCTTCTGCTCCCGCTTCATTCTTCCCGCAATATGCAGCCCCCGGCTCGCCATCATCGCTGTGCCAAAATCAATCCGATCCGGACTGTCGTGATTGCCAGACACAGCAAGCACCGGCGTTTCAAGCTTAATAACAATATGCTGCAGCACCTTATCGAGCAGCTCTACTGCATCAATGGGCGGAATGGCCCGATCATACAAATCACCAGCAATAATAACGGCATCCGGGCGTTCGCGTTCAATATCGGCAATCAATTGCTCCAGCACATAACGCTGGTCTTCTGTCATATAAACACCTTGAACCAGCTTGCCTAAATGCCAGTCTGCGGTATGGAACCATTTCATAATGGCGAAACATCCTTTCTTGCCCTTGACCTTCACGCAGCGTCAACGATTATCCTCCTAAGTATACCAAGGAGGGGACAAGGATGAGAACACTAATTCAAAACGTTCATATTTTAACAATGAAAAAAGGAGAAAAGCTTTTTCAAGGCGAGCTGCTGATCGAAAATGACCGCATTGCGGCCATTGGCACAATTTTGCCTGAGGATAAGGCTCAAGCAAGCAAAATCATCGATGGCAAAGGCATGCTGGCAATGCCTGGCCTCATTAATGCTCACCAGCATACGCCAATGAGCTTGCTGAAAGGTTTTTCCGATGATTGCAAGCTGATGGAGTGGCTGGAGCATAAAATGCTTCCTGCCGAGGCGCGGATGACGCCTGAGGATATTTATTGGGGAGCCAAGCTGGCCATGGCGGAAATGATCAAATCCGGCACCACGGCATTTGCCGATATGTATGTGCATATGAACGAAATTGCCGCTGCTGCCTTGGAAACAGGGATGCGCGCCTCCTTAACACGGGGACTTGTATTTATGCAAAATGACGGCGGCAAACGGCTAACCGAAGCGCTCGATCTCATTGACCGCTGGCATGGCCAGGCCGACGGGCGAATTACGACGATGTTTGGCCCCCACGCCCCCTATACTTGCCCGCCAGAACCGCTGGCAGAAATCATTAAGCTCGCCGCCGAAAAGGATTTGCCTATCCATATTCATTTGGCGGAAACGGTAGAGGAAGTCGCCAAGATCAAAACCAAATACAGCTGCTCGCCAACCGTTTATTTGCACAATCTCGGGTTATTCACCGAGGCCCATGCTTTGCTTGCCCATGGTGTCCATCTTACACATGAAGATATTCAGCTGCTTAGAGGTATGAAAGGCGGCGTTGCTCACAATCCGGTCAGCAATTTGAAGCTGGGCTGCGGCATTGCTCCGGTGGCAGCGCTTATCGAGGCTGGCGTTACGGTTGGGCTGGGCACGGACGGATCAGGCAGCGCTTCGACCGTTGACATGTTTGAGGGGATTAAGGCGGCGGCCTGGATGCAAAAAATGGCGGCAGGCGACCCGTCCGTTTTCCCGGCCCATCAGGTGCTGGAAATGGCGACGGCTGAAAGCGCCAAGCTGCTGCGCCTTGATCAGGAGATAGGAACGCTTGAGGCTGGCAAAAAAGCCGACCTTATTTTAGTCAATATGAATAAGCCCCATTTGCAGCCGGTCCATAATCGGGAATCTCTGCTCGCCTACGCCGTGAATGGCAGCGATGTCGATACGACCATCGTCAATGGCAAGCTCTTGATGCAAGGGCGCGAGCTGCTGACCATAGACGAGGAGGAACTGCTTAAGCAGGCGGCGATTCGGGCTCGGAGAATCGTGGACGGTATTTAGAGCAGCAAGCATGCGGCAGCGCGGCTGCTTTTTTCGCAATCTGCCGCGCATGCGCATGCCTGCTGCCGCAGAATGACAGCTCTATTTTTCAACTATGGCTTGTATTTGTTATTCGTAACTGTGTTCAATATGGCTAATCTGCCACTCGGGTTGTGCGGTTCCTGCTCCTTATGTCCGTTATCCCCTTAGCTCAGAAAAGCCGCTTGAACGGCCCAATCCGGCATCATGCCTGATCAAACCGTCCAAACAGCTCCCCTTAGCTTCCCTCGAACAAAAGGGTTACTTATTACTTCTCTTTACGCTGCTATTCTAGAAAATGTTTTGGACAGACTCCGATTTCCATGTTTCTGAGCTAAGGGGATAACACCCATAGCTCTATAAAATAGGAGCAGCTTGTCCAAGCAGAGCGCGCATTGCTGCAACTGAAGCAGCTTGAGCAGCTGCACTTGGATCAGCCGGGCCCGTTGGCACACTATTGTCTGGCAGCTGCTCAGGAGCGGGCGTCGTTTCCGGCTCTGTCTGAGGGTCAGTATCCGGCCCCGTTTGCGGAGCTGGCTCCTGCTCAGGGGCAGTCGCTGCTTCTTCCATAGCAGCCTGCTCTGCGAGCAAAGCATTGGCAGTGCCTACTTCCGTAAACGATGCCTGTGGCAGCGTCGTGTACATGCTTGGCGCAGGTGGCGTGCTCATGCCATCTCCGAGGAAATAGCTCGTATGCGGCGGCTGGTTGTAAGCTACATTTTGCCAGGCCACAGCAAGGCGGTATACCGCATCATGCATCAGCGTGTAGAGACGATATGCCGTGACATCTGTCGTCGTATACAAGCGCAGCTTGGTGCTGTCCTCTGTGCGCCACAATACTTCCTCACGCCAGTCGCCAATCAGATCGGCCTGCAAGCTTGGCGTACCTTTTGTCGAATTGTTTGAGTAAGTTCCTGTTGCCGTCAGCAGGCGGCTTACTGCACCGGTATTGTAATTCCATTTTTCAATTTTGCCCACGCCAACTCCTGCACTTCCTGACCATGCATGATCAAGCAGCTCGCGCAGCAGGTCGCCGTCCCACCAGATTCCGAAATTTTGCGAGGATGGAGGCGTGCTGGAAATGAGCTGCCCCGTAATCGTCCTCAGCCCTACACCACTGCCAGCCCAAACCTCAGCTCCCGGGTAACGGGGATCGATGTCGGCCGCCATGCCGCGTCCCGTATCAGCCCCCGTATACACACCCCATAAAATTTGACCAGTAGCCGCATCATGCACTTGGGCGCCATAAGGCTTGCTCGTATCCTCATTTACCTTGAACACCTCAAAGCCAGCGCGATTCGGATTCAAATCGCTGACATGCATCGCATCGCCATGCCCCATATTTGTGTTATAGAGCTTCTGGCCATTATCATCAACCGTCATCGCGCCGAAAACAATTTCATCCTTGCCGTCATTGTCTACATCCGCCACACTAAGGCTGTGATTGCCTTGCCCCGCGTAAGCAGAATTGCCGGAACTGTTCGTATCAAACGTCCAGCGGCTCGTTAGCGATCCATTGCGGAAGTCAAACGCGGCAATCACCGTTCTCGTATAATATCCGCGCGACATCACGATGCTTGGCCTAACGCCGTCCAAATAAGCAACGCCAGCTAGGAAGCGGTCGACACGGTTGCCATAGCTATCTCCCCAGCTTGATACAGTGCCCCTTGCTGGTACATAGTTGGTTGTCGCAAGCGCTGCTCCGGTCTGCCCTGAAAAAACAGTCAAATATTCCGGGCCAGACAGCACATAACCTGAAGAATTGCGGTAATCGGCAGTCGAGCTGCCTATCACTTGTCCTGTTCCGTCCACGGTGCCGTCCGCAGTTTTGATGACCACCTCGCCTTTGCCGTCGCCGTCAAAATCATAGACGAGAAATTGCGAATAATGGGCGCCTGCACGAATATTTTTTCCCATATTAATGCGCCACAGCTTCTGGCCGTTCATTTTGTAAGCATCAAAAATTACATTGCCGGTATACCCCGATAGGGAGTTATCCTTAGAGTTCGACGGGTCCCATTTGAGGACGATTTCGTATTCGCCATCTCCGTCAAGGTCGGCTACGCTCGCATCATTTGCGCTATAGGTATAGCTTTCACCGCTCGGTGTTGTTCCGCCAGCAGGCTTGTCCAGCGGAATATCTTTATAATTGCTCGCCCATACGGTTGCCGTATTGGAGGCCGGGCGTTCAACGCCATTAACAACGGCGCGGACATAATAGGTAGAGGAGCTGCTTCCACTAGCATCAAGTAGATTCGTACTTGTCGTAATGACACTGCTGTTGACCTTCGTCCCGTTGCGATAAACGTTAAAGCCCGTATTAGCTGCCTCGCCGCCGAGTAGCCGCCAGCTGACAAATACGCCTCCGCTTACTTTTACCGCAACGACTCCTCTCGTTAAAGCCTCCATCTGCCTTGGGGCAGCAGCACTGACCTTCGGATCAACAACAATAGCCGGAATGACCAGCAAAGCAGCAACAGCGAGCATAATCGTTTTGCGAAATACGTTTTTAAAGTTCATCTCTTCTTATTCAGCTCCTTTTCGCAAATGATATTTTATCAACACCCACAAATGAAAGCGCTACCAAATTATTCGAAAAATAAGTCTGCTTCATGCCTTGAATTCCCAGAATCACGAACCATTAACCATTCGGGCAGGCATCCACCTCCTTGATAAATCATACGTTTTTATGAATCAAAACCATAATTTGGAACCGCTTTCATTGTCGATGATAGACTGTGTTCCGACATTTTACTACTTAAAAAACAGAGTTTTTTGTTTAAAAAACCGAGATTCATTCGATTAATTAGCTAGAATCAGATCGCTTTTGACTCACATATCCGCCCCAGACTTGAATATATTGAATAACAAGGTGAAACGGCTATCGCCGTCCTTTGGCGGCAAGGCGCGTTTCACTCCGAGAAATATAAGCCTAATGATAAGTATGAAACTTATAAATTCTTATATTTCAACGAAAAATTAGATCCCCTGGCCCTGATCCAGCTATTATTGATGAAAGATGGGAGTGTAACGCTCATGGCAGAACCGTTATTTATCGTGTCACAAGAGGATTGGTCCTTGCATCGCAAAGGTTACGAAGATCAAGCCCGGCACCAGGAAAAAGTAAGAGAAGCTGTTCGGCAAAATCTCCCCGATATTGTAACCGATGAAAGCATTGTATTATCCGATGGCAAGCAGACGGTGAAAATACCGATTAAAAGCATTGATGAATCCCATTTCGTCTACAACTACAACAAGAAGCAGCATGTTGGACAAGGCGATGGCGATTCACAGGTAGGGGATGTGCTCGGCGTTGATCCTGGGGCGGCCAAAGGTTCTGGCAAAGGACAGGGTGCAGGCGATCAGCCGGGCGAAGACTATGTGGAGGCGGAAATTAGCATTGACCAGCTGGAGGATATGCTCTTCGAGGAGCTGGAGCTTCCTAATCTGGAGCAAAAACAGAAGGATGTTATGGAAACAACCGAGGTCGTCTTTCACGACATCCGTAAAAAAGGAATCATGTCCAACATCGACAAAAAACGGACGCTCATTCAAAATTTAAAGCGCAATGCCAATGAAGGACGTTCAGGAATTGGCGGCATCTCGCCGGATGATTTGCGTTTTAAAACGTGGAATGAAGTTTTGAAGCCCCAATCCAATGCCGTCGTATTGGCGCTCATGGATACTTCAGGCTCTATGGGGTCTTTCGAAAAATATTGCGCCAGAAGCTTCTTCTTCTGGATGACTCGTTTTCTGCGCCGGAAATACCAGCATGTCGAGATGGTATTCGTAGCACATCATACGGAAGCGAAGGAAGTGACTGAGGAGGAATTTTTCACTCGGGGCGAAAGCGGCGGCACCATCTGCTCCTCTGCCTATCAGAAGGCGCTTGATATTATCGACAGCCGTTATCCATCTGCCAACTGGAACATTTATCCTTTCCATTTTTCCGATGGCGATAATTTGACCTCCGATAACGAGAAATGCGTGAAGCTAATCGACAAGCTGCTGGAGCGGGCCAATCTGTTCGGCTACGGCGAGGTTAATCAATATAATCGCAGCAGCACCTTAATGTCGGCATATAAAAACATAAACAATAAAAAATTTATGTATTCGATTATAAAAGATAAAGGCGAAGTGTATAAGGCGCTGAAAACCTTTTTCTCCAAGCCCGCAAGCGGCGCTTAGCAGCAGACATTAGTAAAAAGCTTCCTCTTCGAGCGTTCCCGAAGAAGAAGCTTTTTTCACATCATTTTATATCATGTGTTGGTGTTGCATTAGTATAAGCTGTCGCTTGCCATTTGCCGGTTACTAAACCTGCTTGGCTATAATACCGCGCTGCTGCAAGCAGCGGATAACGGCCTCAGCCGCTGTCTCCGCATCTCCTTCGCCTGAAAACAGCTCCAGCTCTGGAGCTAGCGGCTTCTCATATGGAGCAGATATGCCCGTGAACAGCGGAATTTCTCCTCGCCGCGCCTTGCTGTACAGCCCCTTCGGATCACGCCGCTCGCATATGGCAAGCGGACAATTCACATATACCTCCACATAGGGATGCGGAGCTGCTATCGCTCGCGCCAGTGCACGATCCGCCTCAAGCGGCGAGACGAGTGCCGCAATGGCAATGCTTCCACTGCCGGCAAACAGCCCCGCCACCTCTGCGGTGCGCCGCACATTTTCGCGGCGATCCTCTGAGCTAAAGCCAAGATCGCGGTTTAGTCCATGCCGCAAATTATCGCCATCCAGCACCGTCGTTCGCACACCGCCAGCTTGAAGCTGCCTGTGAAGCGAGGCAGCAATAGACGACTTTCCCGAGGCAGGCAGCCCTGTTAGCCATACGATACAGCCGGAATAGTCCCATTGGCCAGACTGCTGCAATCCGCCAAGCTCATACGAATGCCACTTTACATTCGGGGATTTTTGATCCATCCGGCACCCCCTATTTTAGTCGCTCATTTAGAAAAAGTACCGTCAGCCGAAGCGCTTCCTCCAAATCCGCAGTCGTGCCGATAAATGGATGCTTCGCGCCAAAGGTATGGTCCGCTCCTGCCAGTGTAACGAACGTATGCTGCGGTGCAGCCTCGCGCATTTGTTCGTAGCCTGATACAAGACGCTCTGAATCTTGATCCCCCTGTATGAGCAGTGCCGGAACCGCGAGGGAGCCCAGCACCTTCTTAATATTAAAAGCTTCTGCATTGTGCTCCAGATCTTCAAAAAATACTGGCGATATCGGCATTTGCTGCTTCGTACGCATATTTGGCACATAACCGACGCCATGGCTCAGTACCTCCTGCCGAAATGCCTCCGTAAAGAGATTCACGTCAGCTATGCCGTTCCATGTTACAACTGCCTTCAGCTGCGGGTATCTCGCAGCAGTCAAAATCATATTTCCGCCGCCACGGCTATGTCCAAGCAGGGCAATCCGGCTCGTATCCAGCTCCTCGGCAAAGGGAAGCTTCTCTTCCAGCAGATGGGCGATGATTGTATTAAGATCCAGCTGCTCACGGGAATACGTGTTCACCGCGAATTTATCCAGCTCGTCAAAGTCCGTCTCCGCTACGCCATTGCAGCTGAAATTAAAGGAAATGACAGCAAAGCCATGCCTTGCAAGCTGCTCGCAGGCATAGGGCATAAATCCCCAATCTTTAAACCCTTTGAAGCCATGGGCCACGATAACAACCGGCTTCTTCCCCGGTTCGCCTGACACTCGAACGTCCCCTCGCAGCGTCAGGTTTGATTCCAAATCAATGGTAAAAGGTTTGCTATTTACGGCTTCCACCTACAAACTCCCCCGTTTCTCCAAATAGATTCGTCCTGCTTTCTATTATAAGGGAAGAAACAGGGGAATGAATAGCCGGGCTGCTTCGGCGCAAGCTTGCTAGTTCAAGAAACCTTCCAATGCAATCGTCGGCTGGCCGTTTGCCTGCCAAGCTCCTTTATTGTAGCCGCCATTGTAGCCTGGAGGCGCCTCCGGCTCCCAATAGAAGACACCTAGCCCCTTGCCGCCAGAAATGTTGCGAACCTTCGTTTTAATCGCGGCAACAAAGCTCTTAGTAGCGGCTGGCTGGTTATATTCAAGGCCAATTTCGGAAATGATTACCGGCTTGCCGTAACGGGCAATCATATCATTGGCATTGCTAATCGTCTGGTCAACCTTGGCAGACCAATCCGTAGCCGATGGATACAGCGACATGCCGATAATATCAAAGGTAGCGCCATTGCTGATCAGCCCCCCGATATTCCAAACGAATAAAGCATTATCATTGCCGCCTGCCAAATGAACAATCGTCTTCGTACCGGAAGAGATCGATTTTACTGCATTGTTGCCGGTATTGACCAGCCATGCATAGTTTTGCATGCTGACGGTCGCTTTCCCGTCATTCCACAGCATGCCGTTGTTCGTCTCATTGCCGATCTGTACCCAATCCGGCGTCACGCCCTTCGCCTGCATCGCCGTCATTACCGCCCGCGTATGGTTCCATACCGCGTCCATCAACTGCTGGAACGTGTAGCTATTCCAAGCAGCAGGCTTTGTCTGTTGGCCTGGATCGGCCCACGAATCGCTGTAATGCAGCGTCAGCATAATGCTCATGCCTGCATTTTTTGCCCGCTGCGCCAGAGCTGCGGCACGGTTCATATCCAGGTAACCGTTTGCATAATTGCTCGAAGGATTTACAAATACGCGAATCCGCACTGAATTAATCTGATAGTCATCCTTTAAAATTTGAATGATATCCTTGGTCGTGCCGTTTTTGTCCTTCCAGGTGTAGCCTTGCGCCTCAAGACCGGGAACCCAGCTTATGTCCGTCCCTTTCGCAAAAGCAGGAGCCGCCTCGGCCTGATTAAGCGGCAGCTGTACGGTAATAAGGGCGACAATCATCATAGCAAAAACGAGCAGCCTTAGTCTTTTTTTCATTTTCAACATTCCCTCTTCCTTTAATAGTTTGCCAGACTTAGCGTCGATTGGGCGCACAACCAATGATGTATCCGCTTACATAAATGGGTTTCAACAAACGTCCCCTAGCAGCGACAGGCTTTCAAGCCTATGGTGAAGAAGCATCAGCAGCGTGTGCAAATGGGGGGACTGCCGATTCCTTCACCACATCTTTTCCATCGGTTACTACGGGATACGCTTATGATTATAAATTCCCTTCACACAGAAAAACAGGATACAATGTGAATATATTGGATGATTTTACAACATTTCCTCTTCTCCTCCCTTCAGATCACTGTGCGTTAGCCTGATGCGTTTCACTACCAAAATGTATTATAATAGAGCCATTCATGCCAAACTGGCGAGCAGGAGGAAACGAATTGACGAATAGCGAGCTTAAACATATGCAAACCCTGCTGCCCGAATGGGTAGAAACGTCCCGCCAGCAGGCTCTTCATGGCAAAGTGGCCTCCTACATACCTGAGCTTGCAAAATCCCCCAAGGACGCCTTGGGCATTCATATTGTGGGTGCAGAAGGTCAAATAGCATCTGCTGGAGATTGCGGCATATCCTTTACTATGCAAAGCATTTCCAAAGTCTTCACGCTCATTCTGGCGTTAATGGATAATGGCGAGGAAGCGGTTTTCGCCAAGGTTGGCATGGAGCCGACCGGGGACAGCTTCAACTCCATGCTCAAGCTGGAGCTTGTGCAGCCCGGCATTCCCTTCAATCCGCTGATCAATGCTGGAGCGATTGCGATTTCTTCGCTGATTGCCGGAAGCAGCCGGGAGGAGAAATCGGCCCGAGTGCTCGATTTTTTCCGCAATCTCTCAGGCAATGTTACGCTGGATTATGATAACGAGGTATATTTGTCAGAAGCCAAAACGGCAAATTTGAATCGGTCGATGGCTTATTTTCTAAAGGATAAGCAGGTGCTGCAGGGGGAAGTCGAGGAAGTGCTCGACGTGTATTTCCGGCACTGCTCAATCAGCGTCACCTGTGCGGATTTGGCTCGCATGGCGCTTGTGATGGCGCATAACGGAACCGACCCCGTTACCGGAACCCGGCTGATCCCACGGCGTTATGTGCAGATCGCCAAAACCTTTATGATTACTTGCGGCATGTACAACGCCTCGGGCGAATTCGCAATACAAGTTGGTTTGCCGGCCAAAAGCGGCGTATCTGGCGGCATTTTGGCGATCGTTCCCGGTCGTTATGGCATCGGCGTCGTCGGTCCATCCCTGCATCGCAAGGGCAACAGCATTGCAGGTGTCCATTTGCTGGAAACGTTGTCGCGAACGTTTGACCTAAGCTTATTTTAACGAAGAAGGTGCCCATTATGAATCCATCTGTTGAGCTTGGCATTTCCTTTCATTCCTCCGGGCAGGAGATTGAAATGCTCAAGGTAACGCCGATTGACGATCAGCGCTACCGCATTGAAGAAAATCCATTATTTACGGAAATGGTATCATTCGGTGATATTGTCAAGCTGGAGCAGCAAGGCAACATTTATTTTTATAAAGAGACCGTCCGCAAATCCCGCTTAAGAAGATATTCCTGGCTGCTCAGTCAGGACGTTGCTTCATCCGAGGAGCTTGCCGATTTCAAAAATCGCGTCGCCGACAGCGGCGGCAACTGGGAAACGATTTTTGGAGGCATGCTCATAATCAATGTGCCGAGCCATATTGATTTTGATCCCGATGTGGAAATAAATAATATTACGGTGAGCAAGGACCGATAAGATCCTTTTCAATACCATTACCCTATGGCATCCAATATCGATTTGGATGCTTTTTTTGTTTTTCTGGCTCTATTGTGAAAGGAAAAGGCGCAGCCTGTCCATTCCATCCTCCTATGGCAACCCTATAGTTTTTTCCAATTAGCTATTGAAATTATCTATATGCGTTTACATTGACGGTAGAGAACGAGTAATGCTATTGTTTTCAACAAGTTAAAACATACTAATCACATCAGATTTATCAAGTTAATGTTTCGAGTGAGGGGAGAACACATCTAATGTTTCGCATCGAACCAAGAGTACAAGGAGTAACGGCTGAGTTGCTTGAGCTTTATGAACACATCAGCCCTTCAACGATTGGCCATTTGACGGATTTCGGGTTTCTCACCGGCCTGCAGCCGCTGTTTCGCCCGATTCGCCTCTTAGGCAACGCAGTCACCGTACGGATTCCTCATATTGACGCTTCCGCCATTCGGCATGCTTTCGAGCTCGCGCAGCCAGGCGATATTATCGTGGTCGATATGTCCGGTGATGAACAGCGTGCCTGCTGGGGAGAATTTGTGACGTATGCTGCACTGGACAAAAAGATTGCTGGAGCCATTATATCCGGCTGCGTCACCGACGTACGGCCGATCACACAGCTTCGTTTTCCGGTCTATTCCAAGGGTATTAGCGCGCTGACTACCCGCTCGCTCCAGCTCGAAGGCGAAGTCAATACACCTGTCAGCGTCAGCGGCGTCAGCATTCAGCCAGGCGACCTCATCGTCGGCGATGATGATGGCGTATTCGTCATCAATCCGCTTCATGCCAAGGAGCTTGGGCTCATCGCCCAAGAAAAGCAGCTCAAGGAACAACAGCGCCGGAAGGAACTCGGCTACGATAAACGGCTCGCTGGATGTACAGACCAGCTAGCGGCAACCGACAATCAAGGGGGAAACAACTAGATGAGAAGGAATCTTTTCAAAAACAAGCTGGGCCTTGCCCTTATAGCCTTATCCCTGTTCGCTGCTGGCTGCGGCAATGGCGGCGGAGCAAACAGCACTGCAAATACGAATACCGCAGCGCCGAATACAGCGTCAAGCAGCACAGGCGCAGCTTCCGATACAGCGGCAGCGAAAAGCCTGACGATCGCCTTGACGGGCGATGCCATTGGATTTGATCCACAAAATGCGACTGACTCTATCTCCAGCTTTATTAATTATCAAATCTATGATCGTCTTGTCACCTTCAACGATAAGCTTGAAATCGTTCCTCAGCTTGCAGAAAGCTGGAAAGCCTCGGCAGACGGCAAAACATGGACCTTCCAGCTGCGTCAAAACGTGACTTTCCAAGATGGCGCCCCTTTTAATAGCGAAGCGGTTAAAACTAATTTTGAACGCCTGATCAACCCGGATAAAAAGCTGTCCCAATATGCGACCTTGGGCCAATTCATTGAATCCGTCAGCACGAACGGCGATTCCGAAGTCATTTTTCAGCTCAAAGAGCCGCAGGGCGCTTTCCTTAACAATATTGCCGTCACTTCCGGGAGCATCATTAGTCCTAAATCAATTCAGGAAGATGAAGCAGGCATTGCTAAAAAGCCAGTCGGCACAGGCCCCTTTAAGCTCAAAAGCTGGAGCTCCGGCAACGAGATTGTACTGGAGGCAAACGATCAATATTGGGGCGGCAAGCCGGGCGTAAGCAGCATTACGTTCAAAACGGTAACCGAAAATGCGGCTCGCGTTATTATGCTTGAATCCGGCGAAGCGGATCTCATTGACAAAGTGCCGGGGACAGACGTTGAACGCTTGTCAAATGACAGTAAGTTTACCGTCAATACTCGCTCTACCAATCGCGTTGGCTATATCGGCATCAATACGAAGCATGCTCCTCTGGATAATGTGTTGGTACGCAATGCGCTCAATCTGGCGATCAATCGTGAAACGCTGGTCAACAAGCTTTATGAAGGCAGAGTTGAGGTTGCCACTTCGTTTATTTCAAAAAATTCATTTGGCTACACCGATGTGGGCGCATACGCCTATGATGTGGAAGCGGCGAAAAAGCTGCTGCAGGAAGCTGGCGTGAAGGAAGGAACGACGCTGCGAATTGTGCTTGCGGCAAATGCCGTGCAGGATCGCCCGGCCGCCGAATTTGTGCAAAACAGCTTGCAGCAGTTGGGCTTCAAAGCAGAGCTGCAGGTGCTGGAGCTTGCTTCTTATCTCGATGTGCTGAAAAATCCGGACAGCTATGATTTATTCGTCCGGGGCGCGTCTTCCGTTACAGGTGACGGCGATGCTCTGCTGCGCGACAGCTTCCTTTCGACGAGCAAGTCCAATTATGCCTTCTATGCCAATCCCAAAGTAGACGAGCTCATTCTTGCGGGAGGCCAAGCGCTTGACAAGGCGGAACGCCAGAAAAATTACAACGAAGCTTTACAGCTCATAAAAGCGGACGCGCCTTGGATTCCTTTGTATGAGGATACCGTCCAAATTGCATATTCCAGCAAAATTGAAGGCATCACCTTTCTGCCTTCCTTGCTCTGGGACCTGCGCGGCGTGAAATTCAAGTAAGCATGATGGTGCTGCGCGAGCGGCACCATTCGCATGGAAAGCCCGTTTTTTCAAAAAATTGGATACAGGAGTGAAAGCATCTATGACCTTTCAAATCGTAATGGCACAGTTCGGTTCTTCAAGCAGCAAGCAGGAAAATTTGGACAAGGCGGAAAAGGCGCTGCAGGACGCGACCTCGCTGCACCAGGCCGATCTGGTCGTTTTCCCGGAAGCCTTTATGAGCTTCTATCAAATCGGCACGCCAAGAGAACGCAAGCTGGAGGATGCCGAGCCGCTGGAAGGGCATTTCGTTGCGACGATGCAGTCGCTGGCCAAGCATTATGGCGTATGGGTCATTTTCGGTACGCGGGAGACTACGGAGGATTCCGCGGATGACCGCGTATACAACTCCACGGTCATTATTGACTCGGACGGCCAAATCGTCGGCCATTATCGCAAAACGCATTTATATGATGCATTCGGCGCGCAGGAATCACGCGATATTAAACCCGGCACGGCGCTCTTCGAGCCGATTGATACGCCATTCGGCAAGCTGGGACTTTTCGTCTGCTATGAGCTGCGCTTCCCGGAAATCGCCCGCTACCAGGCGCTGCATGGGGCCGACGTGATTATTGTGCCATCCGGCTGGGTACGCGGTCCGGTGAAGGAACGCCACTGGGAAAATCTCGTTACGACGCGGGCGCTGGAAAATACCGCTTATGTCGTTGCCGTTAATCAGGTCAACGAGTTTTACATCGGCCAGAGCCTGATCGTTGATCCGATGGGCGTTGTCGTAGCACGCGGTGCAGAAACGGAGACGCTTATTCCCTACCGGATTGATCTGGCGCGCGTGCGCGAAGTCCGCACCAAGCTCCCGTCGCATATTCATCGGCAGGCGCATTTGTACGGCTAATCGCTTGGCCGCTTCATTTTAGTGGTCAGGAAGGAGTTTTCCCCTTGTTTAACTATGTACTAAAACGATTGCTGCAAATGATCCCGACGCTAATCGGCGTTTCCCTGCTCTCTTTTATCATTTTGCAGCTCGTGCCTGGCGATCCCGCTGAATTAGTTGCTGGTCTAGACGCCAGTCCCGAGGAAGTGCAAATCATCCGGGAGCGGCTCGGAACCGACCGTCCGCTCTACGAGCAATATATCGATTATAATTGGCAGCTGCTGCAAGGCGATTTCGGCACTTCGCTGCGATCGGACAATCCGGTGCTGCAGGAAATTATGGAGCGGTTCCCGAGCACGGTGAAGCTGACGATTTTGGCTACGCTGGTTACCGTTGTCATCGGGCTATTTTCCGGTATTATCGCTGCAACCAAACCCGGCAGTGCCCGCGATCATGCGGCCATGGCTTTCTCTTTGTTCGGCATATCGATGCCCGTTTTTTGGCTGGGCATAATTCTCATTCTTATTTTTGCCTATTATTTTCCCATATTGCCTTCCGGAGGCAGCAGCGAGCTGAAGCATTTTGTGCTTCCGGCACTCGTTCTCGGCATTTCCTCTGCCGCTGTGCTCGCACGGCTTACACGCTCCAGCATTCTTGAGGTCATTAATCAAGACTATATTCGTACTGCAAAAGCCAAAGGGGTCCGTCAATGGCTCATCATTTACAAACACGCGCTTAAAAATGCCTTCGTTCCGATTATTACCGTCATCGGCATGGAAATCGGCAATCTGCTCGGCGGCGCAGTGCTTACGGAGACCGTCTTCTCCATGAATGGTCTGGGCCGCTATATCATTCAATCGATTCAGTTTAGAGATTATTCGGCTGTGCAGGGCAGCATTTTATTCGTTGCGTTTATTTTCGTCATCGTCAATCTGCTCGTTGATTTGTGTTATGCCGCTGTCGATCCGCGAATCCGTTATGACCGGAAGGAGGCCTAACGATGAGTGAACCCAAAGCTGCATCCCTGCTTGCCCAAAGCATTCCATCGGCTTATGACGATGGGCCTGCCAAACGAGAGGCCCTTTACAAGCAAGTGCTCAAGCGGCTCATAAGCAACAAACGCTCTCTGCTGGGCCTATGGATCGTTGGCCTCTTTATTTTTATTGCCATACTGGCACCTTGGATCTCCCCTTATGATCCACTCGAGCAAAACATGGATATGCTGCTGCAAGCGCCATCCCTTAGCCACCCATTCGGAACGGACGAATATGGGCGGGATATTTTGTCACGGATATTTTATGGGTCGCGCATCTCGCTCATGGTAGGTATTGTCGGCGTCGTCATTTCTGTCGTTTTTGGCGTAGCCTTCGGCACAATAGCGGGTTATTTTGGCGGCAAAATCGAATCGGTCATTATGCGGATCACCGATATTTTCATGGCCTTTCCCGGCTTTCTGCTGGCTCTTGCCATTGTAAGCGTGCTTGGTCCTGGAATGGTGAATCTCATGATTGCCATCGGCATTTTTTCCGTGCCGTCGTTCATCTGGATTACCCGCAGTGCTGTACTGTCGGTTAAAAACAAAGAATATATTGAAGCCTCGCGCTCCATGGGCGCCAAGCACAGACGCATTATTTTGAAGCATATTATTCCGAACAGCATTGCTCCCATTATTGTGCTTTCGGCGCTGCGCGTAGCTACCGCCATTTTATCGGCATCAGGGTTAAGCTTCCTTGGAATGGGCGCACAACCGCCATCTCCGGAATGGGGGGCCATGCTGAGCGCAGGCCGGGAATTTCTTCGCACCGCGCCCCATCTGTCCATCGTGCCGGGCATCGCTATTATGCTTGTTGTCCTTGGGTTCAATCTGCTCGGCGATGGGCTGCGCGATGCCCTTGATCCAAAAATGAAGGTTTAGCTAAGGAGGGCCCGCATTGAAACGCAAGCTACTGGAAATAAAGGCGCTCAAAACGTATTTTCATACTGGCGATGGCGTCATTCCCGCTGTAGACGGTATTGATATTACGATTTATGAAGGCGAGACGGTCGGTATTGTCGGAGAATCCGGCTCAGGCAAAAGCGTGACATCGCTGACCGCCATGCGTTTAACGCCAGGCAAAGTCGTCGAAGGCTCCGTCACCTTCGATGGCCGGGATATTCTTGCGCTTTCCGAGAAGGAAATGCGCAGCGTGCGCGGCAATGACATGGCGATGATTTTTCAAGAACCGATGACCGCGCTTAATCCCGTGTTTACGATCGGCGAACAGCTGCTTGAAGCCATTCGCATTCATATGAAGCTCAGCCGCTCTGAGACGAAAGCAAGGGCAATTGAAATGCTGCATCTGGTTGGCATTCCTAGCCCCGAGCAAATGCTGCGGGAGTACCCCCACCGCTTGTCCGGCGGCATGCGGCAACGGGTTATGATCGCCATCGCGATGGCCTGCAATCCCAAGCTGCTCATTGCCGATGAACCGACGACCGCACTAGACGTTACGATACAGGCCCAAATTCTGGAGCTAATGCAGCAGCTAAAAACGAGCCATGGCACCTCCATCTTGCTTATTACGCATGATCTTGGCGTCGTTGCGGAAATGTGCGACCGCGTAGCCGTTATGTATGGGGGACAAATTGTCGAGGAATGCGACGTGCTTACCCTTTTCACAAGTCCCAAGCATCCCTATACACAAGGCTTAATGAAGTCGATGCCCACGCTTGAAACGGATGAGCGCAGACTATATTCCATCCCGGGCAGCGTTCCGCCGCCCGGAAGCTTGCGGGAAGGATGCCGTTTCAGCCCCCGCTGTGAATTTGCGCAAGCGATTTGCCATGAGCAGCATCCGCAGCTCGAAGCAGTAGGGGCTGGGCATTCAGCCAGATGCTGGCTCCATGCATCCGAAGCAAAGGAGGCGTTCCAATGAATGAACCGCTGCTTGAGGTAAGCCATTTAACCAAATATTTTCCGATCAAAAAAGGGCTGTTCAATCGGACGGTAGGACATGTGAAGGCGGTCGATGGCCTGCGATTTACGATTTTCAAAGGCGAAACGCTGGGCCTTGTGGGTGAAAGCGGCTGCGGCAAATCTACAACAGGCCGTACGCTGCTGCAATTGCTTCGTCCAACGGCAGGCGAAATTAAGTATGAGGGCCGCAATTTGGTCGGCCTTCCGGTGGAGGAGCTGCGCAAGCTGCGGAAGGATATGCAGATGGTGTTCCAGGACCCATACGCCTCGCTTGATCCCCGTATGACGGTGGGCGAGCTCATTGCCGAGCCGCTCGACATTCATCAAGCAGCAACCGGCAAGGAAAGGACTAGACGGATCGATGAGCTGCTGGAAACCGTCGGCTTAAACAGCCGTTATGCGGATCGCTATGGCCATGAGTTCAGCGGCGGGCAGCGGCAGCGGATCGGCATTGCCCGCGCACTTGCGCTGAACCCCAAGCTGATCGTCGCAGATGAGCCCGTCTCCGCTCTCGACGTTTCCATTCAATCGCAAATTATTAATTTGCTTCAGGATTTGCAGGAGCAGTTCAAGCTTACCTATTTATTTATCGCCCATGATTTAAGCGTAGTCAAGCATATAAGCGATCGGATCGGCGTAATGTATTTGGGCGGAATTGTAGAGCTGGCAGGCAAACGCGAATTGTTTGCAGAGCCGCTGCATCCCTATACGCAGGCGTTATTGTCCGCCGTACCCACCCCTGATCCGCTTGCCAAAAAGAGCCGCATTGTGCTGCCGGGCGATGTGCCGAGCCCGGCGAGCCCGCCTCCCGGCTGTGCTTTTCATACGCGCTGCCATGCCTGCATGGCCGTTTGCCGTACCGACAAGCCTGAGCTGCGGGATGTCGGCGGAAGGCAGGTCGCCTGCCATTTGTACAACCAAGCTTAGACAGGCCCATCTTTGATGGAGCGAGATTCATCAGTTATATTTTAAAATTCATACAATTGGGAGAGCGCATTATGACGAAAAGCCGCAAATTAAGAGACATCAGCTGGACCGTCTTCGAGGAATACAAAAAACAAACGGAGCTGGTCATTGTTCCTGTAGGCGCAATCGAGGTATATGGCCCTCATCTGCCTCTTGGCTCGGATGGGCTGCTGGCAGCCAAATTGGCAGAGCTCGTTGCCGAGTGTGTTGGCGCACTGATCGGACCAAACGTAGAGGCTGGAGATTCCACCGTACTAAATGATTTTCCCGGAACCATTACGATTCGCCCCGAAAGCTTAAAAGCTTATCTCGGCGACATAGTAACCAGCTTGTTAAAATGGGGCTTCAAACGTATACTCTTCATTAACGGCCACGCTGGAAATGTATCGGTTATTAATCAAATCGTGCATCAGATCAAGGAACAGCATAGCGATGTATTGGCCGCCCAAATCGATTGCTGGCGGTTCATCAAGGCGCAGGATGACGGCATTTCCGAATCTGGAAAATTTTCAAACGGCCATGCTGGTGAAATCGGCACCTCCGTCCTGCTTCATCTTTACCCTCAGCTTGTAAACCAGTCCATTATCATCGATGAACAGCCCGCGTTTGAAGATCCTTTTCCCGAAATCATCAAATACAACCGTCTGTCTTCCATTTCCAAATCAGGCGTCGTTGGACATCCATCTTTTGCGACAGCCGGGAAAGGCGAAGCCTTAGTGCAGCGCTCTGTTGACCGTATTCTCGCTTTCCTAAGCGAAGCTTGGGACATTAAACCGCTGTAAATGCCGGTGAAAGGAGTTTTAAATGAACATTATCGATTTGCATTGCGATGCTTTAATGAAGCTGGGGGAGAAGAAAGGCAGCCTTTCCTTCAACGATGCACCTGAGCTGGATACGAACAAGCAGCGCCTGCTTACTGGGGGCGTCAAGGTACAAGGCTTCGCCATTTTCGTCATGCCGAACTTGACTGATCAAGAGAAGTTTCAATCGGCGCTCGACCAGGTGCATTATTTTTACGAGGAAGTATTAGGGAAAAATCCGGACATGAAGCACATCAAGGAATGGAAGGATATCGGCAAGCTGGCCGAGCACGAGATTGGCGCTTTTCTGACGCTTGAAGGCGTTGATCCGGTCGGTAATGACTTGCATAAGCTGAATATGTTTCACCGCCTTGGCGTGTTGTCGGTCGGCCTGACCTGGAATTTCGCCAATCTTGCTGCTGATGGGGTGCTGGAGCCTCGCGGAGCGGGACTTTCCTCCCTCGGCCGCAAAATGGTACAGTTCCACAATGAGCACCGGATTTTGACCGATGTGAGCCACTTGAATGAGCAGAGCTTCTGGGACGTCGTGGAAACAGCCGATTATTTGATCGCCAGCCACTCGAACGCCAAGGCCGTATTCGATCATCCGCGAGGGTTGTCTGATGAGCAAGCGCAAGCGCTGTTCGCCAAAAATGCAACCGTTCATGTCGTCTATTATCCTGAGTTTATTAAGCCCGAATCGGACGGAATTACGACAATCTCCGATCTAATTAAGCATATTGACCATTACTGTGCCATTGGCGGCGTTCATCATGTTGGCCTTGGCTCCGATTTTGACGGCATCAACGCTTACGTGCATAATCTCGAAAACGCCGCAAAAAGCCAAAACCTGATTAATGAGCTGCTTAAGCATTACTCTGAGGAGCAGGTGCGGGGCTTTGCCCATAATAATTTTCTGCGCCGGGTTTCCTCCCTTTAATGCAAAAGACACTTTTCGAAAATATTATAGTTCTCTGATTAAAAGAGCGTAGCAAGCCCCCACCTTTCACTGGTGGGGGCTTGCTCGGTGTTTAGTATAGTATATTTGCCACTTTCTCTGCGTCTTGAATACCTCGTTCCGAAAGAGGTCTCCCCAACTCATCAGGGTTATAGACTGAATGAGCATGACGAACAAAATATATGTTTGTATCCATTTCTACACGCTAACCTGCCTTTCTACAAGCCCGTTTAGAACTTCGTGCGGAATGACCTGTTGCCCCGTTCACTTTATGAATCCTCAAAACCAAACATAGATGCGCCTAGCATCATTATTTTAGAAATCAGTAAAAAAAGACGCCGCAGCGCTGCTTTCCTCCCTTGCGGGCAGGCGATACAAACGCTGCGGCTTTTTCTTTTTCTTTATCCGGCTTAACCTTCTGCTTGTTTGTTCAATTATTATTTACGTTTCCAGACAGAGCCGTCGGAGTATGCAACCCGATCAATTTGAATATTTTTGAGCTTGGTTGTGTCGCTGTAGGAGTAGAGATCCCATGTGAATATGTGACTATAACCGCTCAATACTTTAACATTGGCACCTTTTCCGTAGAAACGGTTTGTGTACGGATAACCACCCTTTACCGGGTCGCCGTAAGCGTCATAGGTGCTAAAAGAAAGCTCGAATGAAACTATCGTTTTAGCTGTCAAATTCCATAGCTCTATATTCGCTTCCGGATATCCTAATGAATCATAAGTAATGCTAGAATCAACAACTTTAAAAGGAACATTATTATTTTTCTTAAGCTCCTCTTTCAGCTTCTTCTTGTAGTCCTCTTCCTTCTGTTTGTAGAGAGCTCTCATCTGCTTTTCAATCGTGCCGCCATTGCCATAAAGCTGTTTAGCCAGCTTGTAGCTTTTGCTTACCGTTTCTTCTTCTCCCACCACTATGCTATAAACGGTTCTGCCGAAAAAGGTATAGTTCGTGCCATTCGAATCAAAATTTTCGCCTGGCTTTACGGTCGCATTGTTAAAAGCGGCTTTGCCGCGCGCATTCAACGATGCTGTAAAATCATAGGCCTGCACAGCGCCACCGGCATAATAATATTCCACATAATTAACAACGATTTTTTCCGTGCCTAGATTTTTCACAGCGGAATTCGTAATTTGCAGCGGCAGGCCTGTATAATATTTGCTTTTGCTTGGGTCTACCGTTTTAATGCTGATTTGGTTGCCTTTCGTTTCCATAGAAGCGCCTAGACCATCTGTCAACAGGCGAAGCGGAACCATGGTGCGGCCATTTCGTTCTACAGCGGGCGTTCCCAAAAATATAGAAATGCCATTAACCGTAGCAACGGGCTCATTCAAAATAATCGAAATCGTCATTTCGCCGCTTGAAGCGATGATCCGCTTGTTGCCCTTGTCCCAGCTGAAGGCGAGGCCAAGTGCTTCAATCGTTTCTTTTGCCGATACAAGCGTTGTGCCGTTCTCGCTTATTGGTGCCTGCGCGTAAGCGATTTTCTTGCCGTTTACAAAAACGCTCTGGCTCTCCGCCTTAGCGGCCGAAAGCCCCGTTGGGATTGCCAGCAGCATGACCATAGCCAGCAAAACTGTAATTACTTTCTGTTTCATATTTCATTCTCCCTCTATTTATATATTTCGCGAAGCGGCTATTCGCTGCGCAACGAGTAGACGTATTCCTTGCCTTCAATCGTAACGATAATATCAATCGGCTTTTTGTCTTTGGCCGCTTCCTTAGGCAGCTCAGCGATAAAGTGAAGAACTCCCGTTTTTAATGGTTCAATATTCGTTATGTTTGTATAGGTAAAGTTGCCTCCACCCGACTCTTCAATTGCAGAAAAGCTTTCGTACTCGTATTTGCTATCATATTTCACTTGTACATTGGCAAATTCATCTGCGCCTTTGGACGAGCTGAGCAAGCTTTTGAACTTAAGAACGATGTCCAAATAAATATTTTCGGCATCCTTTATCTCGTAGTAATTGTAGAAGCTGTCAGGCTTCGGCGGAACGACTTTGGACGTAAACTCTGTCTTCGTGAGCGTAACCTCTGCAAAGTCGGCAATAACGAGCGCTTTTTTCAATTCTAGTACACTGCCTGCGTCAGCGGATGGCTCCGGTGCCGGCTCCGAAGACGCCTCGCTTACCGCAGCAGTATTAGCGGCCTCGGCAAGCTCTGCCTTCAGCTTCTCATTTTCAGCACTCAACTGGCTTACTTGCTCCTTTAATTGACTTACCTCTGTGGAAAAATCCTCCGTTTGGCCGGCGCAGCCAGCCATGACGAGCATAGCGGCAACTGCAAAAATAGCTTTTTTCATAATGGTAAATACCCCCTATCATCTTTAGCTATTAAATTTTCTACATAAAGTGCTAAAATCCTCTAAAATCATTTCATTTTACTGAAAATTCATCATTTATTTTTTCGATCTCTGTCATATTTTATCGAACTTCAATCATTAACTGCTCCAATTATGATTTCAAACCGCCATAACAAATTTACCAAAATAACGGACAGGGGCTTTTGCAAACAAATAAAAAACGTTGCTTCCGCAAGGGGAAACAACGTTTAAGCAACATATCATCACTCATTATGCTTATCAATTTACAAGATCAAATCACCGAACAGGCCAAACAACAATAAGTAAGCACAAACCGAAAGAACGATATACGACCACAGCTTCTCCTTCGTCACCTGGCTGGCCACCGATGCGCCGACCAAGGAAATGCCAAGAGTAGACAGCAGTGCCGCCGCCATTACCAAAAGGCCCAGCTTAAAGCTAATGAGCGAAACGACGCCCGCTATTAAAAATCCAGCTCCAGAAACGAGCTGCATCGCTCCAATCGATGTAATGAAAGCTCTGAGTGTTAGACGCTGCGTCGCTCTCCACAAGCTGATTCCCCATAAAGAACCGAGGAAGGCAATCGTCGATATTAGCGACAGCAGCAAGATTTTGCCGAATAGCGCTGCGCTCATGCCGCTTCCCTCACGCAATAGATCGGATACCCCATAGCCGAAAAATAGCTGGATGGCACTGCCTGTAAGCAGCCAGAACAAGAGGAAACCTATTATCGCACTGACAATCCCGATTATACCGTAGCTCAAATCTTTGGCCGGGTTTAAATTCAGCCCCTCCAGCGGATTTTTCAGCAGCTTCAGCAATATTTGCATATCGATCTGCTTAACCGAGCCGGATATATTTTGCAGCAGCTTGTTTGCAGCCCCTGCTGCTCCGCTTTTGGCTCCTGCTCCTGCACTTGCGCCAGCACCAGCGCCCGCAGCGCCTGCCATTCCGGCAGCTTCATTTCTCACTGATGCAGCCGTTCCAACTGCCTCATTTCTTGCTGTCGCCGCCGTAACAGCTGGCACAGCATCATCTGCATCGTATTCGCTATTGTCATCGCCGTATGCGTCATATTCCCCATACTCGCCGTAACGTTCCCGTTGTCCCGGCTCTTCCTCCAAATCCTCGCGCTTCTGCAAAGCCGCTTGCTCCCGCGTCGCCTCAAGCAAGCGCGCATCTTCCTCTTGGCGCGCCAGTTCCTCCTGCCGTGCTGCTTCCGCACGCCGCAAAATCTCTTCCTGCCTCGCCGCCTCTGACTGGCGGGCAACCTCCACCTGCCTTGCCGCTTCCGCTAGGCGGGCTGCCTCGGCCCGCTGCGCCGCTTCTTCCCGCGCAGCCTGGGCTGCTGCTTGCGCTGCCGCCAGTGACTGCTGCGACTCCCGCGGCTGGCGGAACACATGCACCGCCTGGCTAGCTGGCTCACTCTTTTCTAAATCAAATGGCCGCGCCTTTTCCGAATGCTGCTCTTGATGCTTTTTATCATCCTGATCATCCATCTCTGCATCCTCCTCTTGCTGTCAAGAACCGCCCTAACGAGTGGCAGCCTTATTATGCTAGTCCATATCCCGATAATTCGCCTCATCCGCAATGCTCTGAATATCATCCGAGCTGATGCTGATGTAGCGATAACCATCGGCCTGCTGCCGGCGGAGCGCACGCTCCTTGAAGTAGCGCGGACTTCCTTCCCCCGCATCCTCATCGTACACGAGCAAAATACCCTCGGTTTTGCGAAACAGCAGCTCATCCCTCGCCTGCAGCTGCCAAATGCCGTCATAAGGCTTGTCGCTGACCGACGCATAATAATCGACGCCCTTCAGCACCTGCTCATAATATTCCTTCTTGTCATCCTTCCACTTCTCTTCCGGATTGCTATACGCCGTAATAATAGAAAGCCTGAGCTGCGGGTATTGCGGCTTAAGCGCGATGACGGCTTCACATGCCCATAGATCAACGCCATATTGGCCCGGCGTAATGACCCATTGCAAGCCATCATCAATGAGCGGCAGCAGCTTATTCGTAATCGCCTGCTTAATATAGGCAATGCCTTCATGCTTTTGATTAAAAATGTTCAGCTCATGCGCGCGGTAGCCCGACACTAGCAAATTGTTCATGCCTTCGGCGCATTTCTAAAGGTTCGTTCGTAATCCTCGAACCGGATTTTACGAATCATTTTGCGATCAGCCGTTCGTGCAATAATTCCTTCTGACTTTCCGGATGCATCCATTCCTACACGCGTGGCCGCAAAATCGCTGAGAAAACGGCTCGTCTCCTCCAGCCCGACCGGAAACGCAGCTCCACCCAGCTCAGCCAGCAGCGGCGCAGCGTCGAGGCTCCAGCGCTCGATAAATGCTGCTTTCTCCGCCTCTTTATAAAAAGGCTGGCCGCCATGATCGCGCCACTTGGCAATTTGGTCAATCGGCAGTTCCAGCAAATGCTTAAGCTCCTCATGCGTCAGCGAAAACAGATCGAATACCCGGTAGCCTTGGCTGCCGCTGGACGTATAATTTTTGGCCGCCTTTGTTTTACCGCCATAGCTCTCCTGATAAATAACGGTAAGTCCAAGCTTACCATCCGCCAAGCTGGCCTGCATCCGCTCCGCAATCGGGGTTAGCAAAGCCGCCATATTGCCATAGGGATTGCCAATTCGGTCCCCCTTGGCAAACAGCAGCTCCTCTCGTGAGCCAATAAAATAGTCCGTCCCGGCTTCATTATGAAGCAAAATTATGCGCGCATTTTCCCCGTCTACTTTTTCATAAACATAAACGGGCTTATCCGAATCGAAGGCCTCACCTTCGGTTAATGTGTCGTTTAAACGGCCGCGTTCCCCAAGCTGGTGATAGGTGAGGATACTCGGATATTTCGTTAAGGAATTCAGTTTTGTAAAATCCATTATTCATCTCCTGCATCTTAATAAGTCTGTTCTCCCATCATAATACCATCGTTTCCCGCTCTTGGTTAGTCCGAAGGCAAGTTTGGGTAAGTAAAGAATAAGCGAGAGGAGGGTATATGATGTCTATTCATAACGAAAAGCCGATCGATTTACCAGAGCCGAATCCAGACAAATCGCCGGAACTCATACCGCCGAACCCACCTGAGATTTTGCCCGAGCAGCCCGCGCCCGAAATGAATCCCAGCACTCCAACACCCGAGATTGAGCCTGTGCCTGCACCGAATGTCGAAACGGACTTCCCAACCGAAATGCCGCCTGACCACTTTTAAAATAGCGCAAAGCAAAGGAGCGTTTGCCGACCTGCACAGCAGCGGCGAATGCTCCTTTACTTTGGTTAGCCATGCATTACTGTACCTTGCAATTATCTTGCAATGCTTTGCGGGTACGCTCGCCTCCTGCCTGATCGTTATGCGCCGCAAGAAGCCAGCCTCCACAGACTGTGAGGGCTGGCTTCTTGATGAACGATGCGGCTATAGCCAAGCTTGCAGCCGCCATCTACCTGCTGATTTTATTTTTGAGCTCGCCGATTTTTTCTTGGGCGATACCTTTGGCTTTATCCAGCTTGCCTTCTCCTTGCAGCGATTCATTGTTCGTCGCTTTGCCGATCTGGTCTTTAATCTCGCCTTTTACTTGATTGACTTTGCCTTTTATTTTATCGCCTAAACCGTTATTTGAAGCTGTCATATGATCATCTCCTCTTTGGTTATATGTCTCTTTACCTCTTAAAAGAGATTATGAAACATAGCGATGCAAGTATCGGCTTTCATCAAGCTTATTTCCCTCTCGTAATGGGATGCTCCAAATCGGCATGTCCCATTAAGCTTTCCAGTTGCTCCCCGTCGACGAGCAAATCAATTGTTTTCACTTCTACGAATTGAAATAGCGTCCATGTTAAAGCATCCAAAGCGAATATTTCACTGCCAGATCCGAGACGCGCCGTGTCAGGCATATGAATGTCGAGCGTGAGCGCTCCGTTTTTAAAATGGACGGATTTCAGCTCGATCTCCTTCGACCAGAGTGGTATCAGCTCGGCATTGTTGCTTTGCTGCAAAGCTTTAAAGGCTTCTGTATATTTTTCTACAGGTGTGGAAAAAGAAATCTGCACACCCGCTTTATCAAGCTTTTCCCCCTGCGGGTCTGAGAAAAAAACTTCAATTGTCCGCTTCTTCACTTCCGCAGCAGATACCGGAGCCTCAGCCGTTTGCTGCGGCTCCACGACTGTGGCTGCTGTGACCGTCTTGGATTGGGTAGCATCTAGAGTAACCTCTTGCGCCGGATGGGCTGATGACTTGTCCGCGCAGCCGGCTGTCGTCATAACGATTAATAGGAGCGCCGCAATAGCAATCTTTGTGTTCATTCAAACTCCACCTCCCTCAGGAATTGAAAGAAACAAGCTGTACTATTTAATACCCAAATATTCTTTAATTCCCTCAACGATGCCTTTTGCCATACGCATTTCCACCGTTTCATTCGTAATAACCGCCAAATCCGACGCATTGCTCATAAAGCCTGTCTCGAGCAGAACCGCCGGCATCGTTGTCTCTCGTATGACGTGATAGTTGCCATATTTCACTCCGCGATCTCTCAGACCAGTCGCTTCCACCAAATAGCGATGAATCGTCTTAGCTAATGGTATGCTCGAATCCCGCGCATAATACGTCTCTGTGCCTGAAGCTGTGGTTGTCGTGTAGCCGTTGGCATGCAGGGAGACGAACAAATCGGCATTCAGTGCATTTGCCAGCTTCGCACGATTCGAAAGACTAAGTGTAGTATCATCCTTTCGCGTCATCACCACATTAATGGCAGACACCTGCTTCAGCAGCTGCTCGACCTTCAAGGAAAGCTTCAGATTGATTATTTTTTCCTGCAGCCCTGTCAGCGCCACCTTGCCTGGCTCAACACCGCCGTGGCCGGGATCAATGACGACGATTTTTTTGCCGTCTGAACTGATTGGCGGCACAATCGGCGGACCGCCTACGTCGCCGTCCACATTAAGGTCTACGACATAAAGGCCAGAATCATCGCTGACAAGCTGATAGGAGGTCGCCTGTCTCAAATCCAAAACGATGCGAATAGCCGACGGCTCGCGGGTAAACAAAGAATAACGCACCTTCGTAACATCTGAGCTGTCCGTAATGACAAGCTCGCCCATCTGGCTGCCATTCAAAGCTTGTCCATCGCCAAACGACGGTGCAAAAGCCGAATTTGGCAAATCGATGACGAGGCGATCCGGCGCCTTCATCGCGAAAATTTTCGGCCCTACTTTGCCGCTTGTCGTGACGATAAGGCGGTTGTCATTAAAGCTGATAGCGCTTACTGTTGACACGCCACTCGGGATAGCTCCATCAATAATGGTGCCTCCCGTGCCGGAAGAGGGCGGAATAACCGGGTCCGTTTCCCCCTCATCGATGACCACTTCTGGAATCGGGCTCGTTAAAGTGACCGTCTTCGTCGTATTGTTCCAGCCAACCTTGAGATTCATCTGCTCGCCTACGAAGCGCAGCGGAACGAGCGTTGTTCCTTTTTTAATCACAGGAGGAGCATCTATTTCTATGGCAGCCGTATTGATCTTTGCCGCTTTCTGGCCTACCGTCATTTCAATGAGCGTGCCTTCCTTGCTAATCGTGACCGTCTGTGCCTGCTTATCCCAGAGCACGTCGTAGCCCAAGCTTTCCGATACGATCCGAATTGGGATCATGACTTTTTTGTCAATGATTTCGGCTTTCGTATTTTCAGGCTGCACAAGCTCTGTTCCGTCCAAAATCACCTTCGTATCCACCGCTGCTGCAAAGCTATCGTTTGGGAACGCCACTAAAAACATAAATAATACCATTAAGAACCCTATCTTCTTCATCATACTCTCCTGACATTGTGTCTTTTTTTGAATCATTGCAACCTCTCTTCTCTTTACAATTTCAATTTTTTCCATAAAAAATTAGACGAACTAATATGGAAAAAGTTGCAGGAATCTAGCATTTATGATGAGATTTCTTTTATGATTAAAATAAGGGAATATATTGACCAAATAATAAGAACGAGTTATGTTTGTCACTGTGTTCGTCCTTTATGTTAGATTATGGATCAGCTAAAGTGAATTGAACATCTCGATTTTATACATAATCAGGGGGAAAACAGATGAAAAAATGGTTTAGCAGTTTATCACTGAGTCTATTTGTTATTTGCTTTATTTGTTCAAATACTATATTCGCTCAAGGCTTGGTGGATCATTCAAGATTGAGTACAACCCCAGTCCCCTTCTCTTTGGAAGGATCGTACGAATACTATGTAAAATTTGACTCCAATCGGGTTGTAACGGTCGAAGGGATCATCATCAATAGCGCAAATTTAACCGTGGACTTAGAATTTATTGATCCAAGCAGCGGATATACCTTAATCAAAACGTTGCAAACCCCACTCAATGCTAAAGGCTACTTTAAAGTTGTAACTGAACCACTCGATATCAGTGTAAGGCCCATTGTTGAAATCCAAAGTCCTACAGGTGCCCGCTATGGAACAGTGGATACAGAACCTGGCACTCTGCTAAAAAAATATGAAAGCAGCTTGGAATATGATCAAACAAAATCCAGCATTGACAGCACAAAAACGAGAGAAGAAATACAGGATTTAAAAAACCGTCTGGCTCTCGGAGATAGAGTTACTTACTCTGTTGATTCTAATGGACAGTTATGGGCATGGGGCAGCATTCCGCAGGCACTATGCGATTCATCTAAAGTCTGCAATTCGACTGCTCCGAAAAAAATAACGAAGTTTAAAAATGTCAAACAAATAGCTGCCAACTATTCAACTGCAGCAGTATTGACAACAAAAGGCGAAGTCTATTTATGGCGTCATAATATTTCTTCTCCTATTTTAATGAAAGAGCTCCAGGGAGCTGTTCAAGTACAAGTAGGTGGACAAGGGCATGGGATGGTTTTAAAAAAAGATGGAACGGTAACCGAATGGGTTTTACCTTTCAATGAACCCTACCATGATGTTTATGAAACGGAAATAACGAAAGCACAAATTAAAACCAATCAGGTAAAGGGCCTGAAAAGCGTCACAAAAATTTTGATCGGCCTATCCTTCTATGGCGATTCCTATCTCGCATTAAAAAATGATGGGTCTGTCTGGGCATGGAAGGATGTAAGTGTAGCACTTAGTTATAAACAAAAAGGAAAATCAACAGATACAGGCATCTTACAGCATGTATTAGCAAGCACAGATAACCCACAAGAGCTAAAGGGCTTTCCCAAAGTAATGGATATTGGCTCACAGGATGCTGGGCCGCTGCTGCTTACGGAAGCCTATGATTTATGGGGTTATACAGATACGAAGGATAAGAAGGTTAGCCTACCTGAAAAAGTCGCCAGCGGTGTCATTAGCACTTTTCAAAATATGAGATATGTGATGAAGGAAGATGGACGGTATTATCAGTATGAAGCTGCCGGCAAACAAATATCGAATGACCCTTTCACCCCCTTTAATGACTACAAAATAATTGCTAGCGGTACGACATGGATTAATAATAGTTTGCATTATGCTGGAGTTAAAATAGATGGAACCTTAATGAGCTGGGGTGGAAATAATGGCGGTCAACTGGGAATTGGAAAAACGGCTGCCCTCAGTTTTGCTGTAAATCACATTCAAAGCATAAAAGACCCAATCGCTTTATCTGCAAATAGCAGTCATGTGCTTGCGCTAAATAAACAAGGTGATATCTATGGCTGGGGAAGCAATAAAGAGCATGAAGTTAAAAGCGGCAGTACGGAGGATGTTCTTGCCCCTTTTAAAATTACGACTATTAAATCTGCGATACAAGTAGCTGCTGGGAATGAATTTTCTCTCGCATTAACCAAAGAGGGCAAGCTTTACGGCTGGGGTAAACTAACGCGTTTAGGGGCAGCAGCCGATTCGGATAAGCCACTTCCTTTAGACCTGATCCAAGAGCCTATCAAAGAAATCGCTGCATATAATAAGAGTGTCGTTATTTGGACATCGAGTGGAAAAGTATACCACCTCGGGGAGTGGGGCTCCAGCAACGTCACGAAAAATAAAAAGCTAGTGTGGCAGGTTAATATTAGCGATGTTATATCTGTAGGTGTTAGCAACGATCGGGGATTTGCAGCCAAAAAAGATGGCTCTGTGTGGTACTGGTCAGGTCCAAAAAAAGAAGGCACTATTACCGCTTCAAAAATCTCCGGCTTTTCAGGTATTACTAAAGTGTTTGCAGGCGGAGATTCATTTAATGGAGATACGTTAATCGGAATCGATAAAAACAAAGGGCTGTGGCGCTGGAATAGTTCGCAAAGCTTGGTTAGCAATATTAGGCAGAAGCCTTATCGAGCGACCAATACCTATGTTGGACCCGTAAAAGAAAAATTAGATTATAGTACAGTTTCAACTACTGGACGATTAAGCCTTTATATAACGACACAAAAAGAATTATTATACGAAGGAAAGTCAATGGGTCGTTTGCTAGAGCAGGACGGGGGGAATAAAAACGTTACAGCGATTGCAGCTTATGGAGAGAATTATTACTGGGTGTCTAAAGGCCGGTTATTGACCTATGGTTCAAGCAATAATGCTGGAGAGCTGGGTATTGGCACAAAAGGCTGGTATGAAGAGCCGCAAAAAGTAGTGGCTGCAACCAAGTTATTTTAAATGTACAGTGAGCAGGGCATGATGATTTATCGAATACATGAATACGAAAAGTGAGATTCATAGTAGCTCTTCAAAGTGAAGTTCATCGAGTCTACCGAATAGGTAGGCTCTTTTATTTCAGAGCTTACATCACACAAGATGTTGCCATGACAGTCGTATCGCACAGCATTGCTTATGACTTTGACACCTTATCCCATTTTGAAAATGGAACCGAGATAAATTTGGGGGGTGGTCACTGCCCCCATCGATCCCGCTAATCCAGAGTATTCTTCTTCCTACTCCATATATGATATTTTTGGCGTTTCAACAAACGCACAGCATCACGACGAAGCGGCATTATTAATGGATTTTATTGCTCATGATTCATCAAACAGCCGATTAATTGCAAAAAACAAAACGAATTATGGCTTACCCGCAGTAACCGACTATATGAACCCTATAGGCGATCATGACCTGTCTCCTTTCTATGAACTCAAGCCCATTCCTAATCAGAAATTTCGGATGATTTAACGATTGAGGAAGCTTTAAATGAGTTAGATGTAACAGGTCAGATGGCCATCGATGATGCCTTGCTCAAATTGAACATAGAAAAGTAGCTTAAAGTATTTATTCGAAAAGCATTACGTCACGGCTCAGACTCCATGCGCTGGGCCTCTTCTTTTCCAAGCCATTGCCGCATAATCTAGGGTTAAAATTATACCCTGGGGGGGGGTGCTGTCGTGAACAGCCAACCGCTCTCAAGAAAAAAGCCTAATTTTCTTGTCATTCTCGTCGATGAGGAGCGCTATCCTCCCATCTATGAGAACGCGGAAATTAAGCAATGGAGCAAGGAAAATCTCGTTGACCAGCAATTTCTGAGAAAAGCGCACAGCATGGAATTTCACAGGCATTATATCGGAAGTGCTGCTTGCTGTCCGAGCCGAGCTACGTTAATGACCGGGCAATATCCTTCGCTCCACGGGGTCAGCCAAACAACAGGGATTGCCAAGGATCCGTTTGACTCGGATATGTTTTGGCTGGGCAGCAATACGGTGCCTACGCATGGGAACTATTTTCGCGAGGCAGGTTACCAAACCTATTATAAGGGAAAATGGCATTTTTCCTACCAAGATATCATTATTCCTGGCACGCATCAAAGCGTCCTCAGCTATTCCCCCGATAACGGTATTCCAGATCGAGCACGGGAGGAGCTGTATTTGCATGCCAATCGAATGGACGATTTCGGATTTTCCGGCTGGATTGGCCCAGAGCCTCACGGTAGAGACCCGCGAAACTCCGGCTCGTCTGCTGCTAAAGGGCTGAGCGGCCGAGATATCGTCTATGCCTCCGAAGTGGTTTCACTGATTCAGGCTATTGCCCATGAGAAAGAGCGAAATGATGCGGCAAAGCCATGGCTCGTTGTGTCTTCATTTGTGAACCCGCATGATATTGTTTTATACGGGGCTCTCGCTGCACAGCTGCCTGCCTTCAATTTCGACATAGGGCCAATGCCTCCGGTCGCGCCAGCGCCGACCCAAAATGAACCTTTAGATACGAAACCGCGCTGCCAAAAAAGCTACCAGCAAATTTACCCGCGCGCGCTGCAGCCCATTATTAATGAGCCTCATTACCGCAAGCTTTATTACCATATGCAAAAACAAGCCGATATGCAAATGCAGAAAGTGCTTGAAGCGCTTGTCCAATCCTCTGCCTATGAAGAAATGCTCCATGTCCCTTTAGTCATTCACAGCAAGCAGCTGTTTCCGAAGCCAGAGTCAAAGCCTTTCAATACCCTTACAAGCCATGTTGATCTGCTCCCGACTATGCTTGGGCTGGCCCAGGCTAACGTAGGAGACATCCAAAGCCGCTTGCAAAAAAAAATTCAGCGAGGCCCATCCCTTTGTCGGCCGTGACCTGTCCAGCTTTATTTTAGGGCAAAACACATCCGAGCCCGTAGAATCACCGATTTATTTTATGATCGACGACGACGTTACGCGGGGCCAGCACCAAGTTAACCCAATCGGAATACCATTTCCTTCCGTTGTTCAGCCCAATCATATTGAAACGGTAATTGCCCCTCTCTATAACGATAACAACAAACAATTATGGAAGTATTCCCGCTATTATGATAACGAGCAGTTTTGGAGCGAGCCGGGAGCTAGAGACGTAACTTTTCAGCCGACCGCTCAGCATATCGGTAGTGCAGCCTCCGTGTCACTCTCTGCCTCTAATATCTGCTATGTTGCAGCTATCAAAACCGTTCCTGTTGCTGAGGAATACGAGCTGTATAATTTGACCGCTGACCCGCTTGAAACACGCAATCTCGCCCATCCTGCCTTCGCGACCGAGCAGACGAAACGCGTCCAACAACAGATGGCACAGCTGCTTGACGAACAACGGCATCAAAAAAGGATAAAGCCTTACCTTACTGGCTTATCGCCAGACGAATTATAAATTCGGCAGCCTGAAATTCCTTTCCCTGCCGAACATAAAAAGAGTATGGAGGCTATTAAAACCTTCATACTCTTTTTGATTTGTTTGAAAAACGCAGTCTGACGAGATGCAACAGATGTTTCAGTCATTTGTTGTTGCCTTATTGTGCGACCATAAAAATGTTTTTCTCGTAGCACTCCATACGGAGTGCGACTTGTATAGGAACATTTGTTTGCATTATAATTCAGAATTTCAATCCACGCACTCCATACGGAGTGCGACGATTATAAAACAATCAAGGAAGCCATATCCGACGTATTTCAATCCACGCACTCCATACGGAGTGCGACATCAAACCAGCGATGATATGCCCCAATTTAGCCATTTCAATCCACGCACTCCATACGGAGTGCGACTATCCACGCCAGCATAGTTGCCTGATACGGAGATATATTTCAATCCACGCACTCCATACGGAGTGCGACGTACACGGCAGCTGATAAGATCATTATTAGGCTGATATTTCAATCCACGCACTCCATACGGAGTGCGACATTCAAACTTCCGCCATTAGGCCAATTTGCATAATATTTCAATCCACGCACTCCATACGGAGTGCGACAAGGTTAATGACCGAACAGGAAAGGTTACACTTAATTTCAATCCACGCACTCCATACGGAGTGCGACTGCTAAGCAAGTCAGAGCGGTATTACTATGACAAAATTTCAATCCACGCACTCCATACGGAGTGCGACATTAAAGCTAGATGCAGACACGTTCATCGACTCTCATTTCAATCCACGCACTCCATACGGAGTGCGACATTGCCGCAGTAAGCGCGTAGAAGCTGCTGCTCACATTTCAATCCACGCACTCCATACGGAGTGCGACGACAAGCTAGTTGTAGTTGTCAGCGATTTTGGAATGATTTCAATCCACGCACTCCATACGGAGTGCGACGAGCTCAACTTTACTGATCAATACCGTATCTGCTGATTTCAATCCACGCACTCCATACGGAGTGCGACAGCGAAATTACATACAATTGATCCAATCATGGCATCAATTCACGATCTTTTCAAGAACAATAATGCTAAGCGTATATGATTAAAACCTTGACATTTTAGAGAGTTATTCAAATTCGACACGTATCGACATTTTCTGAGGTGCGAATCCCCTAGGGATTTCATGGGAGCTTCACATTCGCACCAAAAAATGGCTGCGATTACCTCAGCGAAAATTGTAATTCTTTTACCTAATTTTTCACCGTATCAATCGGCAAATCATATTTCCGGCAGCATGCCGCCGGAATTTCCTCAGCCAGCCACACCTCATTGCCAGCATAATAAAAAACAACCCCGAGCTCCGCGGCAAGCTGCGTATCCACTGCCAAAATCACAAGTTTGCCCCTTCGGCTGCCCGCAAGGGCTGCAAAATCCAGCCCCTCCGACAGATGGCAATACTGGCGGCCCATCGCTTGAATGCCCTCGCGCAAAATAGCCGCCACCACCGCTTCATTCGTGCCATGATACAAAACTTCCGGCGGCACCGCAGCCGGATAGCTCACCTTTTGCACGCTATGCCCATAACGGGCGCGGATGCGCCCGTCTGCAAGCTCAAAGCGCTGCTTCGAGGAGCGCTCCACAACATAGCGGATATGCGCTTCCGTCATGCTGCTCCAATCCGGCTGCCGATTAATGGCGGCCAGCAGCTCGCTAAGCAAGCAGGAGCCATCCGCTTCATCGAGCAGGATGCCGAACTTTTCGGGCGCATGCCGCAATATTTTGGTCATCATCTTGCTGAGGCTTTTTTCCCTTTTATCCGTTAACATCGCTTAAGCCCCCTTAATTGTCGCCAGCGGCTTGCATTTGGCCACAACCTCGGCAAGTCCGGCTCCAACGACACTCTCAATAATTTGATCAACATCCTTGTACGCCTGCGGCGACTCGTCGACCATCGACTCTAGCGAACGCTGGTTAAGAACAATTTCGTCCTCCATCCCTACCCGCATTGATGCGGCAAACTCTTCAACTGTAATGAGCCGTTTGCTCGCACTCCGCGAGCGGATACGACCAGCGCCATGGCAGATGGAGTGGTAATTGTCGCGTCCACCCGCCTTGCCAACCATAATGTAGGAGGAGGAGCCCATCGAGCCGGGAATGAGCGCCGGATGCCCTGTTTCCTTGTATGGCTCAGGGTTATCCGGATGCTGTGCAGGGAGCGCTCTTGTCGCCCCTTTGCGATGGACGAAATACGAATGCCCGTCATGCTCTTCCTCCCATGCATAATTGTGCATGAGATCATAGAGCGTCGACATTTCAAATTTGCTGCCAAAAACATCCTTCCCCGCCTCGCGAATCGCATAAGCGATGAGATGGCGGTTGACGACCGCATAATTCAGAGCGGAATACATCAGCTCTACATAATCTTTGCCCAGTTGATGTGCAAGCGGCGCAAACACCAGCTTGGGATCAGCGGTGCCCAGCCCTTCGGCTTTCATCATTTTAGTCATATTGCTGCTGCAATATTGGCTTACCGAGCCACCCCATGCGCGCGAGCCGGAATGAATCATGATGACGACCTGACCGTCCTTCAAGCCCCAAGCATCCGCGATTTCGCGGTTTTCCTCAGGAATTTCAATCGCCTGAATTTCAGCAAAATGATTGCCGCCGCCAAGCGTGCCGAGCTGGCGATGCGAGCGATGCCATACCCGTTCCGGGAATAAGCCCAGCGCGCCGCCATCCACATAAAATTTGCTGCTTTCCACATGCGTCAGCGAAGTCGCTTTGCGCGGTGTATAAGCATCCGGAATATATTTTTTCGGCAAGCCGTGCAATCCTTTTTTCACAACATGCTCTAAGCGAATATCTGAAAAATGGCCCCGCCCATGCTCTTCCATCGGCAAATATTTCTCAATCGCCTTCACCAGCTTGCGGCGAAGCTTCACATCCTTCAATTCATCCTTGTGCAAATTGGTCAAATGAACCCGCATGCCGCAGCCAATATCGCTGCCGACAATGGAAGGCGAGACATAGCCGTCTTCCATATTCCATACTGCAGTCGTTCCAATGCACGTACCTACGCCAACATGAACGTCAGGCGTGTAGCCCATATAAACTTGATTCGGTATTTGCAAATTGTTGTTGGCAAGCTCAAAAACTTTATAATCCAGCGCAGCAAACAGCTCCGGCCCCGCATATACATGCACCTGCCCCGATGGCAGCTTCACTTGTTGATAATAGTTGTGTAACATCAATTAAATTTCCTCGTTTCTTATGCTGCGGCTGCGGCTGCGCCCTGCCGCCTTGCCTGCCGCTCTATTCCGTGCCCGGCCCCCATACTTCCCGGAGTGCCGAGCGAAATAGTTCATCCAGTGCTTGATCCTGCTTCTGCCCCGAAGCTGGCGCTTGCTTTGCCACTTCCTCGTAATAGGCGATACGCCTCGCGAGAAAATCGTTAATTACGCTGATTTTCGGCTCCAAATCCAGCTCGATGCCTGCTTTCTTGCGTTCAAGCAGCGTGAGCACCTCGCGTTTAAGCGAAGAATCCGGCAGCAGCTCATGCACCAGCTCCTCAAATGACAGAGGAGGTACGGTGCCTCGCTCTTCAACCCATTGGCAGGCGAGCACCGGGCGCAGCACGTAGAAATATTTTTTAATTTTCACTTGGTCGCCCTGCAAATACTCGCGAAAGTTCCCTTTCGCCATATGCAAATAATGATAGATGCTGGAGCGCGGCGAGAAGCTCGCCGGGAGCAGATTGCGAATTTGCTCCGCTACCGTCGTCTCCTCCATATAGTTGATTGGCGACTGCAGCCATTCCAGCAGCGGCGGATTCGATTTGCGGAATAAATTCAGCGCTTTTTTCAAATCCCAGCCGTTAATATCGAGCATGTCGCTGATTGGGCGTTCAATCACATCGCGCTGCTCAAAAATCGATAAATACCAATTTGTCTCCCGTACATAAATAAATCTTACATCGTAATCACTGTCCTTCGACGGGAAGCCCCATGCGCGGCTGCCTGACTCACAGGCATACACGATACGCACGCGTTCCTCCGCTTCTATTTTGCGCAGCTCCGCTGCTATTTTAGCTTTATAATCGCTCATCCGAAGCCCTCCTTTGTTTTTTTGGCAACAAAAAAGAAGCTACGGACATTCGAGCATCGTCCATAGCTTCTTAAGTAATTAGAGCTATTGCAAGTCAGTATAGACAGCGCACAGCTGACCTATAATCCTTCGACTTACAGCAGTTGGTTCCGCTGAGGCCGACCCGCATGGACGTTAGCTATGAAGTTGGTTTGTCGGATAATCATCATATTTACGGACATTTGTTTCGGCCTCCCTTCAAGTTATTTCGTTCATCTTACTCGCGTACCCAGCAATTGTCAACCCATTTTTAACTAATTCACGATCGATACTGTTCTATTGCAAATCATTTGATTATTTAGTACTGTTTAAATCACAGTTAAACAGTAGGATTAAACAAAGCAGGAGGAGAAAAATTGGCTAATATTCATAAAAATTTAACCGAACTAATTGGAAATACGCCGCTGCTTGAGCTTGTTAATTTTAGAAATTCACAAAACTTGCAAGCAACTGTAATCGCAAAACTGGAGTATTTAAATCCAGCTGGAAGCGTAAAGGATCGTATAGGCTTTGCCATGATTAAAGATGCCGAAGAAAAAGGTCTCATTCATAAAAACTCGGTCATTATCGAGCCAACGAGCGGCAATACCGGAATCGGGCTAGCGTTTGCCGCCGCAGCTCTTGGCTATAAGCTAATCATTACCCTTCCTGAAACGTTCAGCATTGAACGGCGAAAGCTGCTGCTTGCGCTTGGTGCCGAGCTGATTTTAACACCGGAAGCGGAAGGCATGACGGGCGCCATTAGACGGGCCGAGCAGCTTGCTGCCGAGACGCCAAATTCTTTTATCCCCCAACAGTTCAACAATCCTGCCAATCCGGAAATTCACCTAAGCACAACCGCAGAAGAAATTTGGCGCGATACGGACGGTGAAGTTGATATTTTCATCGCTGGTGTAGGAACAGGCGGTACCATATCTGGTGTAGGACGGCTCTTGAAGGAACGCAAGCCCGCTGTGCAGATCATTGCGATCGAGCCCTACGATTCGCCTGTATTGTCTGGAGGCAATCCGGGTAGACATGCTATTCAGGGACTTGGAGCCGGATTTATTCCAGACAATTTCCACAGCCAATATGTCGATGAGATTTTTAAAGTTAAAAAAGAAGATGCATTTGCAACTGCACGACTGCTTGCAAGAACCGAGGGCCTGCTGGCCGGAATCTCCTCCGGCGCCGCTGCATATGCAGCAGCACAAATTGCCAATCGGCCAAGCAATGCTGGCAAAACCATCGTCGCTTTGCTTCCAGACAGCGGAGAACGTTATTTATCTACATCGCTATTCCCTTCTATCGATTAGTAAAAGGGCTTCACCTTATCATTCTTGCTTTGCACTCAGCAGCGAATTGAGCTGCTCCAGCATGTTGCCGCCGCTGGACAGCGAAATCGTGCCGATTTTCTCGCAAATTTTTTCCATAAACTCAAGCTCTTTAAGGCGGTACAGCGTCGTATTTTCATCCATCAGCTTCGCTGTGTTCAGCAGGCTGCGGGTAGAAGCCGTCTCCTCGCGGCGGGTGATGAGATTGGCTTGCGCCTTCTTCTCCGCAATGAGCACCGTGTTCATAATATCCTTAATATCGCCTGGCAAAATAATGTCCTTCACGCCTGCCGACAGAAACTGGACGCCGTAATCATCGCCCTTCTCATTGAGCCGGGAAAGCACGAATGCGGCGATTTCCTGCTTCATCTTCAGCAAATCATCGAGGCGCAGCGTACCGACATATTCCCGCAAAATCAGCTGCAGCACAATGTACACCTGATCTTCAAACGATTTAATCATCAGCACTTTAATCGGATCGGTGATTTTATATTGGCAGACGAAGTTAAGCCGCAGCGTCACCTTGTCCTCCGTCATCATTTCCTGTCCCGTCAAATCAAGCTGCTGCTGGCGCAAATCCGTCTTGCGGACGAGCACCGTCGTCGGGCCATTCCAGAAATAATATTTGCCCGGCGCCAGCTCCCGCTGCATCACATTGTTATAAAACAGTGCCGCTGTCTCATAATTCGCGACCTCCACGCACTGGTAGTAGCCATTAAGCTTAGACATAATCGCGAGATTAATGTCCTTGCCGATCTCAGGCTGGCGAATATCCGCATGAACGAACGTATGCTTTTTCAGCACATTCCAGAAAATATGCTTGCCTGCCGTCAACAAGGAATTAAATTTCCCATCTACATAATGCAGCACATATTCAAAATCCTGCACCTCAACGATAGTAAGCTGGGCGAGCAGCTCCTGATCATGCAGAAACATATCGGCATCCTTGCCCGTAACTTGAAAACGCTTCGTCACATTCAGTACAGTCGCCGTTTCCTCGCGCCATGCGGACAACCGGTATTTGCCTGGCTGCAAAAGCTTGATATATCCGCCTTTACGGAACAGAAGCGCGCGCTCATCATCCTGTATAATCAATGGATTTTTAAATTTAGTCGTCATATAAGCCACCTCATTCAGGTTAGTTAAACGTTAGATTGATTGATTGATTTGTCATTTGAGTCGTTGTGATTCTTACAATCAGGAATGCTTCCTGCGGTTAAAGCGGAATCAGGCTTAAGAGCATCATCAAGCGCAGCAATTTGCGCGGTGCTCTGCGAAGCATAGCGGCCGTGTTCAACTTCAACAGGCCGATCCTTCGCTTTGCTTACCGCAAAATATACCCGCTTTCCCTGCTCGGTATCCACCGATTGCATAGCCGTGCCGCAGCGCCGCCGTAAAGGCCGGCATGAGCATTCCTGCTGCAAGAGTCTCTCATTTTTTTGCTCCTTGAAAGGGAGTTGATGTGTGCTATAGCGTAGCTACAGCTGCTCCAATGCTCCGTATCAAAACGGTTGGGATTCGAACCCGATTCTAAAGCTGGTGGGGCCCAAGCTTCATGCGCTTTGCAGCACACAAGCGCACAGTGTACGCCCGTACTGCTGGATCATACTGAAATCCATGCCATGGCAAGCCATAAGCTATGCAGCCCAATCTATTATTGAAGTTATCTTAAATAGCAAAGTTAAGGAGCTGCGAGGAAATTAGCGGTACTTTATTTCGTCGCAGTCTCTAAGTGCCTTTAATGGCAGCCATCGGCTGGCATTTGGCAACGACAGCGGCAAGCGAAGCGCCGACCACACTATCGATAATTTGATCCACGTCCTTGTAAGCCTGCGGACATTCATCGAGAATATCCTTCAATGAGCGGTGGTTGACCAAAATTTCATCGTCGCTCCCGACACGCAGCGATTGCTCAAATTGATCGACGGTGAAGAGTTCCTTCGTCGCCCGTCTCGATCTGGCGCGCCCCGCCCCATGGCAGATGGAATAGAAGTTTTTCACCCCTTCATCCTTGCCGACCATAATATAGGATGCCGTTCCCATCGAGCCTGGAATAAGAGCAGGATGCCCCGTCTCCTTATAAGCAGGCGTATTTAAAAAATGGTTCGGCGGCAGCGCACGCGTCGCACCCTTCCGATGAACGAGCATCGGCTGCTTGCGGTGAAACTCCTTGAGCGCGTAATTATGCATCAGATCATAAAGCACAGGCAGCTCCATCTCCGGGCCAAAAACATCCCGGAACGCTTGCTGGACGCCAAACGCAATCATATGGCGATTGCTGACGGCGAAATTCAGCGCCGAATACATGAGATTCAAATACATTTGTCCCTCGCGGCTTTCAATCGGTGCATACACCAGATTTGGATCAGGGTTGCTGATTCCCCACTGGTACATCGCTTCTTTGATGACCTTGTTATATTCACGGCCAACGGCAGCGCCCCAGGAGCGCGAGCCGGAATGGATCATGACGACGACCTGGCCGTCGAACAAGCCCCATTTTTCCGCCAATTCGCCGTATTCGTCGTTGATGTCCAAATATTGAATTTCAATAAAATGGTTGCCGTTGCCGAGCGATCCCAACTGCCCATGGGCATTACGCATAATACGGGGCGGCAAATGCTCCAGCGCAGCATGGTCGAAGGCGAATGCCGCTTGCTCGACATGCGTCAGCCATTGCTCATTAGGCACATACTGGGCCGGAAGCCCTTTTAGCCCGTGCTGCACAACGCTCATAATATCGATATCCGCGTAATTTGTATTCGTCCGCTCGTGGGTTGGCACGTATTGTTCAATCGCTCTAATTAGTGCGCGGCGCACCTCTTTATCCTGAATATCGCGCTTATGCAGCGGCGTTGTATGCACCCTCATGCCGCAGCCGATATCCGATCCCACAATCGACGGCGAGATAAAGCCATCCTTCATATTCCAGACGGCCGTCGTTCCAATGCACGTTCCTACTCCAATATGCGCATCCGGCGTATAACCCATATATTGATTGCGCGGAATGCGCAAATTGTTGTCAGACATTTGATATACATTAGGCTCAAGTGATGCAAACACTTCATCATTTGCGTATACATGCAGCTTTCCGTTTGGAAGGCTGAGCTCGCGGTGATTGGTTCCTTTAAGCTGAATCGTCTTCTGCAGTACTTGTTTTGTCATGTCATTCATTGTGTTGGCCATTGCTGTTCCTCCTTCATTCTGCCCTGCGTCACTGACGCTCCGTAGCCGCTCTTATGGATCTGATTTTGCCTTAAAAATCCCCCCTCGAACATGGCGAAAGTATTACGACCAGGAAAAATATAACTTTTTTCACGCCTATGGTCTTTTTTGACAACGCTACTAATCCTTCATAGAATAAAACAATAGAAAGCGAGAGTAAGCTGGAAGGCAGGGGACCACCGTTGGCTAAAGAAAGCTTCGATAAAGAGATTCAGTTTCTGCGCATGCTTGTGTTAACAAGCGGAGCCTATAATCGGCAGCAATTCGCAGATCGGCTCGGCATCTCCATTCATACATTTGATAAAACGATTAAAAAGCTCAAGGAAATTGTAAACGCCGTCTACCAGCAGCTTCCTGAGGAACAGGGCAAGGAATTTGCAGAGACCGTTCGTTATAGCTATTTTGATTCCGCCGATCCTATGCTGCTCTTTCTATTCCGCGCCAAGTCGCTGAAGGAAACCGAGAGCAAGCGTATTTCCCTGCTGCTGGAGACGCTGCAAAGCGGCAGTGCCATGACCGCCATGGAGCTGATGGACGCTTGCTGCGGCAATATGCCCGCTGAGCTGGCGCCACCGGATGAGAAAACGGTGCGCAGCGATCTGAAATATTTGGAAGAGGTCGGCGTCATCCGCAAAGAACCGGGGCCTCGTCCGTACCGCTACCGGCTGGCAAACGAGCTGGTGCAGGAGCTGACGGAGGAGGAGCTGCTGGATTTATACGATTTTGCCGACGTCATGGCAAATACGCATGTTCCATCCGTGCAGGGCTACATGCTGCGCGACAGCTTGAAAAAACATTTGCAGCGCACGCAGGAGGACAACGCCACGCTGGACGCTTTTTTATATAAATATCACTTTTACTCCCGCCTGCTGGATGAAGCTCATTTATTCAGCCTGCTGGCCGCCATTCGCCAGCGCCGGAAGGTGAAATTTCTTTATTTTTCACCGAAAAAAGAAACCAGCTATGCCTCTCGCAACACGAACCCTTTGTTCGAGCGCGATACAACGGGCAAGGAAGAGGTCGCCATTCCGATTAAAGTCGTATATGACCACCAGTATGGACGCTGGTATTTGCTCGGCTTTCGTTCAGACAAAGTTATTGTGAAATACAGGATGGAGGGCATGACGCAAATTGAGGAGGGCGAGGCTGTGCCGCAGGAGCAATTTGAGCAGCATTTGGCACAGCTCGAAGCGCGCACGGCGCAAAGCTGGCTCATTGATACGGGAAGAACCGTTACGGTGCGTGCCCGTTTCTTTCACCCTGTAGGGGCACCGCACAACTTCATTAAGGAACGCGTGTTGCTGCAAGGCCAGTGGGGACGCATTATCGAGGAGGCTGGCGCAGATTCCTTCATATATGAAATCGAAGTGAACGGCACGTTCGAAATCAGGCCTTGGCTGCGCAGCTTCGGTTCAAGCTGCGAGGTGCTGGAGCCTCTCCGTTTGCGCAATGAGATGATTGACGAATGGAAGGAGATTGCTGGTTACTATGAATCCGTTTGAGAAAATATTCAACTATCAGCTCATGTCCCGCCTTGAAGACTCCGGCACCTTTATGGTGACGGGGAATGAACGAAGCTGGCTCAAGGCGATGCTGCAGCATCCTGAAGCGGTGCAGGCTTTTGCGCCCGGAACACTCGCGAAGCTTGAAAGCCTGCTTGAGCAGGACAGCGTTATGGAAACAGCCGGTCCGCTCATTCAGAAAGCCGCCAGCAAAGAGCTGCAAGTGTACCACCCGCTGCTGCGCCAGCTTAGACGCTCAATTATGCATCGCAACCAAATCAAGCTGAGCTACATGATCAAAAACGGCAGACAGCACGAACAACAAGCCGGCGTGCCCTATAAGCTGGAATATTCCATGGTGAAAAAAGAATGGTATTTGCTCTGGTATCACCAGCGCCACAGGACATTAATGAGCACGAAGCTGCAAACGATTCTCGCCATTCAAGATATGCCTTGCGAGCCTGAGCGTTATGTACAGCTTTCCGCCTCTATTGAGGCGCTGCTCACTAAGCGCAGCACGAGTGCAGTCATTCAGGTTATGGAAACGTATAATGCGGAGCTGTCGCGAATTTTGTACGCTTTTTCCTGCTTTGAGAAGGTTGTGTCCTACGATGACCAGCTCAACCGTTATACGATTAAGCTGACGTTTCCAAGTAATGAAGCAGAATATGTTTTGTCAAAAATCCGCTTCCTCGGCAAGCGAATTAAAGTGACCGAAGGCGATTATTTGCAGCGCCGCATGCGTGAGGCATCGTCCCTTGCGCTCGCAAGATATGGAGCGTCGCCAGATCAGTAAGCACTCCAAATCGTTCGATTGGTTCAAAAAACGGATTAGATGTCCCTCTCTTTACCAAGTAATGTATAGCCTTCGGGTAAAAAGAGACGTATAATAATGGAAACCCTGATTTCATCATATTTCCAAGCTTAGGAGGAACCATCCTTGAACGACTATAACAATGGGCATAATTATCAAAACCATGCGCCATTCCAGCCACCAGTGCAGAAGACGAACGGTGCTGCAATTGCCGCGCTCGTGTGCGGCATTACATCCTTCATCCCGTTCATCGGTATACTATTAGGCATTGTCGCTGTCGTAATGGGCATCGTTTCGCTTAACCAAATTCCAAAAACGCGAGAGCAAGGACGCGGCATGGCGATAGCCGGCCTCATTTGCGGAGCTATTAGCCTATTCCTCAGCTTGCTGGTGTTTTTACTTTTTATAATTGGCATCATGAGCTACGAGGACAGCATGTATAACTATGGCTGGAACGAAGGCTACTACAATGCCTCGATCCAGCTTGTCAACGCACTGAACTTGTAGAAGCTGTTCCACGTCTAACTTTTTCCTACACAAATAAGCGCCAACATACCGTGCAGCATGGCTGCCCGCTCGTATGTTGGCGCTTTTTGTTAATGGGACTATACTTCCCGCATAAAATCCTCCAGGTTTTTGTCTGCCTTCGACTGGTTGCACATATGGCAAGCGCAAACACAATTGTCCGGCGTCGTATGGCCGCCCTTGGCGCGCGGAAGCATATGGTCGATCGTATCGCCATACTGCTTGCAGAAAAAGCAAGTATAATTATCCCGCGTTAAAATATATTTACGAAAATCTTTATTGCTGAATAGCCTGCGAATCGTCCGGCGATTCACGACAACGGCGGCATGCTCGTTAACGAGTATAACGGCCAGCTCTAGTTCAATTTCCTGATACCACTGCCTGCCCTTGTCGGTTTTGCCTCTCATCCATACCGTGCCTTGCCCGGAAGGACGCAAATAGGCAGGGTCCGTCGGCGAATGATTAGACGGCTTCGGCAAAGGACGCTGCTTCGGCGAGCGGGCAGCCGTCTTCGCCCGCGGCGCCTTCTTCTCCGGCTTGCGAACGACGCCTGGCCTGCTAACTGCGCCGGCTTCCTGCACCACTGCCGCCACTGCTGAATCCGTTCCTGGCGGCTGGGCGGCTGCTCTCGGGGCAGCTGCGCTGGCTTTCGCCGCTTCCCTGCCGCCCGTTTCCTTCGCCGCTTGCTCAGCTGCGGCGGCTACTGCCGCTGCGGCCTTCGCCCGCCTTCTTCTCCCGCCGCGCTTCCGGCGGGACTTCTTCTGGACGCCAGCAGCCGCCGCTTCCAGCCTAGACTCATCCGCGGCGCCTGCTTGTACAACTGGCGCCTCCACAACAGCTGCTGGCGCGGCCTGCGAGCTCGCCCGTTCTTTCCTGCAGGAGCGGCAGGCGCCGCGCCGCGAGTCAGGGCCCGAGCGCCGGCCGGTACGGCGCAAAAAATCGCCAAGCGGCTTGTCTTCGTTACAGTACGCGCACTGCTTAATCGGCGTTTGTATGATTTCTGCCATTGGTATTGAACGGGCCTGACAAGCATGAGCCTGCGTACCCGTTATTGTCACCTCAAATTTTTATAGATATGTTTGTTCCCTGTTATTCTAAGCAGAGTTACAGCTTCATCCGATAAATAGGCTTATTTTCGAGCCCGCGAATAAAGGGTGTCCACGGTTCCGTGTCCGGCGTCGTGTCCAGCGCATCCTCGACCATTTGCAGCTTGGCATCCATGGCATCAATATGATGCAGCGCAACCGCTTCTGCTGTCTGAGGCTGCACCGGACTGCCCCATTCACCCAAATTGTGATGGGAGAGCACCAAATGCTGCAGACCGAGCACCTTTTCCGACTCCAGATCAATGTCGCAGCGAATCGCCGCTTCCGTAATCCAGTTGGATGCGAGCGAAATATGCCCCATCAGCTTGCCAGACAGGCTGTATTCGGATACGATCCCTAGCTGGGCAACCATCTCCTCCGGCTTGGCAATATCATGCAGGACAATGCCTGCCTTTATTAAATCGGCATTCAAGAATGGACGCTGCTTGCAAATAAAAGCGCCTATTTCCAGCATCCGTACAATATGATAAGCAAGACCGGCAAAATAAGCGTGATGATGCGTTTTCGCAGCCGGATAATGCATCAGTCTGTCCTCGACCTTATCAACGCAATACGTGACGATGGTTCTAATTTCCTGATCAGCAATGCTCTCCGTTACCTGTTTAATCGTATGCACGAGATCGACTGGACGAACCGGCGCCGAGCGGATGAAATCCGTCAGCGCTACCCCGTCCTCTTCCGTAACCTTGCGCATGCGCGAAATTTTTATTTGCAGCTTCTCCCGGTATGTATGAGCGTTGCCTTGGATTTTTACCAATCCCATTGGGAAAAAGGTTTCCTTATCCGCACTCGATACGTCCCAATATTTAGCGGAAAGCTGGCCGCTGGCATCGCATAATACGATGTCAAAATAATCTTTCGGCGTTGCCCCGTTCGTCTGCTTCACTTCCAGCTCTCTAAGCAAATAAAATCCGGTAAAATCGTCTCCGCTCACCAGTTGGTTAATCAATGTCATTATGCCCTGTCCCCGCTTTCCCTTTGACCAAACATCGCCTCAATTTTTTGATTTAAAACGTCCAGCAGCGGAAAGCTGCCTTCATGGCCAAGGCTGTCCGCCACCGCCTTGTAATACCATTCCTGCTGCTCCCTGCCGCGGTTGAAGCGTTCCCATACCTTCTCGCCCTCCCGCTCATAAGCGGCAAGCGTCGAGCCCATATTATGCAGCTTATCCGCGCAGGCTACCGTCTTGATGTCTAGCGGCGCCTTTTTCAAATAATCCAGTTTATATTGCTTGCGCTCTTCCCAAGACAAGGATTTGTCGGGCTCCGTACAGCCGACGACAATTCGCGTCACTTCCGGGCCAAAAAGCTCCAGCAGCGCTTCCTCCGTCGCCTCCGTATCTTCGAGCGTATCATGCAAAATGCCCGCAGCCACCCACTCCGCTTGGCAACCCGCCTCCATTAATATCATACCCACACCGAACGGATGTGAAATATAAGGAATATTTGACCCTTTGCGAAGCTGATTCCCATGCAGCACCGCTGCATAATCAATTGCTTTTTGAATCAGGCTCATGAATGTACACCTCCAGGTTCAAGATCGTCCTGCTTTTATCTATAGATGCATCGTGATTTCACGCAAGCTGCTTTTGATTTTTTATGTTTGAAAAGCCGGAGTTATTCAGATAAATTCCCTACAACTTTAGTCTAGCATCTTCCTGTATATGCAAACAAGCACGCGTTTAGGCCTGAACCAAAAAATCCGTCAATAAAATAGCGTTTTCATGGCATAAACGAAAAAAAACCTCCGAACCCGCTACTTACAGTAGGGTTGGAGGTTTCTATGCTGCATTTAAACGTTTATTACTGTGCTGGCTTTACCCCTTGCTCTTCTAGAGATTGGTCACCAGTCTCTCCTTCAAGCTGCTCGTTATGTTCCTTAATAAATTGATGCGCATTGTACAGCATCGCTGTGGATTCAGCACGGTTTAAAATTTGCTGTGGATGGAATTCGCCTTTATCATCCAATGCAGTAAGCTTGTATAGCAAAGCGCGCTGAATGGTGCCTTGATATTCAGTCGTAATGTCGCTCTCGTCCGAAATGACGACATACATTTTGATCAGCGGGTATTGTCCGGTCTTTTCCAGCGCCTGCACGAGGTAATGCGTGAACTGCTCGCGTGTCATTGGGGCATTCGGGTCAATATCAGCTGGAATGTCGAGTTCGTTGTAGTGCGCGATGATGAAGCTGTCCGCGTACCAGGCATTATTTTTCACATTGCTAAAAATGCCTTCTGCTTCTGGAGCTTTATTAAATGAAATGGCGGCAAGGCTAATTTGCGTCGTCTTTACAATAAGCGAAATACCTTGTGCATTTGTTAAGTTTTCTTCCGGCTGGAACAGCGATTGCGATACGCCATTTACAATTCCGAGCCCTTGAAGCGTCTCAATTTGCGCCTTTTGCGGGGAGGTTGCGATATCCGTAAATGAACTTGCTGCGAAAGCCTGACCTGTCAGCGCTACCGATAGAGCTACGGCAGCAGAAATAGATGCTGTTGCGATACGTTTCTTCATTAGAATCAATCTCCTTTAGTTGTTGAACGCGTTCTATTCCTATAAACGATGCCTGTTTCAAAAAGGTTGCAACCTCTTCCTTTCGCTTTGAGCCATTATCCCCTTAGCTCAGAAACAGCTCGCCGCTTGCAGCACAAGCAGCGCAAACCATCCAAAACGCCTAAACGCCATCTCCATCTGAAATAAAGCGCTGATGATATAGTGATACGTTAATAAAAATCCACATCGTTCCACCCTTTTCTGAGCTAAGGGGATAACCGGCAAAAGAGAAATTTACCGCTGCCCCTAAGAATGGACAATTGAAACTTTAGGCAGGCTGCTTCGTATAAATTGAAAGGGCATACATTTTTTGCTCAAAGCCCTTAACAATCGGTTTTGAATAACCGATAAATGGGAGAGACTGAGAAGATGGACTAGCGGCTCACCGATTGATCTATTTTCAAGATAGTTATGATACATAATCGTTATTTAAGTTTCCATGTCGTTCTGTACTATAATGAAGTCATATGCTAGTTCTGATTCCGTCCATAAACTTACAAAATTCAAAGACGGAGGTATCTGTCGAAAATGTCGATTGGCAATGAAACTAACCCAAACCCGTGGGAAGGCTATTATGGCCCCAACTATGGGTACATCCAAGAACAATATGAGCTATTTAAACAAAACCCTGAAACCGTAACATCTGAATACCGCGATTTATTTGCTCGCTTTGGCGAGCCGCCTGCTTATGCAGGTCAAACTGCCGCTGCACCTCAAACGGTGGGCGCTGCTTCAATCGATGCGAAAACGCTTCAAAATTTGGTCGCTGCCGGCAAGCTTGTATGGAACATTCGCGCTTTCGGTCATTTGGCGGCTGATATTGATCCGCTCGATATCGGGCCTAAATCAAATACGAAGATGCTAAGCCCGGAAACGTATGGCATCACTCAGACGGATCTGCTGGCTCTGCCTGCTGAGCTCGTATGGACGAATGCCCCTTCCGATGTTGCTAATGCATGGGAAGCCATCCAGAAGCTGCTTAAAGCTTACACAGGTACGCTTGCTTTCGAATTCAGCCATGTGCATGATGAAGCGGAGCGTGCTTGGCTCAAGAAGCGCGTTGAGCGCGAGCTGCCTTCTGCTGCACTCAACAAGGAAGAACGCAAGAAGCTGCTCGTCAAGCTATTTGAAGCAGAGCAATTTGAAGATTTTCTGCAGCGCACCTTCGTTGGTCAAAAACGGTTTTCCGTTGAAGGCAACGACGTGCTTGTAGCCATAGTCGATGAATTGGTTCACGAGCTGTCAAATGACGGTGTGAGCCAAATTGCGATGGGCATGGCACACCGTGGGCGCCTTAATATTTTGGCGCATGTACTGGGCAAGCCTTATACCAAAATCTTCTCCGAGTTCTACAACTCGCCGAACAAGAAGCTTATTCCGTCCGAAGGCTCGATCGGCATCAACTACGGCTGGACTGGCGATGTGAAGTACCACTTGGGCGCCAATCGTTCGTTCAAGACTGGCGAAACGGTTGAAACTCGCATTACGCTTGCGAACAACCCGAGCCATCTTGAATTCGTCAACCCGGTTGTCGGCGGCTTTGCTCGTGCAGCACAGGATGATCGCAGCAAGCCTGGTTATCCGGTAACGAACCTGGACGCAGCTGCTTCTATTGTTATGCATGGTGATGCGGCATTCCCTGGCGAAGGCATCGTAGCGGAAACATTGAATATCGCTCAGCTGAGAGGCTATACCAGCGGCGGTACGCTTCATGTGATCGTCAACAACCGCATTGGCTTTACTACAGAGAGCCATGATTCCCGTTCGACGCAATACGCAAGCGATGTGGCTAAAGGCTATGAAATTCCAATCGTGCACGTTAATGCTGATGATCCTGAAGCTTGTATTTTTGCAGCGCGGATGGCCAGCGAATACCGTACTCTTTTCAAGAAGGATTTCCTAGTTGATCTGATTGGCTACCGTAAATATGGACACAATGAGACGGATGATCCGGAAACGACTCAACCTCTTATCTATAAGAAAGTACGGGCTCACGCAACGGTAAGCAAAATCTACTCTGATAGACTGATTGCAGCTGGCGCTATTACAGAAGCTGAAGTAGCGGAGCTTAAGCAAGGCGTAGTAGACCGCCTGAAATCTGCTTATGACGAAGTGAAGGCACGTGATGGCCAAGAGCCTGTTCATCAGACACAAGGACTGCAAGGAGAAAAGGATAACACGACTTCCGTTTCCCCTGTATCCATTGAAACCTTGCAATCGATTAATACCGAGCTGCTTCGTTTCCCTGAAAGCTTCACTGTATATCCGAAGCTGCAGAAGATTTTGGAGCGCCGCACAAATGCATTGAACGAAGGCGAGAAGCTTGATTGGGGCCATGCGGAGACGCTTGCCTTTGCTACGATTCTCGCTGACGGCAAGCCGATCAGACTTAGCGGCCAAGATGTCGAGCGCGCTACATTTGCTCACCGCAATCTCGTGCTGCATGATGCTGAAACAGGCGAAACGTTCTGCCCGCTGCACCAAATGCCGCAGGCGAAAGCATCGTTCGCCATCCATAACAGCCCGCTTTCCGAAGCTGCTGTTCTAGGCTTTGAATATGGCTATAACGTACACGCGCCGGAAACGATGGTTATTTGGGAAGCGCAATATGGCGATTTCACCAACGTCGCGCAAGTGCTTATTGACCAGTTCATTTCCGCAGGCCGTTCGAAATGGTCGCAAAAATCCAGCATCGTTATGCTGCTGCCGCATGGCTATGAAGGTCAAGGACCTGAGCATTCCAGTGCGCGTCTGGAGCGTTTCCTGCAGCTGTCAGGCGAAGAAAACTGGACGGTTGCCAACTTGACGAGCGCTGCGCAGTATTATCATATTTTGCGCCGCCAAGCTTCCATTACGGAAAGCGAAGCTGCACGTCCGTTGATTATTATGGCTCCTAAGAGCTTGATTCGTAACCCGCGCGTCGCTTCCAGCGCTTCCGAGCTTAGCAATGGCTCGTTCAAGCTGGTCGTTGAGCAGCCGAGCCTCGGCAGCAAGCCGGAGCGCGTAGAGCGCCTGATTTTGTGCACAGGCAAGATTGCAATCGATCTGGAAGATGCAATCGAGAAGGAGCAAGGGAAAGACCTGGATTGGCTGCACATTATTCGTGTCGAGCAGCTGTATCCTTTCCCTGAGAAGGAAATTACTGAAATTATCGCCCGCTTCCCTCAACTGAAGGAAATTGTGTGGGTTCAAGAAGAGCCGAAAAACATGGGCTCGTGGCATTATGCCGATCCGCGCATCCGTGCGATTGCGCCAGAAGGTACAAGCGTAAGCTACATTGGACGCCCAGAGCGTTCCAGCACAGCGAGCGGCTTCCAGCAAGTACACGCTTTTGAGCAGCAGCATATTATTTTGCAAACATTGAAACATAGTCCGTCATTGACATACAACTCAGGGAGGTAGCCACTGTGCAACAAATTATAGTACCAGCAATGGGAGAATCGATTACGGAAGGCACGATTTCCAAGTGGATTGTTAAGGTAGGAGATTCGGTTAAGCAAGGCGATGTGCTGCTGGAGCTTGAGACAGATAAAGTCAACATCGAGATCAGCGCCGAGCAGGATGGCACGATTCAAGAGATTACACGCAGCGAAGGCGATACCGTTCAAATCGGCGAAGCTATTGGCTCCATTGCAGCAGGCGGAGCGGCTCCGTCCGCCCCTGCTGCTGAGCCAGCGAAAGCAGCTCCTGCTGTTGAAGCACCTGCTCCAGCGCAAGCGGCACCTATTGCGCCTCCTGTAGCAGAAGCAGACAGCAAAGGCGGTCAAGTTGCCGCTTCCCCTGCTGCAAGAAAGCTTGCAAGAGAAAAAGGAATCGACCTGACGCAGGTTCAATCCCGCGATCCGCTTAGCCGCGTTAGCTCCGATGATGTTCGCTCGCACGGCACTCAGCCGGCAGCGCCGCAAGCACCGGCTGCTCCTGCTGCTAAAGCGCCAGCTGCACCTAAATTCCAATCGGCTAAGCCTTACGAGCGCAAAAAAATGTCGCGTCGCCGGGCAACGATTGCGAATCGCCTGGTTGAAGCTCAAAGAACAGCAGCTATGCTGACAACGTTCAATGAAGTGGATATGACCGCAATTATGGACATCCGTAAACGCCGGAAACAATCGTTCTTGGACAAGCATGAGGTTGGTCTTGGTTTTATGTCCTTCTTCACGAAAGCTGTCGTTGGCGCACTGAAAGAATTCCCGCTGCTAAACGCTGAAATTGAAGGCGAAGATATTATTGTGAAGCAGTTCTACGATATCGGTATTGCCGTATCAGCTAAGGAAGGTCTTGTTGTTCCGGTTGTCCGTGATGCAGACCGCCTGAGCTTCGCTGAGATCGAACGCTCGATCGTTGACCTTGCTGGCAAAGCCCGTACGAACTCGCTCGGATTGTCTGATCTGCAAGGCGGTACATTCACAATTACGAATGGTGGCACGTTCGGCTCGCTGCTGTCCACGCCAATCATTAATGCACCGCAAGTTGGTATTCTGGGCATGCACAAAATTCAGCTTCGTCCAGTTGCGATCGACGCTGAGCGCTCTGAGAACCGTCCAATGATGTACATCGCCCTTTCCTACGATCACCGCATCGTAGACGGCGCTGAAGCGGTACGCTTCCTCGTTAAAGTGAAAGCCATGCTTGAAGACCCAGAAACGCTTCTGCTTGAAGGTTAATAAGCAGAACTGGTGAACGAATAAAGGAAAACACGCATAACCCCCATGACCTTAAAGGTCCTGGGGGTTATTTTTTACTTACAAAAAATAACTAATGAATGCGTAATCATTCATTTCCCTTCTCATTTTAGCCTGGAATTGAATGAGAAGTTTCTCATCTATTTTTAACAATTGGTATCAAAACACCATTAAATCTAGTTTTATGGTCTCAGAGGAAATTACTCTCAATTTTAATTGTGGTATTGTATAGCTATAAACATATGAATAGACAAGCTATCAACCCAGAGAAGAGAGGCATTCACATCATGAAAAAACTTCGTTTTGGCAAAATGGCTGCATCCCTTGCACTTGCCGCATCACTTACTTTATCTGCTGTTCCTTTTACACAAGCACCGGCAGCTTATGCGGCATCCGCTTCCACCCAATCCAAAATCGTGTCAGTGGCAAAAGGCTTTATGGGAACTCCTTATCAATTCAGCGCTCCCACTAGTTCGACTCGCGTTTTTGACTGCTCTTCCTTCACCAAATATGTTTTTGCTAAGGTTGGCGTTTCTTTGCCTAGAAGCTCGAAGGATCAATCGAAAGTCGGTTCGTTCGTATCTCGAAGCAATTTGAAGGTTGGCGATCTCGTTTTCTTCTATTCCCCTATTCATCACGTCGGCATTTATATCGGCAATAATCAGATCATTCATACATACGGCGCTCCTGGAGTGACCGTTACGAGTTTAAGCTCCAGCTGGTGGAGCAAAAATTACGCAACTGCACGTCGCGTGCTTTAGCACAAGTTTGTTCTAACTCACACAAACGCCTCTAATAATAAAAGCCGTATCGCAATCGTCAGCGTTTCCCCCAACCTGACTGCGATACGGCTTTTATTCATTTGCTTATTCCTCGTAATAAACCCGAAACATCATATCCTGATTGTAATTGCCAAAGCCTTTGCCATACAGGGTAAGGCCGCCTACATGCGCAGCATCCTTATCTACCGCGATACGCAGCGTCCAGTGATTGCGATCCAGTGTAATCTGCTGCACGCTAGTGTCGCTTACCTGCTGCCCATCTACAAAGGTGCCATCCTCCTGCACGCGAATGACTTTGAGCAAGCCATATTGATTCAGGTTGCTATGCCACCAGGAAGGAGAAAACTTGCCGCGGGTACCCCCGTAATCACCAGGGCTTGTCCACTTGCCAATGGTCGTTCCATTCAGGCTGAAGCTGATATCAGACAGCCAGTTCGGATTATAGCCTGGAGCCTCGGAGCCCAGCTCCAGCACAAGCTCGAATGCGCTCGGGCGCTGCCCCGGCAGCAAATAATTAGGGATTTTATATTCGACGTATCCTCGGCCAAACCATAAAATGCCCGCATTCATCCGCTCCGGCTCTAGAAAAAAGCGCGGGTCATCGAATTGGCCAATGGCCTTCTCCACCGTCGCGATGCCGCAGGTCGGATGCACTTCATATTCGGTGTAATGTCCAATCGGCACCGTGCTTTCATGCATTTTTTTCACTTCGCGTGTATGGTGGGGCAGCTCGATTTCTATATGCTGCTCAGCGAGCGTACATATTTTATGTGTGCCTCCCTGCTTGCGCACCATCTTCGTCTCAATGAGATGCGCCTTCTCCAGCTTGCGGATATGCATTGTTACAATCGCGCTGCTGAGCCCCAGCGCCTCTGCAAGCTCTTTGACATTCATCGGGCTTACTGCCAGCAAATCTATAATATGAAGCCGCACATGGCTCGACAGCGCCTCATAGAGCGGCAGCCAAGCTATATCTGTATTGGCTTTAATCATTGTGTTCCCCCTCCTTCCTCTTATCATCGCATAAAATGAAACGAGAGGGAACAACCGCCTGATTAGCCCGTCTCACCCGAGCTAAGCTTGCGATTGTTCCCCATTAGCCTTTACAGTTTAATTCGAATAACATTCCATGACGCTTTGTTCAGTACAGCTTGGATTTGGCCTTTATCCGTTAATGTCGCGCTGCCATTCGTGTGCGGCGTTACGCGGTTAGGCGCATCTGCTGTATTGGAAGCAGACAAATCCTCATTTTCCAAAACAATATGCTCCAAAATGCGTCCTTGACCGAAGCTGCGCAGGTCGATATCGAACGAAATGCTTTCTTCCAGATGACGATTCACCGCAAATACTGTAACCTCTTGCTTCTCTTCATTATGCACCGCTACAGCTTCAATATAAGGCACATCTGTAAAATCTTTAGTGTCATGCTTAGGCGAGCTCATGAGCGGCACTAGCACCTCGCCTCTGCCAAACAGGCTTGCGTGCATATACGGATAATAAATCGTCTGCTTCCATGCGTCTCCGCCGTTCGTCGTCATAATAGGAGCGATGACATTGACGAGCTGCGCGATACAAGCCATCTTCACTCGATCGGCACGCTTGAGCAGGCTGATCAGCATACAGCCGACGACCAGCGCATCCTCCTGCGTATAAATATCTTCCAGCTGTGGAGGGGCAATTTGCCAAGGATCAAGCTTTTTGTCCGATTCATTGGAATGGAACCACACGTTCCACTCATCGAAGGAAAGGTTGATCTTTTTCTTGCTGCGTTTCTTCGCCTGTACGAAGTCGGCTGTCGAAATGACCGTATTAATGAAAGAGTCCATTCCAACGGATTGCGCCAGGAAATTCGCCGTATCCTTCTCGCGGTTGCCGTAATACTGATGCAGTGAAATATAATCCACGTCATTATAAGCTAAATCAAGTACCGTTGCTTCCCAATCTGGGAAGGTCGGCATGCCGATTGCTGAGCTGCCGCAAGCGACAAGCTCGATCGTTGGATCAACCCAGCGCATAACCTTTGCAGTCTCGCTGGCGATACGTCCATACTCGACTGCCGTTTTAGCGCCGATCTGCCAAGGGCCGTCCATTTCATTGCCGAGGCACCAGGTTTTGACGTTGTGCGGCTCCTTGTAGCCGTGCTGCACGCGCAAATCGCTCCAATACGTGCCTGACGGGTGATTGGAATATTCGAGCAGGTTGCGCGCCTCATCAGGGCCTCTCGTCCCCAAATTGACCGCCATCATCGCGTCCGTATTCGCTTTGCGGCACCAGTCCATAAATTCATTAAAGCCGATCCAGTTCGGCTCAATGGTGCGCCAAGCAAGCTCCAAACGCCGCGGACGCTGATCAAGCGGGCCTACGCCATCCTCCCAGTTGTAGCCTGAGACGAAGTTGCCGCCGGGATAACGCACAATCGGCACATCCAGCCCTTTTACAAGCTCCAGCACATCGGAGCGAAAGCCCTGTTCATCCGCCTGCGGATGGTCCTTTTCATAAATACCGCCATATACTGCCCGGCCCAAATGCTCGATAAACGAGCCATAAATTCTTTTATCGACTTCACCTACTACAAAATCCTTATCAACGATCAGCTTTGCTTGTTTGGACATGTTCAGCTCACCTCATAAGATTAATGTTTTTATTAACCGACTAATAAAATTACAATGTATAATTTCATTAAACACTATGCAGCAGCAGAACGCAAGCACGAATTCATAACGCTTCCAACCTTTTTGTCCCTATGAAAAAACGGTTGAAAGAGCTGCCTTCGCAGCCTCCTTCAACCGTCTTTATCCGTTATTCGCTTCCTGCCAAACTTGCTTGCTTCATCATTCAGGAGCAGCAGCCCGCTCGAGCTGAAGCTCGCATATCGTGCCTTGATTCATTTTACTGTGGAAAAAAATTTTGCCGTTCATTTCCTTGACCATATTCATGACAACCATTAGCCCGAGCCCGGTGCCGCGCTCCTTCGTCGTATAATAGGGCAAGCCTAACCGCTTAACCTGGGAGCGATTCATCCCGCAGCCCGTATCGCGGACGAGAATTTGAATTTTATTGCGCACCAGCTCGGTCTGCACCGTCAGCTTGCCTCCTTCAGGCATAGCCTCAATGCCATTTTTCATGATGTTGAGCATACACTGCTGAAATTTCTTGACCTCGCCGCAAATAATGAGCGGCTCCTTCGATAAATGATACACCTCAACGGATATGTTCGACAGCGCCGAATAAGGCTTCAGCCAAGGAATGACTCCGTCGATTTCATCCTTCACATTCAGCAGCCGCTGCTCTTCTTCACTAGGCTTCGAAAAATTCAAATAGTCGGTAATAATGGCATTGGCATGATCGATCCCTTCAAAAGCATAGGTGCGGTAGCGCTCGAACGTCTCGCGGTCGAGCGGCTCCTTGCTCATTAGTTGCAGAAAACCTCGCGTCGTAGTAAGCGGGTTGCGGATTTCATGCGAAATAGAGGCAGCGAGCTGGCCAACGATTTGATTTTTTTCGGAGATGATGAGCATTTGCTCGTACCATTCCCGATTTTTCACATTAAAATAAATAAAGCTGATCAGTAAAGATGAAAAAGCCGCCCCAACAGCAATTATACTGAGCTGCAGCACATTTAAAGCATGTCCAAGCGCTAGAGAAACACCAATATAAGCCAGCATGTATAACAAGACTAGGAACAGATTAACAACGCTTAGCTTCTGCTGGGTATTTGGCTTTATTTTAAAATGGAACAGCAATCCTGTCAGCAGCAGCACAGTGATAGCTATTCCTGTTGGCAGCCAGTGGTTGCCATAGAGCAAAGTACCGCCAAAGAATAACACCATTCCCGTAACTACGCCTGGGAGCAATCCTTCATAAAGCACAGCGAGCGCCAGAGAGACGGAGGTCAGATGCAGCGCATAGACAAGGGAGTCAATTTCCTCCAAGCTCAGGAATACCGTTGTAAATACGACGAGCAGTCCCAAAAAAAGCAGCCTCCGCTTCAATGTAGAGGCCAGCGATCTAGGGGTAAAAACAATAAACATGAGTGCAGCCGCCATAATATACAACAGCCCGTGAATGATCGATTCTAACGTAAGATGAAGCACAATTTTATCCTCATACTCTCTCTCATATAATAATTTCTTACAAAAATTGTATTTAAGAAATTTGATAAGATCACAATTTTATATTACTATACATAACCTTTCATTGCCAATGGCAGCTTGTTTCAATTATAAAAAAATCCGGCTCGCCAGCAGGATATGCCCTTCAACTTTATTTGAAGGCATGTCCCGCTGGCGAAGCCGGAAACTTATGGAAGGAGATGAAGCAGCAGCGCTTTTTGAGCATGCATCCGATTTTCCGCCTGCTGGTAAATGACCGAATGCTCCGATTCTACCAGCTCCTCTGATATTTCAAAGCCTGGATGAATCGGCATATCATGCATAATGTAAGGCGTACAGCCCGCAAGAGTGCTGCTGTTTAATTGATACGGAAGCATCACCTTAATTCGGCGCCGCTTCTCCTCCTGATAAAATTCCTCTTGATAAAACTCCATATCAATCCATGTATCTGTATATACAAATTGTGATTGTGCGGCTGCATCCTGCAAGCTGTCGAGCCGTTCCACCCAGCCGCTTTGCAGCGCGTTATCCATCAGCAACTGATCCCACGATGGTTCATTAATGATCGGAGTAACAAGCAGCAGTTTGATGCCAAGCAGCATGCAGCCTTCCACGAGCGAATTGGCCACATTGTTGTGAATCCCCACATAGGTGAGCGTCACACCAGAAAACGTACCCGCCACCTCATAGATCGTCATCAGATCGGCCAGAGCCTGGCATGGATGGTATTTATCACAGCAGCCATTGATGACAGGGACGGTCGCATAACGCGCCAGCTCCAGCAAATCGGCATGATTTTTGAGCCGCGCCATAATGATATCGCTGTTTCTTGAGACGTAGCGCGACTCGTACTGAATAGGCGAAATGCTGAAGTTGCTGCTGTTCCAGTCCATCGGAACGACGTAGCCGCCAAGCTGATTCATGCCGGATTGAAACGAAAGATTTGTCCTTGTTGAGCTTTTTTGAAAAAGCATCAGCAGCCCCTTATTGTCGGCCGCCTTGCTGTAGGCTTGCGGATTGCGCTTTATTTCAACCGCCTGTTCAATGATACTCTGAAGCTGCTCCTTCGTTATGTGCTCAAAAGATAAAAAATGCTGCAAACACAACACCCCCTAAATGAATAAACATCCACTTGTTTGAATTATTATTCATAGTAGCGAGTTTGCCTGCTTTTGTCCAGCCTCTTCCATAAGCCAAGCTCAGCCGGACATAGTCCAGCCCTAGTCCGACTTTAAAAACCCGGATATTTGACCACCGGCCATTTCTCTTTGCGCAGCTTGGATACAAACGCGTCCCCTACGTTGAGATTGCTTTTTACAAGCTCGGTTGGAGTGAGCGCCATCCATTGATTAAGGGAAACGTCGGCGAAGCGGTCGCTTTTGAACATTTCCAGAAACCATAAAGTTGTGTTTCCGGTATTTTGCACATAATGACCGCAGGCAAACGGCACATATCCCACATCGCCAGCCCGCACATCATACGTTCGTGCATTTCCATTGCCGGTAAATACAGTCATTCGGCCTTGGCCCGATAAATAATATTGCCACTCGTCGTTATTCGGATGCCAATGGAGCTCGCGCATAGCGCCAGGCTTAATTTCTACAAGTGCTGCTGCAATCGCTTTGGATGCTGGAAAGTTGGAAGAATCGACGATTCTTACACTGCCTCCTGGCGTAAGGATAGGCGTCTGCTTCAACAACTCAAACTTAAAGGACTGCGGGATTGTTCCGTATGGAGATTCTACCTTCTGGCTCTCTATGGAACCGGGAACCGCGCTTTTATAAATATAAACCTGATCATCGGGAATATGGTCAAACTCACTAACAGGTACGCCAAAATTGGCCGACAGCACTTCCTTCGGCGTATGGGCAAACCAATCGGAAATCGACAAGGTGTTTAAATCCGAGAAATTCCCATCGTCAAACACGAGCAGAAACTCGCAGCCCCCTTCCAGCCCTTGAATGGAATGAGGAATGCCCGGTGGAAAATACCACAAGTCGCCCGGCCCGATATCAGCTATGAAATTTTTCCCGTTCTGGTCCACCGCTGTAATCCTTGCATTTCCAAGCAGCATGTAGGACCATTCTGCCTGTTGATGCCAATGCATTTCCCTGACTCCGCCCGCTATTAGCGACATATTGACTCCTGCCAGCGTTGTTGCAATCGGCAGCTCTCGAGCCGTCACCTCACGAGACCAACCCCCTTGATTCAACTGCATATGGACATCCGAAAATGAAAATTTCATATTGGGAACGAGACCTGCATCCGTTACAGGCGGAACTAGCATATCCGGATTTTCCAAATCCCGCATCACATCGCGCGGCCCTAAATCCGGACCTCCAGCACCGTCACTCCGAATCGGCTGAGGGATGTGCGGGTATTTGGGTCTCGTATTTTCAGATTCGCTCATTAATGACCATCCTCCTGTACATAGGTAGACTGCACCAGCAGTCACTATCTGCCAATATATGCTTGGAGACTGAAATTATGAGTTTTTCAATAAAATCGCTGTAGGCAAAAAAAAACCGGCTAGCGCAGCTCCAACCGGTTTTAACTATAAATTACTCCATATGAAACAGCTTGTTCATCGGCACTTGTAAATCTTTAAAGACACTGGACTGAACCACTTCCTGCTCCGTAAACAAATGACGCACCTGATAGCTGCCGTCCTGCAGCGCATAAACATGAACCGTCCGGTTTCCCGGGTCGACAATCCAATATTCCTGCACCCCAAATTTTTGATAGAGATTGAACTTTTCATTAAAGTCCTTCAATGCGGTTGATGGTGACAGCACCTCAATGATTAATGCGGGAGCACCATTACAACCCCTCTTTGAAATTTGGTCCTTGGAACAAACGACTGAAAGGTCCGGCTGCACGATATGATCAGGTGATTGAAAATCCCCGCTTTCACTGAAAAACACATCAAAGGGTGCCATAAATACATAGCAGTTCCGATTTTGAAAAAACGTACGAAGGGCAAAATAAAGCTCCCCGACAATATATTGATGCAGCGAGGTCGGAGCCGGAGACATATTAAAGACTTTCCCATCAATAAGTTCCCATGATCCATCCCAAGTTAGCCAATCCTCGTAGGTATGCGTTTTTTTCTCATCCGGATGTGACAAGATACTCGCCCCCTCAACTAAAACGTTCATTATATCTTTCCTATATTAGTATTGTAGCATGTTCCCGGCTCTAACCAAAATCCATCTTTACAAGCATCTCCCCCTTCCCGTCATAAACTTGGCCCACTGCACATACCTATGGTATGAACGGTATTATCAAGTACGGGGGGATGGCTGATGAACCAGGATGAGATCCGCGCATTGGAGCGGTCCATCGATGAAATTACGGAAATCGCTCAAGGCTTTGGCCTCGATTTCTACCCGATGAGGTATGAGATTTGCCCAGCCGACATTATTTATACGTTTGGCGCCTACGGCATGCCGACGCGCTACAGCCACTGGAGCTTTGGGAAAACCTTCAACAAAATGAAGATGCAATATGATTTTGGCCTTAGCAAAATTTATGAGCTCGTCATTAACTCCAACCCCTGCTACGCCTTCCTATTGCAGGGCAATTCACTTATTCAGAACAAGCTGATCGTCGCGCACGTTCTTGCCCATTGTGATTTTTTCAAAAATAACGCCCGTTTCAGCACCTCCAACCGCAATATGGTCGAGAGCATGTCCGCTACAGCTGAACGCATTCAGCAATATGAAATGGATTATGGCCTGGAAGCCGTCGAAAAATTTATCGATGCCGTGCTTGCCATTCAGGAGCATGTGGACTCCGCAATTATTAAGCCATACCAGCTCGATAAAACCCGTTATATTGAAATGCTGACGACGGAGCAGAACCGTTCAGTTAACACGGCTATCCCTTCCGAGTATGAGGATCTATGGGGGCTTGACCCGGATGATGCCAATCGTCAGGATCAAACGCCGCCGCCAAAACATTTTCCGCCAGCACCGGAAAAGGACTTGATCTGGTTTATTGAGGAGTACTCGCCTCAGCTTACGGACTGGCAGCGCGATATTATGTCGATGATGCGTGATGAGATGCTTTATTTCTGGCCGCAGCTGGAGACGAAAATTATGAACGAAGGCTGGGCGTCGTACTGGCATCAGCGCATTATTCGCGAGCTTGACCTGACAAGCGAGGAAACGATTGAATTTGCCAAGCTGAACTCCTCCGTCGTCGTGCCTTCCCGGCATACGCTGAATCCGTATTATTTGGGGCTGAAAATTTTCGAGGATATTGAGAAGCGCTGGGATAAGCCTACGATAGAGGAGCAGCGGCGCTTCGGGCGCGTGCCGGGCAAAGGCCGGGAAAAAATGTTCGAGGTGCGCGAGCTCGATTCGGACATTTCGTTTCTCCGCAACTATTTGACCAAGGATTTGGTCAAGGATTTGGACCTGTATGTTTTCGAGAAGAAGGGGCCGGAGTGGAAAATAACCGATAAATCGTGGGAAAATATCCGCGACCAGCTTGTTTACTCTAAAGTAAACGGCGGCTTCCCCAGCCTCTTCGTCACAGATGGCGATTTTAACCGTGTAGGCGAGCTCTACCTGCTTCACAAGTACGAGGGCATGGAGCTCGATCTGAAATATGTTGAGCGCACACTGCCGCATGTCGTCCATCTCTGGGGCAAATCGGTCCATCTCGAAACCGTCGTCGAGGACAAAAAGATCGTATTCAGCTGCGACGGCAAAAAAACGAGCCGCAAGTTTGTGTAACTTAATGGCGCTTAATGGCGTTTAATGGCGTTTGGGAGCAAAAAGGCGAGAAGCTGCTTTGGGGCAGCTTCCCGCCTTTTTTTATAAATTGAAAGCTCAGTCCGACCGCGCGTCGGCTCTCCCCTATTTCCTCTGCCCCTATCTATACCTATCCCCATAACCAGAACTTTCTCTTTCTCTTTCTCTTTCTCTTTCTCTTTCTCTTACCTATTCGTTTTGCTTTTGCAGGTTATCCCCTTAGCTCAGAACGAGCGTCGCTCCTTACATCGGAGATAAAAAACCTTTCTCGAGCAGGCCATTAACCTATTTGCAATTATCCAATTCGCGTTTCTGAGCTAAGGGGAACCCTCCCCCTCTGTAGCCCTCTATTATTCCGGATTTATTAAACAGCAGATAGATTGATTTGGCTTTAGAGATCACTGGAATTTGACTTCGTATTTTGTTTCGCTTAAACTTTACCATAGATTACATCTTCCTAATTTTAAGAGAAAGGAGTGTCCGTTCATGAAGAAACGATCCTTGCATTTCATATCCTCTGGCTACGGATACTCGACTGCTGTTTTTTTCTAAAATCCATTTAACGGGTGAAGTGTGCCCAAAAGAATTGGTTGAAAATGGCAGAAATCTTAAAATGAGAGGCGAAGATACATGAATAATTTAGGGATCACTAGAAAAAATCCAGCAGGAATGCCCAGTCCAGTAGGGAATTACAGCCACCTTACAAAAATTCCGAGAAACGCTGAGCTGTATGTTACTTCTGGCCAAATCGGAACAGACCAAAACGGCAGCATTCCAAACACGTTGAATGAACAAATCAACAATACGTTTGCAAATATCAACATTTTACTGAACTCCGAACAATTAACCTCCGATCATATTATTAAGGTGAACATATGGGCCACTGAAAAAATAGACTGGGAGCATCTCTACGAAAAATGGGCGGAACTTTTTGGCATTCACTATCCATCTATGACGATTGGTTATCTTTCGGAATTAGGGCTGCCAGAAATAAAAATAGAAATTGAACTATGGGCGGCTAAAGCTTAAAAACAGCAGCAGCAGACTAAGGCTATACTTAGTCCGCTGCTGTTTTCTTATATTTGATTAGGGTAATTCCGCTTTTTGCCGTAATGACTCCAAATAACCTTTGTTTTGCAGCACTCTGGGGTCCTCTGGACGGAAAGTTCGGTCAGCCTCATTATGCCGATAGGCCAGCTCGTATTCACCTAGACGAGCGTAGCAGACGCATAGCTGAAGATGCGGCAGCCAGGTGGAGCAGGCCATATTGACAAAGCCCAGCCGTTGGTCGGACTGCCCACGCTCAATTGCGAGGTTATACCAGAAACCAGCCGTCTCGAAATCTTTTTGCTGCAAAAAATAATACCCTAGCCGGCAGCAAAATTCCGCCCGCGGACTGCCATATTGAAACGATCTTAATATCGATTCAAGCTCCCGCTCTGTATCTCCAAGCCGGTTAGAGCAATCCGCCAGCTTGCCGCATGTCGCAGCATTATCCTCCACCCACCCTTCGCCCATCGTAAGAAATTTTTCATAATACAAAATCGCTTGTTCATATTTCTCGTGGTAAGGCTAATATGGGTAACGGCACTATCGCTGCTTTCAATGCTTCCCCACACCTCCAAATACTCTTGCACCTCTATTAGGTCATATGTTTGCCAGACCTTGGACTATCACAATAAGTCGCAAATTGCTCCTCTCCCTTCCCACTCCACATGCGCACAAACATTCCACATGTTAAAATAAAAAAAACGACCTCTTCTGCCAAAGGAGCTGAACGCCTTGTATTTACGGAGTGCAGAGCTGCTCAAGGAGCGCATTCCCAATTACAGCAAGTATCCCTTTTCCATTCCTGTCATCCAGTCAATGAGCAAGCTTCATTTCCATACCCATATCACCTTCTTTGTAGGCGAAAATGGTTCCGGCAAGTCCACCTTTCTAGAAGCGATAGCCTATCAATGCAGCTTTAACACTGCTGGCGGAGGGCGCAACAACAGCTACGACGTAGATGCCTCTGAATCTGCACTAGGTCCCTACGTTCGGCTTTCCTGGATGCCCAAGCTCACGAACGGCTTTTTTCTGCGCGCAGAAACGTTTTACCAATTCGCCTCTTACCTCGATACAGTGCCTGAAAGCTTGCCCTATTACGGCGGCAAATCGCTGCATGAGCAGTCGCATGGCGAAGCCTTTCTATCGTTGTTCAAGCACCGTTTTGGCAAAAAAGCGATCTATTTGCTCGACGAGCCCGAGGCCGCGCTTTCTCCTGCCCGTCAGCTCGCGCTGCTTCGCGTCATTAAAGATTTGGAGCGCGATGCCCAGTTCATTATTGCGACTCACTCGCCTATTTTGCTTGGATATCCGAACGCGCAAATTTACAATTTTGACGCCAAGCCCGTTGAAGAAATTCGCTACGAGGACACAGCACATTACCAGCTAACTCGACGCTTTCTCGAAAACAGAAAAAATGTATTGAACGAGCTGTTCAGCAACGACTAGCAACTCTTTCAATATTCCTTACATAAACTTAACACTATATGTACTGGTTTTCTTACGCGAATCTATTTCTATTATTTAGAAAAAATAGTACAATTGCCTTGTGCTTCCAAACAAGGAAGCCACTCTAATTAAACCAACTACTAGAAGCGGAGGTTTGATGATGAAGGGTAATTTTTTGAAGCGATTGACGGCAGGAGCACTCATCTTTGCAATGTCTTTATCGGCAGGCACAGCAGTTTCCTTAGCGGAGGGGCCGTCTGATCCGGCTCCCGTCCTACAGCCCGCAGGAAGCGCCAATGGCAAAAAAATTCTGTTCGACAACGCCCATGCCCAAACAGCAGGTGCGGCAGATTGGGTCATTGACGGCGGCTTTTCCGATTTTGGACAAGCTCTTGCAGGCAAAGGCTATTACGTCAAGGAGCTTCGCAAAAGCGGCCCTATTACGCTGGCAGACTTAAGCAGCTATGACGTCTTCGTTATTCCTGAAGCGAACGTGCCGTTCAAGACGAGCGAGCAGCAGGCTATGCTTTCGTATGTGCAGGGCGGAGGCAGCATTTTCTTCATCGCAGACCACTATAACGCAGATCGAAATAAAAACAGATGGGATTCCTCTGAAGTATTCAACGGCTATAGACGAGGAGCTTGGTCGAATCCCGCGCTGGGCATGAGTACAGAAGAAGCCAGTTCAGCTGCTATGCAGGGTGTAGCCAGCTCCGACTGGCTGTCGAACAACTTCGGCATGCGCATCCGTTACAATGCACTAGGCAACGTAAACTCAGGAACAATCGTTCCTTCCTCGCAATCTTTCGGCATTACTAGCGGCGTTACTTCCGTGACGATGCATGCCGGATCGACCATCGCCATTACAGACCCGACTAAGGCAAAGGGAATCGTATACATGCAGCAGACTTCTGCCGCTTGGGGCAATGCGGTGGATCAGGGCGTCTATAATGGTGGAGGAATTGCTGAAGGACCTTATGTCGCGATCGGCAAGAATAGTCTTGGCAAAGTAGCCGTGATCGGCGACTCTTCCCCTGTCGAAGACAGCACGCCTAAATATTTGCGCGAGGAAACAGGCGGCTCCAAAACGACGTACGACGGCTTTACAGAAGCGAGCAATGGCGCACTGCTCGTACAACTAGTGGACTGGCTTGCTGTTAAAGAAAGCTACACGGCACTGAATCAAGTAAGCGGCCTTACGCTTGACAATGCAACAGCTTTGCTTGCTATAGAATCGCCACAAACGTCAACCCAACCGCAAGCTGAGCCATGGGCAGCACCAGCGGCCGGATACAAATGGTGGGACAGCTCCACCTTCAAGCAAGGCTCCTACGGCTATGCCTCAACGTCGCAGCCGCCAACCTCTGGCGCTGTAAACGAAACCTTCGAGACAGGCACGAAAGCAGCCTATACAGCCGCTTCGGTTACGCTCGGTTCAGGCTCGTGGACCTTCGATAATGCGCTGCTTGGCGATCTATCTACAGACAAGAAAAATGGCACCAAATCCGCACGAGTCAGAGCGGCAGGCTCCATCTATATGAATTTCAATGTGACAGGCGGCGCGACTACCGTCAAGGTGAAGCATGCGAGCTTTGGCAGCGACACGGGAGCGACATGGAAGCTTCAAAAGTCGCTTAATAGCGGCTCCACCTGGACGGATGTCGGAAGCACCTACTCCAGCATCCAGTCATTGACGGAGCAGACGATTACTGTAAATGAAACCGCAGCGGTACGCTTCAAAATTGTAGTTGCCGGCACATCCGGCAGCCGCTTGAACTTCGACGATTTTACAATCGTCCAGTAATTCCAGCCTCCCAAGGAAATACAACAAAATACAACAAAGAAGCCCTTCAGGCACTTGTGCAGCTGCATGAAAGCTTAAGCAGCCAGCCAGCGCCCGAAGGGCTTTTTTTCTCATTGAATTTTTCATTGAATTTCTGATGGATATTCCGCTTCATTCCTCTACCTTGCGCACATCCACCGTCACCTTCAACGTCTGCTGCCCGCTACCACGATACACGCCCTTTACCGGAACGATATCTTTATAATCGCGTCCATGGCCCAGCTTGACGTAACGCTCGCCGACAGGAGCTTCATTCGTCGGATCGAAGCTGCACCAGCCAAGCGACGGCACGTAAGCCTCCACCCATGCATGGGACGCCTGCTCAAAATCTGCCGTTCCGCCTTGCAAATCGCCAACAAAGTGGTAGCCGCTCACATAGCGGGCCGGAACCTGCTGCGAGCGGCAGCAGGCAATCATGAGATGGGCAAAATCCTGGCAGACGCCGCGCCTGCGTTCGAACATGTCGCTCGCTTTCGTATCCACCGTTGTAGCATCCGGATCATAGACGAACTCGTTGCGGATTTTTTGGGATAGCGCTAGCAGCCAGCCATATACGCTCATGCCGTCGTTTTTCCGATCCTCTACGCCCACTGCATATGTCTCCACTTCCGGGCTGAGCGCCGTGTAAGCAGTAGGCAGCAGAAACTCTACGAAACGATTACCCGCATCCTCTGATTGCAGCCATTCCCAAGCGACTTCAGCCGCTCCGCCGCCATTCAGAGCAGCTGCCTGCTGCTCTGGTGTAAGAGCCTCCTTCGTCACAACCGTCATTTGCGAGCGGATCGTCAGCTTCCGGTGCGAGCCGTTCACCGAAAACGAATGCACCCGATTGCCGAAAAAATCCTCATAGCTGAACAGCGGCGCATTCGGCTCTACCGCAATGGATTGCTGGTAGCAGGACTGGCGTTCATCTGTACTCGGCGTCAGACGAATTTCATTGACACTGTCCGTAACCGGCGTCCCATAATCGTATTGCGTCACATGCGAAATATTCAGCTTCATGCACTGGCCTCCCCCATGCGAAAAAAGGTTTTGGCGAAGGTGCCGCCCAGCGTCTGGCAAGCCTCCAGCAAATGACCGACAATGGCCCCTTCGCGGTCCAGCAGTATATCTTCCCGATCCAGGCAGGCGAGATCCGCCTTCACCTTGCTTACTTGGCGAATAACCTTGTCATGCGCTGAGCGCAGCTGCATATCCTGAAAGCGGATATAACGCATATGCTCATCGAGCGTATGCAGCGCGAAATGCACGGACCTTGGAAACACTTCATTTAAGATGACAAAATCAACAATGGACTCCACCGACATGCCATCGGCATAATAGCGCCGGAATACCTGATAGCCACTCAGCGAACGCAGCATAGCCTGCAAGTACGAGTATGCGCCAGACGCATTGCTCCAGCTCTCGCCGCTCGCAAGAACCGTATTATAAGCGGCTTTAATAATTCGCAGCGTATTTTCAGCCCGTTCCAAATAACGGCCGCATTCAATAAAATGCCACTCATTCTCACGAGGCATGACGGACTGGCTGATGCCTTGGAACAGCGCCGTCCATTCCTTGATTTTGCCGAAAAACAAATGCGGCGATTCCGACATTAAATCCTCGGGCTGCTTCTCCCGCAGCCACAAATAAAAGCCGTTGACCGCATCCCACATCTCGCTCGGCGCCTTCTCGCGCAGCGTGCGCAGATTGCCCCGCGCATGGCTGACGCAGGACACAAGCGAATTCGGATTGTCGCGGTCAAGCGTCATGTACCGCAGCACATCCTGCTCGCTGTAGCTGCCATATTGCTGGACATAGGACTCTCTGCTGCCCAGCGCATCTACGATGCGCGACCATTTGCAGGTCGGAGCTGCCATTCCTTGCCCTTGCTCGGCCGCCTCCGATTCTGCGCCATCCTCCGCTTGCAAATGATAGTGAACATCGATCAATCGCGCATGGTTTTCCGCCCGCTCCATGTAGCGTCCAATCCAAAACAGCGCCTCCGCATTCCGATTAAGCATAGCCATCCCTCCGATTATTAGGCTCCCCGCCTCATTGTTCCGTGCCGGCTTACCGGCTTAGCAGCTTTACCGCTTAGAGGCTTCGAAATATATGGGCCTAGCGGCTGAGCACCCACGTATCTTTAACCCCGCCGCCTTGCGATGAATTCACGACGAGCGAGCCTTCCGTCATTGCCACACGCGTCAGCCCGCCCGGTATGACATGCGTCTCCTCGCCCATCAACGCAAAAGCTCTTAAATCGATATGGCGCGGTGCCATAATGCCATCCATCATTACCGGCGCTCGAGAAAGCCTCATCGTCGTCTGGGCGATATACCGCTCTGGATCGAGCTTAATCGCCTCAGCGAACGCTTTGATTTCCGCTGGCGTCGCGCTAGGGCCAATTAACATGCCGTAGCCGCCGGAAAGCGAGGTTTCCTTGACAACCAGCTCCGCGAGGTGGTCCAGCACGTATTCCCGCTCTTCCTTGCGCGACAAAATATAGGTTGGCACATTATGCAAAATCGGCTCTTCGCCCAAATAATAGCGAATCATATCCGGGACATACGCATACACCGCCTTATCGTCAGCAACGCCGGTACCCGGGGCATTAGCAATCGCCACATTGCCTGCGCGATACGCATTCATCAGCCCTGGAACCCCAAGCAGGGAATCCGGCTGAAAAGCAAGCGGATCTATAAACTCATCATCGATCCGCCGATAAATAACATCCACTTTGCGAAGCCCGCGCAAGTCCCGCAAATAAATGTTGTGATCCTTATAAACGAGATCGCGGCCTTCCACAAGATGAATGCCAAGCTGCTGAGCGAGGAAAGTATGCTCGTAATAGGCCGAATTGTAGGAGCCCGGCGTAAGCAGCACTATAAGAGGATCTCTTTTGCCGCTTGGCGCAAGAGAGCGAAGCGAGCTGAGGAAGCAGTTGAGGCTGCGCTCGATGCTTTGGACAGACGAGGACAAATACAGGTCATGAAACAGCTCGCTCATTAGCGTTCTGCCCTTGAATAAGTAAGAGAAGCCGGAAGGGGAACGCAAATTGTCCTCCAGCACAAAATAACGCCCCTTCTCATCTCGGATCAAATCGATGCCAGAAGCTGTAATGTACACGCCTGACGGCACATCCAGCCCCACCATTTCCGGGCGGAAATAAGTATTGGACACGATCATTTTGCGGGGGATAACGCCATCTTTTACAATGTGCTGTTGGTGGTAGATGTCATGGGTGAAGGCGTTCAGCGCGCGGATGCGCTGGCGTACGCCGCGGTCAATATTGTCCCACTCATGCCGGGGAATGACACGGGGAATATAGTCGAACGGAATCGTCCGCTCCAGAGGCTCATTTTGATTGCTGCTGTACAGCGTGAAGGTAATACCTTCCTCCATCATTCGCTGATTAAGAGCATGCTGGCGAATACCTAGCTCAGAGGGCTTCATTTTTCCGAACATGCGATGAACGCTTTCATAGTGGGGACGAACTGAAAAATCCTTTTCAAACATTTCATCATAAAAAGATTGTGAATCGTAAAAATGCGACTGCGACTGTCTGGCCGTCGACATGCCAACCGCCTCCTCCAAGATGGCTCAACCTCACATGTAAATCCTGTAACAATAATGATCGTTTTTGATCCAACGGCAGATTAATGTTAGTTTTTATGACGTTAAATTTCATAAAATCGTCCATTTCTGTAGCTCAATCATACTAAAACCGAATATTCATGTCAACTTATATATCATACAAAAAAGCCGAAATCCTCAGACGCGAGAATTTCGGCTTCTTCTTAATGTTATCTACTATAAAATGCGGCCTATGAAGAGGTTGCATTAAGCTTGTTCAAATCTTTGGCGACATCATCGACCATTTTCACAAAAGCAGCAAGCTCCTGTGATTTTGCCGCTTGATTACGCGCCTCCGCCGAAGTCTGATCGGACTCCCTCCGAACCGAATTAACCTTTTTCTCAATTTCACTAAGCTTATTTTGAATCGTTTCTTGTGCTCCTCGTGACGATGCAGCCAGCTTGCGCACCTCATTGGCAACAACCTCGAAGCCCCGACCATGATCTCCGGCTCTTGCTGCTTCAATGGCCGCATTCAGCCCAAGCAAATGCGTCTGATCGGCAATTTCCCGAATCATCGTACCCATTTCCGTAATGCCATCCAGCTCGCCCTGCAGCTCGCCAAGCAAAGAATGCGCTTTCTCTTGTGAATCTGAAGTAGACAATGCTGTAGCTGCAATCGATTGGGCGCCTTCTTCCAGCTCAACCATTAAACCAGCCAGCTGCTGCACCGCTTCCGTTACAGTCGACAGCATCGTTGCACGCTCATCCGCCAGCTCCTGCACCTTCGTCTGCTCTGCGCGGTTATACGCTTCAAGCACAAATTGCGAGTCCAAATTGAACATTTTGGACAAGGAGTGAATAACCGGCTTCCATCCATCTGGAAGCACACGCTCAAATACATCCGTCGCAATGTTCAAGTAAGTCATGTATGTACCTAAATACCAGTCGGTTGTCAGGCCAATCCGGGAATGCACAAGCCCGATTTTTATCCGGTTTTCAATAAATGCTTCATCAATAACGCCGTCCGCAAGAGACAGCCAATATTCGCGCTGCGTCCCTTTCAAACGATCCACATTGCTAAATTTCTTCATTAAAGCTACCATTTCGGGATAGAGTCCCACATTATCATAGAAACGATCAACAACCTCGTCGACTACCTGCTTAAAAATAGGCCTGCACTCCGCGAGCAGTTGCAAATCCTGTTCCTTGATTCCTGTATAGTCCAACTGACGCTTACGTTCTACTGTGACATTAATCATTGAACAACCCCCAGTCTCTAAATAAATACCAACTGCTATATTAAGTATATCGGCATTCGGCTTCATAAAGGTAGACATTTCTTTAATAATTCAAGAGAATTTGTTGAGATCTCTACAAAATTCACCGAAAAAGCTGAATCCATAGTCCCATTTTTCCAGTCCTCCTAACCTATTCTAGCTTATTCGCGCTTTATTTTCACCCAGACAGCGACAAGAAGTTCGGCGGGCAGCTGCTCCACCGAACTTCTTGATCTTCTCTTATTTGGATCGTTAGCGATTAAGCAGGCTGCCTACATAACGCAGCAGCTCATTAGCACATACGGGGCAATAACCGTGGTCATCAATCAACCGCTTCGTCACTTCGTTTATCCGCTTGAGCTGGATTTCATCCGGCGTCTTCGTGGAGGTCGTAATTTTCACGATGTCCTTAAGATCGGTGAACAGCTTTTTCTCCACCGCTTCACGCAGCCGCTCGTGGCTGGTGAAATCGAATTTTTTCCCTTTCCGGGAATACGACGAGATGCGAATCAAAATTTCTTCGCGGAACGCTTTTTTCGCATTTTCAGAAACGCCAATCTGCTCCTCAATGGAACGCATCAGGCGCTCATCCGGATCAAGCTCCTCGCCGGTGAGCGGATCTTTGATTTTAGCCCAGTTGCAATAAGCCTCAATGTTGTCAAGATAGTTTTCGAACAACGTACGCGCCGACTCCTCATAGGAATAGACGAATGCCTTCTGAATTTCTTTTTTGGCCAGGCCATCGTATTCCTTGCGCGCAACCGAAATAAAGTTCAAATAACGCTCCCGCTCCTCCTTCGTAATGGATGGATGCTGGTCGAGGCCGTCCTTCAAGCCGCGAAGCACATCGAGCGCATTAATGCACTGCATATCCTGCTTGATCAGCGCGCTCGAAATCCGGTTGATCACATAACGCGGGTCGATGCCGGACATGCCTTCCTCGGTATATTCGGTCTGCATTTCCTTAAGATCGGCATCCTTGAAGCCTTCGATTTCCTCGCCGTCGTACATCCGCATCTTCTTCACCAAATCCATGCCCTGCTTCTTCGTCTCCTTCAGACGGGTAAGTATGGAGAAAATAGCAGCAGCGCGAAGTGCATGCGGAGCAATATGAATATGCTTCATGTCGCTCTGGCCAATGAGCTTCGTATAAATTTTTTCTTCCTCGGACACCTTCAGGTTATATGGAATCGGCATGACGATCATCCGAGACTGGAGCGCTTCATTTTTCTTATTGCTAATGAAGGATTTGTACTCCGTCTCGTTCGTGTGGGCAATAATTAATTCATCAGCGGAAATAAGCGCAAACCGCCCCGCTTTAAAATTGCCCTCCTGCGTTAAGGACAGCAGGTTCCACAAAAACTTCTCGTCGCATTTCAGCATCTCCTGAAACTCCATAAGCCCCCGGTTCGCCTTGTTCAGCTCGCCGTCAAAACGATAAGCACGCGGATCGGATTCCGAGCCAAATTCTGTAATCGTGGAAAAATCGATGCTGCCGGTTAGATCGGCAATGTCCTGCGACTTTGGATCAGATGGGCTGAACGTACCGATGCCCACGCGGTTATCCTCCGAGATGAATACGCGCTCCACCTGAACATTTTGAATATCGCCGCCGTATTCGGTTTGCAGCCTCATCTGGCAGGAGGGGCATAGATTGCCTTCAATCCTAACGCCAATCTCCTGCTCAATCTCGCCTCTCAGCTCATGCGGAATGAGATGCAGCGGCTCTTCGTGCATCGGGCAGCCTTTAATCGCATAGACGGCGCCGCGTTTCGTTCTGGAATATTTCTCAAGCCCCTTTTTGAGCATCGTAACCAGCGTCGATTTCCCTCCGCTGACAGGACCCATTAGAAGCAAAATCCGTTTGCGCACATCAAGCCTTCGCGCCGAGGAGTGGAAATATTCCTCCACCAGCTTTTCAACAGAGCGGTCCAGCCCATAAATTTCTTGCTCGAAAAATTTGTACCGCTTCTTCCCATCCCTCTCCTCGACTCCATAGGATTCAATCATTTCATAGACACGCGCGTGCGCCGTCATGGCCGGGGTTGGATCCTGTCTCAGCAGTTCAATATAATCCTTGAAAGATCCACTCCAGGCCAGCTTCTCACTCTCTGCTTGATATTCCGATATTCGCTTGAAAATGTCCATGCCGTGCCTCCTCCCATCGCTTCCGCAATACGCAATTTTTCACTTCGCTCGGCATTTGCTTGCAAGAACCTCAGCGAGTGGAACTAACTTTATTGAAGTATTACATGTCTATGCTTATTCCGCGTGGAAATTGACCACTATTTTAGGCGGTAATCATGCATATTGCGACAAATACGCTTGCAGCGCGGGTTTGCTTGGACAAATAGATTCGATCTGCCCGCACTCCCTATCCTTTGTTATAATAGTTAGAAGAAAGTGGGGGAATGCACGTGGCAGTCAGTAAGGAAGAGGAGCTTTACGGCCCGGTAAAAGCTTATTATGAAGCGCGCGGCTTCGTCGTCAAAAGCGAGGTGCTGCACTGCGATCTCGTCGCGATGCACGCGGATACCGAAGAAACCATTATCGTGGAAATGAAAAAGACGTTCAATCTCGCCCTGCTGCTGCAGGGGATTGAACGCCTTCGTATAAATGATCAGGTTGTGCTCGTAGTCGAGCGCAATCGTAAAAAAAACGGCGCGCACAACCAGCGCTTCGGTGAAATTACCGAGCTGTGCCGCATGCTCGGCATCGGCCTTATGACCGTCACCTTCTTCAAGACGAAGGCGCCTGTCATTGATGTGCTATGCGAGCCCGGCGAGGCGCCGCAGCGCGGAACGCGCCGCAAGAAGCAGGCGAGGCTGCTTCTTGAATTTCGCGAGCGCAGCGGCGATTATAATGTAGGCGGCAGTACCGGCCGCAAGCTGGTGACCGCCTATCGCGAGAAGGCGCTGCGCTGCGCCTACGCGCTCCAGCAGCTGGGAGAGGCGCACTCGCCTAGCCAGGTTGCTGCGCTGACGAGCTTCCCGCGCAGCGGCGCTGTGCTGCGCGACAATTACTATGGCTGGTTTGAGCGACAGCAGCGCGGTAAATACCGCCTGCTGCCTGCCGGAGCAGCCGCCTTGACCGAATACGCCGAAGTCATCGCCGATTGGGTGGCCGCTTTGCCAAGCAATCAAGCGGGGCCAAGCACAACTGCTGCACCTGGCGAATCGCAGGCAGCTTTGGTCTCCCGTGCTCCTCGCCGTCCTAGCAAGCGGCGTTCATCGTCCCGCTAATGGCCAAGACATCGGGCATCATGTACTGGGCATATTGGCATCGGGCATGCAACCGCAAACTCGATGCTTCTGCGAGCTGCAAGGTTAGGAGCGGGCCGTAAACTCGCGGATCGCTTCCGCAAAGCGCTCTACGCCGAGTGCTGTCTTGGCTCCGATGTTATAGGTAAAGTTAAGCCTCGCCGTATTACGCTGCGGGTCATAAGCATAGAAGGAGCTTCCGGGTACGAAAGCAACGCCCTTCTGAACGGAAGCCCGGAGAAGCGCCTCTGCATCAAGACATTCCGGCAGCTCCACCCATAGGAACATGCCGCCCTTCGGCTCAATCCACCGCAATCCTTCAATATGCTGCTGCACAAGCAGCCCTTGCATTTCGCGCATCCGCTCCCCGTAGGAAGCTGAGATAACTTTAATATGCTCATCGAGCGGGAAGTTATCCAGCAGCTCGCTGACGATTTGCTGATCAATCGCGCTGGAATGCAAATCTGCCGCCTGCTTCGCTTTAGCCATCATAGCAATGACTTCCGCTGGACCCATTGCCCAACCTGTGCGCAGCCCTGGCGCAACCGTCTTCGAAAAGGTACTCGTATAAATAACCGAGCCTGAACGGCCCGCTTGCTGGTCAAGCGCAAACAATGTCGGATAAACAGCATTTACATCATATTTTATTTCCCCGTATGGATCATCTTCCAAGATTGGCACACCATAAGAGCTGCAAAGCGCCAGCAGCTGCTGCCTGCGCTCCGTGCTCCAGACGCGCCCCGTCGGATTGCCGAAGGTAGGCACGGCGTACACTAGCTTTGGACGATGCTCGCGAATAAGCCGCTCCGCATCCTCCGCTACAATGCCATGCTCATCGCTGTCCGCAGCAATGACATTTAAGCCATTCATCTCAAACACCTGCAAGCAAGCGAGATATGTCGGCCTTTCTACCAATATCGTATCGCCAGGCTCGGTCAGCACTTCAACAATGAGGCTGATCGCCTGCTGGGAGCCTGTCGTCAGCAGCATTTCGTCAGGGCGTACGTTCATGCCCTTATGTCCCATACGCTCGCACAGCTGTTCACGCAGCGGCATAAAGCCCTCGGTCAATCCGTATTGCAGAGCGCTTGCGCCCTTCGTAAACACGCGATCGGCAGCATCGCGAATCGCCTGCACCGGAAACAGCTCCTCGGCCGGCAGCCCTCCAGCGAATGAAATCATATCCTTGCCCTGCGTCAGCTTGAGAATATCTCTTACGACCGATGATTTGAGAGCGGTCACTCGTGATGAAAAACGGTAATCCATGGTTCGACTCCTCCTAAGATACAAGCTTTAACGCTTATAGTTCTATGTTATCAAGGTACAGCCCATATTTAAAGTTTTCTTTTTCGGGCAGGTTGGGTATAATGAAAACAGTTGCATGAGGATTTTGGAGGTGCCATTAATGTCCATCACATTCATTATTGTAATGACTGTATTCGTCTTGTTCTTGACGGCTATGTTCACGTCTTCTTACAACGATGACAAAACCAAAGGCCTGTAAGCTGAACTATCAGCTTGCACCAAAAGAAGCTTCTCCGAAGGAATGCAGCTAAGGCTGCTCCAAGGGGAAGCTTCTTTTTGTTACTACATATTAAGCATGTATGAGGTTAGCGGGCGAGCTGGCTCATTTCAGCCACGCAAACGCCGCATAAAAAACGTTCTTTAAACTCGCGGACTTCTTCCATCGAACCACAGAACACACATTTCGGACGGTAACGCTCCAAAATAATATGGTCGCCCTGCACTAAAATTTCAACCGGATCTCCCTCATTCATCTGGTAACGTTTACGCAACGATTTTGGAAGAACGATACGTCCGAGTTGATCTACTTTTCTTACTACACCTGCTGGTTTCATCGTTGTTCACCTCTCCTGTGTCTAGTTTGCAAGCCTTTTTCGTGAAACCCCGACAGTTCATTTCTTTAACGCTCTGCCTCTGTTTCCCCATTCTGCTTCTCTCTTTAGGTAATGCTTTAAGTAATTCCTAAATTAAACCCTTAAGTAAATTCTTCACCTTGCCGCCAAGCTTTGAATCTGCTAGAACTAAAACTGTTCGTAAGCCGCCTCTATTTTAAGACAGTCCTGGAAAATCGTTCTGTCTAAGCGCCTCGTACACGATGATTGCCGCCGAATTGGATAAATTAAGCGATCTGACCTTATCCGTCATTGGCATCCGAATGCATGTACTTAAATTAGCTTCAATCAGCTCTTGAGGCAAACCTTTCGTTTCCTTGCCGAATACGAAAAAATCCCCATCCTGGTATTGAAACTCATTATAGGCTTTGACCGCCCGCGTGCTGGCATAGAAATACCGCCCATCAGCATACTGCTCCTGCAGCTCCTGAAAGGAATCATGGTACTCGACATGAACCGCATGCCAATAATCCAGGCCTGCGCGCTTCAGCGTCTTGTCATCCGTTTGAAAGCCCAGCGGACGCACCAGATGCAGATGCGCACCGGTTGCCGCACATGTCCGCGCAATATTGCCCGTGTTAGCGGGTATTTCCGGTTCTACTAACACAATATGAAATGCCATCTTCTTGTTGTCACCCCTTGTCCCTTGCCTATTATACATGAATTACTATTTTATTTAAAATAGGAATGAAATTTTACATCCCGTTAACGTACTCTTAATCCCTACTTGAACGTCTAACTTCATAATGTAGTCATGAGCAAAGACATGTTTAGGATAAGGGAGGCTTAATAAGACAACATGTTGAAGAAGAAAATTCTCGTCGTCGATGACGAGCCCTCCATCTCCATGCTGATTGAATTCAACCTGAAGCTAGCCGGATACGACGTCAGATGCGTAGATGACGGAGAAGCCGTTTTTGATATGCTGCGCCCCTTTCGGCCAGATCTCATCGTTCTCGATTTAATGCTGCCGAAGATGGATGGCATTCAAGTGTGCCGCGAGCTGCGCAAGCAAAACAACGCCGTTCCCATCGTCATGCTGACCGCCCTGCAGGATGTTACCGATAAAATTGCTGGCCTCGATAATGGCGCTGACGACTATATGACCAAGCCGTTTAGCCCGCAGGAGCTGATTTCGCGCATCCAAGCGATTTTCCGCAGACTGCAATCGCTGCCTGGCGCAGCACCGTCAAGCGCCATTGACATTGGCCGCATGTCGGTACGTCCCGATGAACGAGAAGTGCTGATTGATGGCAAGCTGATCGAGCTGACGCCGAAGGAATTCGAGCTGCTCGTCTTCCTCTGCAAGCATAAAGGCAAGGTGCTGAGCCGCCAGCAGCTGCTTCATGGCGTATGGGACTATCACTTCCTCGGCGATACCCGTATCGTAGACGTCCATATTAGCCATCTCCGCGATAAAATCGAAAAAAACGCCCGGACCCCCGAATATATTATGACCGTTCGTAACGTAGGCTATAAGCTGCATGGCCCAAGCGCTCTGGAGCAAACCCTTGCCTAATTACACGAAAGAACCGCCCGTTCCTTTCATAAGCGAAAGGAGCGGGCGGTTTTTCTATCATTTAATCACGGACAGCCGCAATTAGCCGTTGTTTTTTTGGAATTCTGCCATAAATTCAGCAAGCGCCTTGCAGCTTTCCAGCGGAACCGCATTGTAAGTCGAAGCGCGAAGCCCGCCAACATCACGATGTCCTTTCAAGCCAACAAAACCTTCTGCTTCGGATTGCTTAATAAATTTCTTCTCAAGCTCTCCATCCTGCAAGCGGAATGTAATGTTCATAAGCGAACGGCTTTCAGGAGCAGCAAAGCCATAATAGAAACCGCCACTTTGATCAATCGTATCGTAAATGAGCTTTGTTTTGTCGCGGTTGTATTGATTGATTTGGGCGACTCCGCCTCTTGCTTTAATCCATTTCAGCACCAGATTGACCATATAAACCGAGAAGGAAGGCGGCGTGTTGTACAACGAGCCTGCTTTCGCATGGGTATCATAGCGGAAAATAGCTGGAATCGTCTTAGGGCTTTCTTTAATAAGATCATCGCGAACGATGACAACCGTCACACCCGAAGGACCGAGGTTTTTCTGGGCGCCTGCATAAATCAGACCAAACTGGCTGACATCTACCGGACGGCTCAAAATATCACTCGACATGTCCGCGATTAGTGGAACATTGCCCGTTTGCGGGAATTCAGCAAATTGCGTGCCGCCAATGGTCTCATTTGTCGTAATGTGCAAATAAGCAGCTTGATCTGGCAGCTGAATGTCGGAAAGTGCCGGAATGCGGTTGAACTTGTGAGCTTCGGAAGTAGCAGCTACGGCTGTCTCGCCAAGAAGCTTCGCTTCCTTGATTGCTTTCTCTGCCCATGCGCCAGTCATTACATAAGCGCCGACTTTGCCTGGGGCAAGGAAATTCATTGGAATGGTTGCAAATTGCGTGCTTGCGCCGCCTTGCAGCAGCAGAACATGATAATTGTCAGGAATGCCGTAAATTTCGCGAAAAAGAGCCTGCGTCTCATTGTTAACTTGCTCATACAGCTCGCTGCGGTGCGACATTTCCATAATGGACATGCCCGCGCCTTGATACTCTACGAATTGCTGCTGAGCCTGCTCAAGTACTTCGAGCGGTAAAGCGGCCGGTCCTGCATTAAAATTGAATGCTCTCTTCATCTTCGGATAACCACCTTTAGTTATTAACATGATAACGCTATAATAGCAATTTTAAAGGCCCGCTTCAAGTAGTATCGTGTCTTTTCGTGACAAAAGTCGAACACTTTATTATTGATTTCTTGTTAATATTCGGTTTTCTTCAATAAAAGGTGTTTTGCTGCCGCTTTCATTATTAACGGCGGGAGGCGATAAATTAGACTTTTTGTCATTTCACTCTAGCGAATAGGCAGAAAAAAAGAGCCCCCATATAGGGAGCTCCTTCAACGTTCATTCTAGCAATCGAAGTACAGGCTGTACTCGTGCGGATGAACACGGATCGATACTGTTTTTGCTTCATTACGTTTGAATGCAACGTAGTTAGCGATGAAATCTTCAGAGAATACGCCGCCTTCAGTCAAGAATTCGGAATCTGCTTCCAAAGCGCTAAGCGCTTCGTCAAGCGTACCTGGTACGCTGCGGATATCCTTCTTATCTTCTTCTGGCAATTCGTAAATGTTTTTGTCGAAAGGACCATAGCCCAAAGCAACTGGATCAAGCTTGCGCTTAATACCGTCAAGACCTGCAAGCAGCATAGCTGCAAACGCGAGGTAAGGGTTGGCAGTGGAGTCAGGCGTACGGAACTCGATACGACAGCCTTTAGGTGTAACGGAAGCGATTGGAATACGAATCGCAGCCGAACGGTTACCTTTGGAGAACACCAGGTTAACTGGAGCTTCGTAGCCAGGAACCAGACGTTTGAACGAGTTCGTGCTCGGGTTAGTGAGCGCGATCAACGCTGGAGCGTGGTGCAAAATTCCGCCGATGTAGTTCATAGCCAGCGGGCTCAGGTTGCCGTAAGCACCTTTTTCAAAGAACAAAGGCGTGTCGCCATCAAAGATGGAGGAGTGAACGTGCATACCGCTACCGTTATCGCCAAACAGCGGCTTAGGCATGAAAGTTGCAACTTTTCCATATTGGCGAGCTGTGTTGTGAACAATATATTTGTATTTCATCAGGTTGTCAGCTGTTTTAGTCAGCGTGTCGAAACGGAAGTTGATTTCTGCTTGACCAGCAGTCGCTACTTCGTGGTGATGACGCTCAACGCGAAGACCTGTTTCTTGCATCAGGCGAACCATTTCGCTGCGGATGTCTTGTTGGGAGTCAACCGGAGCTACTGGAACGTAACCGCCTTTAACTGGAACTTTAAAGCCAAGGTTTCCGCCTTCTTCTTTGCGGCCGCTGTTCCAGCCAGCTTCTTCGGAATCAACCGAATAGAAGGAAGTGTTCATCGAGCTTTCGTAGCGAACATCGTCGAAAATGAAGAATTCGGATTCCGGAGCGAAAAATGCAGTCGTGCCCACACCGGATTTTTGCAGAAACTCTTCCGCTTTTTGAGCGATGCTGCGCGGATCGCGCTCATAGCGTTCGCCATCAGGCGTATGAATGTTAGACATTACGTTTAGAGTTGGGTGATCAGTGAAAGGATCGATAAATACCGATTCAGGATCTGGCATCATAACCATATCCGACTCTTCGATTCCACGGAAACCCGGGATCGAGGAACCGTCAAAAGCTACACCATTTACGAAAGTATCGGCGTCAACTTCTGTCGAAGGAAGGGTAATGTGGTGCGCATGACCAAAAAGATCCACGAACCGGAAATCTACAAACTGAATGTTGTTTTCTTTAATTGTGTCCAAAACATTTTGAACTGACATCAGATATTTCCTCCATTTCCGAACATTTGCTTAGTATTGAACGGGTAACGTTCTCCTATCGTTCCAAACCATGACGTTATTATAAAACTACGATATTATCATCGTCAATAGTTATGTGAGGTATTTTTTATTCGCATGTTAGCTATACTTACAGGTTTACACATTTGTTCACAATTCCTCCTACACGGCAAAAGGAAAAGCCGTAATCCCCTTATTTACATAGGAATTAACGGCTTTATAGGTCGATTATATTTTCCACTCTTTGAAAGCTTCTGCTGGCGCCTTCTCCGTGTTAAATTCTTTCCCAACAATTGGTGCGAGCTTTTCCAAATCCTTTAATAAATTAGCGAACTGGTCCGGAAACAGTGATTGTACCCCGTCCCCAGTCATCGAATTATCTGGATCTGTATGCATTTCCACGATCAGTCCATTCGCTCCAGCGGCTACTGACGCCTTCGACATTGGCTCTACAAGCTCGCGGCGGCCAGTGCCGTGACTTGGGTCAGAGATGACTGGCAAATGGCTGAGGCTTTGCAATACAGGAATAGCTGACAAGTCAAGTGTATTTCTTGTGTAGGTCTCGAATGTTCGGATTCCGCGTTCACACAGCATAACGTTCGGATTGCCTCCAGCAAGAATATATTCCGCTGCATTTAGGAATTCATCGTACGTTGAGCTGAAGCCCCGTTTCAGTAAAACAGGCGTTTGAATCGTTCCGAGCTTGCGGAGCAGGTCGAAATTTTGCATATTGCGCGTGCCGACTTGGAGAATATCTGCATATTCGGCGCATACATCTACGTATTCCGGCGTCATTACTTCGGTAATCGTCAGCAAGCCATGCTTGCGTCCCGCTTCCGCCATCATAACCAAGCCTTCAACGCCAACGCCTTGGAAGCTGTATGGGCCTGTGCGAGGCTTAAAGGCTCCACCGCGAAGCACCTGGCCGCCAGCCGCTTTAACCAGTCGGGCGATTTCATCAATTTGCTCTGGTGTTTCGACTGCGCATGGGCCGCCCATAATAACTAAATTATTTCCGCCAATTTTAACGCCTTTAATGTCAATAATGGTATCATCTGGGTGAAAATCACGGCTTGCAAGCTTGTAGGACTTGGAAATTTTAATAACATTTTCAACGCCCTTGAGCTGGCGAAGATGCTCGGCTAATGTAGGTGCTGCACTCCCAATAATACCAATTACGGTACGGTCTGTTCCTCTTGATACATGGGCTTGAACGCCTGCTGCTTCAATATGGGTAACAATTTCAGCAATTCTTGCTTCTTCAATATGCGGATTAGTAATTACGATCATGTCAATCTCCCCTTTTCCACTTAAACGCTTGTTCGCTTCGACGCTTCTATGCTTTGTGGCTTTTATGCTTTTACTCGTTAAAGTGATTATATAAGAAGCAGCGCTGCCCGTCAAGCAAAAACTTTAGGCCGCGCTCTTCCCGTTTCATGCCATTTTCCCTCGCTAATAACGAGACTAATAACAGAGCTATAGAAAAAAGACGCCTTACGGCGTCTCTGGCACTTCTGGGCGCGCAACAACTGACTTTTTGCGGGCATTGGGAAGCAGCTTCTCCATATTGACGGTACGAACGATTTCCCACGTTGTAGGGTCATCGTCGTTGTATTGCTCCAAATACGTAATAACTTCCTTGGTAAGCGGCGTAGGAGTCGAAGCGCCGGAAGTTACCGCCACACGTTCAATGCCAATAAGCCATTCCCGTTTAATCTCAGATACATCTGCGACACGGTAAGCAGTAACGCCTGCAATTTCCTCCGACACCTGTGCAAGGCGATTGGAGTTGTTGCTGCGCGGATCACCAACGACAAGACAAAGCTGGGCCTCGCCAGCCTGTCCGGCTACGGCCTCCTGGCGAACCTGGGTTGCCAGGCAAATTTCATTGTGGACTTCCGCCGTTGGAAACTTTTCAATCAGCTTGCTTATAATATGGCGGATATCCCATTGCGACATTGTGGTCTGATTTGTGATGACGATATTGCCTTCCGGCACTTCCAGCAAATCGATATCCTCCACACGCTCGATGAGATGAACGCGATCTGGAGCGACGCCAATGGCACCCTCTGGCTCAGGGTGATTTTTTTTGCCAATATAAATAATATGGTAGTCCTCGGCCATTTTCTCGCGAATCAAATCATGCGTGCGCGTCACGTCAGGACAAGTGGCATCGACAACCGTCAATCCCTTGTCCTTGGCACGTCTCCGAACTTCGGGGGAAACGCCATGGGCAGTGAAAATAACCGTCCCCTGCTCGACCTGCTCCAATATTTCCAGACGGTTCTCACCATCCAGCGTAATAACGCCTTCCTGCTCGAACGCTTCCGTCACATGCGCATTGTGCACAATCATTCCCAAAATATATATTGGCCGCGGCAGCTCGAGATTTCTAGCTGTTTGCAGTGCGAGTACCATAGCGTCAACAACGCCGTAGCAATAGCCCCGCGGTGAAATTTTAACAATTTGCATGTAGGTGCACCTGCTTTCTGAACCGTGGGCATTAGCCCAAAGTTCGATCCGTTCCTTCTATTATAGACGAATCTGCCGTCTCAGAAAAGACTATGGGCAGCCAGATCGTAAACTCCGACCCTTCACCCGTGCGCGTAAGCACTTCAATGGAACCGCGATGCTCATCTATTATCCATTTTGCAATAGATAATCCGAGCCCCGTTCCAACCGTTTTGCCGCGCGATTCGTCCACCCGATAGAAACGGTCGAATATATGCGGCACTTCCTCAGGGTCCATCCCCATGCCCGTATCACTGACCGTAATCCCAACTTGATTGTCTTTGCTGCGCACGCTAAGCTCAATATGGCCTTCTACCGTATACTTGAAAGCATTCTCAATAAAAATGAACAGCAGCTGCTGCAAATAATCCTGATTGCCTCTGACCTCAATGCCGCTGAGCGGAGACAGGTCGCCTACGCGCCATTCAGCGGTACGCGGGAGCAGCTGGGCACGGCGTGCCACCTCTTCGACAAGCGGCTGCATCGATACTACTGTTTTCTCCATTTCATAACCGGCATCCGCACGGGCGAGCGCCAGCAAATCATTAACAAGCGTCGACATGCGGCGGGATTCCGCTGCAATATCCTGCATCGCCTCAACCGTAAGGCCAAAGCGCTGGTTATCAAGCGCCAGCACGATGCCGTCAAATGCATCCGGGTCCTTCGTTTTTTCCCACATTCGCTGAAGCAGCTCAATATTGCCCCGAATCGTCGTCAGCGGCGTCCGCAGCTCATGCGACGCATCCGAGACGAACCTTCGCTGCGCCTTATAGGATTCATCCAGCTCATTGTAAGCTGTCTCCAAACGGGCCAGCATGACATTCAAGTTATAGACAAGCCTGCCGACTTCGTCATTAGGGCCATCCATTGGAATGCGTACACTAAGATCAGAACCGTTTTGAATTTTCTCCGTTGATTTAATGACACGCTCAATTGGACGAAGCACCTGACGGGCCAAAAGCAAACCTGTTGTAAAGGCTATTAGGACAGCGATAAGCGATGCGGTAAACAAAATCGTCCGCAAAGCTTTCAAATAACTTTCCTCACTCGTAACAATTGCGCCTACCTGAATAAGACCGATTAAATCGGTTTTCGCACTATCGCTGTAAATAGGACGTTGATAAATTAAAAAGGTTATATTCGCATCATTCACCTTAATGTTAGCCTTTATAAAGCCAGCCTGCACATTATCCTTAACATCAGGAATTGGATATTTTATGCCTGTACTAAGCAGCTCCTTGCTCGCATTAATAATGCCCTCTTTATATCTGACAATTTGCAAATAAAAGGAACGCTCATAAAACCGCCCTTGCGAAGGGGCAATCAATAAGTTGAGCTCGTTGACAACTACATTGTAGCTATCCGCTTCGCCCTTCAGCTGATCTTTCATCTGCCCGTACGTATTGTAATTAACAAATATATAGATGGCAAAACCAAATATCAGCAGCGTCATCGCAAGCAAAGCTGAATACCACAAAGTTAAACGCAGCCGTATGGTCATAGCTGATCAGCCCTCTCCCCGCAGCACATAGCCTGTACCACGAACGGTTTGAATCATGCGCTTGCCGCCGCCCTCCTCCATTTTCTGGCGCAGCATCGCAATATAAACTTCTAGAACATTCGACTCTCCGCTGAAGTCGTAGCCCCATATTTTTTCCATAATGACATCACGGGTCAATACGCGGCGCGGGTTCTGTATAAAGAGCAGCAGCAAATCATATTCCTTTGCCGTAAGCTCAATACGCCGGCCGCCCCGAATCGCTTCGCGGGCATCTTGATCAAGCGCAAGGTCCTCATAGACGATTTTGCTGCCCGTATCCTCGATTTTATCCGGCTTGCGACGCAGCAGCGCACGAACTCTGGCAAGCAGCTCTTCGAGTGCAAATGGCTTCACTAGATAATCGTCAGCTCCCGTATCCAGCCCTTTCACCCGGTCGGTAATATCATCCTTCGCTGTCAGCATCAGAATCGGAACCGTGCTTCCCCCTTCTCGCACTCTACGGCACACTTCCCAGCCGTCTACATGCGGCATCATCACGTCGAGTATGAGAAGCTGTGGCTCCGCTGTCATTAGCAGCTTCAGCCCTTCCAAGCCATTGCTTGCAGTCGTCACTTCATATCCTTCAAAAATCAGGCTCCGCCTTAATAAAGAGGTGATTTTCTCATCGTCATCTACAACTATAATTTGTGTTCTCATCGGTACGCCCCCATGTTCTTTAGCTTCATAAAAACAGACGCAGAGAGATTGTTCGCCTCTGCGCCTGATTGTAACCATTCAGCACCAGCTGCACCGATATGCTGGCTGCTTCATTATTCTGCGTTGAACTTATTGCGGTCGCCTATGGTGACCGACAAATCCATTTTCGCACCTTTGCGGATAATATTCAACTGTACTTCATCGCCAACTGCTCTCTTCTGAATCGCCTTGATCAAGTCCTGCGTATTGTTGTACACTTTGCCGTCAATGCCGATGATAACGTCAAATTGTTTCAGATCGCCCAGGTAGGCAGGAGAGTTGTAATACACATTGCTGACGATGGAGCCTTCCGCTTTATCCATGCCTAGCTGCTTCGCCATAGCATCCGTTACATCAGCTAGTTCCGCACCGATGAAAGGAATCGGATCTTTCGGAACCTCAACGTTATTTTTCAAATTCTCCAATACGCCTTGGATTGTGCTCGTTGGAATCGCAAATCCAATTCCTTGCGCCTGCGAGCTTACAGCTGTGTTAATGCCGACCACTTCACCATTTACGTTGAGCAGCGGTCCGCCAGAGTTGCCTGGATTAATCGATGCGTCCGTTTGCAGCAAATGCTCGTAGTTGCGTGTTCCTTGCTCATCCGGAATGGAAATCGGGCGCTCCTTCGCGCTAAGCACGCCAACGGTAATCGTATGGTCAAAGCCATAAGGATTGCCGATTGCTGCGACCCAATCACCGATTTTGATGCTGTCGGAGTTTCCTAGCTTCAAAGTAGGGAAGGCTTTCGTATCCGTTACTTTAAGTACAGCCAAATCCAGATTATAATCAGAGCCCAGCAGCTCCGCTGTTAGCGGCTTGTCATAGCCTTGCACCGTGACTTCGATTTTCTCTGCTCCGCCCACGACGTGCTGGTTCGTCAAAATGTAACCGGTGGAGTCAAAAAAGAATCCGGTACCGCTGCCTGTTGCTTGTAATCCATTGCTGTTATTGTTTTGCTCCTGGCTGCCTGCTCCCGGATAATCCTGGCCGAAAAACTGTTCGAAGAAGGAATCAGCCGATGATCCGCCATTGCTTCTTGTCGGCGAAGCAAAGGTTTCAATTTTCACAACAGCCGGGCTTGAAGCCTCGAACAATTTGGCAATATCATCTGGCCTGTCAGATGCTGCAGTTAGCCCGCTGTTTTGTCCCGTTGCTGTAGCCGTTCCCTGCTGAGATACAGTCGCTTCCGCCGGCTTGCTGAACCAATTGTTCACATCCGAAGCATACATTAAAGAGCCAACTACTAGAACCCCAGCAATGAACGAAGAAAACATCGCTTTAAATGACGTTTTGCGCTGCGGCTCCTTCACCTGCCAACCGCCTCTGGCAGATGACTGCGTCGAGCTGAACGGCCTTACTGGCGCGGGAGGCATGCTTTCAGCGAAGTTTGCCTGTTCACCCTGCTGCTGGCTGTACGGCTGGGAAGCGGCCGCTGATTCCTGGCTGGATGTAGGAGCCGGAGTTGACATCGAATGATTGCCTGCTCCAGCGCTATCAGACAGCGTATGATTGTCCGGTGCGCCTGACTTAAACGGTCCGTAAGAATAGTAGTAGGAAGGCTTGCTTGCCTGTTCAGAAGAATCAGCTGATGCTTCATCAGCGTGGGCTGGCTGAACGTTATCCTCCTGCTTCCGCTGCCCATCCTCACGATTTTGGAAAAAATCATCAAAGCCGTTCTTTTTATTCTGATCGTCCATTCCCGTTTCCTCCTCATCGGTATACAATGAAGCAATTCAGTCTCTAAAGGCTGCTTGCTGGTTAATTGTTGTACTCCTATCATGCACATTCTACCTTAAAACAATCTTAAAAGACATTTAAACATACATAAAAAAACTCCCTATCACTGGTGACAGAGAGTTTTTCATCCACTATTTAAGTTTCAAAAGACTGCTTTAAGCTTATGCCAATGCCCGTTCTACCTGCTGCATAATGTCCTTGGCCCGCTCGACCCATTCGCTTTCAATGTCAGCATCGGGATCAGTCGGCGCTTGAAATTGGTCGAATAAGGCGCCTACCAGCCGCACCGAAGCTTCCTCATCATTGCCTTCTTTATATAAATGCTTAAGCACATATGGCGTTCCCAGCTTAATAGTGGCATCTGTATCCGAAGAGCTATTATCGATGGCGCCATCCGTCACTTCAAAAGGAATCCGCAGCCATACTTTATGGGCTTCATCCAATGGGCGATCGAACGAACCAGCTGCATAATCCCAATTGCCGCCTAAAGCGAACGTATGCTGCGTCAGCATATCGCGGGTTTCAATGAAGGATTGATGGCTGGCTTCCAGCTCTGATGACAGCAAAATCATAGCAAGACGCTCCTTTTATGTACGCTTTAGTGCGGCTCATCTCGCCGCTGTACATCGTTAGTATAGCCCGCCTTTTGCTGCAATATGTGATAACTAATAATGTGATTTGGTTTATTGTTGATTATAAGCTTTTGGCCCAGCCTTTGCGATGAGCAAGCACCGCCAGCTGTGTCCGATCATCCAGCTCGCATTTCATTAATAAATTGCTGACATGCGTCTTGACCGTCTTAATGCTGATGTGGAGCTCTTCGCCAATTTCCTTGTTTGACCGTCCCTCGGCAATAAGCAGCAGCACTTCCTTCTCCCGCTCCGTCAGCCCTTCATCTCCTGATTGTGCTGTACGCTGCCGAAGTCCACGCGTCAAAGCCTGAGATACATCAGCTGTCATGACAGGCATGCCTTTCGAAGCGCCGTTCAGCGCATAAATCAGCTCCTCCGCCGATACCGTCTTCAGTACATAGCTGACCGCCCCTGCCTCAATGGCAGCATACACTTTATCATCCTCCAAAAAACTCGTCAGCATGACGATTTTCACATCCGGATATTTCGCCATCACGCGCCTCGTCGTCTCAATGCCATCCATGCCGGGCATCATTAAGTCCATTAACAGGACATCAGGCATCCCTTTCGGTATGCCCGCTTCAAGCTTATCAAGCGCAGCCTGCCCGCTGCCCGCCTCTGCAACAACTTCAAATTTCGGCTCCAGCATTAAATAAGTGCGCAATCCTGTTCGAACCATATCATGATCATCAATAATCATAATTTTCAACATTTCCTGGCTGCTCATTTTTTATCGCTCCCCCGCCATATTTTTGGAATAGACACCTTGACCCTCGTTCCACTGCCTGGCTTGCTTATAATTTCTGCCGTTCCGCCAAGCTTCTGGGCACGCTCGTGCATCGTTGACAGCCCGTAGGAGCCGCGTTTGACCTCATCTACTCGGAAGCCCGTTCCATCATCCTGCAGGCTTAGCACAATTTGCCGTTCATTTTCCGATAACGTCAGCGAGCAGCCCTCTGCTTTTGCATGCTTGACGATATTGGCCAGCCCCTCCTGCACGATGAGAAAAAGCTGATGCTCCTTCGCTTCCGACAGCGGCTCAACCAGCCGCCATTCCAACTGTCCTTGCAAATGGTTTTGCCGGCAATAATCCGGAAACCACTTATCCAGCGCTTGGAGCAGCGTGCGGCCTTCAAGCTCCATCGGACGAAGCTGAGCGATGAAGGTGCGCATTTGCTTCTGGGCAAGCGTGGACATCTCAATTAACTGGCCCAGCACCTCAGCCGCGCGTTCGCTATCCACCTGCTGAAGCTTAGGCAGCGAAGAGGCGCACATATGCATCGCAAACAATTGCTGGCTTACCGTATCATGCAAGTCGCGAGCGAGCCTTTTGCGCTCTTCCAGCACCGCTTCTTCATTAGAGGCAGCTTCGGCCATCACCTGCTCCTCGCCTGTACGCTGGATGTAAGTCATCCGCTCCTCCATTTGCCTCGCAAGCACATTAAATTCCTCATAAAGCTCGGTAAAGGACAAGCCGCCCCGCTCGGCAATCCGAATTTCAAAGTTGCCGTTAACGGCCTGTTTCATCGCGAGCTGGAGCGTATCTACTCTGCGCTGTATGCGCCTGCCGGCCCAATAACCGCAAGACGCAGCAACAAGCAGGAAGACGGCTGCGGCAGTCAGCCACATTTCCCATCTCCCTGCATGAGGCATAAGCCCATAAGCGATTATCGCCGCCGCTCCATAAGCCAGAGCAGCAGCGAACACAAACATGGAAATCAATTCCCATTTTCCACTGCGAAGCAACCGAACCATCATAAACGCTTATCCCACCCTCGTGACACGCACATCGCCAATAAACGAGCTAACGACCAGCCTGATTTTTTTATCCGCATCTGCATAGGAAGGGGAAGCCATATCCATCGACTTGAACATGCCGTGCTCCTTTTTGCCAAGAAACTTCACATCGCCTATAAAAACGCTGCTCTGCACATGGATGCCCACCTCATAATCATTAGGCACATACACTTTCACATCTCCGATAAAAGAAGATACCGTAATCTTCGTTTCCCCGTAAGCAATTTGCGCTTTCGTTAAATCAATGACGGTGTCGCCGATAAAATGTGAAATGTTGATTGGCTGCAGCTCCCAATAATCATGGCCAATATGAATATCGCCTATGAAATTGGAGCGGGTCTGCGTATTCGGATCATTGTTCCACCACTCGCTTTTGCCGCTGTAGTGATTTTTTTCATTTTTCCACTCTTTGCGCTGTTCCCGAAATTGCTGCTTCCATTCTTTACGTTGATCGCGGTAATGCTGCTTGGCCTGTTCTTTCCATACGTTGCCTATAGGCTGTTCCTTCTCTAAATTCACTTTGGATTTCCCGCCTTCAAAGCTGTTTTGCTGAAACGGAGCCCCTTTAACAGGCCCAGCTTGTTCTTGCGTTTGCTCTGGAGGAAAAGGATCCGTTGGGCCGGGATGCAGCGGCGGCGCTGGAGGAATTTCACCTTCCGTATAACCATCATAAGACTTCCAATCATCGGATGGCGGCTCATGCTTCTTCCGCTTGCTTCGGCTCGGCTTACGCAGCATATTGATGCCGACTAAAATAATAATAATCGGCCAAATATACGGAATAATATCGCCTAAGGACCAATCTGACCAGCCCATGTTCCGGGCAAGAAACACGACGCCAATAATCATCATCACCCAAAATCCTCCGCCATGCTTGTAGGAGTCTCTCGAGCATATTCCTTTTAGCCCAATAACGATTAAAATAAGCGGCCAGAAGTTGGAGATGATTTCTCCAATGTTGAGCTGGGTGGAAATGATACCCGTTTGATTGAGAAAAAAGACAACACCTATCGCAATAACGATGCCAGCTGTTATAAATCGATTGAAAAAGCTGCCATTCATGAGGTCATCAACTCCTGCCTTCAATTGGTTCTATTCTTCATACGTCTAAGTATAACGGACCCGCCAAACACAAGAAAGGGACGGCCGATTGAAATCCAGCTCGGTCTCTAGACCGAGACAAAGGAATATTACACCAGACAAACCTGACATGCGTCACTAAACATTACATAAAAGCGTTGACATTGTTAACTCGAAATCATTATAATGATCAACGAATTAGCAATGTAACATCATTTTATATCTGATTATAAGGGGTTGGCCTACACAATGGAGTTGTCAGAACTGTCGAGAGGTCTCGATACAATCTGGGTTGTCTTGACAGCGGCTATGATTTTGCTGATGGAGGGCGGCTTTGCGCTGCTGGAGGCAGGTTTCGTCCGCCAGAAAAATGCCGTCAGCATCATTATGAAAGTGTTCGTTGATATCGCATTCGGAGCTCTCGTTTTTTATTTTTTTGGCTTCGCTATTATGTACGGCAAAGATGTAGGCGGCCTGCTTGGCACCAGCGGCTTCCTGCTAAGCGGCGACCTTTCTCATATTGTACTTAATATTTCCCATGAAACGTATTGGCTGTTCCAATGCGCGTTCGTTATCGCGGTCATCTCCATCGTATCCGGGGCCGTGGCTGAACGCATCCACTTCCGTGCCTACATTTTGCTGACGATCGCCATGACCGGACTCATTTATCCGCTAGCGGGCCACTGGGTATGGTCAACCGGCGGCTGGCTTGGCAAGCTTGGCATGATCGACTTTGCCGGTTCAGCTGTTATCCATGCCCTCGGCGGATTTGCCGCTCTGGCTGCTGCGATTTTCGTCGGGCCCCGCATTGGCAAGTTCAGCCCGGATGGCAAGGTGAACATCGTTTCGCCATCCAATTTGCCGCTCGCATCCGTTGGCGCCTTCATCCTTTGGTTCGGCTGGTTCGGCTTTAATGCCGGAAGTACGCTGAGCGCCACGAACACATCGATCGGGCATATCGCCGTAACGACGATGCTGTCCGCTGCAGCAGGCGGAGCCACCTGCATATTGTTTACGATGTTTCGTTATAAAAAAGCTGATCCTCCGATGGTTATTAACGGCTCGCTAGCTGGGCTTGTCGGAATTACCGCTGGCTGCGCTTTCGTCTCGGACGGCGCTGCAATCTTCATCGGCGCGCTTTGCGGCATTATGATGGTTCTCGCAACCGAATACATGGAAAGCAAAAAAATCGATGATCCCGTCGGCGCCTTCGCCGTACACGGCATTAGCGGCAGCATTGGTACGCTGGCACTCGGATTATTTGCCAAGCCAGAGCTCGCTAGCGAGGTCGGACAAGGCTATTACGGCTTATTTTATGGCGGCGGCCTGAAGCTGCTTGGTGTACAAGCACTTGGCCTCGTCACCGTATCTGTATGGGGCTTTGTCTTCACATGGGCCGTATTATGGCTCATTCGCAAAATCATGCCGGTACGCGTCTCCAAAGACGAGGAGCTAATTGGTCTTGATGTAGGCATTCATGGCGTTCCCGCTTACAGCTACGATACGGATTTTCTTGATGTAGACCACCTGAAGAGCGGCAATTCATAGCTATATAAGTTTAACAAAAAACCTCCACATTCCAGCGATGCCATGCATCCGGGAATGTGGAGGTTTTGTTTTATTTGAAAGGAATGAAGCTTCTCTTCTATGTCTTAGAGCAAATCATTCGCCAGCTCGAAGGGAACAGTGACAATATCCGTTGGAGCTGAGCTGTTCTGTATCTTACGTACATTTTCAATTTCAAGCTTTAGCGCACGAACTTTCTCCATCGGCTTGCGAACGAAATGGATATGCTCCACGGCCAAATGATGATCCGGCTTCTTCCCTGACAACATGCGCCTGAAAGCAGACATCGATTGATAAGCCCGCTCTTCCTTGAGACGGCGTTTCTCGTAACGCTCAACCATTTGCTCGATTTCGATAATTTCCTGTTCCTTCTTGCCGATATAAGCGTCAATGAACGGAAGCACCTCAGCAGCTCTGCGATGCTCGGAAGCCGAATAGTTTGTGAATGTTATAGGATCAGTCATGAGAGTTCACCTGTCTTATCATGTGATTATTCGTTACACCGTAATCATACAATAAAACAGGTTCGTTTGAAAACTGTTTTTTATCTCCTTATTTCTATGCCTAGCCGTCAGGTTAGAGAAAAGGAGCCGTAGCGGCTCCTTTTCTCACTTCTTTATTGGGACAGCCTGTTACTTCTGCTTTTTTTGTGTCGATTTAGCGGCTGTGTTGCTCGTTTCATTATTTTGTCCAAATTCTTCTGCAAACTCGGTATTCAGCTTTTGGTTCGATTGAGCTGCTTTATTGTTTTTGTTCTTAGCCATGTTGGTTTTTCACCTCCCCGTCCATGTTAGTATGGCGGGTTAAGGTTCTAATATGCATGCTGTTGTTACGATTCCAGATAAGCCTCAGGCAAGCCTTTTCCTGCCTCCGCGGCCTTGTTGATCTTATTTAGCCAAGCCTGAGACAGCTTCCCGCTGCCTTTGCGAATGACTTCAACCTCCACTGTGCGTTTGCCCCACTGCTTGAATACATCCGCCGTCGTCTCGAAATACAAATCGATTCGGCTGCCTTTAATAGCCGATCCTGTATCTGCGACGACGCCATACCCGTATCCGGGAATATAAAGCAGAGAACCAATCGGAAACAGCTTCGGATCAGCTGCAATCGTGGAAACCATATCCCGGCGAACCTTCACGCCTGAATACGTAATGCCATAGCTCGGATGGCCAGGCCGCTTTCCTGTCGATTCAATTCCGGCTGTGTAGCCCGTTGCAACGACCTTCACTTTATCATATGCCGGTTTTTGCGGCGTTAGCTGCTGCTTGACGGTTTCAGTACGTTCTTCGTGAACTAATGCCGCTGTCAGCTTAACCGATTCAGGTGCGACAATGACGGGCATATGCTGCAGCGGGGCTTCCTGATTCATCGTCTTGCCCGGGAAAGGCTTGAAACAGATCGCAAGCAATACGAGCGCCGCAATTGCGAGCAGCATTTTTTTATAATGAAAAAAGCTTGTAACCATTTGGGCACTTCCTCCTCTGAAGAAGATTACCCAAGTGGTACAAGCTTTATGCAGACGAGCCGCTGTTAGCTGCTCTTATAACGCTTTTGTTTTGATCTCTTGCTCTAACATTTCCGCTGTCTCGGCAATCGATTTTGCCCCGATATCGCCTTCGCCGCGCTTGCGGATTGAGACCGAGCCTGCTTGCATTTCGTTCTCGCCAACTACGAGCATATAAGGAACTTTCTCAATTTGCGCCTCGCGAATTTTATAGCCGAGCTTCTCATTGCGAAGGTCGCTTTCTACACGAATGCCCGCTTCCTGCAGCTTCTCAGCCACTTCACGCGCATATTGCTCATATACAGTGGACACTGGAATAACCTTCGCTTGAATCGGCGACAGCCATAGCGGCAAAGCGCCAGCAAAATTCTCCAGCAGGAATGCCGTCATGCGCTCCATTGTGCTGATGATGCCGCGGTGAATAACGACTGGACGGTGCTTCTTGCCATCTTCGCCGATGTATTCCAGCTCGAAGCGCTCTGGAAGCAGGAAGTCCAGCTGAGCTGTGGAAAGCGTCTCTTCTTTGCCCAGGGCGGTTTTGATCTGAACGTCCAGCTTCGGACCGTAGAAAGCTGCTTCGCCTTCTGCCTCGAAAAATGGCAGGTCAAGCTCCTCGACAACTTCGCGAAGCATACGCTGCGACATTTCCCACATTTCATCATTTTGGAAATATTTCTCGGTATCCTGCGGATCACGGTACGATAAACGGAAACGGTATTCCTTAATGCCAAAATCTTCATATACTTTGCGGATGAGGTTGACCACACGCGCGAATTCTTCCTTGATTTGGTCCGGACGGCAGAAAATATGCGCGTCATTCAGCGTCATCGCGCGAACGCGGTGCAAGCCAGTCAAGGCGCCGGACATTTCATAGCGGTGCATCGTACCCATTTCAGCAATACGCACCGGCAAGTCGCGGTAGCTTCTCATATCGCTTTTGAAAACCATCATATGATGCGGGCAGTTCATAGGGCGAAGCACGAGCTCTTCGTTATCCAGCACCATCTTCGGAAACATATCCTCGCTGTAATGCTCCCAGTGGCCGGATGTTTTGTACAGCTCTACGTTTGCCAGAACAGGCGTATAAACATGCTCATAGCCCAGACGCTCTTCCATATCCACGATGTAGCGCTCCAATGTACGGCGAACTTTCGCGCCATTCGGCAGCCATAGCGGCAAGCCTTGACCAACCTCGCGCGAGAATGTGAACATTTTCAGCTCGCGTCCCAGCTTGCGGTGATCGCGTTTTTTCGCTTCCTCTAGGAAGTGGAGATGCTCATCGAGCTGCGCTTTTTTCGGAAACGCTGTTCCGTAAATACGCTGAAGCATTTTATTTTTGGAATCACCGCGCCAGTAAGCGCCTGCTACGCTGAGCAGCTTGAATGCTTTAATCCGTCCTGTAGACGGAAGGTGAGGCCCACGGCAGAGGTCGAAAAATTCGCCTTGATCGTAAATGGTAATTTCCGCTTCCACAGGAAGGTCGCGGATCAGCTCCAGCTTGAGCGTATCGCCAATATCGGTAAATACGGCAATCGCTTCATCACGGCTGACGACGCGGCGGCGGATATCGAGATTTTGCTGGACAATTTTATCCATTTCCTTCTCGATTTTAACCAAATCTTCCGGCGTGATCGACTGTTCCATATCGATATCATAGTAGAAGCCATCCTCAATAACGGGGCCAATACCGAGCTTAAGCTCTACATCAGCATACAGGCGCTTGATCGCTTGAGCCATCAAATGCGCTGTGCTGTGACGGTAAACTTCCAGCCCGTCAGCTGAATCCAAAGTGACGATTTCAACCTTTGCATCTTCATTAATAGGTGTATAAACATCAACGGTTTTTCCGTCAATTTTACCTGCGATTGCATTTTTGCGCAGTCCGCTGCTGATCGAGCCAGCCACCTCTTCAATTGTTGTTCCTGCAACATATTCCCTAATTGCGCCATCCGGCAAAGTTACTTTAATCGCCATTGTTATCATCCTTTCCATTCGCTAAGCTTCCAAGCTGCTGCGTTCTGAACGCAAAAAAAGCACGCATCCCGCGAAGGGACGAGTGCTTGTAAGCTCGTGGTTCCACCCTAATTCGATTGCTCGCCTAACGCTAATCAGCGTATTTCATCCCGGCAGCAGCCAATCCTTAATTTATCTGGTAACGGAGATTTCCGGTACAGCTTAATGGCGCTTCACAAATGGAAGCCTGTTCGGCTATACAGCTACAAAGGGGTATATTTACATTTATCTGGAAGGAAATTGCAGCCTTGTTTCCTCTCTCTGGGCCAGTTGAACGTGTAAATACATGTCTTTATCATTGCTTTTTCAGCATATATCAGCATAATTATAGTCCTCAATAGCAAGCAGGTCAAGAGTTAAGACATACATTGCCATAAGCCCCTTTTATCCCGCTGCGCTCACGACAAGCCTTTTCCTTTATATATGCTGCGGCGGCGTACGCGAACGATCCGGTACACGCTGATCGTAAGCAAAATGAGGAAGAGCGGCATCAACGCTACCTCGCTGCCCTGCCGTGTGGGCACCTCAGCAAAAGCAGCCCCAAGCATCAGTACAGCAACCACGCCAAACACCATAAATCTTCTTCCTTTACGTCCATTCATTGGTCTCACTCCCTCTTCCTCATTCCTAGTCATTGAATATATCTGCTTCATTAACCTTGTGCTTTTTCCACACCATTTCATAAATGACTGGCATGACGATCAGAGTGAGCAGCGTTGAGCTGAACAGCCCGCCAATAACCGTGATCGCAAGGCCACCTGAAATGAGGCTAGTCGAGGAGCCCGATAATGCAAGCGGTACAAGCGCAAGCATTGTCGCAAAAGCCGTCATTAGAATCGGTCTTAGCCTTGTTCTTGCCGCCTCCACGATTGCTTCGGTAATCGGTATGCCTGCTTTGCGATTTTTCTCCACCCGATCAAGCAGCACGACCGCATTGGTGACGACGATGCCGACCAGCATCAGCATGCCAATCATGCCGCTCATAGACAGGGCTTGCCCTGACAGAAGCAAAGCGCTGAGTGAGCCAATCGGAATAAACACCAGCGAGGCTAAAATAATAAGCGGCGTCCGCAAACCACCGAACGTCATGCTCATAATAATAAATACAAGGCCTATCGCTGCCGCCATAGCGATACCGAGGCTTGAGAAGCCGTCATTGATCATTTGCAGCCCGCCGCCGACCTTAAGCTCTACTCCAGAAGGCAGCGTCAGACTATCAATATCCGCCTGCACGAGCTTTGTAACAGCTGATACCGCACTGTCATCCTTAACCGTTCCACTGACGAGGGCATACATTTTGCCATCATCGTGGCTGACCTTGATCCAAGCTTTCTGCTCCGTTATATCAGCGATGTCCTTCAGCTTCTTCATGCCCGCTGCAGTAGGAATCTGGATATTTTCCAGCTCCTGCTTTGTGGCAATTTGCTGTTTATAAGATAAGGTTATCGCTTGTTCCTTATTATCGATTTTGTAAGTGCCAGCATCGACTGGTCGCAGCTGCTCGCCGGTCAATTGCATAATGAGATAAGGGCTAATATTGGCATCGATTCCGCTTTGGTTAAGGGAAACGACCCATTTTGGCGTTACCTCATCCATATTGTTTGTAATATCCTTTAAATCGCTGCTTTCCTTCATTAGATTTTCAACTTGAAGGGCAGTTTGCGCCAGCTTGTCCGAACTGTCCGCATAAATGCTGACATCAATATTGTTTCCCGATGGCGGCCCCTGCTGTTCGCCTGCTTTAATATTGAGCGTTGTCCCTGCCTGCTTCGCAGTGACGACTGCCGGCAGTTCGGTCTGCAGCTTCGAAGTCAATTGCGCCATATCGCTTCCTTCAGCAAATTGGACCGTAATAGTCGCTTTATTATTGCCGCCGCTGGACTGCAGCGGGTTTGCCCCCGCACCGCCAACGGAGACCTCATAGCTCTCTACGTTTTCCAGCTTACTTAAATAGGCCTCCACCTTGCCGCTGACTTCGTCTGTCTGCGTCAAGCTGCTTTGCGCTGGCAATGCAACATCAATAGCTAAGCTCGGAGTCGCACTAGTCGGCAGAAAAGCAACGCCGATTAAAGGTATCATCCCTAGCGAGCCTATTAGCAGCACAACAGCTGATCCTAATACGAGCGCTTTGCGCTTTAGAGCGCTGCGAATGATTTTTTCAAAACCGTTCGAAAGTCTGCTTTCCTTCGTATGCGGCTTCACGCTTCTGAAAAAGCGGCCGCCCAGCACAGGAATCAGCATCATCGAAACCAATAGCGAGATCGTAATGGAGAGAACGACAGCAATCGAAAACGGACGGAAAAACTGTCCAATGATCCCACTGACAAAAGCGAGTGGTGCGAAAACGACGATTGTCGCCGCCGTGGATGAGGCTACCGCCCCGATCACTTCGCGGGTTGCTTGGTAGGCCAGCTCCTTGCCGCTCATTTTCTCGCCTTTTTCCTGCCGCCATCTATATATATTTTCAATAACGACGATGCTGTCATCGACGATCCGTCCGACGGACACGGCGATGCCGCCCAGCGTCATAATGTTAAGCGTATAGCCCATTTGATCCATAATCGCAATCGTGGCAAAAATAGAAATCGGCAGCGACAAAATCGAAATAATCGTCGCCCTTACATTGCGCAAAAACAGGAAAATAATGAGCACGCAAAACAATGTGCCATACAACCCTTCACGAATGAGGCCGGATACGGATTCTTTAATTTCCTGCCCTTGGTCAACGATGACATGATAGTCCAGCTCGCCTTTGCCTTGATAAGTGCTGAGCAGCTCGCTCACATTGTCAGACACATCCGCCGTGTTGGCATCCTGCGTCTTCTGAATCGAAATTACAAAGCTCGGCTCGCCATTAAAGCGGGTAATTTCATTTTGCTCAGATACCGTCTTAATGTCGGCAATATCACCAAGCGTGATAGCGGCTGCGGCACCCACGCCGCCTGAAGCTACAGAACCATTTGATGCTCCTGCGCCTACAGCGTTTCCTGATGCAGAACCTGCGGCACTGCCAGCAGCGGCTTGATTGCCTGCATTGCCCTGCATAGCACCTGCACCCGCTCCGCCTGGATTGCCCTCCACGCCACCTGCACCCGCTCTACTCGCACTGCCTGTTGCAGAACCTGCGGCTCCGCCGCCAGTCGTTGCCGTCAGCTTCAGCGCTTCAAGCTGCTTCAAGCTGTCTAGGCTGCCGGTCAGCCTGATCGGTATGACCGTCTCCTCCTGCGACACCGAGCCCAGTGGCAGGGCGTAATCTAGCGACTGAAGCACCGTGCGGATGGAGCTAAGCGTAATGCCATGCTGCGCCGCTTTATTTTTATCTACAACAATGCTTAGCTCATTTGACGTACCGCCCTTCAGTGTTACGTTTCCTACTCCGGCTAGCTTTTGCAGCTCAGGAACGACGCTGTTTTGCAGCTCATCAGCCAGCTTTGCCGAATCTCCTTCGGCAGCAAATACAGCCGCTTGATAAATAGGCTGGCTATTTGCCGACAAGCGCTGCACCGTTACACTCGCATTATCAGCCAGCTTCAGCTTGTTCACCTCAGCTTCAACTTCGCTGTATTTTTTGTCCATGTCGGTGCCGAAGGGAAACTGGATAAAAATGCTGGCTGCATTTTCAGAAGAGGTGCTCGTTAGCGACTCATAGCCCTGCACGCGCTTCAAATTGTCTTCAATCGGCTTTGCAACGTCCGACTCGATTTCCTCCGTTGAGGCGCCGGGCTGAACCGCCTGCACGAATACGGCCGGGAAATCCAAATCCGGAAACGTCTGCTGCTTAATTTGCGTGGAGGCATACAAGCCATACCCTAGCACCAAAGCGCATAATAAAATGACGGCAACGCTATTTTTCAAACTAAATTTGGTCAATCGATTCACTGTGTATCTCTCCTCTCGCTGTATAACCTCCTTCATCATAACGAGTAATTTTGTACTAATTATGTACAGGGCCGCCGTCTGCCCTAATTGGATTTATCTGGTGGAGCGAGCGGCAGCACAACGGTCATCGTCGTCCCTTTGCCCACTGTACTCTCTACCCTGATTTCCCCCGCATGGAGCTCGACAATCCGCTTAACGATCGAGAGGCCGATGCCATTTCCGCCAACGGCACGCTCGCGGGCTTGATCTATTTTATAAAAGGGTTTGAAAATATGGTGTAGCTCCTCCTCCGGAATGCCCACTCCACTGTCGGCAACCGACACGGTCACGCTATGCTGGCTTACCGACAAGTGAATCGCAATGACGCCTCCAGCTCCAGTGAACTTAATCGCATTGCTCAGCAGGTTCGTCCAAAGCTGGCTCAGCTTATCTTCATCAGCCGAAATCGTTACGGGCTCCAGGTCCAAATCGAGCTGAATGTTCTTGTAAAACCAAAGCGGCTCGCTGGCAATCATGACATCTTTAAGCTGCTCATCCAAGCGATATTGGCTCATATTCGGCTGAATTTGGTCCTGCTCGAGCGCGGACAGCTTGAGCAAATCCTGCGTCAGCCGGGAAAGGCGGTCGCTTTCCTCCTCAATAATGGTGAGCAGGCGGAGACGGCTTTCCTCATCCATTTTTTTCTGCTTAAGCGCCATTGTGAAGCCTTTAATCGAAGTAAGCGGAGACTGGATTTCATGAGAAACGTCCGAGACGAACTGCCTTCTCACCCGCTCCAGCGAATCGAGCTCCTGCGCCATCTGATTGAAGCTTGCTGTCAGCTCGCCGATCTCATCCTTGCGTTTCGTAGCAAGCCTGATGCTGAAATCGCCTTTTGCCATTTTGCGCGTAGCCAAGGTTAAATGCTTCAAAGGCCGCACCATATAACGGGAGGTGACGATAACGAGAAGCGTTCCGACTAATAGCACCAAAATAAGCTGCATGCGAAAATAGCCGAAAGCCAGATTGGCAACGCCATTCGTTTCAGGCTTTATAAACAAGGCATAAGCATGTCCTTCAATTTGAAAAGGAAGCCCTACGACAAGCCGGTCATAATCTCTGTCCATTCCGCCCCGGTAAACGCCGCCGTTCAGCACGCTGCGCAGACTTTCCCCCTCTACGTGCAGCTTATGATTGGCAACCTTATCGGTTTCATGAAGCGGTATGCCTTGTTCGTCATAAACGATAAAGGTAAAAATCGGCAGCGCAGTAATGCCCTCCATTAAAGCATCCAAATTGTTCGGATAAGAGTGTTTGTAGGATTCGATAATCGTTTTGCCGCTGGCGATTAAATTGTCCTGTACGTAGGTGCGAAGCTTGTAGCTAAATAAAAAATGGGTCATGAAAAAGCTTAAAACGACGCTCGCCAAAACCGATGCGACAAACACCAAAATTAAGCGGACATACAGCGATTTAATCACGGTATACCTCCAATCGGTAGCCAAGCCCCCAGATTGTCACGATTTTAAAATCCTGATCATACGGGGTAAAACGCTCCCTCAGACGTTTAACATGCGTATCCACCGCCCGCTCGTCGCCCTCGTAATCGTAGCCCCATATTTGCTCAATTAACGCATCGCGCTTGAACAGCTTGCCCGGATAGCTTGCCAGCAAAAACAGCAGCTCAAATTCCTTGAGCGGTATGGACTCATTTGAGCCTACATCCTTATAGCGGATTTGATAGCTTGTTTTATCGAGCGTCACTTGGCCAAGCCTGACGATTTGCGAGATTGAAATCCGGTAACGCTTCAGCAGCGCCTTCACCCGCATCACCAGCTCCATCGGGTCAAAAGGCTTCACCATATAATCGTCGGTGCCCAGCCGAAAGCCTTTAATTCGCTCCGGCGCCTCCCCTTTGGCGGTAATCATCATAATCGGCTTGTCCCCCGCTTCCCGCACCCGGCGGCAAAGCTCCCAGCCATCCATCTTCGGCATCATAATGTCCAGAATAATGAGATCAACCGGATGATTGCAAAAATAATCCCATGCGTCCGCTCCGTTGCCTTGCTCTATAATCTCCATGCCTTCATCCTCCAAATACAAACGGAGCAGCTGGCGGATATGCGGATCGTCATCTACTACGAGTACGGTCGTCATGCGGCTACCTTCTTCCCGATTTTAAGTACAGTTCTATGTCATAGTGTAATACACATTTTTGTATTTTTTATGTAGGAAGTGAAAAAAACTCGCCGTTGATCGGCGAGCCTGCAGCTAGTTTATTTGGCTAGTTCATATTGCTGATTCATATTACTGATTCATATTACTGATTTATTTTAAGGCTGTGTAACACCATCATTCCATTCCCCCATTGCGTGGGAGCACAACACACAATCACTGCACACCGACACCCGGTTGTCAAAAATCGTTTCAATCGTCCGAATGACCTGCATATCGACCTGCTGCGTATGAACGACAATTTGCTTCGGTGATGCAGCAATTAGCGAGCTGATGACCATATCCTCAATGTTCATTTCCGTTTCCAGCATTTCGGCTACCAAGCGATCGGAATGCGGCTTCGGCTCAAACAATTGAAATTTGTCATTATACAAAATAAATTCATGGTTGCCTTTATGAACCAAATGGACCATGGCGACCTTCGATTGCTGCAGCCCAACAAAATATTTGAGCAGCGAAATAAACTCCTGATATTGCTTATCCAGCACATATTCATCCAAGGCATATTCCACAATATCGCCTAGCTCGTGACGATATCCATGAAGTCTGAAGGTGGCGATACCGCCAAGGTCGAGCTGTGTATTTTCACTTAAATACAGTTCGATTTCCTCGGCTACCTTAAGCTTGCGGCGCTTTCTGTCCGCATCCAGAAACTTGGCATTCAAGCCATCCAGATCGGTATCCTGCATCAGCTGGCTGCAATATTTTTCGATAACGGAGATGTCCGTGGAATGGCCGCCCTGATATTTTTTCTTAATGATGCTGATGAGCATTTCCGATTCCAAATTGGTTACAACAAATTCAGCAAGCGCTTTGGCTGCACTGTGGTACAGCATTTCTCCATGCTTATTCAGTTGAAAATAAGGCGTTGCCGACTGGCACATAATGCTGCCCGCAGGCTGCAGCTCGAACTGCACCAAACGCCCCTGTGATGCTGCTTCAATATGTAGATCCTCATTCGTATATTGCGCCATTAAGGCCGCTAATCCAGCTGCCGTAGATTGAAGCTTGGAAGGCAGCGTAACGGTGAATAGTTCCATAAAAAAGCCAACCCCTTTCATTCCCCTCTAAACAGTATATGGTGCACGAAGCAACGATATACGATGAAGACATTGGGAATGAAGGGGGCTATGAATGTGCTGGATTTAAGCGGCAGCTTGTGGCTGCTGAACAGCCTGTTCATTGCTGCTGCGGCTCATAAGCCATAAGGTCAGCCAAATGAGCAGGAAGCCGCTAAGCTGCCCTAACGTCAGCGTCTGGCCAAATACGAGCCAGTTAATCAATACGCCGACGGCAGGGAAGGAAAGCTCAGCAAGCGTCGCGTATACAGCTTTAGTTGAGGAAAGCCCTTTGTAATACAGAAGCATGCTGATTAAGCCTGGGAAAAAGGCTTGAAACAATAAATTGACGGCAATCAGCGACAATTGGCTGCCCTCAGCATTGAGGCTCCACGCGTCGCCGCTTGCCAGCAAAATAACGCTGAGCAGCGGCAGGGCAAGCAGAAACCTGAGGGACGTCACAATGGAAAAGGACAATTTCTTTTGCAGCAAATATTTGCCCATGACGGTCGAACCGCCCCACAATGCCGCCGCGATGATCGAGAACAGGCAGCTGAGCAAAGCAAGATCATGCAGGCCAACTAACGGCGAGCCGAACCCGAAGGTCAGCAAATAGGTGCCTGCGAGCGCCGCCAGCAAAAAGACGAAAAACTTCCGCGGCAGCTTTTCCTTCAGCAAAACTCTGGCGAGCAAAATCGCAAATAACGGCTGGAGCTTCTGAAGCAGGAGCACCGCATTCGCGCTGCCATGCGAGAAGGCTGCGGTGAACAACACCGTCGCTACAGCTGAGCCGCCCCAGGAAATGAACAGCAGCGCCCCAATGACGCCAATTGACAGCTTGCCGACTAATGTACGGCGGAATTTAAACAATACGGGGACTGCGTAAAAAGCGAGCAAAATATGCTCAATAAATACAATTTGCGCCGAGGTAAAGCTTTTGAGCAATAAAATACGGAACAGCGGGTCAAGACCCCAAAGTGTCGCGCCAAGCGCCACATACCATATCCCGTTAATGCCTGCAATGCGTGATGTTCGCCAGCCCGCTTTCTCGCTAGCCAGCTCTAATGTGTTCTGCAATTCAAAAACCTCCTGAGAAAGTTTTGAATTGAACCTTCTTTTCACTATGAAAAAGAAACAATGCCCCTGTCAGTAAACTGACAAGGGCATCATCAACAAACCTGATAAATGAATGTCATTTAACAAGCTGGTTCTGATCTTCTCCCGTCCGGACTATACCGTCGGCTCTGGATTCTCACCAGATCAGTCCCGGCTGCAAGCAGCTAGGAGTCGCGGGCTCTGGATGCTCCGAACGCATCCTTACCGCCGGTAGGGAATTGCACCCTGCCCTGAAGATTCATATTCGATTAAATCGTATTGTAACACAAAAGATTACAGTTTGAATAGTCTATTTGCATGGAAAATTTGCATTTCCGATTAAAATTTTATTTTTCCGACCTCTTTTCTTGGTTTTCATCTATTCCTCGACCAAATTTCTACCAACCCTCATCCGTTCCTCGTCCCTTTGCTTTAACTTTTCAAGCAGCAAATCATGCTGCTTGCTGTCTTCTTTAATGATGTTTCTGCCTGCAAGAATGAAATAGGCGATCCCGCCTACCATGCATACAATCACTATTATTTGATTAATCATCTACGAACCCTCCCCTCGTCCCAATTAATAACCATACCTTGCTGCTTAACCGGATCAGGACCGAGCGGAGCTTCTTTTCTTAGAACGCGTTCTTGTCAAACCAACGCTTACCGAAGCTGCCACTAAAAATAAGGTAACACCCGCAATAATCGTGAAAAAGGACTGATCAAAAGCAGCACGGCCTGCTGCTTTTAGCGCCTCGGCAGCCTGTGCAGGCAATCCTTCTGCAACTAGAAGCGCTTCATCCAAACTGTCTTTCACATTACCTGGAACTTGGAGTCCAGCAGGGATTTTCATAGTCAAAGTGTATACAAGGCCTGACATACTTCCGATGATCGCAATACCCGACGCTCCGCCCATCTCATAGGCTACTTCCTCAATCGATGCAGCCATACCCGCTTTCTCAGGGGGAGCATAGCTCATAATAGAATGCGATGCTGCTGTCATCCCTGCTCCTAGGCCTGCACCAAGGAGAGCCAGTCCAACAATCTGCCCGGCAATGCCCGAATCAAATTGCAGAAGATACACACCCATTCCCAGTGCCGCGATTAGAAGGGCGGCGCTCTTAATACGAATGACATCATAGCGATGCAGAATCGATCCAGTCAGCGGACCAGCAATGAGTGCTGCTAGCGGTATGCTTAACGTATACAGCCCCGCTAGAAGCGGACTCAGGCCTTCCACCAGTTGAAGACGCTGGGTCACCATATACTGAACCCCCATCTGCGCAAATGTACCTACCAAAGCCGTAATAAATGCAGCCGAGAAACCATTTATTTTAAATAGCGAAAGATCAATAAGTGGATTTTCATTTCTATTTTGCCGACGAATAAAGATGATTAAAGCCACGATGCCGATAACAGCCCCTATGACCGCAAAAGTCAGCGACCCTTCGCGCCGAGCAAACTCCTTAATGGAATAGATAATCGCTACCATCGCTATCATAATTTGAATCGAACTAATTAAATCCCACTTCTTTTCTTTATTGCCCGGATGATTTGGCACATATAGCAATGTCAATACAAGTGCAATAATGGCGATAGGAAGGTTAATTAAAAACACTGAACCCCACCAGAAATGCTCCAGAAGAAGTCCGCCTACGATGGGACCTAGCCCTGCACCTCCAGAAGCAACAGAGCCCCAAATGCCGATTGCCAATCCAAGCTCGCGTCCATCTGTAAAGGTAATTCTGATAATCGACAATGTGGCAGGCATCATCATGGATGCTCCGATGGCAAGCAGAACCCGTCCCGCCACTAGCACATAGGGAGCGGGAGAAAAAGCGGCAAGTAGTGAAGCGGCAGTAAAGACGAGCAAGCCGGCGGAAAAGATTTTTTTATGCCCCCAGCGGTCGCCTAACGTTCCCATTGCAGGAAGCAGGCCCGCCATAACGAGCGAATAGCCATTCAAAATCCACAATTTTTCCGATGCGGACGCACCGAGATCGTGGGTTAAGCTGGGCAATGCCGTATACAGGATAGTCATATCCATCACAATTAGTAATAGTGCGCTTGAAACGATAACCAGAACCAACCAACGTTTGAATTTAGACATGTTATTCCTCCATGAATACAAGTTAACTTGCTTCAAACACTAAAGTATCGGGTTACCCTATAGTCAATCTTAAATTGTTAGGCTACAATGGGGTTGATTCATTTTGTTAGCTTGTAACGGGGGAATGAACGATGTCCGAGAGCCGCAGCTTATATTTTACGACCAGCGAATTTGCCAAAACTTGCGGGGTTACCAAACATACCCTGTTTCATTATGATGAGATCGGGCTTCTAAAACCAGAATATGTAAACTCAAAAGGTTATCGTTATTACTCCGTTCAGCAATGTTACGTACTGGATATTATCAATGTACTGAAAAAAGCGGGGAGCTCCCTACAGGAAATAAAAGGGTTTATTCAGAATCAGAACACACCTCTGTTCATAGAACTGCTCAAACAGAAACTGCATGACCTAGAGATGGAACAGATTAGAATACAAAGGATGCAAAGACTTTTGAAAGGCGCCATCGAAATGTCGGAGCAAGCTGCAGGAGCACTTCAAGATGGACCGTCAGTGGCGGAAGGTGAAGAGGAATATTTTATTGTCACACAACTGGAACATGGCGATGGTGACAAGGAGTTTGCTCATAAATTAAATGAACATCGCAGCTACTGTGAAAATCACTTGATTGAAACCGATTTTCCGATTGGGACTATTTTAGGCAAGGATCATTTTGAATCAGGCGATTATTATGGGGACTTCATTGCCAATAAGCTAAAAGCTCCGATAGTAGGAGATCGAATAATCATCAAACCCAAAGGGCTTTATGTTGTCATGAATCATCGAGGATCTTATGAAACGATGTCCGAAACGTACGCTATCATAAAAAAATATATGGAAAGTAACGGCTTGTCCATATGCGGAAATGCGTATGCGGTAGAAGTGCTCAGCTACCTTTCGGTAAAAAATCCGAAAGACTATATTATACAAATATCGGTCGAGGTGTCTGAAGTGTGAAATGCTGCTTTAGCGGCAACAAAAAACGCTTGTCTAATATCTATCCTCTAACGGATAAAATATTAAACAAGCGTTATTAACTTTAATTATCGAAAATAGCTCCGAATTAGCTGATCACTAAAACCTAATTTTGCATTACAAAATCCTGCTCAGCCTTATCGCTTTCATTGTACATCCGCAAAATTTCATAGCGAGTATTGCGCTGCGCCGGAACTTTGCCCGCTTCGCGAATAAGCTTCAAAATCAGCTCAATGTTGACCTTGTGCGTTGTGCCCGCAGCGGACACTACATTTTCTTCAATCATCGTGCTGCCGAAGTCGTTGCAGCCATAGGCCAGCGAAAGTTTACCCATGTCAGGTCCCATCGTTACCCAGGACGATTGCAGGTTGTCAATATTGTCGAGGAAAATGCGGCTTACCGCGACAATTTTCAAATACTCCTCCGGCTTCGCTTTCTCCATCGGCATTCTCGTATTGTCTGGCTGGAACGGCCAGGAAATAAAGGCTGTAAACCCTTCGGAGTCGTAGCCATTCGCTTTGCATTCATCTTGAACGTCACGAATGCGCAGCAAATGCAAGGCGCGCTCCTCCATCGTTTCTCCAAAGCCATAAACCATTGTAGCCGTCGTATTCATGCCATGGCGATGGGCCGACTTCATTACGTCGATCCAGTCCGTATAAGAGCCCTTCTTGCGGCTGATTTTACGGCGTGTGCGGTCATCGAGGATTTCCGCGCCGCCGCCTGGCAGCGAATCCAGTCCCGCCTCATGCAGCTGGCGAACAACCTCATCCAGCGACAAGCCATCTGATACTTCCTTCATCTTCTGTATTTCGGCAGGCGAGAAGGAGTGCATCGTAATGTCCGGGAAGCGCTGCTTGATTTCCTTCAGCAAATCCGTGTAATAAGTAAAAGGCAGATCCGGGTTCGTTCCGCCCTGCATCAAAATTTCGGTTCCGTTAACGTCAATTGTTTCTTGAATTTTGTTCATAATCGTCTCATTATCGAGCACATAGCCCTCTTTGGAGCCTGGGGCACGATAAAAGGCGCAGAACCTGCAATAAACGTCGCACACATTCGTGTAGTTGACGTTTCTTCCTACAACGAAAGTCGTTACAGGCTCGGGATGCTTGCGCAGCATAATTTCATTCGCGACTTTACCCATTTTCTCAATCTCGTCGGATTCGAACATAATAATACATTCTTCCAAGCTGATTCGTTCACCCCGCAGGGCCTTATCCAATATCTGGTCCAACGTTGCCATTACGCAAGACCTCCTTATCTATAGCTGTAGTTTTGATGTTGCGCTTTTTTTCACAAACTAATTAAGTATAGGCCAATTTTATCATACTATGCTCATATTCGTCATCTTTCGTTTACAGTCATTATAGCCGCTAAAAAGGAAAAACACGGCTTGTCAGTAATGACAGCCGTCTTTTCCTCCACTTTACGAGGCTGTTAGCCGCGCAAAGCCTGATCCAAATCTGCGAGCAAATCGTCGATATGCTCAAGGCCTACCGAATAACGGACAAGACCGTCCGTTATTCCGCGTTCATGGCGCACTTCCTTCGGCATTGCCGCATGCGACATCATGGCCGGATACGATAAAATGCTTTCTACGCCGCCCAGGCTGACAGCTACAAGCGGCAGCTTCACACGGCCAAGCATCGCTTTCGCCCGCTCGCCGCTGCCCACATCAAAGGACACGACTGCGCCATAGGCGGAGCATTGCTGTTCATGAACCTCACGGCCCGGATGATCGGCAAGGCCAGGATAATAAACCTTCGTTACCTCTGGATGGTCATTCAGCCATTCCGCCAGCTTGCGCGCGCTGCGCTCGCTATGCTCCATGCGGGCTTGCAGCGTCTTAATGCCGCGCATAAGCAGCCAGCATTCATGGGCGCTCAGTACAGCGCCGAGACCATTTTGCAGCTGATACAGCCTGCGTCCCAGCTCTGGATCAGCCGTTACAGCAAGGCCCGCAAGCACGTCGCTATGCCCGCTCAGAAACTTAGTCGCGCTGTGCACGACTATATCTACGCCAAGCTCTAGCGGACGCTGGTAATAAGGCGTCATAAACGTATTGTCCAGAATCGTCAGCAGGTTATGCTCCTTCGCCCACGAAGCCACCTCCGAAATGTTGGTGATTTTCAGCGTCGGGTTGGAAGGGGTCTCTATAAATACCGCTTTCGTATTTGCTTTATATGCCGCTTTAACAGCTGCAAAATCCGTCATATCGACGAACGTCGTTTCCATGCCTAAACGGTTCAGCACTGTCGTAAGCAGACGGTATGTACCTCCGTACACATCCTCTGTCACAATTACATGGTCGCCCGCCGACAGCAGCAGGAATGTCGTTGAAATCGCCGCCATGCCGGATGCAAAGGCAAAACCTCGCGTACCGCCCTCCAGCAGCGCAATTTGATCCTCCAGCGCCTGCCTGGTCGGATTGCCGGACCGGCTATAATCGTAAGGCGGATTTTGGGACAAATCGCTTTGATGGAACGTAGATGCCTGAAAAATCGGGGTACTGGATGCACCCGTCTGCTCATCAAATGATCCTTCAAAATGAAGCAATTTCGTAGCAAAATGACGCTTGGCATATTCCTCTTTGTTATGTCTGTCGCTCATGCTGCTATACCTCCCCAATCTCTTGCTTAGCTGCGGCAAGCGCCTGCTCCAAATCGGCAATCAGGTCATCTGCATGCTCAATGCCAACAGAGAAGCGAAGCAATTTATCATCAACGCCGACTGCACGACGAATTTCTTCAGGAATATCGGCATGCGTCTGCACAGCCGGATAGGTCATCAGCGATTCAACGCCGCCCAAGCTCTCAGCGAAAGCAATCAACTCGATATGGCGCAGAATGGGTTCAATGTAACGGGCGTCCTTCACGCGGAAGGAGAAAATGCCGGTATTGCCCGAAGATTGGCGGTTTTGCACCTCATGTCCGGGATGATGCAGCAAAGCCGGATAATAAACCTCTTCAATAGAAGGATGCTCCAGCAAGTAGTTGGCGATTTTAGTTGCATTATACTCATGACGCTCCATCCGCAGCGCTAGTGTTTTCATGCCGCGCATTAACAGCCACGAATCCTGCGGTCCGAGAACGGCGCCAATGGAGTTATGCAAAAACGCCATTTCCTGCGAAAGCTCTTGTCCCTTCGTCACAATAAGGCCAGCGAGCACATCATTGTGGCCGCCCAAATACTTAGTCGCGCTGTGGACAACGACATCTGCCCCCAGCTCAATTGGACGCTGGAAAAACGGCGTCAGCAGCGTATTGTCTACAATCGTCAGCAGTCCTTTGGACTTCGCCCATGATGCGACACGCTCAATGTCGGTAATCATCATTAACGGATTGGTTGGCGTCTCGATTAGTACCGCCTTCGTATTCGGTGTACACAGCTCGCTCATCGCATCAATATCGTTCGTATCCACGTAGGATGCTGTAACGCCATATCTCGACATAATCTTCTCCAGCAGGCGGTAAGTGCCGCCGTACAGATCAAGGGATACAATCAAATGATCGCCTTGGTGAAACAGGCCGAATACCGTTTGCAAAGCGGCCATGCCTGAGCTGCATGCGAAGCCAGCGTCGCCAGACTCAAGCTTGGCAGCTGCCTCTTCCAATACGGCACGGGTTGGGCTTTTTGTACGAGCGTAGTCAAAGCCTGTGCTTTGTCCAAGCTTCGGATGGCGGAATGCCGTCGCCTGATACACGGGGAAGCTTACGGCTCCGGTTTCCGTATCCTTTTGCGAACCAATTTGCGCTAATTCACTTTCGATTTTCAACATGGGCTGTTGCTCCTTCTATTATATAGTTAGATGTTTGCTCCCAAATCAAATGGCGTCTGCTGGTACACGTAATAGTTGAGCCAATTCGAGAAAAGCAGATTCGCATGCGCCCTCCACGAGGAGTACGGTATCGCTTCTGGGTTATCACCCGGGAAATAGTTTTTCGGCAATGCAATGTCGAGCCCTTTCGCCTTGTCGCGGTCATACTCGTTTTTCAGCGAGAAGGGATCGTATTCCGAATGCCCGCTGACGAAAATTTGACGGCCATCTTTGGAAGCGACAATGTAAACGCCCGATTCCGCCGATTCCGACAAAATTTCCAGACGTTCCACCTGTTCAATATCTTCGCGACGCACTTCCGTATGACGGGATTGCGGCACGAGGAACGCTTCATCAAAGCCGCGAAGCAGCTTGACGTTCTGTTTCTCAATCGTATGATGAAACACGCCGAAAATTTTATCATCCAATTCATATTTCGGAACGCCATAATGATGGTAAAGTCCTGCCTGCGAGGCCCAACATATATGGAAGGTCGAAGTAACCCGCCGTGCGCTCCAGTCCATAATGTCCTTCAGTTCTTCCCAATAGTTCACGTTTTCAAAATCAAGATGCTCGACAGGAGCGCCTGTAATGATTAATCCATCGTAAAACTCATGGGAAATTTCGTCGAACGTTTTGTAAAAAGCATGCAGATGCTCGTAGGACGTATTTTTCGACGTATGCGTCTTCGGACGAAGCAGCACAACCTCCACTTGCAGCGGCGTGTTGCCGATCAAGCGCAGCAGTTGGGTCTCCGTCGTTTCTTTCTCAGGCATTAAGTTCAGAATCGCTATACGCAGCGGCCGAATATCCTGATGGTAAGCAACGCTTTCGTCCATGACGAAAATGTTCTCACTGTTTAATATTTCTTTGGCTGGCAAATGGTCGGGAACTTTAATTGGCATGCAGAATCACTCCTTTAATGAGATTATCAGCATTCCCAAATATAAAAAGACCCTTTCTGTCGAGAGAAAAGGTCGTTTGCTCAAAAAATAAGCGGTCGCCTCTCTCATCTCTCAGAAACATCGAAATGTCTCCGCAAGAATTAGCACCGTGCTTACGCCGGTTGCCGGGCTTCATCGGGCTAGTCCCTCCGCCTGCTCTTGATAAGAAAGTAGTTCTATTCAATTATGGAATTGCTGCTTATAAGCCTACTTTAATGGATTCGGGCAGGCGCGTCAAGCCTGTGAACTGCATATACTATAGAAGGCTGATCTTTCGGCTTCATTTACGGTTTTTTCGCTTGAATGTAAAGCTGCTGCGGGAGTATACTAGACAAGGATTGAAACGCCGAGTGAAAAAATTGGTGTTTTTTATCCAAAAATCCACATGATAAAGGAGTGCATACGGACATGGAAGGCGACCGACCAAGGCCTGAACACAACCGAATATGGCGGCTGCCCAGCCACTGCGTAATGCGCCCTGTTTTTCTATAAATAACAGTGCTCTGTGCAAGCGGCAAAGGCGGCCTCCTGTCCATTTCAGAGAGGAGATGCACAGATGAAAATCCGTCTGGTCAACAACGGCTTGTTTACCCCTATTGAAGATATTGCTGATACACTCATTCCATCGCCGGAGGGCTTTTATTGGATTGATGCCGATGTGGAGGATTTGGCTGTATTGCAGCCGCTGTTCCACATGCATGACCTCGCGGTAGAGGATTGCCTCACCGAGGAGGAGCAGCGCCCTAAGATCGAAATTTATGAAAGCCATTATTTTATCGTTATTAACAGCATTCGTTTTGATGATGAGGAAATTTTCCTGCGCGCGCTGAACATTTTTCTCGGCCGCCATTATATTATTACCGTTACGAAGCAAAAAATTAATGAGCTGCGCTCCCTGAAGCCTGTCCTGTGGGAGCAGGAAGTCAGCCGCCCCGATTATTTTTTATACAATCTCGTCGACATTGTCGTCGATAACTACTTCCTCGTCGCCGATCGAATTGATACGAGGATCGAAACGCTCGAAGAAGATATTCTAATGCATACGAAAAAATCGCATCTGAACGAAATTATCGGTTTGCGCGGTGAAATTTTGTGGCTCAAGAAGGTGCTTGGCCCGCAGAAGGACGTTATCGCTACGCTGAACAAACGCGATCTTAAGCTGATTGATGATCAGCTGCAAAAATATTTTAGCGATATTTATGAAAATGCCGTCAAAATCGCCGAGACATTTGATACGTTCCGCGAGCTGATGGGCAACTTGCGAGAAGCTTACCAGTCCAGTATATCGGCGCGAGCCAATGAAATTATGCGCGTGTTTACCGCGATGACGACGATATTCATGCCGCTGACCTTCATAACCGGTATTTATGGAATGAACTTCGACTTTATACCCGGCCTGCATATGCGCGGCGGATCGTATATTTTGCTCGGCATTATGCTTGCGCTGGGCTGTGGAATGTTTTTTATTTTCCGTAAAAAGGAATGGTTGTGACCGTAGGGCACAACCATATAAATGCTATTAAGACCTTGTCGTAGAAGCCTGATGGAAAAGATCCGTCGCTGCGTAAAAAGTTTGGATTCCGGGATGCCTCTGCATTTTTCTGAATGGATACCGCGCTGCGGTAAAAATGCAGATGCAAAGGCGAACGCTGCGCTCCTCCATCTCAAACCTTTTACTCCGCTCGCCTTTTCCATCAGGCTTCTACTTTGTTACGGCTTAAAAGCTTTTATTTGCTTTTGTGCCGGTTATTTATGGAGTGCATTCGCTTTTCATATATGCTCATGGACAACCTCGTTTACTAAACCATCGTACAAACACCATTTTTATGCTTCCCCCCCTCCTACTACGTTAAAATCATCGAGTCATGAATGTGTACTTAACTTTAGTTCTATACAAGTTAGAACTATTCCCTAATCTAAGAATTGGATATGATCCAGTAACAAGGAAATGAATTTCAAGTAGTAGATAAGGAGAGGGAGGTCATAAAGAAGGTATCATTTCGCCCATTTGAAAGAAAGCTAATAACGGCTTGTTTAGTTTATTTTGGAATTGCTTTGAAACTTTTATATGTTGTCATTTTCGGGCTGACCCAGACCCATCCTTTATACAAGAAGAACTTGTCTAAAAATGCTGTCATCAGCTTTATAGTTCCTTTGAAAATAAAACGCAAAGCCCGGCGGCCAGTCCTTTTCATTGGATTAGCGCCGGGCCTCGTATGTTCATGCTTCAGCTGCCCCATCATCCCCTGCCAGCGCCTCTGCTCTGCCCTTCGTCAAATTGACGAACATGAGCAGCACAATGCCGATGACGAATAACGCAATTAGCGAGAGGATGGCGATACGGGTAGAGCCTGTAACCGTCGCGACTACCGAAAACAGCAGCGGTCCTACAACGGAGGAAAACTTGCTGGACAGCGAGAGAAAGCCAAAAAATTCACCCGATTTGGACGGCGGCACCATACCCGAATAAATCGAGCGCGAAATCGCCTGGCTGCCGCCCTGCACAACGCCAACCATAATCGCAAGCAAATAAAAATGCAGCGAGGTCGTCATAAAATAACCCAAAATGACAATAACGACGTAGAACCATAACGACACATATAACAGCTTTTTCGATCCAAAGCGCGCGGCCAGTCTGCCAAATACAATCGTACACGGAAAACCGACAAACTGCGTAATTAATAGCGCCTTGATCATATCATCCGTATTAATGCCGATCCCTTGGCCATAAATCGTTGCCATAATAACTACCGTATTAATGCCATCGTTGAAAAATAAAAACGAAGCCATATATTTAAGCAGCTCCGGATATCGCTTAAGCGTTCGCAGCGTCCCGCGCAATCGCGTGAAGCCTTTGCCAAGCGCGGTGCCGAAGCCAACTTTGACCTTTTTCACAGGCTCCTTGACCGAACGAAGCAGCGGCAGCGAGAACACAAACCACCAGATGCCTACCGTAATAAACACCATTTGGGTCGCAAAGGTTTTGGTAGGGAAACCGAACAGCTCGAAATTTTGAAGCATTAAAATATTAATGAGCAGCAGCAAGCCGCCGCCCATGTAGCCATAAGCGTAACCCCGCGCGCTCACGACATCCCTGCGCTCCATCGGCACGCCGTCCGCCAGCAGCGCATCATAGAAGGTGTTCCCTCCTGCAAACCCCATCGTTCCTATAATGAGCAGGATGGAGGCGAGCAGCCAGTCCCCCTCCCCAACAAAAGCCATCGCTGCACAGGATGCAGCTCCCATTAGCATAAACATCGTCAGAAATTTGATTTTGGAGCCCATATAATCGGCAACTGCGCCCAAAACAGGCGACAGCACCGCTACGAACAGCATCGCAATACTTTGGGTGTAACCCCAATAGGCTTCCGCCTTCGTACCTGATAAATTAGACGCTGCCACACCTGAATAAAATATCGGCATGACGGTCGCCATCATCGTCGTCGCAAACGCCGAATTGGCCCAGTCGTACATGAGCCAGCCTCTTATTGCTTTCCTGTCCAGTCGTAACGCCTCCCTAAATATGTACCTTCGTCCAACACACTTCGACAACGCCACTTCATATCCTCTTTAAATAATACGTAAAGCTTCTTCTCCTTTTTGCCGTCGTGCCGGATTTGCTTTATAATAGTAAGCAAAGCTATCACGAGGAAAGGCATCTACGCCTGCAAGCCTATTTCAATAAGCGTGTAATCGCTTCACTTAACCTGGAGGGGGATTGTAGTGAATATTAGCCAACTTGAAACACTCCTCACCATTTCCAAAACGATGAGCTTCCGCAAGGCGGGTGAGCTGCTTAATTTGACCCAGCCTGCTGTATCCGCACAAGTCAAAACGCTTGAAGAGGAATTCAAGACCGTTCTGATTGACCGCAATCAGCCTGTGACCCTCACCGACCATGGACAAGTTTTTCTGGAGCATGCCGAGAGAATTTTGCTTATTGTCGAAGAGCTTAAGGCTAAGCTTTCAGACCTCAACACGACGCCTCAAGGCCATATTTTGCTCGGGACAACTTCTTCCATTGCGATTCAAATTTTGCCGCGGGTATTAGCCTACTTTCAAGACCAGTTTCCGCTGATCAAAACAACGATCCATACGATGCCATCATCACAGGTGACCGCAAGCGTCGAAAATGGCACAATTGACATTGGTATTTCTTATTTATTTGAGAAAAATCCAAACCTGCACTCGTCCACTCTTTATTACGATACGTTTGAGCTTGTTGTATCTCCGGAGCATCCGCTGAGCGATTTGAAGCATACTACCGTAGAGGCACTCAAGGATATTCCTATGATCATGCTTGCACCCGACACACTAGGACGGCGCTTCGTAGACAAAATTTTTCGCCAGTACAACATTCAGCCGAACATTATGATGGAGCTTTCGAGCAGCGAAGAGGTTAAGCGCATGGTTGAAATTAATCTTGGCGCCGCCGTCGTCTCCAAACTTTCCATTGCCGAGGAGCTGCGGCGGGGCTCGCTCAAGATGATTAAGGTGAATGAGCTCGAAATCAGCCATCCGGTCGGCGTCGTCTACAAGTCCGGGAGATATTTGAATACGGCGATGCAGCAGTTTTTAAGCGATCTTAAGGGCATGCCGGAGCATCAATTTATTAGCAGCGAATAGACTGACAGCGCATTTTCAACTCAAGGAGGAAACAGCTATGAAATTTGATCTGCACACCCATCACGAACGTTGCGGCCATGCCGACGGAACGATTGAAGACTACATTATTGCCGCTTTGGACGCAGGTTTGCAGGCCATCGGCATTTCTGATCATTCGCCTTATTTCGGCCATAAGGACGACCGTCCTTTTCCCGGCATCGCCATGGCTCAATCTGAATTTGACAACTACATAAAGGAAGTACTTGAGCTTAAAGCTAAATATGAGGGGCGTATTGAAGTACTGCTCGGCATGGAGTCAGACTTTTTCCCTGAACGGCTTCCAGCTTATCGCGACGCCTATGAAGGTGTACCATTCGACTACATTATCGGCTCTGTCCATCAGGTAAGCGGAGTGAGCATTTTTAATCGCAATCGCTGGGAAAAGTTGACCGAGAAGCAGCAATTTGAGGATAAGCGCCGTTATTATGACCTCATCAGCCAATCGGCGCGCAGCGGCATGTTTGATGTGCTGGGGCATATCGATGCAATGAAAGGTTATTACCCCGCTTTCTCTGATATTAAAGCCGATGCCGAAATTGATGATACGCTCCGCATCATTGCCGAAAACGACGTTTCGATTGAAATTAATACGTCCGGCAGCACAAAATATGTAGGCGGCTGGTATCCGTCCGATGAAATTTTGGAGCGTGCCCATCATTTCGGTGTTAATGTGACCTTTGGCTCCGACGCTCACGTTCCGGCAAGGGTCGGGGACGATTGGGATCGCGTCAGCAAGCGCCTCAAGGAAATTGGCTTCAACAAATGGGTGTTCTACCGCCAGCGCAAGCAGATCATCGTACCGCTTTAAGCCGTCTGCTTATGGAATCTGAACAAATCATGCTGCTTTGCTGTTTATCAGCAGAGCAGCCTCTTTTTTTGTATGGAGAACGTATGCGGAACGCCGCCATCGAACAAATGGACAAAAAAAGTGGACCTGCACCGAGCGCAGGTCCGAATTCGATATATTAAAAGGGGGTCTTGTTTATTATAATAACCGAGTATTGTAATAGGGGTATAACAGAATCATTTCATTTGTGTAACAAATGCAACAATACTGCAAACAATCAGGGAGTTGAACATCATGTGGCTAACGGTTGCCATCTCTAGCGCCATTTTATTCGGATTAGCCGGCTGGTGGATGAAAAGAAGCCAGATGAGCGGCGGTACGACCTCGGCGCTGCTGCTCGGGCTTTACGCCTCTGGTACAGTCGGGTTTGGCGTGCATGCCGTCTTTGAGGGATCGCTCGCTTCGTTAGCCGATTACCGGATCTGGATTGCTGGAGCGATCATTGGAGCAGGTTCAGCCATCGGCAACGCGGTCTTTATGAAGGCACTGGATTATGGTCCGGCAAGCCTGACCTCTCCACTGACGAATATGAACATCGTGCTCGTTGTTGCATTAGGCACGCTTGTATATAAGGAACCTTTGCATTTTACGCAAGCTTGCGGCATTTTGCTGCTGCTGCTTTCCGTTGTACTCATTTCTTATAAAAAACAGGTACAAACCGCACCTGCCCAGAAACAGTGGTTTTTCTACGTTGGCGCTGCGGTCGTCTTCTTCACCTTCCGCAATGGCGGGCTCAAGGTGACGGAAGAATGGGGATTATCCAGCGCTCCGATTTTATTCGTGGGCTATTTGCTGTCTTTTCTATGGTTCGCCTTGTTAAGCAAAGAAAAAAACAGCAGCAACCGCAAGCCCGCCTATCGGACAGGCTTGCTTTACGGACTGCTCGCTGGCCTCTTCTCCTACGCCGGCCTCCAGCTTTATGCAACTGCGCTGGCAACTGGGCCCGCTAATCTAGCCGCGCCGATCTTCGCCACAAACAGCCTCGTCGTCGCGGCAGGCGCCATCCTGATTTACAAGGAAAAACTAAATGCCGCCCAGTGGGCGGCATTCGCATGCATGATGATCGGGCTTGTTGTCATCCGCTTATAGCGGCTGGCAGCAGGCTTTTTTTAAATATAGGAAAGTTTATGATTTCGCCATACTTTCTCTATATTTCTCGGACTGAAATGCGCTACGCCGCCAAAAGACGGCGACAGCCGTTTCACCTTGCAATACAGAACTGCTTCTTCCCTTATTTAAACAAGGCGTCGATGGACAGCTCTCCCGCACCGGTCAAAGCAACGCCGACAAATACGGCGATAAGCACCAGGTTATATTCGTAGCCGTTCTGCGTTGACCACAACCCATTAGCGCCATGCACCTTCACAATCGCCATAATCATTGGGATGATCAGCAGCACCGCGCCAACCCATGTCCACAAGCCTGCTGCAAACAACAAGCCGCCCACCGCTTCGCTTAATCCTGCTGCCAATGCCATCAGTACGCCAGGCTTAACGCCTATCGAATCCAGCCATCCCCCAGTGCCTTTCAAACCATAGCCACCGAACCAGCCAAACAGCTTCTGCGCTCCATGACCAACCATCAACAAGCCTAATACTACCCGAATAATCAATAATCCTGTGTCCAACATTTTAACCTCACCCTTCGTCTTTTGTTTGGTTTCACAGCTGCAACACTTGCTCGCTGTTTCATGAACCCATCTTAATATATAAACTAACTTTTGTAAAGTAAATATTTAAAATAAAGTTAAATGGCGATATGGTGTTTATATGCACTTACTTTTCCAAAGTAGATATGTTATAATGGGTTAAGAAGAAACGGGGTGATCAGGTTGGATTATTCAACAATGTGCCCAAAGTATGAAGCAGCGGCCGAAATTTTAGGCAAGAAATGGACCGGTCTCATCATTCGGGTGCTACTAGCTGGACCAAAGCGGTTCAAGGAGATCAAGGAGCAAATTCCGGATATGAGCGACAAGATGCTTACCGACCGGATGAAGGAACTTGAACAACTTTCCATTATTAAACGAACGGTATATCCAGAAATGCCTGTTCGCATTGAATACGAATTAAGTGACAAAGGCCATCATTTAGAGCCTGTCATTGAATCGATTCAAAAGTGGGGCGAAGAGTGGCTGTAACAAGCCAGCTTTAAGAGCTACTAGTAGGAAATGCATAAAGGCAGCAAAAAAGAACCGTGAGAGCGGTTCTTTTTTGCTGCCTTTATGTCGTATTCGCGGCTGATCATTGACAAGTGCCATAATCTCTTTTATTATTGATACTGATTATCATTATTACAATCGTAAACGGCTGTCGTCGTCCTCTTGCGGCAAAGCTGCCGTTTCGCGGTGAAATATAAGCTGATTATAAAAGTAAAACTTATAAATGCTTATATTTTTAAAAAAAGCCTTCCACCGCTAAGGTGGAAGACCGTATATTTAAAATCCAAGCCATTTTTTGAACAGATGCTTCGTTGTATCTTTGTTGATTGCCGCAATTGACGTCGTAAGCGGAATGCCTTTCGGACAAGAGCGAACACAGTTTTGCGAGTTGCCGCAGCCCTCGATGCCGCCATCCTCCATCAAGGCTTCCAGACGCTCTTCCTTGTTCATTTCTCCCGTAGGGTGAACGTTGAACAAGCGAACCTGAGAAATAGCCGCTGGGCCAACAAAGCTGTTGCGATCGTTGACGTTCGGGCAAGATTCCAGACATACGCCGCACGTCATGCACTTGGACAGCTCGTAAGCCCATTGACGCTTCGATTCAGCCAGGCGCGGGCCAGGACCGAGATCATAAGTGCCATCGATCGGAATCCATGCCTTAACGCGTTTGAGGGCGTTAAACATGCGCTCGCGATTGATGACAAGGTCACGAACGACCGGGAAAGTGCGCATCGGCTCCAGACGTACCGGTTGCTCCAATTGATCGATCAGTGCGCTGCAGGCTTGGCGCGGCTTGCCGTTAATGACCATGGAGCAGGCGCCGCAAACTTCTTCCAGACAGTTGGATTCCCAGCATACTGGAGCTGTATTGCCGCCATCCGCCATCGTCGGATTACGCTGAATTTCCATAAGTCCGCTGATGACGTTCATATTCGGGCGATACGGAATTTCAAATTCCTCTTTGTAAGGCGCAGACTCCGGTCCATCCTGACGGGTAATGATGAACTTAACGGTTTTTGTAGCAGTAGTCGTATCAGCCATCTTTATTCTCCTTTCTTCTTGTTCGCTGTGTAGTCACGTTTACGCGGTGTAATCAGGGAAACATCGATGTCCTCGTACGAAATTTGCGGACCTTCCTTCGTCCAAGTCGCAATCGTTGATTTCATGAACTTCTCGTCGTTGCGCTCTGTGAAATCCGGCTTGTAATGCGCGCCGCGGCTTTCGTCACGGAGCAGGGCACCCAAGGTCATAGCTTCGGACAGCTCGAGCATGTTCCATAGCTGACGAGTGAAAGCAACGCTTGAGTTGTTCCATTTCATCGAGTCATTGATGTTGATATTGTTGTAACGCTGCTTGAGCTCTTTGATTTTGTTAATCGTTGCTTCTAGCTTGTCATTGAAACGAACAACCGTCATATTGTTGGTCATCCATTCGCCAAGCTCCTTGTGCAGAACGTAAGCATTTTCTGTACCGTTCATGGCAAGAATGCTTTCGTATTTATCCGTTTGGCGTTTTTGCTCACGGTCGAATACGGAGGAAGCCACGTCAGCGGAAGCTTTCTTCATACCTTTAATGTACTCTACCGCTTTCGGTCCTGCGACCATACCGCCGTAAATCGCCGACAAGAGCGAGTTCGCACCGAGACGGTTAGCGCCATGGTATTGATACTCGCATTCGCCTGCTGCAAACAATCCAGGGATGTTCGTCATTTGGTTGTAATCTACCCACATGCCGCCCATCGAATAGTGAACCGCAGGGAAAATTTTCATCGGCAGCTTCCGTGGATCATCGCCCATGAACTTCTCATAAATTTCGATGATGCCGCCGAGCTTCACATCAAGCTCCTTCGGATCTTTATGGGAAAGATCAAGGTAAACCATGTTTTCGCCATTGATGCCGAGCTTCTGATCGACACAGACGCTGAAAATTTCACGAGTCGCAATATCACGCGGCACAAGATTGCCGTATGCTGGATATTTTTCCTCAAGGAAGTACCAAGGCTTGCCGTCTTTGTAAGTCCATACGCGGCCGCCTTCGCCACGAGCTGATTCGGACATCAAGCGCAGCTTGTCATCGCCCGGGATCGCGGTTGGGTGAATTTGAATAAATTCGCCGTTCGCATAATTAACGCCTTGCTGATACACCGCACTTGCTGCTGTACCTGTATTAATAACCGAGTTCGTCGTTTTGCCAAAAATAATGCCAGGGCCGCCCGATGCCAATATAACCGCATCGCCCACGAACGTCTTCACTTCCATCGAACGCAAATCCTGTGCAGATACCCCGCGGCAGATGCCTTCGTCATCCAGAACGGCGCCAAGGAATTCCCAGTGCTCGTATTTCGTTACGAGGCCGGCTGCTTCCCAGCGGCGAACTTGCTCATCCAAAGCGTATAGCAATTGCTGTCCAGTTGTGGCACCTGCAAATGCTGTACGGTGATACTGTGTACCTCCGAAACGGCGGAAATCGAGCAAGCCTTCCGGCGTACGGCTGAACATAACGCCCATACGGTCCATTAAGTGGATAATGCCTGGTGCTGCTTCACACATTGCTTTAACAGGAGGCTGGTTCGCAAGGAAGTCTCCCCCGTATACCGTATCGTCAAAATGCTCCCAAGGCGAGTCGCCTTCACCTTTTGTATTAACCGCTCCGTTAATGCCGCCCTGCGCGCAGACGGAATGGGAACGCTTCACCGGCACGATCGAGAACAGATCAACGTGCATGCCAGCTTCTGCTGCTTTTATCGTAGCCATAAGTCCGGCAAGTCCGCCGCCTACGACGATTATTTTATTGTTAGCCATCACGCTTCACTCCTTGTCTTCAAACTATCCGATAGTATTCCAAGCCAATGCGAGATCGGCTGCTTCCTTGAATTCGTCGCCGCGGAAGGCAACCAGCGAAAGAATAAACAATGCCGCTACGACTACAAAAACACCCATGCATACAATGGATGAAATCCGCTGTGCACGAGGCCCTACTGTAATGCCCCAGCTGATCAAAAATGCCCAAAGGCCATTGGCAAAGTGGAACGTAGCTGCCAGTACTCCTACCACATAAAATACAAAATAAAGCGGATTAGTCGCAATATTGTGCATCGTGGAGCCTAGCTCTTCATGTGTGATATAACCCAAGTACACTTGAAAACGGGTTTGGTATACGTGCCAGAACACGAAGATAAACGTGATAACACCCGTTAAACGCTGTGCTGTAAACGCCCAGTTGCGGCCGTACTTGAAACGCCCTAGATTGCTGTCTGACTGATAGGCTACATATAAGCCGTACACGCCATGGAAAAGCAGCGGGAGGTAAATACCGAAAATTTCAAAAATCGGCAGCAATGGCAAGCTGTTAATGAGACTAACGCCGCTGCTGAACCCCTCTGCCCCCCTCTCGAACGATTGATAGTTCGTAAGCGCATGCACAACGATAAACATTCCGAGCGGAATGATACCAAGCAGCGAGTGAAGCTTACGGGAAAAATACGAATTTCCTTTCATGCCTTTGTGTCTCCTTTCCAGACTGTGGTTACGCTTTCCTCAAATGCTTGTCTACAAATCATTCTACATTTTACTCTTCGGTTCTTTCTCCGTCAACAAAAGTTGACACAGTTTAGTCACACTTCCCATCGTACTCCTTTTCGGCTTATAATGGAATTGCTTATTTTTTATAATTTGTTATAACAATTTAACATAAGCAGACTGGAGCTGGCTATTTTGATTGAAGAAATGCATATGTTTGCCGCCATCGTCGAGCAGTCCAGCATGAACAAGGCTGCAGCGCTGCTGAACCTGTCCCAGCCTGCCCTCTCCCGTAAAGTAGCTAAGCTTGAGCAGGATATCGGCTCGCAGCTGTTCCGGCGCATCGGCAAGCGGCTGGAGCTGACACCAATCGGCCAGATGACCTATGAATACGCACTGGAGCTTCGCCAGCTGCACCGGCGCTACCTGCAGAAGGTTGCCGATTATGAGTCGGCAGGGCGGACCTCCATTACGATTGGAGCGAGCCTGACGACGCTGCAAACGACGCTTCCCGATTTTATCAAGGCGCTCAATGGCAGTCATCCTGAATTCGATATTAAGGCGGTCACGGGCAAAACCCATGAAATCGTTACTTATGTAAGAGAAGGCAAAGCCGATATCGGCATTGTCGCCTCACGGATTGAAGATGCCCAGCTGCACTGTGTCCCGCTGTTCGAGGATCATCTGCTGCTCGTCCTGCCGAAAAGCATGGTGGTGACAGGCAAGGGCATGCTCGGCATTCAGGACCTAAACGGCTTGCCGATTCTCCTCTTCTCCAAAGGTACCTGGTATCGCATGCTAACCGATGAGTTGTTTGCCAAATACAATCTCCAGCCAGATGTACGCATGGAGATTGACTCTTTCGAGGCGATCGTCCGGCTTCAGCACACTTGCCGGGCTGCGACGCTGCTTCCCCAATCTTATGTGCGTGAACAGCTGCTGGCCGACAATGATCTCACCGTCATTCCGATCAGAGAGCTTGCGGAGACGAAGCGCACGACTTCGCTCATTCATGCCGATCCGGCCCAGCTGCATCCAGCCGTCCGTCTGTGGATTGAGGAGCTTGCCTCCCGCTCGAAGGCCTGAGCAGCGAAACAACAAGAAGACAGCAGCGCAGGTGTGAATAGCCGCATGCGCTGCTGTTTTTATTGTCACCTTGTTGCTGCCTCTTCAAACTGCTCAATCTGCTCATTCGTCCCGATAATGACCATGACATCACGCTCGTGCAGCACATCGGCTGCTGTCGGGGCAATAATAATGCCATTGGGCTTATTAATCGCTACAATGCTGCACCCGAAGCGGGCGCGCAGGTCGAGATCGCTGAGCGTCTTGCCATGCATTTTGCCCGTGACGACAATCTCGGCAATCGTATAATCCTTGGACAGCTCGATATAATCGAGCAGATTCGGCGATACCAGCTGATGTGCGACTCGAATGCCCATATCCCGCTCTGGATAAATAATGCGGTCCACGCCGATTTTTTCCAATACCCGCCCGTGCAGCTCGTCCACCGCTTTCGCCACTACGGTCTTAACACCCAAATCCTTAAGCAAAATCGTCGTCAAAATGCTCGCTTGAATATCATTGCCAATCGCGACAACACCAACATCAAAATTCCGTACGCCAATCGAGCGCAGCGTCTCCTCGTCTGTGCAATCGGCTGATACGGTATAGGTGAGCTCATCGCTTAGCTCCTGAACGGCTTCCTCATCCTTATCAATGCCTAGCACCTCATAGCCTAGCTGAATTAACTCTCTGCCCAGACTTGAGCCGAAACGCCCAAGCCCTACGATGACGAACTGGTTCTTTTTCATAATAAATCTGTGTTTCCCCTATCCAATTGTAATTTTGCCCTCGGGATACCGGTAAAGCTCTTTGCTGGTTTTCGGATTGAGCGCATAAGCAAGCGTCAGCGGGCCTAGACGACCAGCGAACATCGTAATCGAAATAATAATTTTCCCGAAATCGCTCAGCTCTGGCGTTATGCCCATCGACAGGCCTACCGTCCCGAAGGCGGATGTTGCTTCAAATAAAATTTTAATAAACCGCTGATCCTCGGTCGCGGATAATAGCATCGTTACGACGACGACCAGCGCCAGCGACAGCATCGTAATCGTAAGCGCCTTGAGCACCCGCTCCTTGCCGAGGCGATAGCGGAACAGTACAATGTCCTCTTTCCCCCGAAACATTGCGACAACCGCCCCTATGAGCGTCATAAACGTCGTCGTTTTGATCCCGCCCCCCGTTGAGCCGGGAGATGCGCCGATAAACATTAATATAATGGTGAAAAATAAAGTCGCCTGCCGCAAATCGGCATAGTTGAGCGTATTAGCCCCCGCCGTCCTCGGAGAGACGGACTGGAAGAAGGATGCAAGAATTTTCCCGCCCCAGTCGAGCGAGCCAAGCGTTCGCGCATTCGAAAACTCAAAAATAAATATTACGACCGCCCCGACTGCAATGAGCGAGCCAGTCATCACCAGCACCACCTTGCTGTGCAGGGACAGCCCTTTGCGGCGGCGGAATTCCAGCAAATCCGAGATTACGATAAAACCGAGGCCTCCGGATATAATAAGCAGCATGGCAGTCAGGTTCACAATCGGATCATCCACATACATCGTCAAGCTGCGGTAGTCGCCAAAAATATCAAACCCTGCATTATTAAACAGCGACACAGCATGAAACACGCCGAAATACAGCGCCTTACCAAACGGCATATCATAGGCAAAGCGCATCGTGAACAGCAATGTGCCAACGAGCTCAAATGATAAGGAGTAAACAATGACCTTGCGTATGAGCCGAATAATGCCTTCCATGCTGCCTTGATTCATGGCTTCTTGCAAAATAAGCCGTTCCCGCAGCGAAATGCGCTTTTTCAGCACAAGCGCGAACAGCGTGCCCATCGTCATAAAGCCGAGCCCGCCAATTTGAATAAGCAGCATAATAATAACCTGACCAGCCACCGAAAAATAAGTGCCAGAATCCACGACTACAAGCCCCGTCACGCTAGTTGCCGAGGTAGCCGTAAACAAAGCATCCAGAAAACGCAGCCCGCTTCCGTCGGCCGATGCAAAAGGCAGGGATAGCAGCAGAGCTCCCAGCATAATAATAATCGCAAAGCCAACGACCAATATGCGTGGCGGGGACCATTTTAGTAACGAAAAAAACGAAATATTCATTGCATCCACCTTCATATTGCCTATTATTCTTTTCACTTGCAGCACCTGTATTTCCAATTTCCATTACACATGACTTAACGATTATAAGCTTAAAGCACACTGCGTATAAAACAGCCTTTTGCAATAAAAACAGCTGATTTCATTCAAAAACAGCCGTGCGAGGAGGATAGCCGCCCATTAGCTTGCCGGATATCGTTATTTCTCTGTTTTATGAATGCGGACAACGCTGACAAGCCGCCTAAAGGGTGACCAAGCTGTTAGATTGGCGATCATATGGTTTAATATGGTATCGTATGAGTACTATGCTTAAATTTTCGATTAAACTGAAATTGAGGTGAGTTATGATTGAATTTATTGCTCCACGCGAGTGGAAGAAATTTGTATGGGCCGCCGTTATTAGCGCTGTCATTTTTATATTTTTGCAAATCATCCCTATGCTTGGCGGTCCTGATTCAGGCGCATCGGAATCCCAGGGCAACGTTATAGGAAATGAAGCAGCCCTGCAAAAAGCAACGGAATTTGCCACCAAGCAGTTCGGCGTTAACGTTACGGACGCTCATACGGTTTATCAAACTGACAGCGATGAAACCGGCTATTTGATAAAGGAAAAGCTGTACGAGGATTATGCGTCCAAATATATGCAGCAGTTTCCGCTCGACACCTATCAAACGCAAGTAACGCTTGACAATGGCAGCACCGCGTTCGTCTACCTCCATATGCAAAGCGGCAGCGTTGTCGCTTGGAATCTCCTTGGAGCAGGCTCGGGCGTGAACACCATTAAAGAACAGAAGCAGCTTCTCGATGCAGCGGCCAGCTTTGCGACTACGCAAGGCTTTCAAGCCAAAGATTTGAACGACGCTGCCGTTAACTCGCTAGGACAGGTCGTCATTCATCCAACAGGGTATGCAGCAGGCAGTTCCCAGCTTGAGCTTCGTGTGGGCTTTAGTCAAAATGGCGACAAAACCGTCATTTCTACTTATAAGCCATCCTTTATTCCACCCGCAGACTATGTAGCCAATATTGAGCAGCAAAAAAGCACGGCCGACGCTTTATCGTTGATCAGCCTCATTTACATGACTTTCATTACGCTGGTGCTAGCTACTATCTATGCGATATTATACCGCCGTCATACGACATTCAAACGCGGGATCGCCATCAGCCTTATTTTCACCGTTTTTTATATTATTAATAATCTAGGCATTATGGACGGCGTCATTGCCCAGCAAGGCGAACAGGTGATGGGCGATGCCCAGGTGTCCTTTATGGCATGGTTTACTGCGCTTCTGCTCATCCCGGTTGGCGCAGCCGTCTATTTCTCCTTCGTGGCCGGTGACGGCATGTGGCGCTCGTGGAAACGTCCGATATGGCCTGGCTTCCGCGAAAAAAATTACGGCGAGCATGTTTGGCGCAGCATGGGACTCGGTTATTTGATTGCCCTTATTTTGCTAGGCGTGCAGTCGGTCATTTTTCTAGTGCTCGAAACGGCGATCGGCAGTTGGAGCACAAGCGATGCGACTCAGTCTCCCTACAATATCAAATGGCTGTGGCTCATGCCGATGCTGGCTTGGTGCGCTGCGATTTCCGAGGAAGCCATTTACCGATTTTTCGGCATTGCCTTGTTCCGCAGATGGTTCAAAAATATTTATGTCGCCGCCTTGATTCCGACCATCTTGTGGGCGCTTGGTCATGTCTCCTATCCGATCTTCCCGTACTATACCAGGCTGATTGAGCTAATTATTATTGGGATGATCTTCAGCTACATTTTCCTGCGCTACAGCCTCATTACCGCCATATTCGTTCATGCGATATTTGATTCGCTGTTAATGGGCTTCTCACTCATTTCTGTAGGCGGTGCTTTAAATATCGGAGCAGCCATCTTCTACGCTGTTCTGCCCGTTCCAATTGCCTATATCATTCGGGTATGGCATCGTAAGAAAAACACCTGGCGGCGTCCTTCCTATTAGACGCCATCGTTTTGGCGAAACGTATAGAGAAAGGATGAGAACATTCATATCCTTTCCTATACGTCAAAAAAGGAGGAAGGCCGCCGCAGCTTACGGCGACGCCTCCTCCCCAAGTGCCGCAATAATTTGTGCGGCAAGCTTATCTCCTATTGAAAGAGGCTGGAAATCTTCCACCTTGGCCTCTTTTATTTTTTTAATGGAGCCAAAATGCTTAAGCAGCAGCTTGCGCCGCTTCTCGCCAATGCCCGGAATAGCATCGAGCTGTGAGACGACCATCGACTTGCCGCGCTGCTCGCGGTGGAACGTAATCGCGAAGCGGTGAACCTCGTCTTGTATGCGCTGCAGCAAATAAAACTCCTGGCTGTCGCGCGGCAGCGGAATAATTTCAGCGGGATCGCCGGTCATGAGCTGTGCGGTCCGGTGTTTGGCATCCTTGACGAGACCGCATACCGGGATAAACAGGTTCAGCTCATTTTGCAGCACATCAATCGCTGCGGAAATTTGCCCCTTGCCGCCATCGACGACGATCAGATCCGGAGCAGCCAGCTGATCCTTGAGCACGCGCTCATAGCGCCTGCGGATGACCTCGCGCATCGTCTCATAATCATCTGGCCCGACGACCGTCTTGACCTTGTATTTGCGGTATTCCTTGCGATCCGGCTTGCCGTCCGTAAATACGACCATAGCCGATACGGGATTCGTACCTTGTATGTTGGAGTTGTCAAACGCCTCAATTCGGGTTGCCTGCGGCAAACCAAGCCATTGGGCCAGCCCTGCCGCCGCCTTGACGCTGCGCTCCTCATCCCGCTCGATGAGCCGGAACTTGTCGGCAAGCGTTACCTTGGCATTCTCCGTCGCCATCGAGACGACCTCGCTCTTGCGTCCGCGCTGCGGCAGCAGCACCTTGACCTTAAGCCAGTGGTGCAGCGCAGCAGCGGCCTCCTCCGCAACGGACAGCTCCTTCTCTTTGGGCGGCTGGGCTTCCCCTTGCGTCTCTTCGTCAATCACAACGACTAGGCTCGCTGCATCGACCATATCCCTTACTGCTTCATTTGCGCTTGGCGCTGCTTCCTGGTCAAGATTGGCAGCAGTCGTCTCCTGCTTCCCTGCGGCCGGCTTGCCCGCTGTCTGTGCGCTCTCCGCCTGCTCTGGCGGCAACGGCAGCAAAATCTGCTTCGGCAGCGCAGGATTTTCACTGTAGTATTGGGTTACAAAGGTCATAAAATCATCGTACTCTTCGCCATAATAAGGGAAGGTCGTACCATGGCGCTCAATAAGCTTGCCTTGGCGCATATAAAGAATTTGGACGCACATCCAGCCCTTCTCGACCGCATAGCCGAAAATATCGCGGTCCAAGGCGTCAGACATCGTAATTTTCTGCTTCTCCATCACCGCATCAATCGCAATGATCTGATCGCGGTACTCCTTCGCCCGCTCGAACTCCAGCTGCTCGGCGGAAGCCTCCATTTTGCGCTGCAAATCCGCCCGCACCACATCATGGCCGCCATTGAGGAAACGGGTAATTTCCTGAACCATCGCCTCATAGGTGCCGGGTTCAATCTCATATTCACAAGGCGCAATGCATTGCCCCATGTGATAGTACAGGCATACCTTGTCAGGCAGCGTCTTGCATTTGCGCAGCGGATACAGCCGGTCCAGCAGCTTCTTCGTCTGCTGGGCGGCATAAGCATTCGGATAAGGGCCGAAATATTTCCCCTTATCCTTGGCCATCCTGCGGGTTACCTCGAGTTTCGGATGCTGCTCATGCGTAATTTTTATATAAGGAAAGGACTTGTCGTCCTTCAGCAAGACGTTATAGCGCGGGTGATACTGCTTAATGAGATTGCACTCCAGAATGAGCGCCTCCATGTTGCTCTTCGTCAATATAAAATCAAAATCGCGGATTTCCGCAACGAGGCGCTGCGTCTTGCCATTATGAGAGCCGTTGAAATACGAGCGGACGCGATTTTTTAATATTTTGGCTTTGCCGACGTATATGATTGTGCCTTCGCTGTTTTTCATTAAATAGCAGCCAGGCTGGTCCGGAAGCAGCGCTAGCTTATGACGAATTAATTCCGCTGCTTCAGCCTGGCTGGCTGCCTGTTTCCCCTCATGCTGATTCATTTCCAAACCTCCCTTGCGGACATTTGTTCCCATGCCTTATTGTAACATAGATTGGTGCCGGCAGCCGAGTCCTCAAGTTTACAATAGTTGCCGTGTTTTGCTTTACAATTATTCGGATAGTTGGGTATACTGTTGATAGCTAAATCGTTTTCAAGGGAGGACGCTTGTTATGGAGAACGTTAGAGACCCGCGCGAGCATTATAATGAAGAACCGCGCCACGACTTGATGGACGTAGTGTTCGGCTTCGGCGGCATGCTCGGTCTAATGACTGTCATGTTTGCTGCTGCTGTTATCGTGAAATTTATCATATCGTAAACAAATAGCAAGCTTTGCAGCCAAGGTGAAACGGCTCTCGCCGTCCTTTGGCGGCGTGGCGCGTTTCATTCCGAGAAATAGAGAGAACGGATGGCGAAATCATATCCTTTCCTATATTTCAAGGTGAAACGGCTCTCGCCGTCCTTTGGCGGCGTGGCGCGTTTCATTCCGAGAAATATAGGCCATTTATAAGAGAGAAACTTATAAATGACCTATATTTAAAAGAAAGAACCTTCGAACCCGCTATTAGGCGGATGATTCGAAGGTTCTTTTCTTTATTTATTCAGGCCGATTGGTGCTTGTTGCTGCTATTATTATGGCTATTGCTTGCCTGCTGCTTGACGCTTTGGGATTCCTGCTGCTTGCTGGAGGGCTGATCGTAGCGCGTCCGCTCGGTCCGGTCAATCTGGACGATTCTGCCGTCATGCACCGTAATATTCACACTTCCATATTGCAGCCCGCCCACCTGATCCGCAATCCGCTTAAGCCACTGCTGATCAATTTCCAAAGGTTTTGCCATTGTCTTCTCCTCCTTTTTTTAATCCACCTTATCGTAAGTGTCAGGCATTTTGGGCAGAAGCCCGCTTGTTCATTTGCCATTCCATCAGCGACTTGACGATAAGCGTAATGAACGCCAGCATGACGAGCAGCGATGCCACGGCAAACGAAGCTGAAAATTGGTATTCGTTGTACAAAATCTCAATATGCAGCGGCAGCGTGTTTGTCTGCCCGCGAATATGGCCTGATACGACAGACACTGCTCCAAACTCGCCCATCGCCCGGGCATTACATAAAATAATGCCGTACAATAGGCCCCACTTTATGTTCGGATAGGTGACCCGCCAAAAAATTTGCCAGCCCTTTGCGCCAAGGCTTGCCGCTGCTTCCTCTTCTGCCACTCCCTGCGCCTGCATGAGCGGAATGAGCTCGCGGGCAATGAAAGGCACCGTTACGAATACGGTCGCCAGCACGATGCCCGGCAGTGCGAAGACGAGCTGAATGCCATGGGAATCGAGCCATGGGCCGAAAAAGCCCTGCGCGCCAAACATCAAAATATAAATAAGTCCAGATATGACCGGAGATACGGCAAACGGCAAATCAATGAGTGTAATTAAAAACTGCTTGCCGCGAAAACGGAACTTGCTGATCGCCCACGCAGCGGATATGCCGAACAGCGTATTCAGCGGAACGGCGATTACAGCTACGAGCAGCGTCAGTCTCAGTGCCGATAAAGCATCGGGATCGGTGATCGCGGCACGATAAACGTCAAAGCCCTTCTTAAAAGCTTCAACAAATACAGAAACGAGCGGCAGCAGGACGACCAGCGCGAGGAAAATAAGCGCTACCGTTATGAGTACAATCCGTACGATTGCCGGTTCCGTAATATGCTTAGGCCGCTTGGAGGCCTCGCTCGATAAATGCGTTGTAATTGCTCCAGCCATCTTGCTTAGCCTCCTTCTACGACGCGGCGGTTAATCCGCCACTGCATGAAATTAATGAACAGCAGCAGCAGGAACGAAACGACGAGCATAACGAGCGCGATTGCGGTAGCCCCTGCGTAATCAAACTGCTCCAGCTTCGTCATAATGAGAAGCGGGGCGATTTCGGTTTTCATCGGCATATTGCCAGAGATGAATACGACGGAGCCGTATTCCCCAATTCCGCGAGCAAAAGCTAGAGCGAAGCCCGTAAGCAGAGCCGGCATCAGCTCAGGCAAAATCACTTTCCAAAAAGTTCGCATCCGGTAGGCGCCAAGCATAACCGCGGCCTCTTCTATTTCTTTATTGAGATCCTGCAGCACAGGCTGCACCGTGCGGACGACGAAGGGAATGCCGATAAAGATAAGGGCTATTGTAATGCCCAGTGGCGTATAGGCTACCTTGAGTCCGAGAGGCTGGAGCAGCTTGCCTACCCAGCCATTCGGCGCATAAATAGCCGTCAGTGCAATTCCCGCTACCGCTGTCGGCAGCGCGAATGGAAGATCGACGAGGCTGTCGATAAATTTTTTGCCGGGAAAACGGTAGCGGACCAGCACCCACGCAATGAGCAGGCCGAACACCATATTGACGGCTGCGGCGCTGAAAGCGGTAAAGAAGCTGATGCGATAAGAAGCCAGAACCCTTGGATTCGTTACCGTGCCCCAAAATTCGGCAAAGCTGAGTCCTGTCGTCTTAATAAATACGCTGGCCAGCGGGATTAGAACGATCAAGCTCAAATACACAATTGCAAATCCCATTGATAGGCCGAAGCCGGGCAAAACGTTTCGCGCTTTGCCGCCTCTGCTTCTTCCTTTGCTCCTACTGGAACCTTTCATGTGAAGTCAGCTCCATTCCACATTTTGCTGTGCCTAGCGATCATTACGAGCCTGGCGTGTAAATCTTTTCGAATATGCCGCCCGCATTAAAATGCTTCTCCTGCGCCACTTTCCAGCCGCCAAAATCTCCGTCGATCGTCAGCAGATCCAGCTTTTTGAACGTATCTGCATATTTTGCAGCAATCGTCTCATTAATAGGACGGTAGTAGTTTTTAGCTGCAATCTCTTGGCCTTCATCCGAGTACAAATACTCCAGATATGCTTTGGCTACTTCTGTCGTTTTATTGGCCTCGGCATTTTTATCAACGACCGCTACAGGCGGCTCCGCCAAAATGCTGACCGAAGGATAGACGATTTCGAATTGATCAGGTCCAAGCTCCTTGATGGACAGGAACGCTTCATTTTCCCAAGCCAGCAGCACATCGCCAATTCCTTTTTCTACAAAGGTCGTTGTTGCTCCGCGCGCACCTGTATCGAGCACTGGCACATGCTTGAACAGCTGTGTGATGAACTCCTGCGCTTTCGCCTCGTCATTGTTGTTCTGCTTGAGCGCATAGCCCCATGCTGCAAGATAGTTCCAACGCGCTCCGCCCGACGTTTGCGGGTTTGGCGTAATGACCTCTACACCGTCTTTAATCAGATCATTCCAGTCTTTAATGCCCTTCGGGTTGCCCTTGCGTACAAGGAACACGATTGTTGACGTATACGGCGAGCTGTTATGCTCGAATTTGGATTGCCAGTCTGCACTCAGCAGGCCCGGCTCCACCAAGGAATCAATATCGTAGCCAAGCGCCAGCGTGACGACATCTGCTTTCAGACCGTCAATGACTGCGCGGGCTTGCTTGCCTGATCCGCCATGGGACTGGCTAATCGTTACGTCCTGGCCGGTTTTATTTTTCCAATACGTTGAAAAAGCTTTATTATACTCCTCGTACAGCTCACGAGTGGGGTCATACGATACATTTAGCAGCTTGACTGGTTCTGCTGGCTTCTCTCCTGCGGCGCCCGCTTCTGTTGATGCAGCTGGCGACTCTCCTGCTCCTGCTCCAGTTCCCTGGTTGCCTCCGTTTGCTCCGCAAGCGGACAAGATGAGCACCAATACGAGCAATAATGAAACCGACCATTTCCCCTTTAACATAAATCCTCACACCCCTGATTTTTTTCTTTTTGCTCCTGCAGTCCTGGATAAATGAGTAACGTTTTGCCGCCGGTGGTCCGGTAGATAAAATATTATTCCTACCCGCTTAGTTGGTTATGGAAGGATTCTACCAGCGTGATTTTGTTTAGTCAATAGCGTTTTCGAAATTAGGTTTATGAATTGATGTTAATACCATTTTGGTAAAAAGCTCGCTTTTTGTGTGCTGTTTCTGCCGCCTTCCAACCTGAAGATAACGATAGGAATCGAGAGCTCTCCACGCAAAAAAAGGACTGCCCTCAAACCAGTGCAGCCGTAAGGCTTTACTGATTTGGAACAGTCCTTTCTACTAGAGCTGCAAGCTGTATTCATGCAAGCTTTAAGCCCAGTGGCTTAAACCCATTTTAATGAGAAGCTTGCAGCTGCTCCATCTCGCGTTTCGAGCAATACACAAAATGTCCAGGCTTCACTTCACGAATTTCCGGAAGGTCCTCCGGTGTATACTGATGCACATTCGGATCATAAGGTGTCCGTTTGCGCACGCGCTCCGTCTCCGGATCGGGAATTGGAATGGCCGACAGCAGCGACTTCGTATAAGGATGCATTGGATTGTTGTACAGCTCATCCGCAGTAGCAAGCTCAACGAGCTTGCCAAAGTACATCACGCCAATACGGTCGCTAATATATTTAACCATAGACAAATCATGGGCAATAAACAAATAAGTCAGGTTTTTCTCCCGCTGCAGCTTCTTCATCAGATTGATAATTTGCGCTTGAATCGATACGTCCAGCGCGGAGATCGCCTCATCGGCAATAATAAAGTCAGGATCGACCGCAAGCGCGCGGGCAATACCGATCCGCTGGCGCTGTCCGCCGGACGCTTCATGCGGGTAGCGGCTCGCATAGTCCTTGTGCAAGCCTACTGTCTCCAGCAGCTCATGCACTCTCGCCATGCGTTCCTTATTATTTTTCGCAAGCCCATGAAGATCAATGCCCTCGGCAATAATATCGCCAACAGTCATCCTCGGGTTGAGCGAGGCATATGGATCTTGGAAAATCATTTGCATTTTGCGGTTCAGACGCTTCAGTTCGCTTCTAGACTTGTGTCCGTGAACATTCTCACCGCTGAACAGCACTTGGCCGTCCGTCGCGTCATACAGCCGTAGAATCGTTCTGCCGGTCGTTGATTTGCCGCAGCCTGACTCCCCAACGAGACCAAGCGTCTCGCCTTCATAAATATCGAAGCTGACGTCGTCGACAGCTTTCACCATATTCGGGCGGCCTTCATTGAAATATTGCTTTAGGTTTTTGATTTCTAGCAGCTTCTTCGCCATTTAAGCCTCTCCTTCCGCAAGCACCGGCTTATCGAAAGACGCTGCCAATTTACGAACTCTCCGTTTAACCTGCTCCGGCAGCTCCACCTTCGGCGCATCCGGGTGCAGCAGCCATGTTTTGGCATAATGCGTTTCGGATACTTGGAACATCGGCGGCTCTTCCTCGAAATCAATCGCCAGCGCGTAGCGGTTGCGCGGGGCAAACGCATCGCCCTTAGGCGGATTCGTCAAATCAGGAGGCGTGCCCGGTATGTCCAGCAGCTCGGCTTTATCTGTCATATCAAGGCTCGGCATGGACGCAAGAAGTCCCCATGTATAAGGATGGCGCGGATCGTAGAAAATTTCATCCACAGTTCCAACCTCGACAATTTGCCCCGCATACATAACGGCTACACGGTCAGCTACATTTGCAACAACGCCCAAATCATGCGTGATGAAAATGACGGACATGCCGATTTTTTGCTGCAAATCTTTGATCAGCTCCAAAATTTGCGACTGGATCGTTACGTCAAGCGCCGTCGTCGGCTCATCGGCAATGAGCAATCTTGGATTGGCCGCAAGCGCAATCGCAATCATCGCCCGCTGGCGCATACCGCCGGAAAACTCATGGGCATATTGGTTAATCCGCGTCTCCGGCATCGGAATACCGACGAGACGAAGCAGTTCAATCGTACGTTCTTTTGCAGCGGAGCCGGAAAGCTTTTGGTGCTTCTTCAGCACCTCCATAATTTGCGGTCCGATTTTCATTGTTGGATTGAGCGAGGTCATCGGATCTTGGAAAATCATACTAATATCCTTGCCCCGTACCTTCTCCATTTGCTTATCGGTCTTTTTCACCAAATCGTCGCCATCAAACAAAATTTCGCCATTGGTAATTTTGCCTGGCGGCATCGGAATGAGCTTCATAATCGTTTGTGAAGCGACACTTTTGCCAGAACCCGATTCCCCTACGATGGCAAGCGTCTCGCCCTTGTACAGGTCAAAGCTAATGCCTCTTACCGCCTGTACCTCGCCGCCGTGCGTACCGAAGGAAACGCACAAATCTTTTACTTCGAGCAGCTTTTCCATTTATGCTTCCCTCCTATTATTTGCGCATTTTCGGATCGAGAGCGTCACGCAATCCGTCGCCAATTACGTTAAATGAGAAAATCGTTACACAGATCATAATGGCCGGGAAGAACAAACGCCATGGATAATATTTAAGCGCAGGCAATCCATCGGATGCCATTGTACCCCAGCTCGCAATCGGCGGAGTCAGGCCTAGACCCAAATAGCTCAGGAACGACTCTGTAAAAATCGCCGATGGAATTGTCAGCGTCATCGTAATCAGAATAGGGCCCATCGCATTCGGAATCAAATGTTTTCTCATAATCCAAGGCATCGTTGCGCCCAGTGTACGAGCGGCTAACACATACTCGCGGTTTTTCAGCGACAACACTTGTCCCCGAACGATACGCGACATATTAATCCAGCCCGTTATAGTCATCGCTACAATCATCGTTCCCAAGCTTTGCCCGAATACGACCATCAAAATAATCGCCAGCAGCAAATAGGGAATACCGTAGAGAACGTCGGCAAAACGCATCATGCCTTCGTCTACACGTCCGCCCTTGTAAGCGGCAATTCCGCCCCAAAGGACGCCAATAAACAAGTCGATAAGTGCGGCCGCAAGTCCGATAAACAGGGAAATTCGTGCACCCTCCCAGACACGGGCAAACATGTCGCGTCCCAGATCATCCGTGCCGAACCAGTGTTCAGCAGACGGTGCTTGATTTTTGTTGCCTAGATCGTTGGAACGGTAATCAAATTCGGTCATTAATGGGCCAAACGCAGCCATAAAGACCAAAATAACGAGCAGCACAACCCCGACCATGGCTAGTTTGTTTTGTGCGAAGCGCCGAACGACATCCTGCCAGAAAGTAAGGCTTGCCTTCGCCACATTATCTGTTCCTTGCTGCTGCAAGCCTACCAGCTTAAAGCGGTCTTTAGATATTGGTTCCATCGTCAAGCCCCTTTCTTCCCGCGCCCAAGTTTAATACGGGGATCAATTAATCCATATAAAATGTCAACCAAGAGTACGCTAAAGAGAAGGATAATACTATAGAACACCGTAACACCCATAATAACCGTGTAGTCACGGTTACCGATACTTACAACGAAGTGGGAGCCAAGGCCCGGTATGCCGAAAATACGCTCAATAACAAAGCTTCCTGTAATGACACCAGCCGACAGCGGCCCCATATAAGAAACGACAGGCAGCAGCGCATTGCGAAGCGTATGTTTAATTGTAATCATAAACTCGCTTAGACCCTTGGCCTTCGCAGTCTTAATATAATCATTGCTAAGTACTTCAAGCATGCTGGAGCGCGTCAGACGAGCGATAAATGCCGTGGGCGTGGAAGCGAGTGCAATCGCCGGCAAAACCGTATGCATGAACGTTCCCCATCTTGCGACAGGAAAAATGCCAAATTTAATGGCAAGCACATATTGCAGCACCGTTGCCATAATGAAGGAAGGCACCGAAATCCCCGCCACCGCAATAATCATCGCGGTATAATCCTGCCAGCGATTATGCTTGAGCGCAGCAATAACACCTAGAATGACACCAACGGCAAGCGCCAGGAAGATCGCTTCCAAGCCAAGCACGAGTGAAACAGGAAAACCGGTATTGATCAAATCATTAACGGTCTGGCTTTTATACTTGAATGAAGGACCAAAATCCCATTGCAGCACTTTCAGCAAATAATCGCCATATTGCGCATACCACGGTTGATCCAGACCATAGTGAGCCAGCAGATTAGCTTTAATCTCCGGCGGCAGCTGCTTCTCCGACGTAAACGGGTTACCCGGAGCAAGACGCATCAAGAAAAAGGTAGCTGTAATAATCAGCCACAACGACAAAAGGATATACAGCAAACGTCTGCCAATATATTTCACCATAATAGTCTGGCACCTCCTATTAGTTTCGAGCTTTATTTACATATAAGGGGAGTATAGCCCCGCATTTTCATAACAAAGGAACACCCCGAACCACTTGAAAATGTGATCCGGGATGTTCCGCCCACCATACCGCTGCATCCGGTTATGGTCGACTATTCTTTTTTACATCCTACCTGTATTAAGCTTCAATATAGGCCCATTTGTAAGTTACGTCGCCTAGACCGCTGATTACAACGTTTTTCAATTTTTCATTTTGAACCCAGTTCATCGTATAGAAATAAATTGGCGCTACAGGCATATCTTCCATGAAGATTGCTTCTGCTTGTTTCAACATTTCCGTACGTTTCGCAGCATCTGACTCAGATGCGGAATCAATCAGCAATTTTTTGTATTCTGCATTTTCCCAGCCTGTATCGTTGTTGCCGCCATCAGCATCGCGGTACAGCTCAAGGAAGTTAATTGGATCATTGAAATCTCCAAGCCAGCCCAGACGGCCTACTTGGTAGTCGCCAGCATGCAATTTCTCGATATATACAGCCCACTCAGCGTTATCAAGCGTTACTTCTACGCCAAGGTTTTTGGACCACATGTCTTGAATGGCTTGAGCGATTTTTTGGTGCGCTTCATTCGTGTTATAAGAAATAGAGATTGGAGGAAGCTCAGATGCGTCTTTCAGGCCCATTTCCTTCAAGCCTTCAGCCAAATATTCTTTTGCTTTCGCCATATCGTTATCGGCAAAATAACCTTTTTCGTTTTCAGCAAACATCGTCGGAGGCACCATTGCCATCGCTGGCAATTGCTCGCCTTGTGTAATGTTGTCGATCAGTTCTTGGCGGTTCATCGCATAAGCGAATGCTTTACGGATGTTTTTGTTGTCGAAAGGAGCCACTTTCGTGTTGAACTTGTAGTTGTACACACCAGCAATTGGTTGTGTATGCAAAGAGCCTTGGTCTTTCAAAGCTTGCATGGCATCAACTGGCAATTGGCCGTTAGGCTGTCCAGCCCAGTCCAGCTCGCCATTGTCAAACATCGAAAGCTCAGTATTGAAATCATTGATCATCGAGAAGTTGATTTTAGTCAATTTCACGTTGTCTTTATCCCAATACGTGTCGCTTTTCTCAATAATAAGGTTGTCGCTGTGTTTCCATTCGGTCATGTGGAAAGGACCGTTCGTTGTGTATTGGTCGCCTGCATCGTTAGCCCAATCTTTGTTGGCTGCAGCAATTTTGCTGTTTACTGGCAGGTATGTGTAGAATGCTGTCAATTCAAGGAAGAAAGAAGTCGGGTTAGCAAGCGTAACTTCAAGCGTAGTGTCGTTGACCGCTTTAATGCCTACATCTTCAACTTTTCCTTTGCCGAGGTTAGCAGCCTCTGCTCCTTTAATATAATAAAGCTGATAAGCGTAATCTGCTGCGTTAGCTGGGTCTAGAACCCATTTCCATGCATATTCAAAGTCTCCGGCAATTACTGGATCGCCATTGGACCATTTAGCGCCGTCGCGAATAGTGAATGTGTATACCGTTTGGTCAGGAGAAACTTCAACTTTCGATGCTACTGCATTTTCAGGGTGTCCGTCTTGTCCAATACGTGTCAAACCTTCGAACGTTTGGCGCAAAATCGTACCGGATGTGGAGTCGCTTGCTTTACCAGGGTTAAGTGTCGGGGGCTCAGATGCAATGTTCACGCTGATCTCTTGATTATCAGCCAATTTCACTTCGGTTGCGGTAGCCTCTGGGCTAGCCTCTCCCGGATTATTGGTGCCTGTGTTAGTGCCTGCATTGCCACAAGCGCTGATGATCAAAGTCATGACAAGCAACGTGCTGAGTAAAAACGAATACTTCTTTTTCATGCGTTTATTTCCTCCCAATTAATATTTCAATATGAATCTCTATTATTCTTCCTTTGTTCCTTATACAGTGAACATACGTTCATGTTTGCGTAGAACCGAAATAAAAAAATATTATCCACTGAATGTAAGGATGAATATATATTTGGCATAAGGAATAATTATGAATAGTTTGAGATTCTCTATTTGATGCTAGAGATTATAGCATAAAATCAGACTTAATCAACTACCCATTTCGGTAAAACTGAGCAATATCACATACTACGGCTGTTTTGCGTAAGGTATTATGTCCGAAAATACGGCATTTGATTAAAAACGACACAAAAAATTAATTTAAAAATTTTTTAATGAAAACGCAAACATTTTTAATTTAAGTTACGTATAAATTAACAATTACTACCAATAATGCGTTTACATTTTTAGAGCGAAAATTCGCTTCATACACTTTTATTCATTTGCCATGAACCGTTGTATCCCAATCTTTTGGGTATTGCCCCCGCGATTGCACCATCATTGATTATTCGTTATAAAAGTAAAACATTTATAAATGTTTACAGATGCAAAAAAACCTGTCGAATCGTTCTCGACAGGTTTAATAGAGTAACCTAAAGGCTAAAATTTTAAACAAATTTTTTATTTTAATCCTCGCTTATTGTCGCCTGTGACCATAATCACATCGACATAGGGCCGAATCCGGTCCATCAATCGCTGCCCTTTATACACTTCATCGCCATCCTTGCTTGTGAAGCTAAAATGCCGCTCAAGCCCATCAAGCTCATAATTGGACGTATACAGCGTCGGCTTGCGGTTCATCCGATAATTCAATATGGAGCCAAGCACATGATCCCTTGCCCAAGGATTCAAGTTTTCGGCGCCGATATCATCGAAGATAAGCAGGTCGGTTTCCTTCATCATCTCTACCGTCTCCCGCAGCTTCGCCGGCTCGTGCATCATCGACTTCAAATCCTCGACAAAATCAGGCATGTAGACGATAACGCCGGAATAATCGGCTTTCGCCAGCTCATGCAGCAGGTAGCACATAAGAAACGTCTTCCCTGTGCCAAACTTCCCGGCTAAATACAGGCCGTTTGGCTGAAGGCCCTGCTCCTTCGTCCGGTCAATATATTCAATGACGCGGTAAGCTGCTTCAGCCCGGGTAGGGTCCTTGTCCAAAATTTCGAGCGCCGAATAGCCGCTCTTGAGCGCCCGGTCATCTACATAGAAGCTGCGAATCCGTTTCCTGATCCGCTCCTCGCTCCTGCGGGCAATCATTTTCTTGCAGGCCACTTTGCGGTCATGCAGCTGTACGCGCTCCTGCACGATATCGCATGAAAGCAGCGTATAATGGCCCTCAAAATCATTCGGGCATTGGTCAAGCCCCGGACAGTTCGTACAGTTCCGATATTCCGTTACATATTGATAGACCCGGTTCAAATTAAGACGAACCGCCTGCTCATCCAGCTCGGGATGCTTCTCCCGCAGCCGATGCACAAGCGGATCGGCAAGCAGCTCTTCCAGCTTGCGGTCCGCCTGATCCGTTAATGACTTGCCCGCAGGCCATGCTTTCAGAAGCTCACCCAGCGATTCCATTCTTAATCACCCCGCAATCTTATTTTCCATCCAGCTTCCTTGCCAGCTGTCGCATTTCTTCAAGCTTCTCGGGCGATACTTGGCTAGCCGATTCCGTATCCTGCACAATCGGGATGCTTGGCTTACGGGAAGCACCGCCTCTTGCGCCAGCACGGGACCCTCCGCGCCCCGTTGCGCCCACAGAACGCGCATTTTCTTGACGCTGTTCCTTGCCCTCTTCAACCTTCCCTTGCTCGCGCACGTAGCCAACAGCCTTCTCAAACGTATCTATCTGCTTGACGAGCATATTGGATACGACCGCTTCAACGAAGGTTTTCGTCATCCGATGGGCGTCGTTCATGCCTATAACATAATGAATGAGTACATTAATAACAGGAGCAGGCAGCCGGTAATTGAGATCGATGCGCTCGAAGGAGCGTTCAATCCAATCCGGTACAGCCCCAGGGAAAAAGCGCTGCATAAAGCGGGTATGCGGCTCATTGCGCATCAGCATATTGTACTGATGAATGTCGCATCTGCCATCGAGCAAGTTAGGCACGCTTAAATAATATTCTTCCTGAACGCCAAACTCTTCAATATTGTCTTCAGTTACTTCCGCCTGAGACTGCTGCACGCGGGCAATCGTACGCTGGCGATCCCCTTCGCGCTTCTTATCCTGGCGGTACATTTGATTGGCCCGCATTTGCAGCTCGTCAATGAGCAGCAGCCCGTCAGGCGCAAATACGCCATCCTCATCCAGCAGACGGCAAAGATCGCTCGCATTTAAGCTGTATTTGTAAGCGACGTAATTCAGCTGCCCAAGCTGCTCGCCATCACCGCGCAGCCGCTCTACATAGCTGCGGTTAGCGGAATTGCGCGGAAACCGCAAAATAATTTCCCCATAAGGAATGCCTGCCGTCTCCTGTTTAAGCCTAGGTGCTGCTTGCCGAGATGGCGCCACCTCGCTTAATGCCTGCTCCAGCTCCGGGTCTACGGATTGGGGATTAAGCTGAAACAGCTCATAGAACGGTACGGAAATGTTCTCCTTGCTCAGCTGTACGCTGGCCAGCTCGTCCGGCTCCTGCGCGCCAAATGATTCCCTTAACGCAATTAGCGCGTATTTCCCAACCTTGTCACGAAGCAGCATAACCAAATGCTGGGTTTGAAAAAACTCGCCCGGCGTGAGCGGCTTAGCCAGCTCATATTCATAAATCAGGTCGCTTTGCTCCGGCAGTGCCAGCCGCGACGTTTGCAGCAGGCCAACTGCCTCGAGGCGCGACGCCTGCTCGACAAGATGCTTGCGGCCGCGCTCATTCATCTCAAGCCCTAGCCCGAGAAACAGCTTGCGCTGCGGCTCCAGCGAGGAATAGCCGGAAGCCCCATCCGATATGCCATGGTACAGCTGCTGGTACAACGCAACCGCGAAGGCGCCAATCATCGGCTGATAGATGAGCGATAATATTTTATAATCCAAACTGCTTAATGAAAAATCACGAAAAATATAATAGCGGTGATGCTCCGTATACTGCAATAAGTTACCGATGCGCATGGCATCTACTCCATCCTGTCCATACTTTCTATCAGTTTAACACAAGGTGAAACGGCTGTCGCTGTCCTTTGGCAGCGCAGTGCGTTTCAGTCCGAGAAATAGAGAGAAAGGATCGCATTAAGATATCCTTTCCTATATTTCAAGGTGAAACGGCTGTCGCCATCCTTTGGCAGCGCAGTGCGTTTCAGTCCGAGAAATATAGAGAAAGGATCGCATTAAGATATCCTTTCCTATATTTCAAGGTGAAACGGCTGTCGCCATCCTTTGGCAGCGCGGCGCGTTTCATTCCGAGAAATAGAGAGAAGAATAGAAAAAATCCCCCAAGTGAGGGATTTGCTTATATGCTTAAAACATCTTGTAGCCGCCCTTGCGCAGCGCTTGAATCGTCCAGCCGCTTAAATACGCGCCTATTAATGCGCCAAATACAGGCACTAAATCAATGAAAGTAAAACTCGTAAAGTTTTCAGAAGCGGAGAGCGTCTTATCCCAAGTGCTCCACACATAGAACGGCACAAGAACAATAATAAACATATAAATGGGAAACCATGTTGTTTTCAATAGCATATTCAGAATAAATCCGATGCCGAACATCATGACCAAAAACAGCACCGTCGCAATAATCAGTTGAAGCATGTACGATTCCCCTCTCAGACTCTCGATAACATTTTAATGAAACCGCTTAAGGAAGTCAATTCCGATCTGCCAATTGTCACAAGTCCGACATTTGCCCTACCGCCCTAAACTACGATACAATGTTCACAGCAAAATATGCCAAAGATAGGGGTTATCGCTGATATGAGTGAAGTAGCAATTACACTAGAAGGCTGGTACTGCCTCCATGATTTCCGCAGCGTCAATTGGGCTGCATGGAGACTGAGCACCACCGAAGAGCAAAACCGCATGCTCGACGAGCTGAATACGTTTCTGAAGCAATGGTCAGATGTAGAGGAAAGCAAGCAAGGCAGCACAGCTGTCTACTCCATCGTTGGACAGAAAGCTGATTTTGTATTCATGCACCTGCGCGAAACGCTGGAGGAGCTGAATGAAATCGAGACGGCTTTCAATAAAACAGCGTTCGCTTCCTTTACAACACCGACCTATTCTTATGTAAGCGTTGTGGAGCTCAGCAACTATGTGAACCAGCCAGGCGTTGATCCGATGGAAAATCCGGAAATTCTCGCCCGCCTCAAGCCGATTTTGCCAAAAGCGCGCCACATCTGCTTCTACCCGATGAACAAGCGCCGCGATGGCAGCGACAATTGGTATATGCTCGGCATGGACGAGCGCCGCACGATGATGCGCAGCCATGGCATGATTGGCCGCAAATATGCGGGCAAAGTGAAGCAAATTATTAGCGGCTCCGTCGGCTTCGACAATTGGGAGTGGGGCGTTACACTGTTCGCAGAGGACGCACTGCAGTTCAAGAAGCTGATCTATGAAATGCGCTTTGATGAAGTCAGCGCGCGTTACGGCGACTTTGGCGACTTCTACGTCGGCAATTTGCTCGATTCGGCGAAATTCACCGCTCTGCTGAAAGTGTAGACCTTTTTTCTTTCTTCTGAAAATAATGCATAACCGCCCCGGCACGCTGACGAATGCTCGTCACTGTGCCGGGGCGGTTGTTTGTTTATTCGCTTCGCCTAATCTTCTTCCTCGTCATCCTCTTCATCAAGGCCTAGGCGCTTCGCTTCCAAATACTCCTGCGTCGCACGATCGCGCTCGCGGCCCTTATCCTTCAACCGTTCAATGGCCGGCTGGATGAGCAGGTCGACTTCCTTTTGTACCGGATAAGCCAGATCATACCGATTTTGCGACTCTAGAAACGAGCCTACTTCCATTAGAGCATTATAGCGATCCAGCTCATCCCGCGTCAGCAACCCCCGAACCTGCACGCTGCAGTGACGCATTAGAAAAACTTCCCTTTGCGCAGAACGAGCGGAATGCCGCCGATAATGAACAGATAGCGCAGGTCGATCATTTTCTTCAGCCATGCCGCTACCCGGCCTTTATATTTTTTGCCAAAAGCAAGGCCGATCGCTTCGCCTTTGCCAAGGGACGCTACTGTACCTTTATTGCTGAACGCGAATGCTTTAAGCGGCTGGTTGCGAATCGAAGCAACCAAATTATGTGCGCACACGACGCCCTGCTGCATCGCAATTTGCGCAGTTGGCGGATATGGACGGCCTTCCGGATTAAACATGAGCGAGTTGTCACCCAAAATGTAAATATTCTCATGGCCTGGCGCGCGCAGCTGGTCGTCGATTTTCACGCGTCCGCGCATCGTTTCAAAGCCTGCATCCTCAATCAAGCGATTGCCGCGGATGCCGCCCGTCCAAATAACCGTTGCCGACTTGATCTCTTCCCCTTCGCCAACAACGACGCCTTCTGCCGTGCACTCTTTAATAGCTGTGCCAATTCGGAACGTGACGTTTTTCTTCGTCAGCACATTCATTGCATATTCGACAAGCTCTGGATCAAAGCCTGGCAGCGCCGTCGGAGCCGCTTCAATATTGTAGATTTTCACAAGCGCCGGGTCCACATCGAACTGCTTGCACAGCTCAGGAATGCGGTCGGACAGCTCGCCGACGAACTCAATGCCGGTAAAGCCTGCTCCGCCTACAATAAACGTCAAATAATCGGTGCGATGCGGCTCGCGCTTGAAGCGGGCAAATTGATATTCAATATGCTCGCGGATAAGGCGGACCGAGTTAATGCTGCGAATGTTCATCGCATGCTCGCCAAGACCAGGAATGCCGAACGTTTCAGGCTCTCCGCCCAGCCCCACAACCAAATAATCGTAAGACAGCGTACCGTCTTCCAAAATGACCTTTTTGTCCTGCGGGCGAATTTGTACAACAGTCGATTTCACAAAATCAATTTTAAATTCATCAATCAGCTTCGAGATGCTGACACGGGCATTTTCAGGATTATCGGTTCCTGCCGCCGGCATATGCAAATGTGTAGTAATGTAATGATAGTCATGCTTGTTTACCAATGTAACATCTGCTTCGTTGTAGTTAAGCTCCTTCTGCAAACGCAACGCCGTCAGCACTCCGCCGTATCCCGCACCCAGAATAACAATCTTAGGTATGTTGCTCATCGTATGATCCCTTCCATTCCTATGCGTTTAATTATATTGTGAAAAATTACACAAACCTCTTTCTACATTTATGATCTACGAGGATTAAATGTGCAACTTAGTCTCCCTTTAATTCGCCAATTTCCAGCTGTACCAACCTTAACATACAACAGACATACTACAGAGTTTTAAACAAAAGTTCAATGGCATTTTATACGAAAAAGTTTAGAAGGGCATACAAATTAGTTATTTCCTTCTTTGTCTCCGTAAGTTTATAATAATAAGGATAGATACAAATATATGGAGGTGCCTACGTTGTCTCAAACTGAACTACCTGAAAACATTGTCGATATCGCAATTATTGGCGGCGGTCCCGCTGGCCTGTTCGCTGCTTTTTACGGCGGCATGCGCCAAGCATCCGTTAAGCTTATTGAAAGCATGCCCCAACTTGGAGGACAACTGGCTGCTCTTTATCCAGAGAAATATATTTATGACGTTGCAGGCTTTCCGAAAGTTACGGCGCAAGAGCTTGTTGACCGCCTTGTGGAGCAGCTCAACCATTTCAAGCCTGAGATTTGCCTAGAGCAAAAAGTTACACAGGTCGTCAAAAAAGATGAGCGCCTGTTTGAAATTACGACTGATACAGAAACCCATTATGCGAAGGCCGTTATTATTACAGCTGGCGTAGGCGCGTTTGAGCCGCGTCGTCTGGAGCTTCCAGAGGCTGCCGCTTACGAGAAGAAAAATCTGCATTATTTTGTCGGCGATCTGCAGCGCTTTAAAGACCAGAACGTCCTGATCAGCGGTGGCGGCGACTCCGCTGTTGACTGGTCGCTTATGCTGGAGCCGATTGCAAAGAGCGTGACGCTCATTCATCGCAGAGACAAGTTCCGCGCGCATGAGCACAGTGTGGAGAACCTGATGAATTCCAAGGTCAATGTGCTGACTCCGATGGAAATTACCGCGCTGCATGGCGAGGACCAAATCGAGAAAGTAACGCTTGCCCATGTGAAAACGAAAGAAACGACAGAGCTTGATGTCGACGCCGTTATTGTCAACTTCGGCTTTGTATCCTCCCTCGGCCCAATTGCCGAATGGGGCATTGAGATTCAGGGCGGCTCCATCGTTGTGGATACCCGCATGGAAACGAATATTCCTGGATTGTTCGCCGCAGGCGATATTACGACTTACCCAGGCAAGCTCAAGCTGATTGCTGTCGGGTTTGGAGAAGCTCCAACAGCGATTAATAATGCTAAAGTATATGTAGATCCGGAAGCGAAGCTTTCCCCGGGCCACAGCAGCAATATGAAGCTGTAAGCCGGAGACGCTCGCAGCCTTCCATACATGCAAGGAAGTAAATACACACAAATAAGGGTATTCTACCTTGGAGCGATGCATAGCATTAAGCGGTGCATGCCAAGGAGGATACCCTTATGTTTTGTCCAGTCTGCAATGGCATCAAGAGAGTGGAAGTAAATTGTGACAAGTGCAATGAAGCGATGAACGATTGCGGGCGTACGCTGGAATGGAGTGATCCTTATGCTCCATACGAGCCTGTATCCATCTCCGGTTCCGCTCGCAATCAGATAGGCGATGCAAGTTGTTTACATACGGCACTGTGCCCAAGCTGCGCGCATACGATAGAAGTGTGCATAAGTGAATGGCAGGAATAACGTCTCAGGCTGTAATGCGCACATCCTCGTCTGTCAATTGCCTTCGCTTCATTTCATAAAGCAGCATTTGAATAAATTCCTGATCTAGCTTAGACTGGACCGCCGCATAGTAGGTGTCCTTAAGAAAATCGTCGGACATAAGCTCCATAATCGGCACTTCCTTTCTTGGCTTTTCTAATGCTTCACCATATTATCACGGGTATAAACGATAGAACAACCGTTCTGGTTATACACAACTGCTTGTGGACAGGGTGTGCATGGCGTGTGTATAAACGTCGAATCTTGAGGATTCGCGCTGTGTACATTGTGGATACGGTTATACACAGTCTCAAATTTTACCATTTCCATAAAAAACTTTAATTACAATCTCTTAATCTATCAATCTTATCGTTTAATGCCATTAGTTAATTTTCCCTCTTATGGAAATTCAGTTAGGAAGCAAAAAAATAAACCCTTTCGGGTTTATTGCGGCCGCGTATTCACCTCGAAAATCCATATCTTCCCGCTCTTGTCGATGCCATAATCGAAGCCCAGCTGTCCAATGCCCGGAAACCGGCTTTCCAGCAGCTGTGTCGCCTGCACCGTCAATTCTCTCATCTTCGATTTTTTTGCCCGAACGACTGTACCGGAAATCGAGCGCCTGATGCCTTCTGCCGCGCTAACCATCGTTCCGCCTCGACAGAGGTTCGTTACGAATAAGCCCTCTCTAGCAATTCTTCCTACCATGGAGCGATAAACCCAGCCTCTATCGGTCTTTACATATTTCACGCGGTAATCGATCGGCCTGCTGCCGACGGACGCAAGAAGGATGCCTTTTTGTATAATATAAGCCCTTCCCTTGCGTTGTTTATCAAGCGCACTCTTCAGAGCATTAAAGCTGCTGAATTGCTTTTTCTTTGCATAGTAGGTGTAAGAATAGCTTGCGCTTCCATCCTGCGTCACCTTAATAACCCCGTGCCCGCCTGCTCCGCAAACCGGCTTGATGACAACCATTCGATGCGTTTGCAGCATGCTCCTCAAGTTTTCCCCAGTATACCGTCTGGTAAGGGGAATATGCGGGGCAATACCCGCGTGTGACAATAATACGGCCGTCTTCGCCCACTTGCTCGCCAACTGCCTGCCCTGATGTTCGCTCAAAAACTACCAGCTCCTTTCCTGCTTCCTCCTCCATAGCATATGTCGGCAAGACGTCTGTCTCTTGGATGATTGACGCAGGTAAGAAGCCCCTCTTGTAAAGGCTGCGAATGCCAGCTAGACCTTTATTTAGTTTGGCTTAATTGAAAAATAAACCGTATACGCCTCTTCCTTAACCTCGTACAGCGGGATGAACCGAAAACCGCGGTCGATGCCTGCCGTCCGGTAATAGCCGCTATTCCACCAGCTGTGATTGCGCTCGCGGTCAGGCGTCAGCAGCGCAGCCGGATGGGCTGGATCACCAGCAAGATGGCGCTCCTCCGCTGTCAAGCCTGCAAGGACGACAGGACCATCGAGAAAAGCAACTTTTCCATCGTCGCCCGGAAGCGGCTCAGCCTTCAGCTCCTTCGGCAGCTCCACCGTGATGATATCTCCATCCTCCCACTGGCGGGCCAGCTTAACGAAGGAGGAAGGCGCATATAAGTCCGCTTCTGCTGGGCGCCCATTAATAGAAATGCTCGCTTGCCCGCCCAGCCACCATGGCATACGCAGCTTAAGCGCGAAGGCGATGGGCTGCTCCGTGCGGATAGTCAGCTTATACTTCATGGCATTCGGACGATGGATGGGCAGCGGCGGGGTATTTACTTTTGTAATAGCCTCCATCCCCGTAACCGACCAATTATTCAGCGGATAGTCCCCATATTGACCATCTTGCTCAAGCTGAAGACGAATGGCACAGCCCTCCCATTCATAGACCAGCTCCGATGAAAGCCACTGGCATACCGATATCCCCTCCTGGTCTGCCAGAAAAATTTGCGAAGCGTAGGCAGCATTGGCCTGCACCAGCGTCCCGTGGCAGCACCAGAAATGCTGAGTTGGTGATCCCCACGCCTTTTGGCTGCCCGCTCCCATGCCAAGAAAATAGGAAACCATGCCAGTATCGCCATGCTGGTGCGCCAGAACACCATTTACAAAACGCCGTTCCCAATAATCGGCATACGCTGCCTCACCGGTCCAGCGCAGCAGCGTATGGGCCAGCCGCATCATATTGTAATTGCAGCAATGCTCTTGACCGACGCCAAGCCTTGCCCCCATGTCTCCAGCAGGCATCCACAGCTCGCCATTATCACCCGCACCCGTTGCTACATATCCTCTATCCGTTACCGCGTTTTTCCAGAAGGCTTCAACTATTTTGCGATATCTTGCCTCGCCCGTTACCTCCCATGCCCGCGCAGCACCCAATATTTCAGGAATTTGCGTGTTGGCATGCTTGTTCGTCAGCACGTCCTGCCCTTCAAGCAGCGCATCGAAAAATCGCCGCCGGTCATATTTTTTAATGAGCGCCAGATGCTTCGGATCACGAGTAATGCCATACAGATCAGCCCATGCTTCCAGCATGCCGCCCGTCTCCAAATCAAGCAGCTCGTCCATTTCCTGCTCGGAAAAGCGTGACGTCCATTGGTGGAACCATGCCGCCAAGCCATTCATAATGGTCAATGCCTTCTGATTGCCAGTCAACACGTACATCTCGTGCAATCCCATAAGCAGCTTGTGAATGGTATAATGCGGCGCCCACACAAATCTTCCTTGTGCCATGCGATTCATATACGTCTGGGGAAAAGCGGCCAGCCACTGTCCATCATTCGCCTGCTGGCATCTTTCAAGCTCCGCTACAATAAAATCGGCTTTCGCTCTCACCTGAGCATCTCCCGTCTGCGAGTAGATCCGGGCAGCTGCAGACAGCCAGTGCCCCATCATATGTCCGCGCAGCTCGCAGGTTGGCGATTCCCAGCCCCAATGCCAATGCTCAGGGCCATCGCTGCTCGTCGTAGTCGCGCTCGTTGTACCCCCATTCCCGCTATAGCTCCACAGCCCGGCTTCCAAATAAAAATTGCGGAGCAGATTCTCATCCGTGAGGCTCATTATATATTTCTTGTTCAGCTCAAAGCGGGCTTTAAGCGGCCCCGGAGATAGCTTCACTTTGCCAGTGGCAAATTCGCTCAGCGCATGCTTGGCAGATAAGTTCCTCTTATTCATCGTCTGCACCCTTCCAGCACAATATTTGTTTTTCCTCCTTAGTCTAAAACGATATAATAAAAGGCGTACATGCACATCGATTAGCAAAACCTATCCTTTTTTTGTGCCAATCAAATAAATCGAACATATGGAGGCCCTTACCTTAACAGCCGATCGTTTTCCATTAGTACGGGACATTGGCTGGAACCAGACAGAGGAGCTATACACGCATCCCGATCGCACGCTGGATTATCATGTTTTTTTGTACGTGGCAAGCGGCAGCATGCAGGTGGAGGAGGAGGGAGTACCCTTCCTAATCCAGGCCAAGCAATATTTATTTTTGAAAAAAGGACTTCATCATTGGGGACGGCATAAAACGGCTGCGGGTACGCAGTGGTATTGGATTCATTTTAATATGGAAAATAGTGAGGATCATGAAAATACCCCTTATAAAGAAAAGGCCCCGCTGCCGGAGCTGGCCCTTTATTATCCCGATCATTATCAATATAGGCTCACTTTGCCAAAGCAGGGCACTGCCTTTCCAGGCATGGAAAACCGTTTGAACGCGCTGATGAAGATGCCCCAGAAGGTGCGATCTCATCAAATGACGAGAACTAGCCTCAGCGTATACGAGCTGCTTCTGGATCTTCACCAAGCGTCTACCCTGGAAAGAAAAAGCACAGGGGCTGAGGAAATTTCCGAGCGGATTATCGCTTTTCTGGGGTCGCATAGCTGCGAGCCTTTTTCAGCCAGTCATTTGGCAGCTGCCTTAAACTTGAATTACAGCTATCTTTCCGCTACATTCAAGCGCGTAACCGGACAAACCATCATTGAGGCGCATACCAGACTAAGGCTCCAGCACGCCGTAGCGTTAATGCGCAGCAGTTCCTTAAACATTTCTGATATTAGCGATCGGCTCGGGTATCAAAATCCATTTTATTTCAGCAGAGTGTTCAAAAAAATGTACGGCGAATCTCCCTCCTCTTACCTAAAGCAATTTTACCGTCCCTATTAAGGACAATGTCGATGGTATTGTCCATCCTTCGCAGGGCGGCTTTACGCATGCAGGCATGTAGGCATGTAGGCATGCTGCCGCTATTCACTGGCTGGCGGAAAGAACAAAGAGGCTGCCCGGCGGCAGCCTCTTTGTTCTTTCTAAATGGTCTATTTTGATGGGTAGGATAGCATTATTCGCTTATACTTTGCCTATATTACCCTTTCACCCTCCCCTACATGGATAGCGTTTCACGCAGCCAATTATAGGAAACCCGCCCGCTAATTTCATGGACACCCGGGAAAATATCGGATTGCAGCTGTCCCGGCACGCCTTCGCGTTCATAAATCGCCTGCAGCTCTGCTGCCGCTTTTTTAAAGCCCTCAACCGGGAAAATCGGATCGTTTTGCCCAGATTCCAGAAACAGTGGACGCGGCGCAATTAGCCCAATCAGCTCGGGAAGCTCGGCGTAGGCCAGCAGGCCTGGCGTATAATTGTCGATACAGTGATGCACCGCAAATATGCTTTCCTTAAACGTATTCGTAAAGCCAGTCAAAACAACGGCCTTTATTCGTTCATCCAGCGCTGCGGCTACATATGAGATAAGTGCTCCGCCGGAAAAACCCATCGCCCCTATGCGGGCTGCATCTACCTCTGGCCTGCCCGCCAAATGGTTAAGCGCTTCCAACACTTCGGCCGTCCGAAGGCCCGTTAGCGTTTTGCCCAGCATCATGAGTTGGGTAGACAATCTATAGCAGGAGCTTGGGGCGTCGGAATTTTCCTGCAAATCCGCATCCAGCCTCCGTTCACCGAAGCCGACGACATCGGGCGCAATAACAACCATGCCTCGCTTTACCAGTTGGACGGCAAAATGCTGATGAATGTTAGGCTCTCCATGGTCTTCCGTCCCGTCCGGAAGCAAACCGACGATTTCCCTGCTGCCATAACCATGCCCATGCACCGCCAATACACCGGGCAGCTGCCCGCTCTTTGCGCCGTCTGGAATGAGCACATACGCTGCGAAGGACAGCCCCGGTGTAGCGGATAGCTCCACCCGTTCCCTCGTATATCCATCGCATTGGACCCGTTCGAGCACGACAGGCTCATGCCCAGAGTTTGATTCAAAAGAACCTATCGCTGATGCAAGCTCTCTCTTTAATTGCAGCCTTCTTCCTTCCCTGCTCTCTGCTTCCGCCGCTTCACGATGCGCTTCAACCGCTTCCTCATAAATCCGATTTAATAGCTGATCCGCTTTCCACATGAACGTTCCTCCTGCCACTGCCAAAATAGTTGCTTCACAACCGCGTTCTTTCTCAAAGAAAACGCTTACGAAAACGATTATATTCCCTATGCCCCTATAACGCTAAAGCCAACGATAACACTAGTCAAGCCTATTTATAAGAAAAAAGCTTCCAGCCTGCTTTTTTATCGCAGGCCGAAGCTTTTTGGGGTTATCCCCATACTTATTTGCTGGCTATCTTGTTTATTAGCTTGCTCGCTAACTTGCTTGATTCCTTACTTGTCGTCTTCCTGCTTGCTCATAGCTGCCTTGAGGGCATCCGCCAAGCTGTTCGAGAGCGACACATTATCGCTGAATTGATTGATCAGTTTTTTCTCCTGATGCTTATTAATCCGGCCGCCCTGTTTATCGCCCAGCATTTCAATGACGTTGCATGGTCGGCACTGTGCGTATTTTCCGGCTTTGCCGTCATGAATTTCCATCTTCTTGCGGCATTGCGGGCAGCGCTTGTTCGACAGCGCCGGCTCAGCCGAGCGGCGATAGCCGCATTCCCGATCTGGACATACAAGCGACTTGCCGCGCTTGCCCTTCACTTCCATCAAGTGCTTGCTGCATTCCGGGCAGCGCGAATGCGTCAGATTATGAGGCTTGTATTCCTTTGTCTCATTTTTCACCTCTGCCACCCATTTGCTCGCCTGCTCGCGAATGCCCGCCATAAATTTCGCTGGGTTGCCCTTGCCAAGCGCAATCCGCTCCAGCTCCCGCTCCCACTCAGCAGTCAGCTCCGGCCGGCGAAGCTCCTCAACGACAATTTCAATCAGCTGCCTGCCTTTTCCCGTTGGCGACAGCTGATTGCCCCGACGCTCAATGGTGTCGGTTCCGAGCAGCTTCTCAATAATATCCGCGCGCGTCGCTGGCGTGCCCAAGCTATACTTCTCCATTCGGCCAAGCAGCGATGCTTCCGTATATCTTGCAGGCGGCAGCGTCCGCAATTCCTTGAAGCGGGCTTGCTTAATCGGCAGCGTCTGCCCCATGCTCATGGCCGGCAGCAGCTGCTCCGGCTGGCGATCCGCCTCGCTGCGTGCTTTATCGTCGTCTTCATCGTCATCGTCGCTAAAGCTTCCGCTGCCAGCTCCACTGTAAAGCTCTTTCCAGCCGCTTTCCTTCTGCACCCGGCCTTTGGCGTACAGCTTATCGCTTCCAACCGCCAGCGTAACGCTCGTCTCATCATAGCGGTACGCTGGCGAGAACAAGGCTAGAAAACGGCGGACGATCAGATCATACAGCTTGCGCTCCTCCGCGCTTAACGCAGACAAATTAACGTATTGCTCCGTTGGAATAATCGCATGGTGATCGCTCACCTTGCTGTCATCAACGAATCGCTTCGTCACAGTTAGCGGACCGCGCAGCAGCTTGCGGGCAAAAGGCGCATAAGGCCCGACCGCCACGCTTTCCAGCCTGCTTTTGAACGTCGGCACGATGTCGCTCGATAGATAGCGCGAGTCGGTACGCGGATAAGTGACGATTTTATGCTGCTCATACAGCTTCTGAAGCACAACCGACGTCTGCTTCGCCGAGAAGCCCAGCCGCTTGTTCGCGTCGCGCTGCAGCTCCGTCAAGTCATAGGCGCCCGGATGCGGCTCCGACTTTTCGACTGTACGCAGCTTGTCGACCTTCGCGCCCTTTCCCTGCAAGCGGGCGACGACTGCCCCTGCTTCATCACGGCCCCATACACGTCCATCATGGCCATCCTGCTCGCGCCATACCGCCTGGAAAGTGCCCATATCGGCAGATACCGTCCAAAACGGCTGGGACTGGAACTGCTCAATTTCCTTCTCCCGGTCCATCAGCGCAGCGAGCGTCGGCGTCTGCACGCGTCCTGCCGCTAGCTGTGCATTGTATTTGGTCGTCAATGCACGGGTGACATTCAGTCCAATTAGCCAGTCCGCCTCGGCGCGGCATACCGCAGATGCATACAAATGGTTATATTCCGCTCCCGGCTTCAGCCTGCTAAAACCATCCTTGATCGCTTTATCCGTCTGCGACGAAATCCAGAGCCGTTTAAACGGCTTGCGCCAATGCACCAGCTCCATAATCCAGCGGGCAACCAGCTCGCCCTCACGCCCGGCATCCGTTGCGATAATAAGCTCGCTAATATCAGAACGCTTGCACAGCTGCGCTACCGCCTTGAACTGATGCGACGTTTCCTTCATCACCTTCAAGTTCATTTTAGGAGGCAGCAGCGGCAAATCCTCCAAACTCCAGGTTCGGTATTTCGGATCATATTCCTCCGGCTCCGCGAGGGTAACCAAATGGCCAAGTGCCCAGGTTACCACATATTTCGGGCCTTCTATGTAGCTTTTATTTTTGTTCGTACAGCCGAGCACACGGGCAATTTCCTTTGCCACGCTTGGCTTTTCCGCGAGCACTAATGATTTCATCTCTTCCATTCGCCCCATTCGTCCAGCTTGTAAAGCTATATTATCCTTACAAATGCTAATGTTGTCAAAAATAGTTCAAGCATGACGCCTAAGCAGCTATCCTCGCGGCGCCCACAAAATAATCGATACGCCGACCAGACATACGGCAGCGCCAATCCAATCGTAAAGATCAGGCGTCCGCTTGTCTACGAGCCAGCCCCAAAGCACCGCCATTGCGACAAACACGCCGCCATATGCCGCATACACTCTGCCAAAGGTCGGAAACGATTGCAGCGTAGGCAAAATCCCGTACAGCACCAAGATCCCACTGCCCACTATGCCGTACCAATAAGGCTTTCCTTCGCGCAGCCAAAGCCACACCAAATAGCCGCCGCCGATTTCTGCAAGCCCAGCAGCAATAAACAATAAAATTTGCATAATTAAAGGCAACGCTAAAGCCCCCTTTTTCCCTCTAGTCTATGACTCTATTTTACCTGACAATTGCCGTTATGCTATAGTATTGTCACCATGAAGGATAATAGATGCTTTGACTTAATCTCATGCACAATGATAATGACTGGGGAGTGCAAATGTTGAAACCGCGTTTGATCGGTACAATCGCTTTAGTATTATTTATTTTTGTGGCTATTAACGCTTATATTGGCTGGAATGGATGGCTTTATTTATCGGCCTTGACTTCTCTGGACAATCCTCTGCCATATGCCTTCGCTGTCGCCATTATTTCTATCTCTTATATCATTGGAAGACTTCTTCAGCCTGTAGCACCTCTGCGCAAAATAGGGCGTGTGTTCAAGCTCATCGGCTCCTACTGGCTCGCGGTAATGGAATATGCGGTGCTGCTGCTTCCTCCAGCAAATCTGATTTATTGGCTGCTGACGAAGCTTGGTATCTCCGCCTCTACAGCTCTGCTTGCAGTAGGCAGCGCAGTCGCCGTTATCATGTTGGCCATTTTGCTGCGCGGGAGCTGGAATGCGTGGTCGCCGGTCGTTCGCACTTATTCCATTACGATTGCCAAGCCAGCAGGACCACGCACATCGCTGCGTATCGGCATGGCCTCTGACATCCACCTCGGCACCATCGTCGGCAAACGCCATTTGGCGCGGCTTGCGAAGGCTATGGAGCATATGAAGCCCGATTTGATTTTGCTGCCTGGCGACGTCATCGATGATGATATTGCCCCCTATTTGGATGACAATATGTCCGAGGTCATGAAGCGTCTGCGTGCGCCGCTCGGCGTCTACGCTGTGCTTGGCAATCATGAATATTATGGCGGACACATTGCCCGCTTCATTGCGGAGATGGATGCTGTCGGCATACGCGTCCTGTTGGACGAGAGCGTGAAAATTGACGACGGCTTTTACATCATTGGCCGCAAGGACTTAACCGCGAAGCGATCAGACCCGGAAGGCCGTCAATCCGTGAAGGAGCTCGTCGCAGCGCTTGACGCTACCCTGCCGCTCATCATGATGGATCATCAGCCCTCCGATCTGGAGCAGGCTTCGCTGCAGGGCATTGATCTTTCCTTGTCCGGCCATACCCACCGCGGTCAAATGATGCCGAACCACTTGTTCACAAGACGGCTGTTCGAGCTGGACTGGGGCTTTTTGCAAAAAGGACAGCTGCATGCCATCGTCTCCTCCGGCTTCGGCACCTGGGGACCGCCGCTTCGCATCGGCAGCCGCGCAGAAATTATTCAGCTCAACGTCGAATTTCGTCCATAAGCTGCACACGCTTGCCGCTATACTTTACCTGCTGGATTTTGCCTGATGGATTGCTGCTGACTTTAGCAAAAAAACAAAAAGACTGGCGATGACCTTATCGGGTGCCTTCTTGCACAGCCCGATGCGTCGCCAGTCTTTTTTATGCCCATGCGTTTATTGATTGCACGCTTATTGATCATTCGTTTATTGGTTGTTCGTCCGAACCTGTTGAAAGGTGCGCCCCACCCAGCCAAAAATAACCTGTGTTTTAATGATTAACAGTAATCCTAGCCCCAGCTTCACTATGCATTCCATTATGACAGCCCAGTTGGAATAAAGAAACGGCTGCGTTACTGTATAGCTCGTTTCATTAACTTGCAGAAGCTGAATGATCGTTGACGCGAGCGTAGGCAAGGTTAGCACAATAAGGATGACGCCTGTAAGCGACAACGCAAGCTTGTAAAGCTCGTCGCTGGCGAATCGAGTAGCTGGAAGCGCCTCTGCGGCGTCTTCTACTTGGCCTTGCACAATACGCAGTACGAGGCCTTCTGCCTTCGACCATAGAAAAACGCTTGCCGCCACATAAACGAGGCCTGGCAGTACCAGAGACAAATACGCCCACGCCGATACATGAGCATCGCTGCCGCTCAGCATAATAGGCGCTACTACATCCATCAGCCTTCCAATGCCTGCTACCAAAAAATAAATCGCCAACACGCGAATAGCTGTAAAAGCAAATTGCCGTTGTTTCATGTGTGTTCCTCCTTCGTTTTCCCCATTATTGCAGCCATTTGCTGTACAGCACATCCGCATCGCCATTTTCCTGCAGCCTGTGTATGACCTGATTGACGACCTGAAGCAATTCGGTCTGCCCTTTGACGACAGCTATCCCGAAGCCTTCTTGGGTAAATGCGCCGCCTACCAGCTCCAAGTGTGCCTCGGGATAATGCTGATTGTAGCTGACCTGCTTTAAATAATCGTTAAATACGATATCTACCTCGCCAGAGCGCAAGGCTTCCATACATTCCGCTACCGAAGCATACGATCGTATTTTAATTTCTTTGCCCTGCGCAATAAGCGCTTCTGCTTCCCGCTCGCTGGTCGCCTGCGTTTTTACACCAATCGTCTTGCCAGTCAAATCATTAAGCGAGCGTACCGAATGATCGCTCATCCGCTTGACGATTGCCATGCCGGAATCCAAATATTTATCCGACATATCGACGGTGCGTTCCCGCTCCTCGGTAATATACATACTGGCTATAACCATGTCGGCTTTACCCAGCTGCAAGGCGTTAAGCAGCTCAGCAAAGGGCATTTTTTTCCATTCAATGTCTACGCCAATTTCGTCTGCAATCGCTTGCGCCAAATCCACATCGTACCCTATAAACTCGCCTGTCTCTTCATCCGTATATTCAAACGGGTAATTTTCGGTTGTGGCGATAACCAGCTTGCCCGACTGTTTAATGATTGGCAGCCATTGCAGCATGGCAGGGTTGCTTCTCTCAGGCTTCGGCGCATCCTTCGTACAGCCAGCCAGCATGAGGCTAAACAACGCAAGCAGCGCGATAGCCGACTTGACAGCTGCTTTCTCAAACATTCAAACAACCTCCCACGATAACGCCCCCCAGCTCGCTTTATTTCGCTTGCTTTCTGTGTTCAAGCTGCTGCTCGCTCCATTCCCAAAGCCGCTTGGCAACCTGCTCATCCATTGCTTTAGCAGACACTTCCTCCCTTTTTTGCTTATAAAAATAGTGCCCGCTTACCGCTCCGCCTTCCTCCGAGCTCGCCAAATACAGCGCCGTCTGCGCCCCCTGCAGCGAAGTTAAGAAAAAAGGCCGCAGCAGCGCATGCATGCTTTTGCCGAATCCCGTCTGGCGGTTAACGCCGAGCGACGTTCCTACCGCTCCTGGATGCAGGCAATTAACCGTCACCTTCGTATGCGCCAGCCGCCTAGCCAGCTCCTTGGTGAACAAAATATTGGCCAGCTTCGATTGGGCATAACCCTTTACTACACTAAAGCCTCGAGTCAGATTTATGTCTTCAAAATGGATTTTCCCCGCTTTATATGCGCCCGAGGATACATTGACTACTCTGCCCTGCGGTGATCGCTCCAGCAGCTCCAATAGCGATGTCGTCAGTAAAAAATGGCCCAGATGATTAACGCCGATCATGCTTTCATAACCATCCTTGGTTAGCTCGCGCTTCAGCGATACAACGCCTGCATTGTTTAGCAGCACATCCAGCCGGTCGTACCGCTGCTTGAAAGCTTCGCAAAAGGCAGCAATGCTCGCAAAATCTCCAAGATCACAGGCCATCAGCTCAATATGCGCAGCACCGCTTGCGGCAAGTGCCTGCTGCCTTGCGGCTTCGCCGCGCTCCAGGCTGCGGCAAGCCATAATAACGTCCGCGCCAGCCTTAGCCAGCTCCGTAGCTGATGCCAATCCCATGCCCGCATTTGCTCCGGTAACAAGTACGATTTTCCCTCTCATTTGCATCATGCTTCTCAGCTCCGCTTCTCTATCTATATCGTCATAAGCCGATTATAAGGGTGACGCTTATAATGGCTTATATTTATAAAAAGGCCTCCGGCTTTTCCCGGAGACCCTGTGACTGCTGCTGCACCAAATGCCCAAGCCCATAGCAGCAGGCCAGCAAGCCCTTAGGACCAATCCTCAGATTGAATGAATAATTCGCTCCTGCGCCCTGCTGCTGTACTCATGCTGTTCGCTATTGTAGCTATCGTTACTGAACCTCTAAATCTTCCGTAAAGCCGCGTTTTTTCAGCCAGTTGCCGCAGCATAAGCTCCAAGTATGCGCTTCAGGATGGTCATAGGCAAGGCCGATGCCATGTCCGCCGCTCTCATAAATGTGCATTTCATAAGGAACGCCGCTGCTAGCAAGCGCTGCTGCAAACATTAAGCTGTTCTGGACCGGAACGGCCCCGTCATCTGCGCAATGCCAGAGGAAGGTCGGCGGTGTCTGCTCCGTAACTTGCAGCTCGTTCGACAGCTCCCTGCGAAGCTCCTCAGGCGCATCATCACCAAGCAAATGGACCAAGGAGCCATCGTGACGGAACTCCCCTAGCGAAATAACCGGATAACACAGAACCATCGCATCTGGGCGGCTGCTTGCACGTTCGATCGGATCGGAGCTGCTGCTGTCTCCGGCATCAAAATGCGTGCCGACTGTGGAAGCCAGATGACCGCCAGCCGAGAAGCCGAGTATGCCAATACGCGCGGGATCAATGCCGAACTCAGCTGCCTGGCTTCTGACGATCCGCATGGCGCGCTTCGCGTCACCGAGCGGAATAGGATGCTTATGCGGAGCTACACGGTAATGAAGAACAAATGCATGCAAGCCTAAATCATTTAACCACTTAGCAATTGGCTCTCCTTCATGATCGGCACGATAGCGATAACCGCCGCCTGGAAGCACGATGACTGCTGCTAGTGGCTTACCCGACTTGATAAGATGAGGCACTAAATACGGGCGCTCACCTTCCACATTTTCATAAGCTGATTCTGGCCATAATGCTATTTCCGTCATATGCGAAACCTCCGAATTAACATTTTATGCTAATGATAGCCCTTGCTTCAAAGCCATTATACATGAATTCCACTTGGAGTATGTCAATTCCTTCATCACGTTAGACAACTAAATCGAATTTTATTCAGCCAAAATTGTAACTATTTGTAGTGTGGCTGCGTCTTTAATTTTAGACTAAGCTTAGAAGGCATGGCAATAGCAACGACCTTAAATAGGAGGAATAAGGATGAAACGTTTACGCACTGCTTTTACAGTCATTCCAGCAATCAGCCTCGCAGCTTCGTTAATGGGAGCGCCTCTTGCATCAGCAGCACTTCCAGTAAGCAGCAGCGATTACATAACAGCGGCGGCAGTTGCACCAGCCGCCAAGAAAATAACGCTTAAGGTGAACGGAAACTCCTATGTGACCGAATCGGCCCCTTTTATATCACAAAGCTCGGTGTATATGCCGCTTCGTGAGGTTGGCGAGCTGCTAGGAGCCCTTGTGTCTTGGGATGCAGCAGCCAAAGCCGTCACGATGAGCTACCCGGGACATCTGGTTACGTTGAAGGTCGGGTCCACGGAGGCGATCAACAACGGCAAGCAGATCAAGCTGAACACCCCGCTTCAAGTGATTAAAGGCCATGTCTACGTACCGCTGCGCTTTTTCTCGGAATCCATTGGGGCAAGCGTGACTTGGAAACAGGCCGATAACACAGTAGGGATTAACCAGAAGGTCACTTATCAAACGGGTGGCAGCTTGCAATCCGGCGCAGCATGGCTAGATACGGCAACTGGCAATCTGTATACGGCGCTTGGCAAATCCGATATTCCCCAGCTTGCGGGCAAGCTTAAGCTGGATGCAGACATCGCCGGCTACTGGGGCCTTTCAACTAAAGCAATCGGGACCAGCGGCCTTATGGTATCCATTCTCTTCAACTATGGCGAGCCTAGCGTTCAGTTCCAATCCCACGCCGCTTATATTAAAGATCATAAGCTGGTCAAGCAAGCTGCTGCGAAATACTTCAAGCGCTATGAGCCTAACATCGTCGCCATGAACAACAACCCTTTGCTGACGGACGGCAAAACGTTATCTCTGCTGGACAGCAGCGGAGCCACTTTGGAGGAATATGATCTTCCCAAGCTGGGTGGCAAAGATGAAGTGTATGCCGTGCTAGGCATGGGCCAAGGCTACCTAATTATTCGTCCTAACCAAACAGGGCTGCTTACTTTAGTCGATTTGAAGACGGGCAACGCTACGCTTCTTTATAAACAGTTCTTGTCTGCTGCCGAGCAGGAATATGCGGAAAAGAACGACATTCCTTATTATGGCGATGAGCTTGCTTTCACTGGCGAAACGTCCAAAGGCGTCCTCAGCTTCTCCTATCGCAGCGCCCTCGATGGCAAAAGCTATACCTACAGCTATTCGCTGAATAAAGCGTAAACGGCTAATGCTTATGTTTAAATAATAAAACAAGCCCCGATAGCGATTTATTACCGCTGCCGGGGCTTGTTTTATTGGCGGCTGCCCGCCTATTAAATGGTGCGGCTTAATGATTAGGCTGCCCTTTAGAAAAAGGCTGCCATCGTCTTCGCCAGCTTTTCATAATTCGCATAAATTTCTTTGTAGCGCTTGCTCATCTCCGGGTTCGGCACAACAGGCTTGTCCATTGGAATATGCTGCTTAATTTCCTCATAGGAGCTCGCATGGCCAGTTGCTACTAATGAAGTCCAAGCGGCGCCCCATGCGGCGCTATGATGGTTTTCCGAAACGTATATTTCGGCGTCGAAAATATCCGCCATCATTTGCAGCCAGAGCGGCGAGCGGGACAGCCCGCCGTTCACATACATTTTTTGCGGCGCGCCCGCCAGCTTCTCCAGCGCCTTGCCAATTTGATACAGGTTGAACGTTACACCCTCAAGCACCGCGCGAATTAAGTGTGCCCGCTCATGGGTCATCGTTAAGCCGTAGAAATTGCCCTTCGCCCGCTGATTCCACAGCGGTGCCCGTTCGCCGTTCAAATACGGCAGGAAAAGCAGGCCGTCCGCGCCGGGAGCAATCTTTTCAGCCTCAGCCAGAAAAGCCTCGTAGCCGCCCTCATAATTCAGCGTATCCTTCAGCCATTGCAGCGCAATGCCGCCATTGTTCGTCGGGCCGCCGACGATATACGTGTCCTTCGTAAAAGAGTAGCAGAACGTCTCGCGGCTATCGCTCACCTTCGCCTGATGCGTAAGCTGGCGGATTGCCCCGCTCGTCCCAACAGATACGGCAACCTCGCCGGGAAGAATCGCGCCAATGCCGAGGTTAGACAGCTGCCCATCCGCAGATCCAATCGCGAAGGGCAGGTCCCTTGAGACGCCCATTTGCGCAGCAATATCCGCATTCAGCCCCGAGAGAATTTCCGTTGGCGGCACGATTTCGGACAGCTGTGCTGCTGAAATGCCCGTTAACGCCAGCAGCTCTGGCTCCCAGTCCAGCTTGGCTGGATTGAATAAGCCGGTTGCCGAAGCCATCGCATAATCGATTTTGCGTTGTCCGAACCAACAGTAAAGCAAATATTCCTTAATCGACATAAAATAGCTCGCTTGCTCATAAGGCTCATAGTTATTTTCTTTCATCCACAGCAGCTTCATGAGCGGCGTCATCGGGTGAATCGGCGTTCCCGTCGCCTTGTACACCTGCTCCCCGCTTGCTTCCAGCAGCGCTTCCGCCTGGCCCGCGCTTCTTCCATCCGCCCAAATAATCGCCGGAGAAGTCGGATTGCCAGCTGCGTCAAGCGTCAGAATCGCATGCATCGCCGCCGAAAAACCGAGCGCCAGCAGCTCGCCTTCCTCTACCTTCGCCTTCTCAATCGCTTCTCTAATAGCGAGCACGGCCGAGCGCTCGATTTCTACCGGGCTTTGCTCCACCCAGCCTTGCTGCGGGTAGTAGAACGTATTCATTTTCTCCACATCTGCGACCAAATGGCCGTTTCGATCAAAAATACAAGCTTTCACGCTGGTTGTCCCCAGATCAAGCCCGATTACCAGCTCTCTTCCCATCTCTCATCGTCCTTTTCGTCTCCAGCTCCGAAGGGCCGTATTTTCCGCTTGCTATCGTTTTATTATAACTGATTTGCGGGACGAATGAGCGGTATGGGTTGTTTTTTTGCATTATCCCCGGTAGTTATCCTGCCACTTCAGCAGTCGGCGCTCCAGCAATCGTACGGCCGAGTCGGCCAGCTTGCCAACAGCGGCAAACACGAAAATGCCAACGAACACGGCGCCTGTCCGCACATACGATCTGGCATCCTGAATCAGATAGCCGACGCCGCTGTCGGCTCCCATTAATTCAGCTACAACGAGGCACAGCCAAGCTATGCTGAGCGATAGGCGAAGGCCCAGCAACACGTTGGGCAAGGCGGCGGGGAGCATCAGCTTCGTCACCTGCTTGTAACGGCTAAACTCAAGCACGCGCGCTACGTCGAACAGCTTTTTATCGACACCCCTGACACCGAGAAAGGTGTTCACATACAGCGGGAAAAACGCACCCATTGCAATCAACAGCACCTTGGACAGCTCGCCAAAACCAAACCACAAAATGAACAAAGGAGTAATTGAGAGCAAAGGCACGGTCCGCAGCATCTGTACGGTAGGATCAACCAATTCCTCGACTTTTACATACATGCCAACCAATAAGCCAATAAGCAGCCCCAAGCTCCCGCCCAGTAAAAAGCCGAGCGCGGCGCGCACGACGCTAATGCGGATATGATAGTACAATTCCCCTGAAAGGAGCATCGCGAACAGATCCCCAAAAATGGAGCTTGGTGCTGGAAAAAGCTTAGGGTCTGCCGCTCCCGACCAAGACGCCCACTGCCATAGAAGCAGCACGCAGACCGGGATAACAGCCCCTTTCCACCATTTTCCTGATTGTTTCATATTATCTCCTTCATGTTGGTATCACGATGCCTCCAGCTTTAAATGACCCAGTTTTCCTCTGGCTCCTCCTGCTTCTCCAGCACTCGCATGACTTGAGAACGCAGCTCTTGAAAGCCTTGGCTATGCCGCGTGCGCGGATAGGGCAAATCATTGCGAACAATCTGCTTGATTCGCCCTGGCCGAGCATCCATAACTACGATTCTTTCGGATAAAAAAACCGCTTCGTCGATATCATGAGTGACGAGCAGCATCGTCGCCCGATTATTGCGCCAAATGTCCAGTAGTGCTTCCTGCATATGCGTGCGGGTGAAGGCGTCGAGCGCGCCGAAGGGCTCATCCAGCAGCAGCACCTGCGGGCTTTGCATAAGTGCCCTTGCAATAGCGACCCGCTGGGACATCCCGCCAGACAGCTCCTTCGGATACGCCTTCTCAAACCCTTCCAAACGCACCAGCTTAATCATCGCATCCACCTGCCCGCGAACCTCTTTATTTCTTAGCGATTGATTAGCAGCAATATTCCGCTCCACCGTAAGCCACGGGAAAAGGCGATGCTCTTGAAAAATAAACCCTTTGTCGCGGCTGGGCTTGCCTGTATCGACCCCACCAAGCAGCACGGAACCCTCGTAATCGGCATCGAGTCCGGCGATAATTTTGAGCAATGTGCTTTTGCCGCAGCCGCTCGGCCCGATGATGGTAACAAATTCGCCGGGACTCAGACTCAAATGAATGTCAGCGAGCACATGATTCTGCTTTTCCGCCCTGAAGGTTTTGTCCACCGCAATCAATTCCAGCTTGCCGCTGCCGCTCATGCGTCCACGCCGCTTTCTTGCCGGGCATAGCGGCTGGCAGGACGACGCAGCCCCAAGTTTTCGCGCAAGGTGCCGCCTTCATATTCCGTGCGAAACAAGCCGCGCCGCTGAAGCACCGGAATAATCTTTTCTACAAAACTATCCAGTCCGCCAGGCATGTAGGGCGGCATAATGTTAAAGCCATCTGCCGCCTCCTCGCGCAGCCATACTTCCATCTGGTCCGCAATTTGTTCGGGCGTTCCAATCACGGTAAGATGACCCCTTGCCGAAGCAAACCGCAAATAGACTTCCCTCACCGTCAAGCCTTCTCTTCTAGCCGTCTCCATCACCAGCTGAAAACGGCTGCGAGTGCCGCCAGCCTCCTGCAGCTCTGGGAACGGTTCGTCGTCGCCATAGCCCGAAAGATCAATATTATCGAATACGCCGCCTAGCAAGGCAGTACCGATTTTGCGGTCCACCAGCTGTTGAAGCTGCTGGTAGTTCGCTTCGGCTTCTTCCTGTGTGTCCCCTATAATAGGGAACAAGCCGGGCATTATTTTAATGTCATCACGGGAGCGGCCGTTTGCTTCCGCGAGTTCTTTTACTTGCTTATAAAATTTCTTTGCGCTGTCCAACTGATTTTGCACCGTGAATACGACATCGGCATTTTTTGCCGCGAATTGCTGCCCAGTCCCGGATGATCCCGCCTGAATAATGACCGGACGCCCTTGCACGGGACGGGCTACGTTCAGCGGCCCCTGTACGGAGAAAAATGTCCCTTGATGGTTCAGCACATGTACTTTATCCAAGTCAAAATACTCGCCGCTCTCCTTATCCGCCTGCACCGCATCCTCATCCCAGCTATCCCATAAACCGGACGCCACCTGGAAAAATTCATCCGCCCGCTCATAACGAAGCTCATGATCAAGAATTTCATCCTGGCCAAAATTGTGGGCTTCGTCATTCAGCGCCGACGTTACGACGTTCCAGGCCGCCCTGCCATCGCTAATATGATCAAGGGATGCGAATTTGCGCGCAGCATGATAGGGCTCATTAAAGGTAGTCGAGAAGGTAGCCGCGAGGCCGATATGCTCCGTTACAGCAGCCAGATTCGACAGCAGCGTCAGCGGCTCCAGCTTGCCATAGCGGTCGGTCAAGGCCGATTTGTATGGCAGCGGAACGGCGAGATCATCGGCCAGAAACATCAGATCAAACTTCCCTCGCTCTGCCGTCTTGGCAAGCTGTTGATAATAGCGAACGTTGTGGCTTTGGAGCGTAGCCGTCTCAGGATGCCTCCATGCAGCGGCGTGATGCCCCGTGCTTTGAATAAACAAGCCCAGCTTTAATTGTTTTGGCGTATCGCTCATTTTCAGCTATCCCTCCTTCGCCGTATTGACGGTTGCTGCGAACTGGCTGATTGGACGGCGGAGCCCCAGGTGGTCCCGCAGCGTATTTCCCGCGTATTCGGTGCGGAACAAGCCTCTGCGCTGCAGGACGGGAACGACCTGATCGACAAATTCTCCCATGCCCCCCGGCAGTAGCGGCGGCATAATATTGAAGCCGTCGCAGGCTGCGCTGCGGAACCAATCCTCCATGACATCGGCAATTTGCTCCGGCGTGCCTCGCACCTTCATATGTCCACGGGCTACGGCAAAATGCAAGCCAAGCTCGCGAATCGTCTGCTTCGTTCTCCGCGCCGTCTCCACGATGATTTTCGCCCGGCTAGTATTGCCCTCAAGCGGGATATCCGGCAGCTGCTCATCAATGGAATAGCCCGATAAATCCACATTCAGCATTCGTGATAAATACGTGACGCCTGCGGATGGCAATATCAGCTCGTAAAACTCCTCTTCCTTCGCCTTTGCCTCGGCTTCAGTCGCACCTACAAAATACATCAGGCCGGGCAATATTTTCACATCGCTTGCCTCTCTCCCGAATTCGGGAAGCAGCCCCTTCACATGCTTATAGAAGCGGATCGATTCTTCTTTATCCTCGCATGCTGTAAACACAACATCCGCCCCGCTTGCTGCGAACCGTGATCCAGCAGGGGAAGTCCCTGCCTGAATAATGACCGGGCGTCCCTGCGGAGACCTTGGAATATTAAGCGGCCCCAGCACCGAGAAGGACTCGCCGCGGTGCTCCAGCAGATGCACCTTCTCCTTGTCAGCAAACAAGCCTGCTTTCTTGTCCCATAGAAGGGCGTCATCCTCCCAGCTATCCCATAGCGCATTCGTTACATCTAAAAATTCCCGCGCTCTATCATACCTGCTGCCATGCTCCGGCAGCCTCTCCATGCTGTAATTCAGCGCGTCTCCCTCCTTGGTCGAGGTGACCACATTCCAGGCGGCGCGCCCTTTGCTGAGATGATCCAGCGTCGAAAACCGACGTGCGACATTGTAAGGATCATTGAATGTCGTAGATACGGTTGCCGCAATGCCGATTTTATCCGTGATCGCAGCGAGCGCGCCAAGCACGGCAGTCGCTTCCGGGTAGACGAAGCGGGCGCTCGATTCCGCATCGCTCAGCGGGATTGATCCGGAATCCGCCAGAAACAGCATATCCAGCTTGCCGCGTTCCGCGCTTGCCGCCAATTCCTTGTAAAAATCCATACTAATGATTTCATTCGTATCCGTACCCGGATGGCGCCAGGCCGCAAAATGATGGCCAAAAGTAAACACAAAGGCGCCCAGGTTCATTTGTTCGTTCAATTGCTTCATGTCATTGCCACTTCCATCCTGCATTATTTATTCACTGCTGCCTTTATATCTGCCAATGTTTTCGTAATGAAGGTGTTATCAATAACTTTGGACACATCAACCTTCGTTTTAATTTCACCCAGTTCGAACATGAGGTCGGCCGTTTCCTGCTGAAATTTCGTCGCTTCCTCCGAAATCGGAAGATTTGTCGGCTCAGAGCTTGGATTCGCCATGGATGCCCGAATTGTATCCTCGCTCACATTTTTGATTTTGGCGTTCAGGGCAACCGCCTCGTCCAAATTCGCTTTTTGCCAGTCAATTGATTTCTGGTAGGCTTTGAGAAAAGCCTCTACAAGCTCAGGATATTGGTCCGCGAATTCTGTTCGAGAAATGACATAGCCCGGGGTAAACAAGCCGATTGTGGACGACTCGGCTACGATTCGGGATGACCCGCTGCTCGTTTCCTGGCTCCGGTACGGTTCAAAAATAACCCAAGCGTCAACTTGTCCGCCTTGGTACGCCGCCTGTGCATCGCTAGGCTGAAGGTTGACCAGCTTGACATCATCTGGCGAAATGCCTTCTTTCTTGAGCGCATGCTGGAGCAAGCCCCATGAGCTGCTTCCTTTCGCAACAGCGATCGTTTTACCCTTCAAATCTTTAATGGATTGAATGCCGCTTGCCTGCGGAACAAGAATCGCATCAGGTGCTCCGCTGCTGCCTTCGGCAATGGACTTGAAGGCAATGTCGGCCGCTTGAGCTGTAATTGTGCCAATATAGCCTGTACGGACGATATCCAGTCTGCCCGCCGCCAATGCCTCATTGTATTGCGACGCACTTGCAAGCGTCTGAAACTCGACGGTTGCGCCGTATTTGCCGATCTCTTCCGCGAACCAGCCCTTTTCCTTGCCTACGATCATGGGGCCGACCTGGCTGCCCTCAAGGTGGACGACAACGCCTTTGTATTTATCTGCATCTTGCTCCGTCGCAGCAGATGATGAAGTCGGCTCCGCACTTGCAGGTGCAGCGGCTACCTCTGCCGAAGCCGCAGCATTCGTACCCGCCGCTTCCTGCTGCTGGCTGCCGCATGCCGCTAGCAGCAGCACCATAGCTGCAAAAATTAAATAGCTCATTCTAGTTGTCCATTTTGCTTTCATTTATAATTCCTCCTGATTTGCTGGCTGAAACGCCGCCTTTGGATGTAGTAAATTCTGTGTCAAAACTTATACTTTGTATGCTTTTTAAATTTTTCAAGCTTTTCAAACGGTTTGAGCTGCCTGATCGTCCCGATAATCCTGATACGCTTCAGCTAACCGGATAATGCCGAGCTCAAGCACCTCCCCCTCGCAGTAGCTGAACGATAATCTGGCGTAGCGCTTACCGTCCTCCGGCGATAAATAAAACTGCCGACCATCAATGAAGCTGACTCCGCGCTCAGTGGCATACGTTACAAGCTCCCCGGTGTCCACCTCTTCCTTAAACCGAAGCCAGACGAAAAATCCGCCTTCGGGAACCGCATATTCCACCACTCCATTTAAATGCTTGTCCAGTGCAGCAAGCATGCTGTCACGCTGCTCCCGGTATCGGGCAATGAGCTGCTCGATATGCGTCTCAAGCGAATAGCCGCTTAGTAAATTTCCGATAATCTGCTGGGTAAATGCGCTGGCCCGGCTTCCATGAAAGAAGGAGCCCAGCTTGCCTGCGGTATCCTGCGACGCGATCGCCCAGCCCAACCTTATGCTTGGAGCAATCGTCTTTGAGAATGTGCCCAAGTAAATCGTTCTTTGCGGGGCAAAGCTATAAATAGCTGGCAAATAGACAGCTCCAAAATTCAGCTCCGAGTAAGCATCATCTTCCAGAATGAAAAAATTATAGGCCAACGCCAGCTCGGCAAGGCGCTTGCGGCGGGAAAGGGATAAGCTGATTCCGCCCGGATTATGATAATTCGGAATGCAGTACAGCAGCTTCGGAAGCGGCAAATTTGCACGGGCCGACTGCTCAAGCGCTTCCTCCACCAAATCGACTCTGAGGCCCTGCTCATCAATGGGGAACGAGGTAAGCACCGCCTCGCTGGAGCGAAACGTATTCAGAGCACCGAAGAAGGTTGGGGCCTCTACCCAGACGTGATCCCCCGGCTCCAAAATAGCCCGGCAAGCAAAATCGATCGCCTGCCCTGAGCCGTAGGTGACGAGCACCTCCTGCGGAGCGGCATGGATTCCCCGCAAGACGGATCGCTCGGCAATCCATTGTCGAACGACAGCCGGGCCATCCGCTCCCGAATATTGCAGGGCAGCGTGGCCCTGCGTTTGTATGGCATCAGATGCCGCCTGCTGGAGCGCATCATAGGGAAATGAGGCCGATGCTGGAGAGCCGTAGGATAACGGAACGACATCGGTGCGATTGGACGCTTGCGCCGCCCCCATCGGCGCCTGCTGCGGCACTCTTTTGGCAAAACGAAAAGGAGCGAGTTTGTCTGCCATAACTATTTTTCACAACCTCTCTAATGAATGTCATGCTGCTGAATGGCTGCCAGTCTTGCGTTTTCCTGTTAACAGTCTTAAGCCTTATCGTAATTTTGTAATTTCCGATTGGATTGCAAGGATTTATTAATTGAAATGTTACACATTCCTAATTACAATGTAAAATATATAAAAACAATGTTTCCATAACCCGAGCTTATGACAGAAGAGGTGATCTAATATGCGTATTGAACAATTGAGATATTTAGTCGAGGTAGCGCATAGCGGTTCCATTACTCTGGCTGCGGAGAAGCTTCACTTGTCGCAGCCCAACATCAGCAACTCGATAGCCGCCTTGGAAAATGAGATCGGCCTGGCGATTTTTACCCGCACCCGCTCGGGAACCCGCCCGACTGCTGTGGGCAATAACCTGATTCAGATGGCTGAGGATATTTTGTCGCGCTGGGATAACTTCACAGAGACGGCCAAGCTGAACAGCTCGCTTCTGAACGAACGGCTTGTCATCGGGGCGACCTTCGGGGCTTGCACCAGCTTTTTGCCCAAGCTGCTCACCCATTACTCAGAGAAATATCCGCTTGTTGAGCTGGAAATTACAGAAAGCCATCCTAGCGAAATAGAAGAGCGGCTGTTGAGCGGAGACTGGGATGTGGGACTTATTGGAACGCCGGAGGAAATGTCCTTTAAAAATCTGGTCGCCGAAAAGTTTTTAACATGCAAAATTATGGCATGCGTTGGAGGCAAGTCGCCTTTGGCCTACAAAGAGAGCCTTTCCATGGAGGAAATTGGGAAGCATTCGATTATCAGCACCTCGGAGCGTATGAAGGAGGAGCTTCAGGCGTATGGCACGAGCCGGGAAATTTTTCATTCCAAGCATTCCGAGGTTTCTAAACGGGTCATCAGCGAGGGACTCGGCATCGGCTTTTATTTGGATATTTCCTTGAAAAATGATCCTTACGTCATGACCGGGCATATCGTTCCGATCCCGCTTCAGGTCGAGCATCCCGTCGATTTTTACTGGCTGCATGCCAAAAAGAAGCAATCGCTCGCTTGCGAAGCTTTTATTAAAGAGCTGAATGTGCTTATCCCCCAATTTATGCGGATGAATGCTTGAAGAAATAAAGAGCCCCCAATGAGCAGCAGGCGATTCAGCCGCTGCTCATTGGGGGAACAAAAAAATCATATAGAAGCTCAGCTTGACCTTGCGCTACAGCTGTTCATTTAGAATATTTCTCCTAGTGTTTATGGTTACTCCTCAAATTTGCGCATCGCAATGACCGCATTATGGCCGCCAAAGCCGAAGGAGTTCGTGAGGCCGACCTTTATATTTGCACGGCGCGCTTCGTTCGCTACGATGTCTAAATCTCCGCAGGCCGGGTCCGCCTGCTCGTAGTTGATCGTCGGCGTAATGACGCCTTCCTGCAAGCCTTTGGCGAGGGCAATCGCCTGGGCGCCTCCCGATGCCCCGAGCATATGCCCCAGCATCGACTTCGTCGCCGTGACAGCTGGCGGCTGCTTGCCATCGGCTGCAAACAAGCGGCGAATCGCCGAAGCCTCCGAGCGATCGCCAACCTCAGTACTAGTGGCATGCGCGCTAATCACATCCACATCCGCAGGTGCTAGTCCCGCTTCCTGCAGCGCAAGCTTCATTGCCCGGTAGGCCCCATCTCCATCAGGCGGGGTCGCTACGATATGATAAGCATCCGAGGTCGCTCCATAGCCTACTACCTCTGCATAAATGCGTGCTCCTCTGCTTTGCGCATGCTCAAGCGATTCCAGCACCATAATGCCCGCTCCCTCCGACATCACAAAGCCATCCCGGCCGCTGTCAAAAGGACGGCTTGCCCGCTCCGGCTCTTCGTTGCGAGTTGAAATCGCGGTCGCATTGCCGAAGCCTGCAACCGCAATATCCGTTACGGCTGCCTCTGAGCCTCCGGCAAACACAACGTCCGCCCAGCCGCCGCGAATGAGGCGGAACGCCTCGCCAATGGCGGTATTGCCCACAGAGCAGGCAGTAACTGGCGCAAGCGTCGGGCCGAGCGAGCCAAGCCTAATGCTGATTTGCGCAGCTGCCATATTGGCAATCATCATTGGCACGAGCAGCGGACTGACCCGGCCTGGCCCGCGCTGGCGCAGCTGCCCTTCGTTATCCTGCAGCGTCTGCAGACCGCCAATGCCAGAGCCGACATATACCGCAAGCCGCTCACGGTCCAACTGCTCCAGCTGCAAGCCCGAATCGGCAAGCGCCTCTTCCGCTGCCGCGAGGCCAAACTGGGTGAAGCGGTCCATTTTGCGGGCTTCTTTTTTCCCAAACCGCTCCTCCGGATTAAAATCCCGCACTAGACCGGCGAAATGCGTCTTATGGTTCGATGCATCGAATGTATCGATAGGGCCAATGCCCGATTTTCCCGCAAGCATTCCTTGCCAAAACGTCTCTACTCCTACTCCTAATGGCGATACGACACCAAGCCCTGTCACAACGACTCTATTCATCATTTGTTCCCCGCTTTCCAATCATAAACTGCTTATCTCGATTGATTGTATTATGGCAAACGAATTATCCTATTACAAGTTGTCGTTTATCCTAGTATTGGCTATACTACAATAACAAATAACAGCGTAATGGGAAGGGTTTGAGAGTTTTGTCCGATCGTATTCGGCTAGAAGCGCTTGCGTCTTTTCTGAAGGCGAAGCGCGCTGGAATTAAGCCGCAGGCAGTGGGCTTGCCGGCTGGCATTCGCCGTCGCACGCCGGGACTGCGCAGGGAGGAAGTGGCGCAGCTCGCGAACGTCAGCGCAACCTGGTACACGTGGCTGGAGCAGGGGCGGAACATTCATGTATCCACCCAAGTGCTGGAGTCGATTGCAAGCGCGCTGCTGCTGACAGCGGATGAACGCGACTATATTTTTGGGCTGGCGTTTGGCCATCATGCGGGGACGGGCGGAGGCGGCTTGAAGCTGGAAGAGGAGGAGCTTAAGCTTAGCCCTTCGTTGCAGCGGATCTTAACGGAGCTTCGCTATTGTCCAACGATTATTTCCGATCGGCATTGCCATATTGTCGGCTGGAACGAGGCTGCGGCGCATGTATTTGTCGATTTCAAATCGATTCCCTATGCCGAGCGGAACCTGATTCGCCTCCTGTTTACCCGCAAGGAGCTGCGCAGTCTGGCTGTCAATTGGGAAACGTTCGTGGAAGGCTACCTTGCGATCTTCCGCACCTATTACGGCCAATATATGGGCGATGAATGGTATGACCATTTTATCGAGGAAATGTCGCGGCTCCATCCTGAATTTGAAGCATTATGGCAGCGCAGCCAGGTCAGCCGCTCACCGGAGGTCACGATCGAATTCCGCCACTCCAAAACGAGCAAAATGCTGTTCGCGCTGACGTCCTTCCAAGTGCTCGGCAGCGTAGACCTGCGCTGCACCGTCTATACCCCGTTGGAAGGATCAGGGACGGAGGAGAAGCTGCGGCGATTATTGGGTACTACATAATAGCCCCTTATTTTCGATGGATAGGAAAGGACTGATCGTGGAGCATGAACGTATTTCAGATATCACTAGTTGGAGATAACGATGACTTTTGTGAGCCGTCTTATTTTACGGTAGATGGAGACATCATTTATGTCGCTTTGAACAAAAATAAGCCGCAAGCGCCCCAAGTGCTTGCTGGCGAGCTTGCCGCTGTTAATAGGCTGACTGGTGAAATCGTCTGGCGTTATACGCTGCCGAATCATGCGGGATTATGTGATGAAATCAACGCAGCCCCTCTACTGTTGGAAAATAGGATCATTATCGCTTCCCGCTACAGCTGGAGCTCGCTTGATCGGGATACCGGCGCCGAACTTTGGTCCAAAGCTTTTAAAGAGCTTAATAGCAATAACCTGTCTTTAATCGACGGTACGCTTTTCTGCTGCCGCGGCACGGAAATCCAAACCGTTGACCCGTTGACTGGCAAAACGCTGTCTAAACGAAAACATCGGGTTAAATGGCTGGACTCTGCTATTCAAAAGCATCAAGGCAGATACTTCGCAGCTACCGGAAGCTCCAAAATCATTGAGATCGTCCCAAACCAATGGGACATCGCCCATGAATTCAAGTATGCGGGCGGCTGGGCGATCGCTGCAGCTCCGCATTTTCACGGGCAGCTGATGGTTTCCAGCAGCTATGCGGGCGAGATTATCGCTTTCAATTTGGAGAGCAATGAGCCCGAATGGAAAATGAAGAAAAAGGCCGGTTCGCGGCCGCAGCAAGCTTTTTTCGCAGGACAAGCGTTGTTCTACGACGGAAATACGGATCATAGGCTCCAGCTTGTGGAGCTATCTCCGAAGAAAAAGCTTTGGTCCAGACAGCTGACCCGCATGCAGGCTTGCCATATTCGCAGTGAAGCCGAATTTCTTGTCGTATGCCAAACGGCTGATCGAACCTTTAACCTAGGGCGCTTTGACATGCTGACCGGCGAGCTTATCTGCTACGTCACCTCGTTTGGAGAGGGCGACTGGAGCCTGTATCCGTATGATCTCTGGAGCGGCGTTGCCATTTATGAGGATGAACGCTGTATCGTTACGAATTTCAGACCGAATGAGCTCATTGTCATCAACAAATAGCCAGCTTGCTATAATCCACTAAAATAATAAATTGCCAAAACACTAAAATACTAAATTCTAAAATACTAATAACTGGCCTTCTGGCCATTTTCCTTTCCAGCCGCATGGGATATGACCTGATTGATATACTTTTAACAGTTGCGTATAAAATCCAGGCTTGATATAAGGGCTATAGGCATGCTCCATCATAGCTGCAAGCAGGTCCCACTCCACACTTTCATATACCGATTCGTTTAGATGATTATTTTTGGCGTACAAGGAGATATCATTCAAGACTCCATTTTTCAAAAGCTTTTTGGCTTCAATTGTTATGCTATTCCACTGTCTATAGGCGTCAAGATGTTCCTTATGCAGAGCTACGGTTAGACCGTTTCTAATTTCTAATTTGAAGTTATCCCATCTAGAGTTGAGGCTTTTCTCTGCCTCTCTCCAGTTATTTAGACAAGAATACTCAGAATGGAGAATAAGATCCGCCTCTTCCCCACACTTGCTAAACCAAGCTATTTCAGCTATTTGTTCATCGTAGAATTCTTTTACTGTTTTCATAAATTCTCCTTTGAATTCGATTTTATTGTTTTAGGGTGTGTATGCAAAGCGGAGACGGTCTGCTGCTGGTTGCTTAGCGCTTATTCGAGGCCAATCTCATCTGACGATTCATGGCTAAAGGGATCGCAGCCTGCATTTGTTACTGAGATCATTGGGGCGGTGTCTATGGCTGGGGCTAACACCACGCAGTTCGGGAGGCTGCCTGCTCTTTTGGAGGACTGAGGTTCCGCTATTCTGGCTTTTAACCCAATTTTAGGACGTAAGCGGACAGGAAATCCGCTATTGCCCTCAATTCCCCTTCAAAATGGCTTACGGCAGCGTATTAGCGGCCCCTGTGTCCGCAGCCTGTGCCTTTACCCTTGATTCGGTTGAAGTAGCTGCTGCTGTGTCCGCCAAATTTTTCATGTAATACTCACATTTTCTCTGTAAATATCAAGAACATCCGTTATTCCTTTTTCTAACAATAAGCCGATTAAATAATCGCACCCTTTTTCCAAAGCAAGCTTTCTTTCCTCTTCAAATATAGGCACTAACGTATAAAAATGAATTAATCTCCCTTGCTTATCTAATAAATTTTTCAAACCCTGTTCCTGAGGATTACAAACCATCATACACGACAATTTTGTATTGGCTGAAAATGGCTGGGGAGGTTCTCCATTAGGCAATATAACGCCATCCGTTAACCAACCATCATACATATGTGGGATATGCGCTGTTTTTCTTAACCACCCTAATGGCCAGTATTGATTAGAATCACTCATTGCCTTTTTATTTATGGTCCAATTTGACGGCAGCTTCAGTAACAATTCTGCATATTTAAAATCATTAGCCTCATCGGAATCATCCATAGGCAGATCGCTCATACCTGTTGTAAAAAGAGTTGCGAAATCTCTTTTATTAGATGGCGGTATTATATGGATATTGATGGCTACTCTGCTTCCGGGCACAATTTCGCTAATGGTTTCCATGGTTTCCATGGTTTCCATGGTCTCTCCGAAAAATTCGGATACATGCTTAATGATTTCATCATGACTATTTTGCTCGATCATAGTAGTGCTATCTATTTCATTTTCATTGATATCGTTAACGTTTAATAAATGAACAATATCCGTTTGTCCCATTTTACGTGCAAAAGCTAGGGCATCTGTGTTTTTCATCACTTCACCACTATACTTGACACTAGTATCCATGCCACTCTCTATTAAAAGTTTTGCAATATGTACATGTCCATTGCTAATGGCACCGAACAAAGGATTTTTCTCTGGCTCACTTACATCTAAATCAGCACCATTAGCTACGAAATATCTAACTATCTCAAAATGTCCATTTGAGGCGGCTTCATTTATGGCCCCGCCATTAAATACCCCGCCTTGCTTGTTCATATCAGCACCAATGTCTATAAGTCGCTTAACAATTTCAAGCTGTCCTTTGGATGCAGCTACGTGAAGCCACGTTCCAAAAGGAGTCATCATATGAAGTAATTCAGCATTTGTCCCTATTAACTCCATTACTCTTTGAGTATCTCCACGCTTGATTGCAGAGCGTATTTCTTTTCCGATTTGAATTTTATCCATATGTGTTACTTTCTCCTTGTTAGTGTTAGAGAATTTTTTTGAGATTTATAATTGACAGATTGTAATATGAAGTGCGACACATAAAAATGACCCATGACCGATTCGTGTGTAGAATGAAGTTACCACACTACCCCTACACAGGAGAATCAGCCATGAGCTACCAACATCTTACCACAAGAGAGCGAAGCCAGCTAGAAATACTCGATCAATTGGGATGGTCCGCTAGAGCCATTGCACGTAAGCTCGGGCGTCATCATTCCAGCATATCCCGTGAACTCAAACGTCAAGAAACAAGAGAATCTTACTGTGCGAATCGAGCACAAGCATTGTACATGGCCAAGCGAGCAAGTTGTAAGCCCTTGGGTAAATGGAATGCTGAAGGCAGCGGTACATCACGATGAGGCTCGCGGAGACCTGGTCTCCTGAACAGATTGAAGGCAGGATGAAGCGGGACGATCTCCATCTTCATGTATGCCATAAAACGATCTACCGATGGCTATACCAAGGAAAGCTCGTTAAAGGAAATACAGCTTTTCTAAGGCATAAAGGGAAACGTCGTCAACCGCTGGAGAAGCGCGGACGTTTTACAATCGGGTTGTCCATTCACCAGCGCTCCAAAGAGATACGTAAGCGTGAGACCTTTGGGCACTGGGAACTGGATACGGTTGTTTCTAGTCGTGGAAAAAGCAAAGCCTGCGTAGCTACATTCGCTGAGCGTAAACCAAGGTTCTACCACGCGATTAAAATGCAGGATCGTACAGCCTCTTCCATGGAGAGGGCTTATAAACAGGCTGTCCTATCGATCCCGGCAACTGCCTTCGTAACGGCTACCGTTGATCGTGGTAAAGAGTTTACCTGCCACGAACGCCTAACTGCTTTGCATGGCATGAAGGTGTATTTTGCCGATCCTTATTCCTCTTGGCAGCGAGGCACGAATGAAAATGCGAACGGACTGCTAAGAGAGTTCTTTCCTAAGGGCTATGATTTCGCAGACGTTACAGAAGAGGAATTAGCGTGCGCGTTGTTCTTTATTAATAACCGTCCTCGAAAGTGTCTAGGATGGAAAACCGCACACGAAGCTTTTCAGGTTGAAGTGTCGCACTTGGCTTGACAATCTGTCGGATATAAAATTCTAGCATTGATGTGCAAGCGAAGTTAGCAAATTTTTATACGAGCATTTCATAAATTATTACAGGTTATTTTGGATAACACCATCAATCAAGTGATTCCTAACATTCTAATCCCAAAATTCACTCATTTTGTACAATAGAGGGTATGTTTCGTCTTTATCAACTTGATGCCAGCGGATTACTGTAAAATCATCGGATACGACATTTGTTAATTGATGCGATAAAACAATGTGGCTATCATTAGAAAAAAACAATACAAGTCCAACTTCTCTAGGGTGATCCCATTGCAAAGCATTTGTTGTTTCAATTTTAATTATTTCGTATCTAATTAAACTCTGACCAATAATATTTTCAAAATAATCTTCAGAATATTCTTGGTCATATGCTTCTATTGGAAAGAGTTCTTTATCATTCTTCATTAGGTCATCAGTTTCTTCTCCATCGATGCTTTCAGCCCATAATATTACACTACTAACTTTAACATTACTACTGAATCCTATTGATACATTTGGCTCAAACTCAATACAAAAGGGTCCTGTTGTAAGAGAAAATACATCCATTTTATTTATTTCACATTCAGTTGCTGAATCTTCTTTCCTCCACCAGCTATATCGAATTAAATTTTTAACTCTTGTCCCAATTAATAAATCAAGTAAATTTCTTTTGGCAGAAGGGAAAGATGATTCAAAAAAGTTATTTTTCATAAATTGCACCTCATTTATTTTTAGCTACTTCAATAAGTAAATTAATCATTTTCAAGTTGTTATTAGAAGGTTTTGTTTTTGTATAAACTTTGAGTGGGTCTACAATAACAATCTGCCCATCTTCTTTAATTAAAAATGCAGATCATCAATTTTTATTTATTTATCTATCATTATTTTTTTAATATTTCCAAGTCCTTAATGCTATTCTGATTGAGAAGTTTTGTATCAGCTCCATCAACAATTTGTATTTTTTTATCGCTTAATGCAACAATATCTTTTGAACCTTGAGCATATTTGTCCATAACAATTCCTGGCCTTCCATCGATTAATATTTTCTCTCTAGGAACAGTTGGTAACCCCAGTTCGTTTAATTGATCGAGCATTTTCAACTCTTCATCAATTTCAGCTATTGGTTTCTTATCTTTTAATACTGCGACAACTTTATCATCACATATTCAAAAACTTCTTTGTTACCGCCTTCTCCTATTTTCTTTCCTAAATCTGATTTGGATAAAATACCATTACCCGTCCCCTAAGGCGAATCTGTAGGCAGCGGTGGATCATCCAGGATGTGCTTGACCTCATCCGTCCCGCCAGAAACCTCACCTTTAACCTACGCCGCCCCATCAACAAACTCAGCGTCAGCTACAATGCCTTCAACACATTCGAATGCACATATCCGCTCAGTGCCTCCGCCCCTTAACTCATGCCAGGGTCCGTATGCCATGCAAGAAAACAACACATAATGTAGATACTTCGATAAATCTAGCTCACTGAGTATGTTCTGCAAATTCGTTCGATAAATCTTAATATGCTGTGACTTCCTGCCTAATGAACGCTCTTCGCCATACTGTTTTTCATGGTCGCGGCTCCCTTCGTAGAAAAATTGATCTTCTTTCACCCAACGTTGTTCCAGTTTGTATTGCTCCACGATTACACCGTCTTTGTCGACAAAAAGATGGATAGCGGCTTATAAAAAAACCACAAAACGAGTTGCTAGCTCGCATTGTGGCATTATTGATTGTTTTGGACAAAGGTTTTACCAAATTATTGACGGATATTTCTTGATAAAATCCATTACTCTTTTTATAAGGTTTCATAATCCGGTTTCATAGTCTTCTATCAGATGTGACCAATATCCTTCAACATCTTTCATTGTTGCGGGATCAAATTGGTCATACAACCTACGTAATTCACGCGCATATTTTTGTGTACTATATTCACCTTCTTGTCTCATTTTCGTTGCCACTTCATTCCTAATTAAATGAAACAAAAAAAATGTTCTCAAGTTTTTATTAAGCATATAAATTTGGGGATGATGAAGGGATGAAGTAGTAAAAAGTCCATCATTACCATCTTTTAAGTACAGCCCCTTCGAGTTAAGCATCCCATAACTCGCATAATGACCGATTTTAATTAATCTCACACCATCAATAAACGTTATTTGTATAGTATCTGTTCCATAGAATACAAAATCATCAAATTCCTCTGGAACTCCAATACTAACCATAAAGTCAGCATTATCATGACTTATACCAAGACTTACTAATTCAAAGTAGTCATAGTCTCGTATTTCAGAGTCATAATAATCGCAGATCTCATGAATATCAAAATCCATATTCTCACTCCTTTAACTTTTCAAGCTCTTTAGCTAAATCAGCATTTCCTTGATCTCTTGAGGCCTTGTCCCCGTACCCAACACTATAGGTAACTTCAGCATCAGGTAATTCTTTAGCAAGAAGATCTTTACAATTATGACCCTCAATAATACAAGGTTCCCTTTCGGTATACACACGATAGACTTTATAAGTCTGTCCATTTTTTTCTGTGGCAATTTTCTCTTCAATTAGAACCATTTCAGAATGCACATTTTTCTCACGTGCTTTTCCACTTGGCTTTACTTCTAATCTCTTTGTGCTTTCAAAAACCTTCAGAGTACGAACACCATCTATTTCAATCTCTGCTACTACAAGATTTCTTAAATCGTATATTTGATTTTCAATTCGATACTTTTTCGCCATAGAGCTTAAATCTGTTTCTCCATACCCAACTTGTTTTGGAGGTTTTGAATTAGCACCTCTACTTCCCGAACTAGGCTTTACTCCCTCCTTAGTCTCCCAAGTAACATTTTCATTTCCATATTTAGATTTAAAATATGCATCCCAATCTTCGCCGAACATGACTTTCCCACTACCAGCATTACCCGTCCCTTCAGCCTCATTCTTCAAACGATCCGCCAATTCCTTCTTACCCGCTTCGGATTCGCTAAAGAAATCCTTATGATGCTGTGACGGACTGGAAGGTATAGAATCAGGACTTTCATGAAGTTTAACATTTCCTCCAGGACCTGCGGGAACAAGATTGTCACCCATTTTCTTATTCGTCAGAGTATTCTGAAGCTTTTTCCAGCCTGTAGTTGCTGCATCCTTTATATCCAATGCATCACGTATCAGTTTCGCTTTAACCGCATCTGCCGCATTCCCAATCCATCCCGTCATTTTATTCAGCGAATCGCCAAATGCGTTGCCTAAGGTCTTCACGATTTTCGCACCAGCGATCTTGCTACCAATCGCCTTCGTGATCCGTGAATCCATTATACCACCGGTTAAACCGCCGATTCCCATATCCAGCGCCAGTGTGCCAAAGCTAAACCCTTTGCCTTCCATTGTCTGGCGAATGACACTCTCAAAACCATTCTGCACCGCACCAAACGCCATACGTCCACCTAGGTTCGCCATCGGACCAAATGGGCCAAACACTGCCCCAGATATCGCCCCAATGACCGTCTCTCGAAAGGCCGTTGAAACATACGTCCCCATATCGCTGACCTCGCCGCGGGCAATATCCGATACCGCTTGGCTCACGACTGCGGCAGTTCCCGCAATGGCTGCTCCAGCCAATACTGCACCGACAACGACCGCTCCT
>NZ_JBXENY010000011.1:0-268174 GCF_059383875.1 Paenibacillus sp. JT22N7
GTTCGGGGTGGAAGCGCAGCAATGCGTGCAGCTGACGAATACTAATCGGTCGAGGGCTTATCCTAATAACACGCTAAAGTTTCAGACTTTGTCTTTCGCATCCAGTTTTCAATGTGCAACACACATTGATTGGTTTTAAACGTGATCATGGCCCGTTGGTCAAGTGGTTAAGACACCTCCCTTTCACGGAGGTAACAGGGGTTCGAGTCCCCTACGGGTCACCATACCATTTTCGGAGGCTTAGCTCAGCTGGGAGAGCATCTGCCTTACAAGCAGAGGGTCGGGGGTTCGATCCCCTCAGCCTCCACCATTATGATTTTGAATACGGAGCTGTGGTGTAGAGGCCTAACATGCCTGCCTGTCACGCAGGAGACCGCGAGTTCGAATCTCGTCAGCTCCGCCATTCTTTCATTTTGTGCCGTTGTAGCTCAATTGGTAGAGCAACTGACTTGTAATCAGTAGGTTGGGGGTTCAAGTCCTCTCGACGGCACCATCTTTTTTCAAAAAAATATGCGGTCGTGGCGGAATTGGCAGACGCGCTAGATTCAGGTTCTAGTGGTGTAACAGCCGTGGAGGTTCGAGTCCTCTCGACCGCACCATATTTTTTTGCGGACGTGGCTCAGTGGTAGAGCATCGCCTTGCCAAGGCGAGGGTCGCGAGTTCGAATCTCGTCGTCCGCTCCATTTTTGTTTCGGGACGTAGCTCAGCTTGGTAGAGCACCTGGTTTGGGACCAGGGGGTCGCATGTTCAAATCGTGTCGTCCCGACCATTATAAGTTTTACAGCATGTCTGAACTTGCTCGGTAATTGGAGCGCAAGAGCAGGCTTTTTTATTTGCCCGATAATAGATCAGCGTAACAGCTGTTACATATGAAAGAAGCTTGCAATTCCACTTCAAGAGTGGCTCTGCAAGCTTCTTTTTTATTGGAATAAATGTGCTTAAAGCAGTAGGCTAGTTAGCCGCAGCAATCGGGTTTCTAATGACTTTAACTTCGTAGAAGGTAATTGTATTGGAAATAATATAGTCCGGTGTTCCACCACGACGAGAATGAGCTTCACGGAAAGCGTCGCTGCGAGTCCAAGCTTGGAAATCATCTTTCGTGTTCCAGCGTGTTACAATGGATACTTCCTCATAATCTTTCGTTTTCTCTGTCAGCAAAACCTCAAGGCCAAGGAATCCCTCTGCTTTCTCTACATCGCCAACACGGTCGAAGCGCTCAATCAGCTTATGGGCATTGCCTTTTGTAATATGGGATGCATTTGTTACAATAATCATTTTGGTGTCCTCCTGATTTTTTCTTGGATTCGGGATAATAAGGGGATAACCTTCATCAAATTTGATACGGGCATCCATGTTATACACATCTTTTAAAAACTCTGAAGTTAGTACGGTTTGGGGTTCCCCTGTCATGGCAATTAATCCGCGTTTCATAGCAATCATATGGTCACAGTATGCAGCTGCTTGCTGGAGGTCATGTAAAACCATAACAATTGTAATCTGATGATCCCGATTAATCTGCTGCAGCATCTCCATTACATCGAATTGATGGGCAATATCGAGATAAGTAGTAGGCTCGTCGAGCAGAAGAATATTCGTTTTTTGCGCCAAAGCCATTGCGATTCGCGCTTTTTGCTGTTCACCTCCAGATAAAGTGTAAAACATTTGATGCTGGTAACGCTTAGTGCCGGTAATCTTTAGGGCCCAATCGATGATGTCATTGTCTTCGTGTGTCATTTTGTTTTTGAACATAGGCTTATGAGGTGAGCGCCCAAAGGAAACGAGTTCACGTACCGTTAGGTCGGGAATCATTTCTTTGGATTGCGTAAGCATAGCAATATCTTTGGCAAAATCTTTGGATTTGTAGGTTTTAAGCGGCTTCTGATTAATAAATACTTCGCCTTTGTCTGGCGTAAGCAGCTTGGTGATGACCTTCAGCATTGTCGATTTGCCTGATCCATTAGGACCAACGATGGCCGTGATTTTTCCAGAAGGGATAATCATATTGGCATCTTCCATTTCGAAAGCGCCGACGGATAAGCCTACATTTTCAATATGAATAGCAGCATTCATCGTATTGCCCCCTTTTTACGTAATAGATAAAGAAAGAATGGTGCTCCCAGACAGGCAAGAAGGATGCCTACAGGAAGCTCAATCGGATCAAACCAGGTACGTGCGAATGTATCTGCTAAAACGACTAAAGATGCTCCACCGACTATAGAAAGCGGAAGGAGAAAGCGGTAGTCGTCTCCGATAATTAAACGAACGGCATGTGGGACGACGAGTCCAACAAAACCAATTAGCCCCGCGACGCTGACGGCAGCTCCGGCTAACAATGCAGCCAAAATAATGAGCAGGAAGCGCTGGATTTGAACTTTTTGGCCAAGCAGTTGGGCGGAGTCATCGCCTAGCAGCAGCACATTGGCTGGCTTAATCGCCAGAAAGCAGAGCAGCAAACCGACAATGGCATAAGGCGCCATAAAGGAGAGATGGCTCCAGCTTCTTCCGTTCAGCCCACCAGCAAGCCAAGGTAGAACCGATTGTACGCGGTCGCTATAGACGACCATAAGTCCGTTTGTTACAGCGCCGAGCAGTGCATTAATGGCTACGCCTGCGAGTACGATTTTGATAGGCGATGTCCCTTTGTCCCATGCGCTCAAATAGATCAGCAGGCAAGTAATGCTTGCACCTAAAAAGGCTGCTATTGGCAGCATATAGCCAAGCTGCGGAAGAACGACCATCGTGATGACAGCTGCAAGTCCGCCGCCAGCGGAAACCCCAATAATGCCGGGATCCGCAAGGGGATTGCGCATTACGCCTTGCAGCAGAGCGCCTGATGCAGCTAGGCAAGCGCCTACCAGCAAACCAATAATAACGCGCGGCATTCTTAAATTCATAATGATGGTTTCGTAACGGGGATCGGCATCGGAGGTGAGAACCTGGCCAATCTCTTTTAAAGTAATAGGAACAGACCCGTAAACGAGACCGAAATAAGTAACAAGTAGCAAAATAATAGGCGCAATTAGGATAGACCATTTGCGCCGGCGGCTTCGCTGAGTTTTATTCATGGCTGCTTCTTCGCTCCATCTAGCATTTCAATCATAAGGGTGAGCGCATCTGTTACACGCGTCCCCGGGTTTGTGCCGAACAGGTCGGCAGGCAGCACTTCGATGGCATTATTTTTTACAGCATCAAGTCCATTCCAGGCAGCATTGCTTTGCATTTCCTTTAGGAAGGCATCTTTTACCTGATCCGGGTTGCCATGTGTCATAATCATGACAACTTGTGGATTAGACTGAACAATTCTTTCTGAATTGAGCTGAGCATATTGTGGATAGCTTTGAAGCGCTTCATAATCCGAGGCGATATTTTGTCCGCCAGCCATCTCCAAAATGTTGCCGCTGAGAGAGTTGGGCAGTGCGGCCATAAAGGTACCCGGAGCGCCGTATACTAATAAAGCCCGCGTCTTATTCGTGCTGGCATTTGCTGCAATTTGGCTGAGCTTGCCATCGATTTCGGCAATAAGCTCTTCAGCCCGCGACTGTTTTTGCAGAAGCTGGCCTAACAGCGCAATTTGTTTTTTAATATCGTCTATAGAATTGGCAGAGGAGAGCACCATCTTGGCCCCAATGCTTTCGATAGTCGGTATATCCTTCGTATTCATAGGATTGTTGCCGAGAACGACATCCGCTTTCAAAAAGGCGATTTTCTCCAGATCGACCTCATGGGTAGATCCGATTTGTTCCACGGCCTCTGCTTCTTCGTTGGCTAATGGAACGGAGGAGGTAGGACGGCCGACGAGTGTTCCCCCTAGGGCATAAACAATATCGGCTTCACCATTGCTTAACGCTACAATATGCGAAGGGACAGCAGCAAATGTTAGTTGCCTTCCTGCAAAATCGGTTATGGCCACCGCATTTTGTTTCCCAGCATGACTTGCAACCCCTTGTGAGGCGGCTGAATTAACATTTTGTGAGCAACCTGGTGCGGCTAAGAGAAGCAGGGCCAGCATCACAGGGTATACAATTTTCATATAATCCTCCCAATCCGATATGATAATGATTATTATTATTATTAAAATAATGATATTGTAAATGATAATCAATGTCAATAAGAAATAAACAATATATAGAAAAAAATAATATTGGAGAAAGAAAATTTTAAATGTATATTTTTAAACAATAAATATTTATTTTACTCATAAAAATGAAATTAATATTATTTTTATGGTGATATAAAAATCATATCTTAAGCTTTAAAATCATTAAAAGAAAAATAAAACAAAAAAATATAGAAATAAGTGATTGACAAAATTAATACAGTTACGTTAATATCAAGTTGTCGGGCAGCTGATAAACAGTTTGCTAGGCATCCTGAGAGCTGTGAAGAGTATGATGAGCAGACTTAGGGGAGGGGAAGAAAAGGTATTTTTTTTAACACTCAATTGATAATGATAATCATTAACTTGATTGTTGTCTACCTTTTCTAAACTATTTTTTCCATACGACAGGAGAGGAGGAGAAAGACTTCATTCGTAAACTCCCAATATCAGCATTCTTAATTATTTGTTTTATGATTTTTCTTACAGCACCGGCAGCCTATGCGCAGAGCATGACAGACGGTACATATACGATTGATTATGTCATCAAGAAAGCTGAAGATGAATCAGCATCTATGGCAAATGATTATTGGGAAAAGCCTGCCAAGGTTATCGTTGAAAACGGAAAAATAACAGTGCAGCTGCAAATTAATCATAGTGCTTGGGTAACAGAGTTTAAAGTCCCTGGCGGTGGAGGATATGTGAACACGAAGATTATCAGCAGCAGTAAGGCTAATGATACGCGGGTTGTACAGTTCAGCGTAGATGATTTGTCCCAAACGATGCTGTCTAAAATTCATGTCACGGTTCCCGATATTGATTATGATCACGACTACACTATACGATTCGATTTTGATACGAATAGCCTGAAGCTTGTAAGCAAGGCAGAAACTCCTGCAAAAGTGGAGACCACTCCCAAACCTGCAGAGTCTGCAGCAACAAAGCCGACAGCCACGCCAACTCCTAAGGCGACTGCTTCCCCGAAAGCTACCAAGGCGCCTGCAATGGATGGAAATTCTGCGGAAGCAACAGCTACGCCGAAAGCTTCGGCTCAAGCAACGCCAACTGTTGCCGATGAAAAAGGTGGAGCTGACAGCGTAACGGAAAGCGCTATCCCATCATCGGCAGTGCCTCAGGAGACCGTCGCAAGCGCATCTCCTGAAGCAGTAGAGAAACCGGAAGCACCAGCTGATGAAGCAACTCCTGCAGTTGAAGCAACCGTTTCACCAGAGGCAGCTGCGAAGGCGGTTTTGGAAGCGGGAACAGACGAGTCTGTTGACACTTCCAGTGTATCTGAAACCGAAGGGACGGCTGAGGATGCAGGCAAGGCCAACGAAAATGATTCTGTAGAAGCCGCAGCAGAGGTAGAACCGCTTCAAGAGCGTTCTAATAATTGGGTAACACCAGTGACTGTTGTTGGTATCGTTGTTTTAGTAGGAGCTATTATGTATTTTTATCGGAAGAACAAAGCCAAAAACTAATAATAGGGAGTGTTTATAATTATGATTAAATCGTTCAAAAAAATGATGCCTTTGATGCTGTTGGTTATGGCTGTTGCACTAGTTGTTCAAGTAGGTTCTGCTTTTGCGGCAACTTCGCTAAACTTTACTGTGCTGAAACCAGATGGCACAGTTTCTTATGCTAATGCATATGCAAATAGCCCTGCAAGCCTTGCATCGGATAATAAAACAGTTACATTGTCTTTCTCTGGCGGCAGCTACATCAACTCGCTGAGCATTTCCAATGATGGTGGCGCTACTTACACTCTCGTTCCTGCAACTACTCTTTCAAACGGTGACAAACAATTTACTTTCGTAGTAAATGACCTTACTGCTCAAACAGTTGCTAAAATCCATGTTACAGTGCCACCATTCCCTGGTTACCCAGATGGCTACAACACAGTTCATGACATTAAATTCAGCTGGGATCTGTAAGACCATTCGCACAAATTAAACACAGATAGAGTACAAAGAACGGTCTGATTTATCCAGACCGTTCTTTTGCCGGGTAAATCAGTATGTTAGAAAATTACAAAGTCTTGCAAGCGAGACATAGAGTTAGTGGAAATAAATGAACCGTTAAAAGGAGAGTAAGCAGGGTGAAAAAGCAATATACAAAAGTGGTGGCATTGCTTCTTGCATTAGTGTTAATGCTGCAAGTAGCAAGCATAGGTCCAATTGCTCAAGCGGCAGCTACAACGGTGCCAGATGGAGAGTATCCGATCAACTTTCGTTATTTGAAAGACAACACAAATGAAACCTCGATTTTAGAATCGATGGTCGTCGTACCTAATACAGGCAAACTGATAGTGAAAGATGGCAAGGCTCAATTTGAAAATGAATTTTTTAAATATACAGCATTTCAACATTTTTCTGCACGTATGGAAGGCCAAGCGAAGGCAACTATAAATGGTCAAACCGTCACAGGTATGGATGGCTACAAAACAGTAACGCCGACCTTGCTTGGTGATGGAACGAACCCGGATGCTGTTAAAGCGCGGATCGATATAGCTGACTTGAGCCAGCGCCAGGATATTCTGGTGCATATCGTTCTACCGGCTGCAAATTATGATAGTTGGTACAACCTGCAGCTCGATTTGGATACAACAACGCTTCCTACTGGTCCAGTAGATGGTGGTGTTGACAATGGCAGCGGTAGTGAAACAGTAACACTTGAAAAGTTGAATGAGCTTTTCACAGTTACCAGATCCGTCTATGAAAGCACTTATGAAGGCACAGGAGATGGGTTTTATCCTGTTGGCTCCAAAACAAAGCTTTATAATGCAATTCAAATGGCAGATGGTATCGCTGCATCAGCAGGCGGCAATATTGAACTGATTAAAGCGGCCTACGCCATTCTAAATGAGGCTAAAAAAGAGTATGAGGCTGGACGAATTAGCGTCAGCAAAATTGCTTTGTTCCAAGGCATTACAGAGGCTGGTACATTCGCTGCTACTGTGAAAAATACGGGAACAGCAGATAACGGCAGCGGGACGAATATTGTAAGCGATGGAGAATATCCATATAATTCCGAGCTGAGTATGCAAAATGCTATTAATACGGCTAACAACATGGCTTATAATCGGGATGCTACCCAAAAACAAGTCGATGATGCCCTGCTTGCTTTGCAAAATGTAGAGAAAAACGTAAAAAACAGCCGCTACAATGCGCAGGTAATAGATCTCATTGTTTTGAACTCTCTTGGCAGCGATGCTGAAATTTCTGAATTCGCAGGAGATTTTGCTTCGCAAATTACATTGCTGCAAGGTAAATTAAAACATACAGTTGCTAATATTCCGTTTAAAACAGCGGTAGACGAGTCTGCTTTGAAAGCTTCTTTCCCATCGAGCGGAGGCGGATATTCTACTGCTATCTCTCCACCTTTTTATAAAGTAAACAGCCTTTCTGATGCAGACAAAACGATCTATCAGGTGGCTGTGAGAAACGATAATGCAACCGATAGTACATTCCAAGGGCTGTCATACTTGGTTTACAAAACAGATTCAGTTACAAAATCCGTATATTTGAGCTATAACTCGGAACAGTTTAAGACGCTAAGCGCTACTATTGAAGCAGCCCAATTGGTACATGATCAAGCGATTGTAGGCACAGAAGCTGGTCAATACGATAACAACACCATAGCAGCGCTTCAAACTGCTATTGAAACAGCTACAGCGAAAGCCGAGCAATTATCGGCTACAAGATTGCAATTAAACAGTGCCAACACAGCGCTGGAGCAAGCGGTGACAGCATTTAAAGCATCAGCAAACCGTCAGATTTATTTTGCGGCTCTACATGCAACTAATCAGGCATTTTCCAGCATGGACAGCTACTTCCTGAAACCAGCAAACGTAACTTCAGTTGACGGTTCCACCTTTGTAAGCTTTACAATCAAAGACAGCAGCATCGTTACAGCATTCAAAGTGAAGGAAAACGGCGTACTAGTTGATTCTACTATTGTAAGTACGGATACAACGGCTAATACTAGAGTAGTTAAGTTCAAAGTAAGTGATTTGACGGCGCTGTTGGACGCTCAGGTCCATATTTCCATGCCTACGGTCATTGACCCGAGATCAGGACAGCCTTATGAAGCGGATCACAACATTCGTTTGAGCTTTGGTACGGCGGATGCTACAGCTTTGAAAGCTAGCATAGCTGCAGCTCAAAAATTACATGATGAAGCAGCTGAGGGAACAGAAATTGATAAGTATCCAGCGCAGGCAAAAGCTAAATTATTAGCTGTAATTACTGCGGCGAAAGTAATTACAACTAACCCGATAGCAACAGAAGCACAAGTAAAAGACGGTAGTTCTGCTCTGGAACAGGCGGTTATTGCGTTTAAAGCTGCAAAAGTTCTAGGCAATGGCACCTACAGCCTCGTGTTTAAATCTTCTGATGAAGGCATTTCTGATCATTTGGAAGCATCAGGAGTTTTGACGTATAGTAACGGAAGCAACATTATTAGCTTCACTCCTAAAGCGGGAGTAACGATTAAGAAGCTGAAAAATAATGCTACAGGCGCTGAAATTCTTCCAATAGGCTCAACAAGTGGCGCAAACAATGCCGCTTCGCTGGCAAACGCTGTATTCTTGGCAGCAGTTATAACAGGTACGCCTGTTAAATTCGCTGTTCCAAATCTTACAGATACGTATTCGCTTGTTGTTGAAGTTAGCGGGGCAGCAACGGATGTGCAATATGCTGTTCAATTTGCCGACATTACCAAAACAGCTGATGCTCCTGTTACTGAACTGCCAGGAACGACTGTTCCAGGACAACTGGCAGACGGCAACTACTTCTTGCAGTTTGAAATCAAAAAATACGGAACAGATAATAAGTCCGTTATGCAGGATTATGTCATTTCCCCAGGACTGCTGAAAGTTTCGGGCGGCACAAAAACATTTTATATGACGCTTAAGCAGGACAAGGAAATTACAGGACTCAAATTTAACAATAACAGTGTTAGTGTTGAAAGCAGAGACACGGTAAATAACACGCGGGTTGTCTACTTCAATGTCCCAAATATCAATAATCGCATCGATGGCTGGGTCAAAATTGATTGGGCTGCTATGAATTATTTCCATGAGTATGATATTCAAATCGAGTTCTATCCTAACACTCTAGTAGCGACCGCTGGTTCTGTAGCACCTGGTGTAGGCGATGTGGAAGTCGTTGAGGAGAAAGATCCGAATGCAGGCAAAGATGATTTGAACGAGCCTGTTGTAACGGACTTCAAGGATATTCAAGGCCACTGGGCACAAGCATCTATTGAAAAAGCGCTGGAGCTTGGTATCGTCAAAGGTTATTCCGATGGCAAATTCCGTCCGAATGGCGTCATTACTCGCGCTGAGTTCGCCGTTCTGATCAGCCGGGCTTTGAAGCTCACGGATGGATCGACAAGTGCGACATTCAATGACAGCAAGCAAATCCCTGCATGGGCGAAGCCGCACATTGACCGTGCTGCGAAAGCAGGCTTGATTTCTGGCTATGCGAACGGAACATTCCTTCCAAGCAGAGAAATTAACCGTTCGGAGCTGGCCTCCATTATCGTTCGAGCAGCTAAGCTCGACATTGATGAGACGAACGAGCTAAGCTTCGCAGATGCTGCCTCGATTCCCGATTGGGCGAAAAATGACATTGCTGCTGCTGCAAAAGCTGGCTATGTACAAGGCAAAGGCGGTAATAAATTTGAACCGCTTGCTAACGCAACAAGAGCGGAAGCATTGACGCTGATCATGAAGCTTCTGGAAACGAAATAAGCAGGAAACATGAGCACGCAGGGAGATAAAGATAAAGGTACTTCCTGTATGTGAATCCTGCGGTTCATACACAAATGAAGCAAAGCTGACAAGGATGCCGGGAGACCGGTATCCTTGTCATGTTCTCATGAAGGGAGTTAGATAAACGGATGAATAACGCTTTTGGCAAAATGCTTGGACTGCTCGGATTGATGGCGCTGCTTCTGCTAGCTGCCTGCGCGGCAACAGGTGCTGATCCCGCTGCCAAGGAGCAGCAGGGAGCGGGCCAGTCCGCACAGGCTGAGCAAGCCGAGCAGGCCGAGCAGGAGAAGAATACGGCCGAGCCGGCTTCTTCTCCTGCAGCAGAGCAGCGGGTCGTATCAACAACCGTCGCGATTACGCAAATGCTGGATGCGCTTGAAGTGGAGCTTGTAGGCGTGCCGACCAGCTCCAAGACGCTGCCTGACCGCTATGACCAAGTGACAAGGGTAGGCAATCCGATGAGCCCAGATATGGAGCTCGTCAAATCGCTCAAGCCGACGGAAATATTGTCGGTGACGACGCTGGAGTATGACCTGAAGCCGATTTTTGAAGCGGCGGGGATGCAGGCTGATTTTCTCAACCTTACGAGTGTGGAAAGCATGAATAATGCTCTTAAAAAGCTGGGCGAGACGTACAATAAGCAAGCACAAGCGCAAGCTATCGTCGATAAGTTCGAACAGAAGGTGGCGGAGATTCATACGGCTACGGCTGAGAAGAAAAAGCCAAGCGTATTGATTTTGCTAGGCGTGCCCGGCAGTTATCTTGTTGCGACTGAGCATTCGTACATTGGCGATCTGGTTCGGCTTGCTGGCGGCGTCAACATTGTACAGGGTGAAAGTGTAGAGTATTTAGCATCCAACACGGAATATTTGCAGCAGTCGAATCCGGATGTGATTTTGCGTGCCGCCCATGGCATGCCGGAGGAAGTTGTGAAGATGTTCGATAAGGAGTTCCAGAAAAACGATATTTGGAAGCACTTCAGCGCCGTACAAAACGGCCGAGTATATGATTTGGAAGAAGCTTTATTCGGAACGACGGGTAATTTATACGCTGTAGATGCTATCGATGCTTTGATGGGAATGCTCTACCCATAAGCGAATACGGCGTGATGTGGCCCGGCAAGGTTCGGCTCGGGAACTTTTCATAAAGGACGTTGGTCATGATTAAGAAGGTTGGCAGTTTTATTGTCGTTATCGCTTTGCTGGTAGCCGCTATCATTTATTCCGCTATGACCGGGAGTATTAAGGTAGGCATTTTGGATTTGGTGCAGGGTTTATTTTCAGGAACGAATGATCAGGTAGAGGTTATAAAAGATTTGCGGTTTCCGCGTATTATCGTCTCTCTGCTGACAGGAGCTTCGCTTGCGGTGTCCGGCGTATTGCTTCAGGCCGTAATGAAAAATCCGCTTGCGGATGCAGGCGTGATTGGCATTTCATCGGGGGCAGGGCTAGTATCGCTGACTGTTGTAACGGTTTTTCCAGGGCTGTTTTTCTGGATGCCGCTGTTTTCCTTTTTCGGCGGTGCGCTGGCCTGCTACCTCGTTTATGCGCTGTCGTGGAAGTCGGGACTTAGCCCGTTGCGGCTTATTCTCGTCGGGATTGCCATTAATGCGACATTTACGGGACTCGGCCAGTCGTTTAATTATCGCGGCAGCTACGCGGTTACGAGCGTCAATCAGGCGATTTCATCGATTTTCACCATGAAGACGTGGACGGATGTGCAAATTATCGGGCTGTATGGCCTAATTGGCCTGCTGCTGTCCTTGCTGCTCAGTTCATGGTGCAATATGCTCAGCTTACAGGACAAAACGGCGAAAAATCTCGGGCTGCGGGTAACGCGGGCACGGCTGCTGATCTCGGTCGTAGCGGTGCTGCTCGCATCCGTAGCAACGGCCATTGGCGGCTTGATTGCTTTCGTCGGCCTGCTCGTTCCGCATATTGCGCGTACCTTGGTTGGCTCCGATCATAAGGTGCTTATTCCGTTTTCTGCGCTGGGCGGCGCCTTGCTGATTTTAGCAGCGGATACGCTCGGACGGACGGTGCTCGCGCCGACGGAAATTCCGGCTTCGATCATAATGACGATTATCGGCGGGCCATTCCTCATCTTTATGCTTAGAAGGAGTGAGCGCGTTTATGGAAATTAAACAGGTGACGTTCTCCTATGACAAAAAGTCAGACCAGCTTAAAAACATCAGCGATAAAATTGAAACGGGAAAAATAACGACGATTATCGGCCCAAATGGCTGCGGCAAATCGACGCTGCTCGGTATTTTATCGCAAAACTATGCGCCCGCTCATGGGGAGGTGCTGCTCGATGGCAAGTCGCTGGCCCAAATCAAGCCAAAGGAGCTAGCTAAAAAGCTTGCGGTCGTGCATCAGCAAAATGAGGCGCCTTACGATTTAACGGTGGAGCGGCTCGTCAGCTATGGTCGGCTGCCGCATCGCAGCTTCCTCGGACAGGCGAATGAGGAGGACGAGCGGGCGATTGAAGAGGCGCTTGACTCGACCAACCTGCAGCAGAAGCGCAGCCAGCGGCTCAATCAGCTTTCTGGCGGCGAGAAGCAGCGGGTATGGATTGCGATGGCGCTGGCGCAAAAAACGCCGATCTTGTTTCTGGATGAGCCGACGACCTTCCTCGATATGTATTACCAGATTGAAATATTGGAGCTGGTAAAGGCATTAAATCGGGAGCATGGCATGACTATCGTCATGGTACTCCATGACATTAATCAAGCAATCCGTTACAGCGACCGCATTGTCGTGATGAAAGCGGGCGAAATTGTAGCGAGCGGTACGCCGGAGGCTGTTATTACGAAGGAAATCGTAAAAGAAACGTATCAGGTTGATGTGCTGCTTAAGCAAGAAAGCGATACGGGGCTGTATGTTGTACCTGTCGGCATTTGAGCTCGTGATGGATTGAAACTCAGAGCCGAGGTGCAGGCGGGATGCCACACGCTAGAAAGTCGACAGTTCGAGCAGATGGATGCGCGGGCAGTCGGCTTTTATTTTTTTTCGCCGGCTGTAGTGGTAGAATAAGAGGAACAAATTAAGATGAGATAGTGAGGAATAAGCTTATGATACGTTTTGGCCTAATTGGCACCAATAAAATTACAGATTCCTTTATTGAAGCGGCACGCGGGCTGGAGGATTTTGCTTTAGCGGCCGTATATTCGCGAACGTCAGAGCGGGCGGCTGAATTTGCGAGTAAATATAATATCCCACATACGTTCACAGATTTGGAGGAGATGGCAAAGAGCGATCAGGTGGACGCTGTATATATCGCAAGCCCTACCTCGCATCATGCTCAGCATGCCATCACCTGCATGAAGCATGGCAAGCATGTGCTTGTCGAGAAGCCCATTGCTTCAAACGCCCGGGAAATGCGGGAAATGATCGCAGCGGCCAAAGAAAATAATGTGCTGCTTATGGAGGCGATGAAATCGACGTTCGTGCCGAACTTCGCAGTTATTCGCGAGCACCTGCCTAAGCTGGGAGCCATTCGGGGTTATTTTGCATCCTATTGTCAATATTCTTCGCGTTATGATGCTTACAAGGAAGGCAATGTCATGAACGCATTCAAGCCGGAGTTTTCGAATGGCTCGCTGATGGACATTGGCATTTACAGTGTTTACCCGCTGGTCTCATTGTTCGGCAAGCCGAATAAAGTAAAAGCAAGTGCCGTTATGCTGGAGTCCGGTGTGGACGGCAAGGGCAGTCTGCTGCTGCAATATGATGGAATGGATGCGGCCGTGCTGCACTCCAAAATTTCCAATTCCCAGCTTCCAGCGGAAATCCAAGGCGAAGCGGGCAATATGATCATTGAAAATATTAGCTACCCGAATCAGGTGCGCATCGAATACCGTAATGGCAAAGTGGAGGAGCTGACGGTGCCGCAGGCGGAAAATGTGATGGTGTATGAGGCTGAGGCATTTATTCGGCTCATTCAGAGCGGCCAGCATGAATCGGATATTAATACGCTTGCGAACTCGCTTGCTGTACTTGAGGTGCTGGATGAGGCGCGCAGCCAGATCGGGCTTGTTTTCCCTGCAGATCGGCTATAATATGGATGTAAGGAAGTAACTGGAATGTGGATGGACCTATTTTATAGAGATAAAGGAGACTTGGAATGAGCGATGCATTTGTAGTTCAATTGGAGAAATATGCTGAGATTATTGTGAAAATAGGTGTAAATGTCCAGCAGGGACAGGCGGTATTCGTGACGGGAGCGATTGAGGCGGCGCCTCTAGTGCGTCTCGTCGCAGAGAAGGCTTATGCAGCTGGAGCAAGCAATGTACATATTGATTGGACGGATGACCAGTTATCCAGATTAAAATATGAAAAAGCGGGCGCTGAAATTTTCGAGCATTTCCCGCAATGGGAAACAGCGAAGCGCCAGGAGTTTGTTGATAAGGGCGCCGCATTTATTTCAATCGTTTCCTCTAGCCCGGATTTGCTGAAAGGGATCGACACGCAGCGTATTTCCAACTACCAGAAGGCGGCGGGAGCAGGGCTGAAGGAGTTCCGCAGAGCGATTCAAGCGGACAAGGTGAGCTGGACAGTGGTTGCGGCAGCGGCCAAGGACTGGGCGAAGAAGGTGTTCCCGCAGGCGGAGGGCGAGCAAGCTGTCGAGCTGCTGTGGGAAGCGATTTTCAAGGCGGTGCGTCTGCATGCAGATGATCCGGTTGCGGCTTGGCAGGAGCATAACAGAGCGCTTGGAAGCAAGGGCGAGGCGCTGAACAACTACCATTTTAAAAAGCTGCATTACACCGCTCCGGGCACGGATTTGACAATTGAGCTGCATGACAAGCATCTATGGGTTGCGGCTGGCAGCGAAAACGAGCAAAATGTTCCGTTTATGGCGAATATGCCGACGGAGGAAGTGTTCACCGTGCCGCTGAAAACCGGCGTTAATGGTTATGTATCGAGCACAAAACCGCTCAGCTATGGCGGCAACATCATTGACCGCTTTAAGCTGACCTTTGAGAACGGCCGCATTGTAAAGGCCGAGGCGGAGGAAGGCGAAGCGATTTTGCAAAAGCTCATTGATACGGATGAGGGTGCGCGTTATTTGGGCGAGGTTGCACTGGTGCCGCATCATTCCCCGATTTCGGAGTCGAATATTTTGTTCTACAATACGCTGTTTGATGAAAATGCTTCGAACCATTTGGCGATCGGCAGCGGTTATGCCTTCAATATTGAAGGCGGCAAAAAAATGTCGCCAGAAGAGCTGGAAGCAAACGGCGTTAATGCGAGCTTGACACATAATGATTTCATGATTGGCTCTGCCGACATGGATATTGATGGCATTCAAGCCGACGGTACAGTCGTTCCTGTATTCCGCAAAGGCAACTGGGCGTTTTAAGACGTGAAAAATAAGCATGAAACAAAGATAGGCTCGGAGCTGCATGTTGCAGCTTCGGGCCTGTTTTTTCGTTTTGTTACCTGATCCGTGCATGATAGCGGTTAGGTTACCTCAGCTAAGCCTAGTATAGCTTGCCTTGGCGGTACAGAACCGTCGACAGCTTCATCACCGAATGATTATAGCAATTTTGCCGCAGCGTGAAGTTGGCGCTAAAGAAAGAGGGCAATATGGAGCCGAGTGTGCTTTGCATTTTCTCAAACAGCATGCGATGCACTTGCTCTTCCGTCAAATATTGCGTTTCACGTCCTTGCAGCCATTCGAAATAAGAGACGATAACGCCGCCAGCATTGGCCAAAATGTCGGGAATAATAATAACGCCATTGTCGGACAGCTTCTGGTCGGCTTCGCCCGTTATCGGCGCATTTGCCCCTTCGACGATGACCTTGGCTTTCACTTTATCTACATTATCCTCGCGAACCTGCTCCTCCAGCGCGGCCAGCACGAGCACATCGACATCCAGATACAGCACTTCCTCACGTTCCAAAATGTCTGCTTTGAGCTCAAGCTCAGCAAGCTCTTCCTTCGTCTTAGGCAAATCGCCTTGATGGTGATTAGCGAAGTCAATAAGTGCCGGAATCGATAGGCCATCGGCATTGTAAAGCGTTACATTGCGGTCGCTGACTGCCACGACCTTGTTGTTGAGATAGGTGCATTTATGCGCTTCCAACGCGGCGATGGAGCCGACATTGCCGAAGCCTTGAACGGCGATGGAAAGCGATTTTTCCGCTTGGGCGAGTACATTGGCAGCAAACGGATTAGAGCTGTTGGTCAAATAGCCACGGTGCACTTTAATAAAGTCATGCAGCATATAGCGGAACGTGAAATAAACGCCCTTGCCTGTCGCTTCCCGGCGTCCTAATGAGCCGCCGTTAATGACGCTTTTGCCGGTGAAGCTGCCGAGATACGGCTTGCCGGGATGGATATTTTTATATTCGGCCATCATCCAGTCCATCTCGCGTTCGCCGGTTCCCATATCGGGCGCGGGAATATCCTTTTCCGGGCCGAGAATATCGGTAAAATATTGGACGTATTTTTTGCATATAATGTATAGCTCTTTCGCTGAATAATGGCGCGGATTAATGCCGACGCCGCCTTTGCCGCCGCCGAACGGAACGTCGTGCAGCGCATTTTTGAGCGTCATCAAGGCTGCCAGATTGGTAACCTCTTCTTCATTTACGGACTCATGGAAACGAATGCCGCCTTTGTATGGGCCAAGTGTATCGTTATGCTGGATGCGGTAGGCCGGTATGCGAACGACGTCGCCATCATCCATCGTAATGCGTAAAAAAGCTTTATTCACCTTGTTTGGCGTGGATAAAATAGCAGCTAAAGACAGGAAAGCCTGATCCCGGTGCTTTCCTTGTAAATCGGACAAAAAGGAGGAGTCTCCCGATAATGCATGCAACGATTGCTGAACGATTGTGCCAGTTTGGTTTGCCATGTTTATTCGACCTCCAGTGTGGGTAACGAAGATTGTAGTACATGGAGCCGGGTGGGGCACCTACATCATTTTAACATAGCAAGGAGAGTAATCCAAAATGTAATATAGGTATTACGTAATAAAAATTATATTTTTTAGTGCTTAAAGCCTATTTCACAAATGGAAAATAATCCAAAAGTATGTTGAAATATGTCGCTTTCCTCGTTAACATGTACAGAGCAAGAGAAAATAACATTAGATAAATAGAGGGAGAAGTGAAAAGGTCATGGAACAACAATATCAAAATCAGAATGGCTATCAGCAGCAAAATCATTTGGCGGAGCCGGTAAGCTTTAAAGAGTGGATGATTACTATTCTGCTCTGCGCTATTCCGCTCGTGAACATTATTATGCTGTTCGTCTGGGCTTTTGGAGGCAATACAAAAATCAGCAAGTCGAACTATGCCAAGGCTTCATTGTTGTGGGCTGCAATCGGTATCGTTTTATACATTTTCTTTTTCTTAGTATTCGGTGCTGCTATTATAGCAGGCATTTCCGAAGGCAACTACTCTTAATAATATTTAAAGCAGCCTGCGTCAAGCAGGTAAACAAATGGCGCTCCAACCCGCTGCCATGCGGCGAGGGGCGTCTTTCATTTTGCCCAAATCATGCTATAATAAACGACAATGAAAGGCTATGAGACTGCGACGAAATAGAGGTGTTACGGATGGCGAAAAAAAATCGGCAGGCAGCAACGCAAGCGAGCAAGCCGAAAGCGGCCGCGGCAGATAGCCAGCAGGCTACCTTGAAGGATTTGCTGAGTGCTGATGTCCTGAGCAAGCTCAAGGAGCAGTCGAATGCGCTGAAGGCAGCGGAGGAGCAGAAGAAGCAGGATGCCGCCCAGAAGGCGAATGAAGCGCGGAAGCAGGAGCAGAAGCGGCTGGAAAATGATATGGAATATTTGCTGAACAACAGCAAGCCGGGCGACTGGAAAAAATACAAATAAAGAAGTATCGCGCTGTTGCCTGTCAGGCGCAATAAATACAAAAGGAATCATCGCTTCTGCCTGCGTGATTCCTTTTGTGTTTCGTATGCAGTTTATTTACTCGTTCTTGCAGAGTAGGCGTTTTTCGTTCACCAGGCTTCACGCCATTCCAGCTTCCCCGCAGCTGTTCGGGATTCATTAGTCCTCTTTGGGCCAGCTTTTGTCTTGCTTTCTTCGCTTTGCTCATTGCCATCTTCGTATTCCTCCTGTTTGCCTGCGTATGTGGTGCCCGAAACTTCAAAGCACCTGCTTCTATTATATGCTGAAAATGGTGCTTAGGAAAGGATCGGCTGCTTCCAATTGACAGAGTTTGCGGGCTGCGTTACAGTCAATAGACGAGCCAAAAAAGTAAGCGTCATCATAAATGACTGGCTAGACGTCAAAAATCAGGTGAAAATGTTCAATTAACCGTTATATTAGGCTGTTTAGCGCCTGCACAGCGGTTAACTTCGTTATACTGAATAGAGGCGCAAGCACATCATCTTGTATCTTGCTGTTGCGAAAAAAGAAAGGGTGAAGGAAATGTCCGTAGGCGTATTGGCACATTTATTTGGGAGCTTGTCTTACCGGGAGCTGGCTGAGAAGGTGGGCGCTGCCGGATTCAGCCATATCCAGCTGGCAATGTGGAAGGCTATTAATGATGTTGATTTAAATAAACCGGGCAAGCTGACTCCGGGGCTCGCGATGTCGATAGCGGAGGAGCTTCGCAAAAATGGCGTATCGATCTCCGTGCTTGGCTGCTATTTGCATTTCTTTGAGCGCGATGAGCAGAAGCTTCGCGAAAATATAGAGCGCTTTAAGGAGCTGATCCGCTACGCACGTCTGCTCGGCGCGCCTATGGTTGCTTTTGAGACGGGAACCCATCCAGACGGCGTTTATACGGAGCAGGACTGGAAGACACTTAAATCGACGGTTCAAGAGCTTATAGAGGAAGCGGAAAAATGGGGCGTATTCATTGGCATCGAGGCAGCCAGCAGCCATTTAATTGGCACGGCGGCGGAGCTGCACGCTTTTCTGCAACAGATTCCGTCCTCGCATGTTGGCGTCGTGATCGATCCAGGCAATTTGCTGACGACGGAAAACTTCGCCCGTCAGGATGAAGTGATTGAAGAAGCATTCGCCCTGCTTGGCGACCGGATTATTGGCGCTCACGCGAAGGACCGCAAACCCGATGCGAATGGAGAGCTGCAGACGGTTCCGGCGGGCTATGGCGAAATGAATTACAGCCTGTATATGCGCCTGCTTAATAAGTACAAGCCGGGCGTTCATATTATTATGGAGACGGCGAGCGAGGAGCAAATGGCGTTTTCTAAAAGCTATATTGAGCGCATTCGTTCAGAATACGCTTAGCTTTCAGGCATCCTTTTCATTCTCAATAGAATGAGCCTCAATAAGAAATAGGTGATTAATATGTGGAATGTAATAGTGCCTTATGTAATGCCTTTATTCATGGTTGTTATTATTACGACTTCTCTTATTAAATTAAGAAAAGAATATAAATATAAAGATGGAAAAGGAAAGAAAAGTATTCTTTTAAAGCTGGTTCTCTCATTGGCATTCACTTATTTAGTTATTATGCTTATAATAAATTTGTTTATGAATTATGAATAGTTAGGCGCTTAATAAAAAGGTTTGAATCTCTCTTGTAGAATATTCCCTGTTTTCGAGACAGGGACAACATAACTTGTAAGTTTCTAATAACCAGTCGTCGGTGATCCAACCAGCGGCTGGTTATTTATATTTAAATAATAATTGAATATACATACAAAAACACCTTCAAGAACAGCTCCTACATCTTACGACATAGGAGCATGTTTTGAAGGTGTTCGATTTTTCTTGCGCTTGTCGGAAAATCAAACGTGGCAATTTTGTACCCCTAATCTCTAAAGCTTAACATCCTTAACGAATTGCAGCAGCTCTTCGGACATTTTAGCGAGCGCTTGGGACGAGGAGGTGATTTCCTCCATCGTTGCGAGCTGCTGCTCGGTTGCGGCCGATACGCTTATTGCGCCGGAGGACGTTTCTTCTGCTACCTCGGCTACGCCTTGCAGGGAAGCCGCCAGCTTATTCGTATCCTCGGACATTTGCTGGGAGGCTTCGGATACCGAGTGGATTTGCAAGGTCACGGAATTAACGGCTTGCTTGATGTTGTTAAAGGACTCACCCGCCGCAGATACCGCTGCAATCCCTGCTTGTACGACTTCCTTGCCGTCATGAACGGATTGGACGGTACGCTCTGTATCCGACTGAATGGAACGGACGAGCACCGCAATTTGCTGGCTGGACTCAGTCGATTGCTCAGCCAGCTTGCGAACCTCTGCGGAGACGACAGCGAAGCCGCGTCCTGCTTCTCCCGCGCGTGCAGCTTCAATCGCGGCGTTAAGCGCCAGCAGATTCGTTTGCTGGGCAATGCCCGCGATTACCTCGACGATTTTGCCGATTTCATCGGAGCGTGAGCCTAAAATGCTAACGTCCTCCGCAATATTTTGCACCGTAGACTGAATATGGCCCATTTGCTCGACAGCGGATTGTACCGCCACTGTTCCATCTACGGCAGTCTGAGCAGCTGCCCGCGATTTCTCCGAAACCTGAAGGGCGCTCGCCGCAATGCCGCTCGCCTCCACTGACATATTGTTCACAAAAGCTACGCTTTCCTGAACAGCTTTAATTTGCTCCTCGGAGCCTCCTGCTACCTGCTCAATAATTTCAACGACCTGCTCGGTTGCTTTAGTCGTCTGTTCAGCCCCGGCAGTTAACTGCTCGGACGAAGCTGCAACTTGCAGTGCATTTTGTGACACTTGCTCAATCAAATGGCGTAAATTTTGCGACATCGAATTAAAAGATGCGGCTAAAACGCCTAGTTCATCACGATTTTTCACCTTAACGGCTTCGCTTGTCAAATCCCCATTCGCAATTCGCTCTGCGACGGCAGTAATTCGAACAATGGGCACCGTAATCATCCGGCTGATGAAATATGCAATAGCAAGGCCTACAACAATCGTGAGCAGCGAAATAATGAGAACCATCAGCTTCGTGCTTGCCACTTTGGACGAGGTGTCCTCCGAGCTTAGGCGAAGCACCTCTTCTTGTTCTAGAACGAAACGGTCTGCCGTTTCCATAAATTTACTGATAATCGGTTCGTTTTTGGCTGCGAGGCGCATATAATCCTCTACTTTATTCTGTTTCTTAAATTCAATCATTTCCTCGGCATTGCTCGTATAGCTTTGCTGAAGCAAATCGAGTCCTTGCAGCAGCAGCCAGTCATTTGAATCGGTTGTCATGCCCTGCAGCTGCTGGCTGACTTCATTATAACGACGAACGGAATCACGGTAGGCATCGATTTCCGCTTCGTCATTCATCAGAAGATAGCCTGTAATGTTCAAGTTTTCATTTTTAATAGCGAGGCTTAAATCTTTGACGAGACTGACACTATGGGCGCGTTCCTGAAGCAGCTTCTGATAGGTGCTGTTAATCGAGCCAATCTCCACATAGTTGAGAGTAGCGATCACAATGAGCAGCAGCAGAATCGAGAAAAATCCGCCGTAAAGCTTTTTACTAATCGTTAGTTTCATCGGTTATTGTCCTTTCCCCTAAGAAGCGGCATCTGCGAAAATTTCATTCGCGCCGTCCCGGAATTGTTTTGCGGCTTCAACCGGCGTAATTTGCCCAAGCAGCGTTTGATTTCTAATTTTGGTGAACAATGTGTTGATGCTGCTGGATGTTAGGGGAACTGGCGGATCAAGCGGGCTTGAATTTTTCTCAACTTCACCCATGTACGTGTATTGCTCTTTATCGGTTTCCTTCATTGTGCTGAGCAGATGCTCGCGCACCTTGGCTGTGGCAGGAACACCGCGTTCGCCAAGCAAAATTTCATTCGCTTCAAAATTGTTGAAGAAAAAGTCAACGAATAAAGCTGCTTCATCCTGCAGCTTCGTATAGGCAGAGATCGAGAAATACATCGAAGGCTTGACATAGTTTCCTTCAGAGCCGCCTTTAAAGGCTGGAAGCGGCAGCAGCTTCAATGCTTTGCCTGACAAGTTAGTAAAGGAGACGACGTTGTTGCTCGTCAGCCTATGGAAAGCAGCGAGTTGATTTGCGATAAGCGCATCTTTATCCGCTGAGCGGTCTTTAAGTAGGGCTACGCTTGCCATCAGACCTTCATCGATAAGCATTTTCTCCATCGTGAAGAAGTCGGATAAATATTCATCCTTATCATAGCCGAGCGAGCTGCCGTCCTTGGAATAGTAGCTTGCTCCCCGCTGTCTGAGGTAATAAGCAAAGTCGAGCGAATCCGTTCCGATTGGGACAAAGTCCGGCTCATTTATTTTTTCTTTAAGATCACGGGCTGTTTGAATGAAATCTTCATACGTATAGCCTGCTTCCGGAACGGGAACGCCAGCCTTTTCGAATATTTCCGGGTTATACATCATGCTTAGTGCATTTATGCCCGTAACGACGCCGTAAAGCTTGTCGTCTATTGTGCCTGTCGTGCGCGAGCTTGCATCAAGATCAGAAAGATCAAGCTTGCCGTTTGCAGCCAAATCATCCAGGGGCAATATCAGCTTGCGCTTGGCAAACTCATCTATATATTTATAGTCCATTTGGATGACATCAGGGAAGTCTTGATCAGCTGCTTTCATGGCGAGCAGTGTCCAATAGTCGGCGTTAGTTGCATCTACTGGTTCAACTTTAATAGTTGGATATTGCTTTTCAAATAAATCAATAACTTTAAGCGTTCTTTCACGTCTTCCATCATTGCCCCACCAATAAACTTTAAGCGTTTTTTGCCCATTTTCTGTTGCTTCAGACTGTGTAGTAGCGCCTTCATTCGTGCAGCCAGTAGCGATTAAAGCAACAATGACGACAGTAAGGATGATGAATCGGATTTTATGAGCTGTCTTCACTTATTTCCCCCTTGCGGCTTTTTTTGCCATTTATAAATTGTTTAATACTTACTATATCGGATTTACAATTTTTTTAATTAGAGCTGACATGTCCAACTTTATTGAACTGATGGCGAATACTATTTTGCTGCACTGTTCGCATAGGTATTAGAAGAAGACCTGGCATCGAAGCCGGGGGACGGCAACGAAGTGGAGCGCCTGCCAGCGGACGGCTTTCGGCCGTTTCACCTTGTCACAAGGGGAGGAATTTTCGATCGTGTCCATAGCAGGAAGCAATCAGCAGCTGATTATACCAGAGGGATTATCGTTCCAAAATGTGACCGAAACCCGCTTAACCTTTCAGGATGTCAGTGAGCGGATTTGCAGCTTTATTTCTAGCGATGTGCGGGCATCGTATCATTTTGTAGTGGGGACGGACAGCCAAGTATTTCGCGGGTATACGAAGTTTGTTACGGGGGTTGTCATTCACAGAATTGGAAATGGGGCCTGGGCCTGCTACCGCCAAACGGTTGTTCCCCGAGAAATGATGAAGCATAGAGAGAAGCTGACGCTGGAGACGGTTTTGTCGCAGGAGGTTGGCTATTATTTCAAGGATGGCGTGCTGAAGCGAATGGAGGATTTGCTGCTGCCTTATGTGTATCAAGGGGCCTCACTGGCGCATTTCATTGATATTGATGCTGGAACGGTGCCTTCTATTAATGAAACCTCGCTGTATGTGCAGGAAATGGTAGAGCGGGTGCAGGGAATGGGAACCTATGCCCCGCGGGTCAAGCCGGACTCTTATGCGGCTTCTTCCTACGCCAACCGTTTTACGAAAAAAGCGGTGCCCCGCTATAAGCGCAGGAGCCTGCTCTGAAGCAGCTATATTTCAGGCAAGTTTTCTTGCATATACTGTGGCACTTAGCTGCCCAGCATGGTATATTTCTGTTAGATCATAGGAATAGAAAGCAGGGATTATCGTGCGTATTGGGGCAATTGAGGCAGGCGGTACAAAATTTGTATGTGGTGTAGGCAATGAGCATGGCGTTATTGAGGATCGGGTAAGCTTCCCGACGGAAAAACCAGAAATAACGATGGCGAATGTAATCGACTATTTCAAGGACAAGCAGGTTGAGGCGATTGGCGTCGGCACATTCGGTCCGATTAATATTGATAAATCCAGCCCGCAATACGGGTTTGTTACAACGACACCTAAACCGGGCTGGGGGAACTTTGATTTTCTTGGCGCGCTGAAAGCGCATTATAACGTGCCTTATGGCTGGGATACAGATGTGAATGCGGCGGCTTACGGGGAAGCGGTGTGGGGTGCTGCTAAAGGTTTGGACAGCTGCATTTATTATACGATTGGCACTGGCGTAGGTGTAGGCGTTTATTCGGAGGGCAAGCTGGTCCATGGGCTTGTGCACCCGGAGGGCGGTCATATATTGACTCGCCGTCATCCTGAGGATACCTATGATGGTTTTTGCCCTTATCATGGCGACTGTCTGGAAGGCGTAGCGGCAGGTCCTGCTATTGAGAAGCGCTGGGGCGTCAAGGCAGTAGAGCTTCCGCCAGAGCATAAGGCGTGGGAGATGGAAGCTTTTTATATCGCACAGGCTGTAGCGGGCAGCATTTTGCTGCTGTCGCCTCGTAAAATTATTTTGGGCGGCGGTGTTATGCACCAATCGCAGCTGTTCCCGCTTATTCACGCCGAAGTGAAACGCGCCTTGAACGGTTATGTGCAGGCGTCGGAAATTTTGAACAACATTGAAAATTATATCGTATCGCCAGGACTAGGCGACAATGCCGGACTATGCGGCTCGCTTGCGCTTGGGCTTGACGCTTTGAAGAATAGCGGGAAATAAGCAGTCCATTAAAAGGAGACGGTCATGCAGAAACCATATGAATTACCTCGTGCAACACCGGAAAGTCAGGGAATAAGCTCGCAAGCTATTCGTTCTTTTTTGGCAGGCATTGCAGATAATAAGTTGGAGCTGCATGGCCTGATGCTTGTCCGGCATGGGCATGTAGTAGCCGAAGGGTGGTGGACGCCCTATCAAGCAGACAGGCAGCATATTGCTTACTCGCTCACTAAAAGCCTGAGTTCAATGGCGATTGGCTTTGCGGTGGAAGAAGGGCTGCTTTCCGTGGAGGATGCGGTGCTGGACTATTTTCCCGAGGAAGCGACCGAGGAGGTCAAAGCCAATATGGGCGGGCTTAAAATTCGCCATTTGCTTACGATGTCCACCGGACATACAAACGACACGGCACGCTTTGATATGTTCCAATCCTGGTTGTCGGATCACGTCACTCCCAAAGTAGGAGACCGGGCCGACCGCAATTGGATAAAAGGATTTTTCGAGCAGCCGATTGATCGTGAGCCAGGCACTTTTTTCCTCTACAACAGCGGGGCCAGCCATATGCTGTCAGCGCTTGTACAGCGGGTGAGCGGTCTTGATCTGCCGGACTATTTAATGCCGCGGCTGTTTGAGCCGCTCGGTATTGAGCGTCCAGCATGGGATGCGGCGCCTGATGGCGAAGCTACTGGGGGCTGGGGAGCCAGGCTGAAAACGGGGGATTGGGCGCGTTTTGGCCAAATGCTGCTGGATAAAGGCATGTTTAACGGCAAGCGGATTATTTCCGCCGAATGGATTGAACAGGCGACTGCCAAGCAGGTGGACAACATCAATCACGGGGACGTCGTAACAGGCTCCGGCACGGATTGGCAGCAGGGCTATGGCTATCAATTTTGGCAATGCAGACATGGCGCCTATAGAGGCGATGGGGCTTTCGGCCAATATTGCGTCGTCCTGCCGGAGCAGGATGCGGTAATTGCCATCAACAGCTTTGTGCAGGATATGCAGCTAGTGATGGACATGATGTGGGAGCATTTGCTGCCGGCCATGCTGCCGCATGCGCTGCCAGAAAATAAAGCTGAGCTGGCGGACTTGCGGGAGAAGCTGGGCAGCCTTGTTCTTGTGGAGCGCGCTGCGCAGCCACGCCCTCTATTTGCCGAAGGCACGATTCGTTATGAGGTAGAGCCAAACGTGGATGGGGTCACAGAGCTTAGCCTGACATTTGGCGGAGAAGTGACAACTTTAATGTGGAGCGATGCGGCAGGTGCGCATCGTCTGGACTCTGGTCATCAAGAATGGTATTATGGCAATGAGCTGGCCTATGAAGCCACAGCATCCCGTGCGACATGGCTGAGCAGCGACATGCTGGTTTTCGATATTTGCCGCGTCTTTACGCCTTATCATGACGAGGTAATATGTACATTCAGCGGCAGTCGTATTACGATCGCCTACAAGCATTTTGATTTTATAACCCGGCATGGCGAGCTTGCTGGCGAGCGGCTTTCAATCTAGCATTTGACGACTATTCTATTAAACTTGAAGCTGCGGAGAAAGGAGGCCTTTGGTCATGAAGCGTTTGTGTCATAGCCGTATAATGTCCATGGGCCTCTACGGGCCGTTTTAAGCATAAGCATGAAGAGGAAGTGGCTTATTTATTATAGGCTTCTGCCGCAGGCAGCTTCTCTTCATATGCAGGAAGACCGTAGGCTGATGGCTTGCGGTCTTTTTTTGTCCAAATATAGGAAAGTATATGATTTCGCCATACTTTCTCTATATTTCTCGGACTGAAACGCGCCAAGCCGCCAGAGGACGGCGACAGCCGTTTCACCTTGTGCCTGACGGGAGGGGCGGACAAGCCCAATCGTAATTCCTATTTTAAAGGAGATAATGCCCCATTTATGATTACCAAAACGTATAAACCTTATATTTTCAAAGCAGAAGCAGGCCAGTCCACCGATGATTATTTCAATTATGCAACGGCCGTCCAAACGATTAAGAACATGCTGGAGGAAGCATTCGACTCACCTATGCAGCTGTACATGCAGGATGATGGGGACGATGTGTGGGACTGGGTGTCGGATGATCTCGCGAGCGGATACGAAGGGGTAAAGCGGGAGGCCGCTATATACGACTTGGTGGAGGATCGCTCATTCCGCTTTGAGGATTCGAAGTCTGAAGCCAATTACCGGATCAATCCTTCGCTGCGCAATAATGTCATTACTTATCCCGAATTTGAGGTAGCTTTCGCGCGCATCCCGTTTTTGCGCCAGTATGGCCTGAATACGGAAGATATTATTTTTGCGAAAAATGATGAGACGATGCGTGCTTTTCTCGAAGCGATGCAGGCGCGGCAGCTTAGCGAGCGGCGCGTGACGATTTTCACCGATACGAAGGAAGGGTTTGAGCGCAGCAAGGAGCAAATTACGCGTATGGTGGAACGCGACGAGGTGATGATGAGCGATTCCTTGAAGCAGCAAATTTATCGTTCCATTGATGAGTTTTTCTCTAGGGATCGCGAGTTTTTCCAAACCTATAACGTGCCGTACAAAAGAGGTATTTTACTGTATGGCAAGCCGGGGAACGGCAAGACGACGCTCGTAAAATCAATCGCGGGCAGCGTAGAGGCTCCAGTTGCCTACTGGCAAATTACCGAGTATACGACGAGTGATTCGATACAACAGGTGTTTTCCGCCGCGATGAAAATGGCGCCCATGATTCTCGTCATTGAGGATATTGATTCGATGCCGGATTCGGCACGCTCCTTCTTCCTGAATACGCTTGACGGGGCAACGTCCCGTGAAGGGCTGTTCCTGATCGGAACGACGAATTATCCGGAAAAAATCGATCCGGCGCTCATGAACCGCGCGGGCCGTTTCGACCGGGCCTATGAGATGAAGCTGCCGGATAAAGAGCTGCGGCTCGCCTATTTGCAGCGCAAAGGGTTCGGGAGGCTGGCAGAGGAAGCAGATGGACTTATGGAGGACGCAGCGAAATTTACCGAGGGCTTCTCGTTTGCCCAGCTCAATGAGCTGTATGTGTCCGCGGCGCTGCAGAAGCACTACGAGCAAAGTGTAGATTTGAAGCGGGTCATTGAAGAGCTGAAAACAGACTTTGACAAGGATCGCCGTGGAGTATGGATGGCTGACAAGGGACAGAAGCCGGTTGGCTTTCAACCGCTTTAAGGTTGACTGGCAGCTAATAAACGTAATCGGATGGCGGCAAAGGATGCTGCCATCCGATTACGTCTGAAATGAAAGGAGAGTCGAAACGGAAATGGATTATGGTTCAAATGCAATCTCGGTATCCCGGCATTCGCGTGGACGCCGTCGTTCGCCTTGGAAGCGAGTGCTGTTATGGGCAGCCATTGTCGTCATTGTTCTCATCCTGGGAATTATTTTGTTTTTGCAGGCGAAGACGTATAGTCCGCTGGAAGAAGCGCTGGCCGCGCTGGATAGCGACAGCTCGGTTCAGGTAAGCGAGCTGAAGCATGGCTACCGTTTTGAGCCGGGGGAAGGCAAAGAGCTCCTCTCGCCTAATATTATTTTTTATCCAGGAGGGCTGGTGAAGCCGGAAAGTTATGCGCCGCTTGCAAGGCGTCTCGCAGAAGCTGGACATCGCGTTTATATTGCTTCCATGCCATTTAACTTGGCGCTCACTGCGCAGGACCGCGCAGATGAATACATAGCGGAGCATCCAGAAGAAAGCTACGTGATCGGCGGGCATTCGCTTGGCGGAGCCTTTGCTGCGAGATATGCAGCAGAGAATCCGAATAAGCTGGCCGGCATCTTTTTCATGGGCGCATATGCCGATGACGGCGCTGATTTGAGCGGCAGCAAGCTTGCAGCGTTGCAAATTACGGGAACGCTGGATGCTGTGCTGAACAAGGAAACGTGGGAGCAGTCCAAGAAAAACTTGCCTGCCGATCAGACCGAATATGTATCGATTGAAGGCGGAAATCACGGTGGCTTCGGTACCTATGGCAAGCAGTCCGGCGACAACGATGCAACGATAACGGCATCCGAGCAGGCGGACGAGGTAGCAGCCGCAATCAATGCTTGGCTTTCGAAGCTGCAAAAATAAAACGGTTGCAAAAGGATATTTTAGCCATTATAATGACGTTGAAAAGGTTTTCAAAAAAAGAAAATAAAGGATGGTTTGGCGATGAAGCCTACGATCCGCGACGTTGCTAGAATGGCTAACGTATCCATTAGCACCGTTTCCCGTGTGATGAATGCGCCGGAATCGGTCACGAAGGATAAGCGACAGCGTGTGCTAGAAGCGATTGAAAGCTTGAATTACCACCCGAATGCGCTGGCCCGAGGTCTTATTTTCAAAAAGTCGCAAATGCTTGGTGTTCTCATTCCCGACATCCGCAATGCTTATTTTGGCGAAATTATTCGCGGCATGGAGGATGCGGCTAAGCAGCTCGGCTACAATTTGATGATTTGCAATACGGACCGAGTGCCGGAGCGAACTATTTCTTATCTGGATACGTTGAACAAGCAGCAGGCCGACGGTTTATTGTTCGTCAGCGATTATGTCCAGAAGCAGTATTACGAGACGATGCAAGCTTGCGGTTATCCTGTCGTGCTTGTGTCTACCGTGTCTTTCGAATACGAGCTTCCATCCGTCAAGGTTGACGAGGAGGCAGCCGCTTTCGAAGCGGTCAGTTATTTAATTGAACAAGGGCATCAGCATATTGGCCTCATCTGCTTCACGCTGCCCGACCCCATCTCAGGTCAGACCCGCCATGACGGCTTCGTCCGGGCTCTCGAACGAAACAACCTCCATCATTGTGCAGACTACGTAGAGTTTGCAACACACTGGTTTGAAGAAGCATATGCAGCCACCTCCCGCTTATTCGACCGACACCCACACTTAACTGCTGTATTTGCTTGCTCCGATGAATTTGCAATGGGCGTCATATCCTGCTTGCATGACCGCGGAATCCGTGTTCCCGATCAAGTATCCGTTGTAGGCTTTGACAACCTGCGCATGTCCTGGATGACGATACCGAAGCTGACGACGATTGCCCAGCCCATGTATGCGATCGGCTGGAGAGCTGTAGAAAAAATGCATGAGCAGCTCGAAGGAAGAGAAGCTGCCGTCCTAAGAGAATGGCTTCCTCACGAGTTAATCGTCAGAGAGTCTACTTTGCCTATGTCCCATACATTGTCTCATACGTCGCATCACAGCATTGGGAATAAAAAAGCATAGGCCGATGCCTATTCGCTGTTCTTGTCACCCGCGGTTCATTTGCTGAATATGTTTAATGTAAGCGTATTCATTCCGGGCGGAGCATGGGGTTTCGTCTGCCCTCTCATTTTGTTTGAATCGTGAAGGGAGTGATGCAACGTTACACTTTGATGATAGTCTCCATATGAAGACAGCTTCCATGAACGACGTACAACTGGCATTCGTACATCATGCGGCGAACGTTCATCAACGAGAATGACTTGCGATTCACTTGACTATGAACGATAAGGGGATGGTTCTTTTGAAAAAGCCATTTAAGTTTGGTTATACGCTTATGCTGAGCATGGTTCTCATTTTGGCGCTGCTTGTTTCTGCTTGCAGCAGTGGAAATGGCGGAAGCAATAGCGCTGCAAGCGAGGAACCAGCAGCGACAGCTACGCCTGAGGCTAGTGCGGAAGCTACGCAGGAGCCGGCAGGAAACGCAGATGGTTCGCCGCTAGAGCAGGCGCTTGCCGGCAGCTACAAAGGTACCAAAGTCACGATGTTTGGCCCATTCGTAGATGTGGACCAGGCGAAATTTGAGGAGAGCATCAAGGCGTTTGAGGAACAAACGGGTATCGATATTCAATATGAAGGCTCCAAGGAGTTTGAAGCAACCGTTGCTATTCGGATCGATGGCGGCAATGCCCCGGATATTTCCGACTTCCCGCAGCCGGGACTGCTGGCGAATTTCGTGAAATCGGGCAAGGTTATCGATGTGTCGCAATTTTTGGACGCGGATAAGCTGAAGGGCAACTACAATCAGAGCTGGCTGGATATGGCGACGATGGAAGGGCCAAGTGGACCGATGATGGCCGGAGTATGGAATCGCAGCAGCGTGAAAAGCCTCGTCTGGTATCCGAAGAAAGAGTTTGATGATGCGGGCTATACCGTACCAAAAACATGGGATGAGCTGCTGGCGCTAACCGAGCAAATCGCCGCAGACGGCGATCCGGCATGGGCAATTGGCATCGAGAGCGGAGCAGCAACCGGCTGGCCTGCGACTGACTGGATCGAAGATATTATGCTGCGCACCACAACAGCTGAAAACTATGACAAATGGGTCAAAGGCGAGCTGCCATTTACGGATCCTGCTGTAAAAAATGCATTCGAGAAGCTGTCGCAAATTTGGCTGAACGATGATTATGTATACGGCGGACGCAAGTCGATTGTAACGACCTCATTCGGCGATTCGGTGACGCCAATGTTCGATCATCCTCCTAAAGCCTGGCTGCATCGCCAAGCCAGCTTTATTACAAGCTTCTTCCCTGAAGGCTTGAAATCCGGCGAGGATTATGACTGGTTCTATTTGCCGTCAATTGATGAGGCCTATGGCAATCCTGTACTCGTTGCCGGCGATTTGTATGCGATGCATAACGACCGTCCGGAAGTGCGTGCGGTTATGGAGTTCTTCACGACAGGCGAATCGATTAAGACTTGGGTGCAGTCCGGCGGTGTGGTCGCGCCAATGAATGATGCAAGCCTTGATTGGTATCCAACGGATGTGGAGCGCAGAATGGGCGAGCTGGTGAAAAATGCTTCGACGCTTCGCTTCGATGGCTCTGACCTTATGCCTGGCTCGGTAGGAGCAGGCACGTTCTGGAAAGGCATGACGGACTATATTAGTGGTACCGTTGATTTGGATGGCGCGCTTAAAGAAATTCAGTCAGGCTTCAATAATTAAATTTTAATTGAAGGAGGGGCTGGGCCATGCTAGCTTCCACGCCAAAAACGAGCAAATCGCGAAACGTTGCCGTTACTCTGGCTGTCGTGCTCGTCAATGCGATTTTGCATTCAAGCATTTACCTGTTTCTGCGCGATACGAATTTGCCATCTGTATTATATGCTTTGCTTGCTATCATTTGGGGAGTGCTGGGCGTTTATTCGATTTATTGGTCGTTTAACTGGGCAGTGGAGCAATATCCAGACATCTGGAAGCGGCGCATCCAGCCCTTTATTTTCGTAGGACCGGCAGCTTTGCTGCTCGGATGGCTGCTGCTCATTCCGACGCTGCGCACCTTCTATATGAGCCTTATGGATGCGGGCACGGAGAAGTTTGTCGGCCTCTCCAATTATGCCGCAGTTTTTACGAATCGCTTGCTGTTAACGGCGCTGCGCAACAATTTGATGTGGGTCGTTTTTGGCGCTACCGCCTGTATCTGCTTAGGGCTGCTGATTGCCGTGCTTGCTGACCGCAGCAGCTTCGAGAAGCTGGCGAAAGGCATCATCTTTATGCCAATGGCGATTTCGTTCGTCGCTGCCGGCGTCATTTGGAAATTTATTTATTTCTACAAGCCGGGTGATGAGCAGATCGGTTTGCTCAATGCGATTGTGGTCGCCTTCGGAGGGGAAGCGCAGGCTTTCACCAGCATGCTTCAGCCCTGGAACAATCTTTTCCTCGTCGCCATTCTGATTTGGATGCAGACGGGGTTTGCGATGGTGCTGTTCTCGGCGGCGCTCAAGGGCGTGCCAGAGGATATGCTAGAGGCGGCGCGGATTGACGGCGCGGGGGAAATTCGTATTTTTCGCAGCATCATTATTCCGGCCATTTCAGGAACGATTTTGTCGGTATCGACGACGATTATTGTATTTACGCTGAAAATTTTCGATGTCGTCATGGTCATGACTGGCGGGCAATACGATACGGAAGTGGTGGCGACGCAGTTTTACCGCCAGTTTTTCATGTATCGCAATGCAGGCTACGGCTCAACGCTGGCGATTGTGCTGCTCATCGCGGTTATCCCCGTCATCATCATTAATTTGCGGCAGTTTCGGAAACAGGGGGGATTCTGATGAAGCGGACAAGGAAAAAGACGATGTCGAAAACGATCGTCAACGTCATACTCGCTTTTATTTGCTTCATCTGGCTTATTCCGACGGTAGGCCTCTTGGTCTCCTCGTTCCGGCCTGCGGTTGATATTTTGCAAACCGGCTGGTGGACGGTATTCCCGCACCGTGATTATGTCACGCAATCGACGATTACGCTGCCGAAGGAAACGGATTTGCGCCAGCCGATTGAGGTGAATGGCGAGCTGTTTAACGATGATCAGCTGCGCAGCGGCGTCACGGCGCAGGATGGCAGCAGGCTGATTTGGGAAAACCGCCGGGCGCGTACGATCCAGGTGCAGCAGCCGGACTGGAAGGTGAATACGAACTTCACGCTGGAAAACTACAATGGCGTGCTGACGGGCAAAAACTTTGAAATTATGCAGGCAGATGGCACGCTTAGATCGCAAAAGGGAGAAGGGCTCTCCAAAGCCTTTCTCAATACGATGGTTGTGACGATTCCATCGACAATTATTCCGATCCTAATCGCGACATTTGCTGCTTATGCTTTTGCATGGCTGCGGTTTCCACTGCGGCGATCGATGTTTGTCGCCGTTATTATGATGCTCGTTGTGCCGCTGCAGGTTGCGCTCATCCCGATTTTGAAGGATTACACGGCACTTGGCCTCAATGGCAGCTACCTGGGCATATGGATTGCGCATACGGGCTTCGGCTTGCCGCTGACGATATATTTTATGTATACATTCATTAGCCAGCTGCCCAAAGATCTGTTCGAATCGGCGTTTATGGACGGAGCTTCGAACTTCACGATTTTTACACGGCTCATTCTGCCATTGTCGGTTCCAGCGATTGCATCCATTGGCATTTTCCAGTTTCTCTGGGTTTGGAACGATTATTTAGTGTCCTTGGTGTTCATCGGCAGTCAGCCGGATGTGCAGGTCATGTCTATGCGAATTGCCGCAATGGTAGGGTCAAAAGGAAGCGACTGGCATCTGCTGACGGCAGCTGCATTCGTCTCGATGCTAATGCCGCTAACCGTATTTTTCGCCCTGCAAAAATATTTCGTCCGCGGCTTATTGGGCGGCTCGGTGAAAGGTTAGGCAGCGAGTGGCGCCTCTCCTTCAAGAAACCCGTGCGTATGCCCGAAAGATTGGGTACAATAGCTGGGTAGGAGGAGATTGAGGATGTCAGATGTTACATTTTTGCGCAACTTCCCCTTTTTTGAACATTTGAATGATTTGGAGCTGGCGGCAATCACTCCGCTGTTCGTGACGAGAACTTTTGCCAAAGGCGCCCAGCTGTTCTGGGAGCAGGATGAAGGCGATGAGTTGTATATGATTAAAGCCGGAGCGGTGCAAATTTACCGTCATGAGGAGGATCGCGAGGTTATACTCGCCATTTTCCATGAGGGGGACTATTTTGGCGAGATGGCGCTGATCGACAGCACGAAGCTGCGTTCTGCCTCGGCGAAGGTATTGGAGAAAAGCACGCTTTATGTGCTGAAGCGCGAACAGTTTTTTGGGCTGCTGAAGGAAAATCCGGGCATTGCGATTCATATTTTGAGCATTACGCTGGAGCGTCTGCGCAAAGCGAATGAGCTTATTACCGATTTGACGATTTCGAATGCGCGTACGCGCATTTCGCGGCTGCTGCTGCGGCTGTCGGATAAATACGGAACGACGATTGGGCTGAAGCTGACGCATCAGCAAATTGCCGATATGACGGGGACGGTGCGGGAGACAGTAACGAAGGTGCTGCTTGAAATGCAAAATGAAGGTTATATTCGCATTGTGAGCAAAAAAATCAGCATTTTGGACAAAGAGCAGCTGCAAGTCATCGGCGCCATCCAGCAGGATGGCCGGCTGAACGATGAGGGCCCTATCGCCCAGGAAGGCTGAATGCAACTATTTTTTCGAAAATGTAATTTGGATTACATTTTTTTGCGGGAGAAGTTGTTATGATCTAAAAGAAGAAGATAATAATAATGACGTGATGTCATCCTCTCGTTTATTCATTACCTATTCATTATGCGCTTCTGAGCGAAGCGCCCTCTCTATTAAGCAAGCATGATGCCTTGCTAGAGGCCGCCCTGAAAGTAGTGTTTCACTACTGGGAGGGTGGCCTTCTTTTTTATTCCTGCTTAACGGATAGATGCTGGCTGCCATTGTTTACGGTAGGCAAGCGGCGTCACACCTTCCCTCGCCTTAAACAAGTTGATAAAATGGCTGACGTTGTCGATCCCTACGAGCAGGGCAATATCGGCTACAGGCTGATCCGAATACTTCAATAGCTCCTTTGCTTGTGAAATACGAATGCCAATGACGTATTCGTGGGGAGAGAAGCCTGTATAGCGCTTGAATTGCTTGGCAAGATGGTATTTGCTCACCGCATGCTGGCGTGCCAACTGGTCGAGCGTCATTTTCTGGGCATAATGCTGTTCGAATTTTTCAATGATTGCCGCAATATAGGGCGGAGGCTCTGTGCTCAGCAGCTCCGGTTCATGCGCGGCAAGCAGTGTCACGGTTAGAAGCTCAGCAAGCAATAGCGAGCTGGCCAGCTCTGTGCGCATGCTTTTTTGCCGATTCATTTGCAGCAATTGCGTAAGGCAAGCCTGAATCCGGCACTCTGACCGAAGCGTAACAACTGGAGAGCCGCTTGCAGCAAATTGCTCATAGTAGCCGCGTGTGGTGCTGCCGTTGAGGTGTACCCATAAAAGCTCCCAATTGCCGCCCGCAGCGGAATCTGCGGCATAATGCTGGTAGCTCATGCAATCGATGAAAAACAACTGATGAGGCCGCAGCTCATAAGTAATGTCACGGTACGTCAGGCGGCCTGCACCCGCTAAAGTATAGACGAGCAGAAACGATTCAAGCTGCTCCCGCTCGGTATAGTAAGGGGCGAAGGCCTGAAAGTGTCCGATTTCCTGAATGTAAAAAAGAGCGGATTTCGCGAATGAGGATGGTGTAGCGGCTAAGCGGACGGATTCAGGCGTCCAGGCATGAATGGCTTTTTCACGATAAGCAGACATGGACGAAGGCCTCCCCAAGATTCTATTATTTTTGCACAACTTTGTTTGATGTTTATTATATTGTAAGCCTTTACAATAGTCATATAAAACATGATTGCAGCTGAGAGGATGATCCGTCATGTCACTGCTGACACCGATTAAGCCTGCCCGCAAACCGAGAATTGGCATGTATTCTGTTGGCCTGCGCGCGTATTGGGAACAGTTCCCCGGCCTGCGCGAGCGTCTTGAGCAATATGGGGCATTTATTGAGCAGAAAATCGCCCAGTGGGCCGATGTATTTAATTATGGTCTGGTGGATACGGAAAGCGAGGGGCGCAGCGCGGGAGAATGGCTCAATACGCAAAATGTAGATTTAGTGTTTTGTCATGCCGCTACGTATTCAACCAGCTCGACGGTATTGCCTATCCATCAAATCAATAAAGCGCCAGTCGTGTTTCTTAATTTGCAGCCGACCGAGCGAATGAATTATGAAGGTTCAACGACAGGAGAATGGCTGGCGCACTGCGGCGCTTGTCCGGTTCCGGAGTTTGCTAACGCGTTTAATCGTGCCGGTATACCATTTAAAGTTGTAAATGGCTTGCTGGGACTAGATTATACACCGGATATTTCACTGACGAATGAGGTAACGAGCGGGCGTAAGGAAGCTGTTCGCGCCTGGCGTGAGATTGAGGAATGGGTAAGGGCGGCGGGTGTTCCGCGCACGCTGCGCCATAGCCGCTTCGGTTTTCTTGGCAATACGTATAGCGGCATGCTGGACATGTATAGCGATTTTACGATGCTTCAGGCTCAGACCGGCCTTCATATAGAGGTGCTGGAAATGTGCGATTTGGATCGCATGCTAAGGTCGGTTACGCCGCAGGAAACGAAGCGCAAGCGGGATGAAGTGCTGGCGATGTTCCAGCTCAGCGGCGATTCTCCTTCTGATCCGATTGCCAGAAAACCGACGGAGGAGCAGCTTGAATGGTCGTGCAAGGTGGCGGCAGCGCAGGAAAAACTCGTACGCGAATATGATTTGGATGCGCTAACCTATTATTATCATGGTGCGCCGGGCGGTGAATACGAGCAGCTGCAAGGCGGCTTTATTGTGGGGCATTCTTTGCTGACAGCCAGAGGTATTCCTTGCTCGGGAGAAGGAGATTTGAAGACGGCCGTCGCTATGAAAATATGCGATATTCTCGGCACAGGCGGCAGCTTCTCGGAAATTGTGGTCGTCGATTACGTTGATGAAACGATTTTGCTTGGGCATGATGGACCGTTTCATATTGCCATATCTGAGGGAAGACCTGTATTGCGCGGCATGGGGCTCTATCATGGCAAACAGGGAACAGGTGTATCCGTTGAAGCGAAGGTACGTACGGGACCGATTACGACGCTGAACTTGACCCAGACAGGAGATGGCAGGCTTAAGCTGATCAGCAGCGAGGCGGAGTCAACCAATGGACCGATTATGCGTATTGGCAATACGCAGACGCCAGTAAAATTCAAGCAGCATCCAGACGATTATATGACGGCATGGTTTGCCGAAGCTCCGACCCATCACTGCGCCATGTCGATTGGACATAATGCCTCGCTGTTCAGCAAGGTTGGGGAGCTGATGCAGATCAAGCATGTGGCGCTGGGTTAGACGTTAGCTAAAAAATATTCAGCTGCTATGACAGTTGCGCTGTTTCTTAGCAACAGCAGCTTTCTTGCTTATCCTTGCTTTTAAAGGCGTACAAAATAAAGGAGCCATCCCTGAGGAGGCTCCTTTATTTTGTACGCCTAATATTCGAACACCAAATTATTATATGCCTATGAATGAAGGAGCGTTAAGGTTAAGCAGCAGTGCGATTAAACTTTCGGCGCCTCTAGCTGCGCCTTAATGCCTTCCTTCGCCTCTTCAGCCTTCTCTGATACTGAACCAATGATATGCTCGGCGCTTTGCTTTGCATGGTCGGCTACGTCGGAGGCCTCATCGCGAACCGTAGTGGCGAGGCTTTGCGTTTTGTTGCCTATCGTAGAAACGAGATCGCTAGTTTTCTCGCTAATGTTGGAAGCTAAGCGACCCGTTTTTTGGGTTAAATCTGAGCAGGTATTGGAAAGAGATTTTCGCAGCTCGGAGCCTGTTTTTGGAGCAAGCAGCAGGGCCGACAAAGCACCGAGCGCACCTCCAATAAGAATTCCCGCTAGCAGTCCGTTTGATTTTGCTTCATTTACAGGGTTTGACATATTAATCCTCTCCTCTTATCTGGTTATCGTCACTCATGTCACTAAGTAACCTCCCTAGCCGTTTTTGAAACAAGCTTTAATATGTGAAGTGGCAACCGAACAAGGCGGAGGGATCATTTTTTATAGGATTGGAATGGCATTATCGTTTATGATATAACTACTAGAGCGTTTCACTTTGAAAAAAAAGGTTGATTAAGTTGTAGCAACGAAAGGAGCGCGAACATATGCGAATTGCAATTGTGGACGACAACGCTACTAATTTGCTCATAATAGAGAAAATACTGCAAAAAGCCGGATACACGAAATTAGCAACAGCCTCCTCAGCGATGGAGCTGTTTGATATTTTGGAGCTAGATGAGCCGAATGCGACGGAACAGCCGGTTTCTCTCATTCTAATGGATTTAATGATGCCGGGCATCGATGGCATTGAAGCGTGCAGGCGTATTCAGGAAAGCGAGCGCTACCGCGATATTCCGGTTATTTTTGTTACGGCGCTCGGGGATTCCAACAAGCTGGCGGAAGCGCTGGACGCGGGAGCGATCGATTATGTCATGAAGCCGATTAATAAGGTCGAGCTTCTGGCTCGCATTCGCTCAGCACTTCGTCTTAAATATGAAAAGGATTGGCATAGGGAGCGCGATCAGCGAATTTCCTTCGAGCTGAATTTGGCGAAGCAGGTGCAGCGCAGCATATTAAGCGATCCGATAGACAATGAGCGGGTAAAAATCGATGCTATTTATCGGCCGTCCTCTGAGCTGGCAGGCGACTTTTATGCCTGGTATTGCTTAGGCGGCGGAAAATATGGCGTGATTTTGCTTGATATGATGGGCCATGGCATTTCTTCCTCGCTCGTGTGCATGTATATTTATTCGGCCCTGCAGGATACGATCAAAAGCATTTCCGATCCCGAGCTCGTCGTGCTTGAGCTGAACCGGAGAATGATGCAGCTGCAAGGCTCGAATCAACTGATGAACTATTATTTTACCGCTATCTATTATGTGCTGGACACGAAGGAGCAGACGATTGAATATGTCAATGCAGGACATCCCGCTGGCATCGCCTTTGTGGATCAAAAACCGCAGCTGCTGACGGAAGGCTGCTGCGCCTTAGGATTTTTTGATAACATTGAAGTGAAGAAAGGCAGCATTTCTTATCGCAACCAAGTGAAAATTGTACTTTATACCGATGGTCTGCTGGACCAGCTCGCCAAAGGACAAGAGGATGACGTTCAGCAGCTGCAAGCAAGGCTGGGTGAAGATGGGGAACAGCTTGAGGATCATGTGCTGAATTTGTTCGAAGGTTTAGGACAGGTGAGCCAGCAGGACGATATATGCCTCGTTACGGTCGAAACAAAAGTGAAGGCGTAATAGATAGTACAAGCGAGATACAAATAGAAAGAAACGATAGGCCCAAAGCTGGCAGCGAGCTTTTACGGAAAAATAATTTTGAAATCGTTGCTCGCCAGCTGTTTCAATCAATCCCAAACGGTTTAATATAAGGATATCTGACTATTTCAGCAGATGCTGGTTTTGTTATGAACAGCATGATCGGCTGCATATCCCTTCATTGTAAACGTAGGCATGATAAACGTAATAGTCGCTTTCATCCCGCAAGTGGCAAGCAGGCAGCTGATCTTCCAGGCCCTCAGTTCTCTGCTTGTGCAGTGACGGTGTTATTGATATGATCTACTTAAAATTTGCCTTGGGAGTGTGTTCAATGACGTTAAACAAATTTCAGGCAGTTATTCATGAAACGGATAGCGCGATAATTGTACAAGTAGGCGGTGAGCTTGATTTGGCCGCAGCGCCTGAGCTGCGCTCCCTGCTCGAAACGGTTGTCAATCGTACGGAGAAAACGCTGGTTCTTGATACGGAACGCCTTGCTTATATCGATAGTACAGGTATCGGCATCGTGGTGTCGGTCATTAAAGCACGTGATGAGAAGAAAGCCGAATTTATCGTTAAAAATATTCCAAGAAGCATTAAGCGGCTATTTGATATTACAGGCATTTCAGGTTATATCAACGAAGGGACCGTAAGCTAAGCATGAAGCGTATTGTGATGCAAATACCGGCGGACGCACAATATTTGGATATCGTGAGGCTTGGCCTGTACGGTATTGCTTCTAAAATGGGTTTTTCGTACGAGGATATCGAAGATATGAAGGTTGCTGTGGGAGAAGCTTGCAATAACGCTGTTTTACACTATACGCCACATCACGCGGGCGAGCGGGAGGCGGCCGATGCTGTTGAGGCCGCTGAGGACGAGCTCCAAATTATAGTTGAATTTGAAGTGCTGCCAGACAGCTTGACGATTAAAATTACGAATAGCGGAGCAGGCTTTGAAGCTGGCGCCTATATGGAAAAGGCAGGGCCGCTCGAAGGTGAAGATACGAGCGGTTTAGAAGTTGGCGGACTGGGCTTGTATTTAATGCAAGCGCTAATGGATGAGGTTAATATACATTCCGCCGAATGTACGCAGGTTGTCATGACCAAGCGCCTTCTGCCGCTGCAATAACACATAACCACGACTAAGGCATGGGACGCCCCAGCAAGTCGTGGTTTTCTTTTTTTATATCGCTGGCCAGCTGCTGTTTCATTCCTTGTGGAGCAGGGTAACTTAAACGTAACAAGAAGCACAAGGAAAGTAAGGGAGGCTATGATTATGCTATGGGAAATAGGGGTTTTGATAGCAGCAATTGCTTTTGCAATACTCGTTTATTATGTGATAGAGGCGCTTAGATCGCTTAAGTATTCTCTAGATGAGATGAGGGTAACTTTAGTCGAAGTGAAGCATGAGATATCGGCAATCGGTACAGAGGTGAAGGGCGTCGTTCAAACGACAAACTCTGTTGCAGATGATGTAAATATGAAGCTCAAATCGCTTGATTCGCTGTTTGGCTCGCTGGATGATGTGGGCCATGTCGTTCAGGAAGCGACCTCGGCGGTTAAGGAATCGGCTGTCGCACTCATTTCCTCTGTGAAAACGGGGCAGAAGCTGCGGAAAGAAAGAGCCGTCGTACAAGCCAAAGCGGAAGCAGCAAAGCCGAAAGTGGCAGTGAATAGCACGAAGACGGAATTAATTGCCCAAGGAGCAACGCTTGCGGCGAAGGTGCTGCAGATGCTTGTAGAGCGTAAAGCCAATACGGCAGCAGCAGATAACGTATCCAGGCCAGCTGCTATGCATAATACAGCTTCTAGCAGACAGTAAACAGATCTTTTGCAGCATGACGTACAGAACTTAACATTTTACTGTAGAAAGGAAAGAATGGCTGATATGAAAACATCGGTGCAGTTGACAATTCCAGCGGAGGCAGATTATCTCGATATCGTAAGATTGACCTTATATGGTCTTGCCGTTAAATTAGGTTTTGAATATGAGCAAATTGAAGATATGAAGGTAGCTGTGGGCGAGGCGTGCAATAACGCGATTATACATGGCTATGAGCATCGCGGCTCGGGCGAGCTTCATGTGAGTTTTGAACAGCAGCTTGACGGCTTGAAAATTTGCGTTCGTGACAATGGAACCAGCTTTAATTATGAACAGGCTGTTAACCGTACAGCGGGAGCGCTTCATGCGACGAGGCTTAGCGAGGCTCCAATTGGCGGACTTGGTTTGTATATGATGCAAGCGCTCATGGATCATGTGGAAGTGAATACGACTAGCGGTACGGAGGTCATTCTTACAAAACTGCTTGGCAGAAAAGAGGAGATGGCATGAGTACAAAACCCTCCTCCAAAGCTCCAAGCGAAATAGCCGCATTCATGCAAACCTACCGAAATGAAGGTTGTAATGAAGCGGCTACGGCGCTTCTGGTGCATTATGAGGATATCGTTCGGATGGCTGCTGGCAAAATGTCTCGCAGCCGCCCGGATTTATATGAGGATTTATATCAAGTAGGCCAAATGTCGTTGCTGCGGCTCTTTAAACAATATGACCCTTCAATCGGTATCCCGTTTGAAGGTTATGCGATGAAAAGCGTCATTGGCAACTTGAAAAATTATTTGCGTGACCGCTCTTGGTATATTCAAGTGCCTAGACGTGTAAAGGAAAAGGGCAGCATGCTTCAGCATGCGATTGATGAGCTGACGGTAAAGCTGGAACGCTCGCCGAAAGTGGAGGAAATCGCCGCCCATCTGGAGCTTACGCAGGAAGAGACGATTGAAATTTTGGCAGGACGTGATTATTATCATTACACATCGCTTGATACGCCGTTGACGAGCGAAGGGGATGGCGCTTCTATTGGCGATCTCATTGCGAATCCGTCCGATGAATTTAAAGCGCTTGATATGAAGCTGGATATAGGAGAAGCAATGAAAAGTCTCAAGGAAGAAGAACAGACCGTCATCCATTTAATCTATCAGGAAGGCCAGTCGCAGCGAATGATAGCCGATAAGCTGGGCGTTTCGCAAATGAGCGTTTCCCGTATTCAGAAGCGTGCGATTGAGAAGCTGCGGGCATGGCTGTAGGTTTCTCCGCGTGCCTCGTTTCCTTGCCATACTCTTAGCAATGATGATAGAGTTGTAGGGATGGTGGGAATGGAGGAATGACTTATTTGGCGTTCGATGCGCTTTACGATAAGAGCGAAAATCTTATTAGGCTACCTTAGCATTCTATTATGCTTAGCTGTTGCGATTGTCATTATTGTAACCCGGATAAACGCTTTGCAGAGCGAAATCAATTTTGTCGCTGATCATGATATTGCCGTTCATGAAATGGTCGATCAACTTGAAATCAATATGCTGGATATGCAAAATGGGCAGCGCGGCTACGTCATTAGTGGTGACGAGAAGTATTTGGTTCCTTATAACGATGCCATTTTAGTATGGGGGAGCAATTATAATACGCTGCATGAGCTATTGAGTGATAATCCTGCCCAACAGGCCAATTTGGAGGAAATTAAAGGGAATATTGAGCAATGGGGCAAGTTTGCAGGTCAGCCCGTTGTTCAACTGCGTAAAGAAAACAAGATGGATGCGATCAGGACCTATTACGCGAGCGATTTGGGCAAGGAAATTGTGGAAAAGGTTCGTACCCAGCTGGATCAGCTTCGTACTTCGGAGAAGGAGCTTACGAAGCAAAGGGTGGAGACGCTCTCACAAAATAATGTCAATTTGCAATACGTATTATTTATTGCATTTGCGTTAGTGACGATAAGCGCGATCGCTGCTGCTATGTTCGTCTCAGGCGCCATCGTTCGTACGATTAGGGATGTCAAACATACGATTCGCAGCATCATTGCTTCAGACGGCGATATTAATGAGCGTATTCGCGTGAATACGAAGGATGAAATTCGCGAGCTGGCCGAGGCGACCAATGAATTGCTGGACAACGTCAATGAAGAAAGCTGGGTACAGAAGCGTACCGTGGAGGTAGCGGATATGTATCAGGGCTTTAAGCATATTGCTGATCTGTCCGAAGCGTTTGTCTATCAAGTAACACCGATGCTGGATGCTACTTATAGCGCCATTTATTTGCGCCATGTCCAAAATGGTGTGACTACCTATGTGAAAACGGCTTCCTTTGCCGGACATGACCATGCAATAGAAGCAGCTGTAAGCTTCAAGCCTGGAGAAGGTATTGCAGGCCAATGTGTCGTTGACAAACGGCTGTATCATTTGACAGATTTGCCGATGGGATATGTTAAAGTCCGCTCTTCCTTAGGCGAGGCTTCTCCTCGCAGCTTGCTTGTGGCTCCTGTTTTCTTCGAGGGTAAAGTATTGGCGGTTGTAGAGTTTGCCTCTTTAGGAAGCTTCGAAGATAAGCATCTTACGCTTATTAAAGCGCTGCAGGAAAGCCTTGGCGTAGCTATAAACAGCGTCGTAGGCCGTATGGAAATCGAGCGTCTGCTCAATGAATCACAAATGCTGACCGAGGAGCTGCAGGCGCAGTCCGAAGAATTGCAGGCACAGTCTGAGGAAATGCAAATGCAGCAGGAGCAGCTGCGCCTGACGAATGACTATTTGCAGGAGCAGCGGGACTTGGCCGAGCAGCGCAATACCCAGCTGGAGCAGACGAAGCATGAGCTTGAGGATTATTCCGAGAAGCTTGTGCAGAGCTCGCAGTATAAGACGGATTTTCTGGCCAATATGTCGCATGAGCTGCGTACGCCGCTTAACAGCATTTTGATTTTGTCGCAGATGCTTTATGAGAATGAAAATAAGACGATGACGGAGGAAGAGCAGCATTATTCCCACGTCATCCATTCGGCGGGCAAAGATTTGCTTAGCCTGATCGACGATATTTTGGACTTATCGAAAATCGAAGCCGGCAAGCTGGAAGTGACGATTGACGATGTCAATATGACTGAAATTCCAATGCTGATGCGCCAGTTATTCGATCCCGTAGCGGAGAAAAAACAGCTTTCCTTCGTTACTGTCTTCGATGAGCAAGCACCGCCTATTATCTCGACGGACGGTCACCGGTTGCAGCATATTTTGAAAAATCTGCTGTCCAATGCGTTTAAGTTTACAGATAGCGGTTCCGTGCGCCTCAGTATTTCTTCTGTGGAACAAGCACGAATGCTGGAGCTGTATAATGGCGAGGCGCCATCCGATACGATGATTGCCATTTCGGTAACCGACAGCGGTATTGGCATTTCGCCAGACAAGCAAGCGATTATTTTCGAAGCGTTCCAGCAAGCCGATGGGACGACGAATCGCCAATATGGCGGTACGGGCCTAGGCTTATCCATCTGCCGTGAATTTACCCGCCTGCTTGGAGGCAGGCTGCAGCTTGAGAGCGTGGAGGGCGAGGGAAGTACGTTTACGTTGTATTTGCCAAGCTTAAGTGAAGAATTTGCAGCATTCAGTCAGGAAATGCTGAATAGCCGTGATCAGTCGGCGGCTGGTGCCAATACCGTAATATGGCTTACCTCTGATGATGCTGGAGGCGACTCTAAGAAACTGGAGGGTGAAGTGCTTAGCGAGGAAGAGGCGGCGCAGCTAAAAGCTCATATAGAGGATACGCGGCTGTTTGAGGGGAAAAGGGTGCTGCTCGTTGATGACGACGACCGCAATGTATTTGCGCTCAAGACGGCGCTTACCAGTAAAGGGGTTATTGTAGAATCGGCCAGCAACGGCAAGCTCGGCCTGGAGCTTTTGAATAAACAACCTGATTTTGATATTATTCTTATGGATATTATGATGCCGGTTATGGATGGATTGGAAGCTATACGCAGCATTCGCAGCAATCCGGTGCTGAAAGAGCTGCCGATTATTGCGCTCACAGCGAAAGCAATGAGAAATGATCGGGAGCGCTGCATGCAGGCGGGCGCTTCGGATTATATTAGCAAGCCGCTCCAAATAGAACAGCTCTACTCGCTGCTGCGCGTATGGATGACGAAGCAGGAGGGCCGATGAATCAAGAAGTGGAGAACGTAGAGCTGGAATTATTTTTAGAAGGCATCTACCGTTATTATGGATTTGACTTTCGGCATTACATTCGTTCGTCTCTCTTGCGCCGGATTCAAAATCGGTTGCGTATTGAAGGCATTCCTACGATTACAAGATTGCTTGATCAGGTGCTTCGGGATAAAGATATGCTGGATAAGGTGCTGCATGATTTCTCCATTAGAGTAACCGAGATGTTTCGGGACCCTGGGTTTTTCCGCGCCTTGCGCCAAGAGGTGATTCCTTATTTGCGAGGGCTTCCGGAAATAAGAATATGGCATGCTGGCTGTGCGACAGGCGAAGAGGTTTATTCTATGGCGATTTTGCTCAAGGAGGAAGGCCTCACGCAGCGCAGCAAAATTTATGCGACCGATATGAGCGAGAGCGCGATTGAGAAGTGCCAGCGCGGCGCATATCCGCTAAAGCAAATGCAAATTTATACGAAAAACTATATGGAAGCGGGCGGAATGATCGCCTTTTCCGAATATTATCAAACGGATCATCAATTTGCTTATTTTTTGCCGGAGCTGCGGGATAATATTATGTTCGCCCAGCATAATTTGGTGACGGACGGCTCGTTCAATGAATTTCATCTAATCATTTGCCGCAATGTGATGATTTATTTCGACACAACCTTGCAGCAGCAGGTCCATAAGCTGTTTTACAGCAGTTTGGCGGCGGAGGGATTTCTTGGATTGGGAAATAAAGAGTCCATTGTCCAGCTCGATAAGCATTTGCAATATGTCGAATTTAATCCGAATGAGCGGATCTATCGCAAAGCAACATTAGGCGGAGAGGCCGCAAAATAGGCTTTATAATGAAAAGAGCGGCTTGTCTGCTCTTTTTTTGTGTTATATAATTTTTTTGCCAATAGGTAAAAAAGGCAGGGATGCTATCAAAGATTGTCGAATACTTTAGGAGAAATGGGCTAGTGATGAATTTTCGAAGCTTTGAGGTGCAGGAATGAGAGAAGTATTGAGATACGCAAGGTTCATCGTATTATTCTTCGTTTTATCCATCTGTTTAATGGTTCCTCGAGCTTTTGCGAGCCCTCCTCCTCCACCAATAACATATATTGATCAGTGGTATATTCAATGGCTAGATGAGGCAAGTCAGGAGCCGGTGCTCGCAGATGTGATGGATCAGGAGCACAGTGATAGATGGATCTTGGCAACAGGCAATGATCGGCTAACCGCTAAGCCGGAAGGCTTTAACTCCGCCTGGATCAAGATTGAGGTTCCTGAGTTGAATTGGGAAAACCCAGGTATAATGCTGGACGTGAACTTTGCGCAGCAAATTCGTATTTTTAATGATGGTTATCTTATTTATGAGGATGAGCGAAACTACGGTTATGAGACGAACAATATTTTGCTGAAGCTGTCTCCTCATTATTACAATAAGCCGATATACATTTATCTAAAAGGCAATGCAGATGCAAGCTCGCTCGGAATCGATGGGAGCGTGAAGCTTGGCGATTTCCAAAGCATGAATTCTAAATATTTGCAGAAAAATATTTTGGATATTATTTTAGGCGGCACGCTTGTATTTGTATCGATTTCATTGCTAATATGCATGCTGTTTGTGAATAAAATATATTGGCCAGGCTGGAATTCGTTATGTCTCCTCATGCTGTCGATTGGGGTAATGACATTGACGATTTCCCCGTATTTGTATGCGTTTTTCGGCAAATCCAGCCGGGTGTATTATTATTTGTTTGATATATCCTCGACGTTTATTATGACTTGGATCTTTTTATTTTTTGAGCAAATCATTAGTAAGGGCACAAGCCGGATCTTAAAATATTGCTTGCGTGTCCAATTAGTCATCTCTATTGGCAGCTTCGCATGGCTGCTGCTGAGCGTCCTGCTAGGCGGAAGGATCTTGCATTATTATGAGAGCATCGTCCCACTCATCTTCGCTTCGTCCGTCATGATCGGCAATATCATTTTGATCTCGGTGCTTGCTTTTTATTGTGTGAAGCGAAACCGGGAAAGCATTATTATTTCGGCAGGCTTTGCGCTGTTTGCGCTAACCGTGGTGTCCGAGCTGGTCATTTATTTTACGCAAAAAGATTATGAAATGTTTTATTGGAAATGGGGAACGCTGTTTTTCATCTTTTCTTTAATTGTGGTGTTGATCCGGCGGATCATTAATAATTATGAGCAAATGCTGCTGTACTCCCGAAAGCTGGAAGTCTTCAATAATGAGCTGCAGCGTTCGGAGAAAATGGAAATTATTAGCCAGCTCGCCGCATCGGTTGCACATGAAGTGCGCAATCCGCTTCAGGTGACACGCGGCTTTCTCCAGCTAATTGGCCACCGTTCCGCTGACCAGAAGGATAAAAACTATATGCTGCTTGCTATCGACGAATTGGATCGGGCTTCCAGCATCATTACGGACTTCTTGACCTTTGCCAAGCCTCAGGTTGAAATGACGACGATATTGAATATAGCCGAGGAATTGGGACAAATTGAAGCGATTTTATCTCCGCTAGCTACAATCCAAGGTGGAGAATTGCGGGTAGAGTCGAATTTTGAACTGTATGTGCGGGGGAATTCCTCTAAATTCAAGCAAGCGATTATTAATATTGTGAAAAATAGCATCGAAGCGCTGCCGACAAAGGGAAGCATCGACATTATTGCCTATCAGGAAGATTCTACCGTCATTATTCGCATTAGCGATAATGGAGTCGGGATGGAAGAGAGCGAGCTGGAAAGATTGGGCGAGCCGTATTTCTCCAATAAGTCCAAAGGTACGGGGCTTGGGCTGATGGTGACCTTCCGCATTATCGAAGTGATGAACGGCCGGATCTATTTTAACAGTATTAAAGGAGTAGGCACGGAAGCGTTCGTAAGTTTGCCTATAGCAGAAATTCAATAAAAGCGCCTTGCCGTCCCGGCAGGGCGCTTGATTTATGACTGTACGTAGAGGTTTACTTCCAAGGTGGTGATGCGACAGCCGCTTGGGAGCTATCAGCAGGGCTGACAGGAATAACGAGATAGTAGCTGTTAGTTTGTTCTTCTACTGCTTTTACTTCAACGCCTTCTGGAATTTCAACTTGAAACGCCTCTTTAATAGCGGCACGTGGATCAGCAAGGAGCTGCTTCTTGAAAGCCTCATCTTCCCATGCTTTCTGAATAATTTGCTGTCGTAAATTGTTTTCGCTGCTCATACTTTTCCACCTTTCTAGTATTATGTATAAGTTCCATTTACATATTGTAACATGAAATTTCGACAAAAACTACTATATATTTTCAGAAAATACTGTTGAAAATAAGCATATTTTGGCGAATTTCGTCATGCTAGTGTTTGAAAAAGTCCGCCTTCCATTTGTTTTTGTCGAGCTAGCTCTATATTTTGGGCATCCTTTGCGAGGGAAGCGGTGATGGAGGCATGAAATGCCAGCAAATGACCAGCCTTAAGGCCTAATTGTTGATGGGCTTGCTCAAATTGGCAAGCGAGCTCCGCATAGTCCGTTAGTAGCCCCTGTACATATATTGCTTTCCTTAATTTACTGACTGTAATAGGCGACTGCTCCGGCCATTTATCCATGAAAAACGCTAGTAATCCGTTATAGCTTCCATCTGCCAGATCAGCTTCCCAATCCGTCCAATCATCGGCCATCTGAAGCGCTACGAGTACATAATCAACAGCTCGTTCCACTGCTGGTATGAAGGCTTGCTGGCCCGAGAGGAGCAGGGCTCCGGTGCTGGCTATTTTCACGAGGGACGACTTTAAAGCGGTGCGAAGCGGATCGGTATTAAAATAATCTTCAGCGGACTCCTGGGCCACGCCAATCGACCAATCGGCCATGTAGCGGCCGTAATACTCCCAAAACCTAGAGTCAGAGGTGTGAAGACAGTGCAGAACACCGTACATCTGCGTATAAAATAAATGGCTCAAAGCCAGCTTCTGTCTGCTCTCCGCACTCCCCGAATCCATCACTTCATCCACAATGAAAAAATGCAGCATGCCGAATACATTGGCAAGCGCAAGCTGCTCGCATTGCTCCTCGGTCACAGAGGCCATTTCCGTCATCCAATAGGGCAGCAAATAGCCGATATAGTTCTGGTTGCCGCTGCGATGCAGAGGATTAATATGCGTGATATATGCTTGTCCCGTTTGATTTAGCGGTTCGGGAAATTTTGCCGTTATTTGCTGTGCTTTGGTGAAAACAGCTTGCAGACTGGATTCAAAAGGAGTGATAAATGGCATGGGATCATAGTCCTCTTATCTTGATATAATAGGCTTAAAGGCTTATAAAATAATATGTTTTCCAGTATTATACTTTGTTTTGGCGGTTGAAGATAGAGGGGAAGTTAAGTAAAATGTAGAAACTTGGAACTTTTTTATGGAAAAACGATAAAAAGAGCGCGGCGATTGCCGAAGGGAGGCGCGAATGGGACAAAACGGGCTTTTAATGAAACCAGTCGTTCCGATTTTGCGAATTTTTGATGAAGCACATGCTAAAGCGTTTTATATGGATTTTCTCGGCTTTCGGCTGGATTGGGAGCATCGTTACGAGGCGAATTTTCCATTGTATATGCAAGTATCTAATGGCTGCTGTGTGCTGCACTTATCCGAGCATCATGGCGACAGCTGCCCCGGCGCAGCTATTCGTATTGAAACGAGCCAAATTGAAGCCTATCATACCCGTCTGCTGGAAAAAGAGTACCGTTACGCCAAGCCTGGACTGGAACGAACGCCATGGCACACACTCGAATGCGTCGTGACGGATCCGTTCGGCAATCGGCTGCTTTTTTATGAAAACCAAATGAAATAAGCCATACAAGTGGGCCTGAATCATTCCGCCGTATGGCTTTTTCTATTTAGAATATAACGGCGACAGCCAGTCAGCGATAATGTTCATCCAGCTTTTGCCGCTGCAGCAGCACGCGTGCCTCATCAGCTGGAATCGGGCGCGAGAACAAGTAGCCTTGCAGACGCTCGCATTTGAGCTCGGCCAGCATTTCCAGTTGGGACACGACCTCGACCCCTTCGGCCAAAACATCAAGCTGGAGGCTGTGGGCAAGCCTGATAATGGAATGGACAATCGAAATATCAGGCGTGACGTTGATCATATCGCGAATAAAGGACTTGTCGATTTTCAGTGTATCAATCGGGAGCTTTTGCAAATAATGCAGCGAGCTGTAGCCTGTTCCAAAATCATCAATGGCGATGCTCACGCCGAGCGTCTTGAGCCGGTTCAGCTTGTTGATGACCTGGTCGGCACCTTGCAGGCCGATGCTCTCGGTAATTTCCAGCTCCAGCAAATGAGGAGGCAGCTTCGTTTCGAATAAAATATGCCGGATCGTCTCGAATAGGCTGTCATCCTCAAATTGCTTCATCGATATATTAACCGCAATTGTTACCGGCATCAGTCCTTCATCTATCCAGCGCTTCTGCTGCTCACAGGCTCGGCGCAGCACCCATTCGCCGAGCTGGATAATCATGCCTGTTTCCTCAGCCAGGGGAATAAACTCCAACGGGGAAATGAGTCCCCGCTCCGGCATGTTCCAGCGGACAAGCGCCTCAAAGCCAGAGATTTTCCCTGTGCTCGCTTCAACCTGCGGCTGATAAAACAGCGTCAGCTGCTCCTGCTCCAAAGCGATCGCGAGCTGCTTCTCCATCGTAGTGCGGCGAACGATAGATTCATTCATTTCCGAGGTGAAGAAGAGATAGTTGTTTTTCCCCTGCTCCTTCACTCGGTACATGGCGATATCAGCAAACTGAATCAGCTGCTCGGACGATGTGCCATGGTCGGGATATAGGCTGATGCCGATACTTGCTGTGGATAGCAGTCGATTGTTGTCGTAGATGATGGGTACGGCGATTTCGTCAAGTATTCTTCCTGCCAACTGCTCGGCCTCTTGGGCCCCTGCATGATTCAGCAAAATAATAAACTCATCTCCACTGAGCCGGGCAATCGTGCCGCTGTCTCCCACGCACTTGCCCATAAGCAGCGCGGTTTGCTCCAGCAAAAAATCGCCAGCCCGGTGGCCAAGCGTATCATTAATGAGCTTAAAGCGATCCAAATCGACGAAAAGCACGGCGAATTGCCTGTCGATGCATGTGCTGCATTGCGCCAAAGTTGCGGTCAGCGTCTCGAAAAACGAATGGCGGTTCGGCAAGCCCGTCAAGGAATCGAAATAAGCGATGCGGGAAATCGTCTCCATCGATTGTTTTTGCGCGGTCACATTTTGGGCCACGATGTAGAACCCGGCGAGCTGCTCCTCGACAATAATGGGAATGACTGTTGCATGCAAATAAACAAGCTCGCCCGTTTTATTTGTAATCGACGTTTCCTGATGAATAGTCCGTCCTTCATGGACTTTCTCGAGCAGCTGCTGAAGCTGCCAAGCCTCCACATCGTTGATCAATTCGCCAACCGAATGTCCGATAAGCTCAGATGCGCAGTGGCCAGTGACCGTCTCAAAGGCCGAATTGACGCTCAGCAGCGTCCCTTTCAAATCAAACCACAGAACGATATCCGGATTATGCTCAAAAAGCGATTTAAAGCGCTGCTCGCTTACTTCCAGGCGCTTCTCATGCCATTTGCTGAGCGTAATATCGTGGACGACGAGCATAAAGCCGAGCGGCATACCTCGAAAGGAGCGAAGCGCCTTGCCGACGATTCGCACGATGCTTCCGGCTTTTCCTTCGCCTGGCTTCAGCCACAGCTCTTGGACAATATCCTGCTCCCCTTGCAGCAAGCGGTTCAGGGGCTGCTGATCGGAAGGGAGCGGTATAGCCCCGTTTATTTTAAAATAAAGCGGGTAAATGCTGTCCTTAGCTGCCGCTGTAGCGAGAAAACCGTATTTTTCCGCTACGTGGTTGCTCATAACGAGTTGTCCATCTGTATGATAAATGACGATGCCTTCATTCATATGATTAAAAAGCAGCCTGCTTATCGGTCGTATAAGCTTGCCGATACCAGGCCGATAAATGGTTTTTGCAATATGTTGGGTGATAGACAAGGGCTGCTGACACTTCCTCATGAGGTTAATTTAAGTTTATGTTATGTTCGTTGAGAATAATTGTCAACGATTTCCCTCCTGCTGGTCGCTTGCTTAGAAAAGCGGAAAAGCTAAGTGCCATCATTGCCATAAAAATATAATTGACAATGATTCTCAATAGGAATATACTTCGCAATAGAATAAATTCACACGACGTGGATCATTAAAAGGGGATATTTCGAATGAACTGGAAGTTACTCGCAATTTCATTATCTTGTGCAAGTTTATTAATTCTTTCGGCTTGCGGATCTGATACCGCTACCAATACAAAAACAGACAATGGGGCAGCAGCAACGAATACAGCTGCAGAATCGCCGGCAGCGTCGGAATCTCCAGCTGCTACAGTAGCGCCTGCCACGGAAGAGGAATGGCAGCCTGTTCTTGATGAATATCGCGCCTTTACGATTAAAGAGGCGGATTCGCTCGTTATTGAAACTGAAAAATTCGTCAATGCCGTTAAAGCGGGCGATATCAGGGCGGCGAAGCAGCTGTATGCGCCATCGAGAATGTATTATGAAAGAATCGAGCCAATTGCTGAAGCTCTGGGCGATTTTGACCCGCATATTGATGCCCGTGAAAATGATGTCGATGAGAAGGAATGGAGAGGCTTCCACCGTATCGAGAAAATTTTATGGGAAGAAAATACGACAAAAGGCGCTGAAGGTTATGCCGACACGCTGCTTGAGGATATCAAGCTGCTTCGCGCTTTGATGGAGACGGTTGAAATCGAGCCAAGCCTGCTCGTTACGGGAGCTGTTGAGCTGCTGAACGAAGTATCCTCCTCTAAAGTAACCGGCGAGGAAGAGCGTTATTCGCATACGGACTTGTATGATTTTGTTGCGAACGTGGAAGGGGCAGAGAAAATTTATGAGCTGCTTCAGCCGCAGCTGAACAAGCATGACGCCGCGCTGGAAACGTTGATTGGCACAAGCTTCAAAAATCTTGATGATGCGCTTGCTGTTTATAAAGATGGCGATGGCTATAAATCTTATCTGGATTTGAAAGAAGAAGATACGAAGAAGCTGAGCCAGCTGCTCGACGCTTTGGCAGAACCGCTTTCACAAATGGGCAAAATTTTGGGGGCTTAATGTTATGAGTTCTACTACTAACAACGATGACCAACAGAAGCATAATCAGAAGCAGGCTGGCGACAGCGTGCTGGAAAAACCGATGAGCCGCAGGGATTTACTGCGGCTCATGGGCGTTGGTGGGGCTGGTTTGCTGGTCGGTGCGACTGGCGTAGGCGGCATCATGCAGGCAGCGAGCAAAAGCCTGTCCGTCGCAACGACGACAGGGGCCGAAGCGGGAGCAAGTGGAGATGTGCTGCCGTTTTATGGCGCTCATCAGGCAGGCATTGCGACGCCGTCACAGGATTTTATATTATTTGCCGCTTTTGATCTGACGGCAGCTTCAATAGATGATGTGCGTACATTGTTTCAAGCATGGACAGCCGCATCGGCTGCGATGACGCAAGGAACGATGATTGGCACGGACAATAACAATCTGAATCTGCCGCCATCTGATACGGGCGAAGCCGCAGGCCTGTCGCCTTCCAAAACAACGATTACGTTCGGTGTTGGGCCGAGCTTTTTTGATGGACGCTTCGGGCTGTCAGGCAAGAAGCCATCGTCGCTTGAGGACCTTCCGGCATTTGGCGGCGATGAGCTGCAGCCTGAATGGTGCGGTGGCGATATTGGCGTGCAGGTGTGCGCGAATGATATGCAGGTCGCTTTCCATGCCATTCGCAATTTGACGCGTATCGCACGGGGCAAGGCGGTGCTGCGCTGGACGGCAGAAGGGTTTCAACGCACCTCTGGCGCCGATAAGCAGGGCGCGACACCACGCAATTTAATGGGCTTCAAGGATGGTACCGCGAACCCGGATACGAGCGATGAGGCACAGATGAAGCAAGTCGTCTGGGCTTCGGCTGATGACGGCGTGCCGTGGATGGCGGGCGGAAGCTATATGGTCGTCAGAAGAATCCGCATGCGAGTAGAGGTGTGGGATCGCTCAACGCTGTCTGACCAAGAGGCAACCTTCGGACGACACCGGGAGAGCGGTGCTCCAATTGGCAGCCTGAAGGAGTTTGACACCGTTGATGTTAACAAAAAGGATGAGAGCGGCAAGCCGGTCATTCCAGCTAACTCGCATCTGGCACTTGCTAGAGGGGACGGCTCTTTGAAAATATTGCGCCGCTCCTACTCCTACTCCAGCGGTCTGGACAATCGGACCGGTCAGCTGGATGCGGGGCTGCTGTTCATTTGCTATAACCGCGATACGAGCAAGCAGTTTATCCCGATGCAGACGAAGCTCAGCCGCATGGACAAGCTGAATGAATATATCGTGCATACGGGCAGCGCCGTGTTTGCTTGTTTCCCTGGCGTTAGCGAGGGCGGCTATATTGGAGAGACGTTATTGTAGCGGGAGAGAGGGGAAGCGGCATATGGTTTTAGGTAGAAGCCGTTACAGCATAGGCTGGAAGTGGCTGGGCATTATCGTCATTTTGGCGTCGATAGCTTTAGGAGCGATCGGCGTAAGGCCAGCTTTTGCAGAAACGTCCAGCGATTTGGATAAGCTGCTTCCGCTCGTTGGCGGAGCGCTTGCGGCGGCAAGCCAGAGCGACTGGGAGCAGGCATCCGGTCATATAAAAGAAGCAAATGAACGTTGGAAGCAGCTAAACGTGAAAAAATCAGATTTATCAGCCGATGTCGATTCCGCGCTGGCTCATGCGATCGTGCTGTTGGATGAGGCAGACAACAAGCCGGATGAAGCCAAAGCTTCCTTATCCGAGCTGGCGAAAGCGATTAATAAATATGTGAAAAGCGTCCAGAAGGACGATCAAGCTAAGCTGACCGGCAAGGAAGCCGCGAAGCAGCTTCTGCCTATGGCAACGAAGCTGCTGATCGAAATTCAAGGGGAGCAATGGGTGAAGGCGAGCGCGAATTATAAGACGATTAACGATAATTGGCTGACGATTGAACCTGCGATTCGCTCGGAAAACTTCACCGTTTACGGCAAGCTGGAGACGGCCATGAGCATGATCCGAATTGCGCTTCAGGCCGAGCCGCCGCGTGCGGAGCAAGCCGAGACGGAAACGAATGCGATGATTCAACTGATTAATGACTACATTGCTGGCAAAATCGATGCAGCCTCTGCACCTGCGGAAAAGCTGGGTATTGCTGACCTGATTGCGATCGTTGATAAAGCGGCAAAAGACATAGCCGCAGGCAATTTGAATGAGGCCGATGGCCAAATGCAAGCCTTCATTTCAAAATGGCCTTCGGTCGAGGGGCAGGTGCAAATTCGCTCTGCTGATGCTTATACGAAAATCGAAATTAAAATGACGGCGGTATCGGGCTATTTGCTCTCCAATCCGCCAGTACCAGATAAAGCCCAAGCGGTAATTGCCGAAATCAGAGAAATACTCGCTCCGATGGTGGAGGAAACGCGTTATACTGCTTGGGACGCTGGAATGATTTTGCTCCGCGAGGGGCTTGAGGCGATTCTCGTGCTTGCGGCCCTGCTGGCTTATTTGAAAAAATCGGGCAATGAGTCGAAGCGCGTCTGGGTATGGTCCGGCGTCTGGGTCGGCCTGCTGCTGAGCGCTGTTATGGCTGTGCTGCTCACCTATGCCATTGCTCAGGCGGCGGCTGGCAGCGCGCGAGAAGCGATTGAGGGCATCGCCGGTCTTGTTTCCGTTATCTTGATGATCACGGTCGGTAATTGGCTGCACAGCAAAGCGAATTTGCGCAGCTGGAACAGCTATATTGACAACAAGATGGGCAGTGCCATTGCGCGCGGCAGTCTGTGGTCCCTGTTCGCTGTATCGGCGCTTGCCATTATGCGGGAAGGGGCGGAGACGACGATTTTTTATGTCGGCATGGCACCTTCCATTGATCCATTACAAATGATTTTAGGGATCGGCGTAACGTTTCTGCTGCTCGTGGCGATTGCTTTCGTCATAATTCGCTTCAGCACGAAGCTGCCCATTCGCCCCTTTTTCATTGTGGCATCGGTGCTCATTTATTATTTGGTGTTCCGTTTTATGGGAGAAAGCATTCACTCGCTGCAGGTCGCTGCCTGGCTGCCTACACATGCGGTAAGCGAGCTGCCTGCTATTGGTTTCCTTGGTTTTTATCCGACGCTGGAGACGGCGCTTACGCAGCTTGCGGTATTGCTGGTCATTATCGTTATGTTCGTGTGGCAGCAGGTGAGAAGAAAAGCTTAGTTAGCCATTATAACTATTTTGCGAACAATCTAAAGCGGATGCTTGCCTTTGTGGCGGGCATCCGCTTGCTGTTTGGCGTCATGACTATTGGTTTAATAGGGAATATGATAAACTAATAACAACCCAGATAAAGGTGGAGAAAACGATGAAGGCTCAAACGATGCTTATATCCGCACTGCTGTTTGCATTCGTTATTGCGTTGTTTGCCGTAATAAATGTCAATTCGGTGCAAGTTAATTTTATGTTTGCGCAGACTCAAATTCCGCTCATCCTCGTCATTCTCGCTTCGACGCTCCTTGGCGGATTAGTGATTGGATTATTTGGAATGGTGCGTGTATTCCGTTTGCAGCGCCAGGTTAAGCTGCTGAATAAACAGGTGAATGAATTAACAGCTGAGGTGGAAAAAAAGGCAAAGCCGGAGCTCAAGCCATTCAGCATCGATGAGATTGCTGCTCCTCAGGCGCGGACGTCCGTAGATCATTAATGGCTCGTTATTTATACAGCTACAGCTGTCATGAAGAGGAATTGGAGCTATGCCGTCTGGAGCTTAGCCGCTTGCTGGATGCTCCGCTTAGCGATGGCTTTGTCGTGAGCGAGCATCGCGTTCATCCAAGCCGCAGTCCGTTTCTGAAGCGACGCGTTGAGCTTGCCCTTTCAGGAGCAAGTTTGCCGGAGCTTCTAGAGCAGCTGCCGCTTGTCGATTTGAATGGAGCGACATTCAAGGTGCTTTGCACAGTGGCGGATGCTCCATACAGCTATGAAGAGCAGCGCGGACTAGAGCGTTCCGTCGGTGCATCACTAATTGGCGTCGCGGACATGCGGCGGCCAGAGCGTCTGCTGGGCATTACCTTTTGGCAGCAGCGTTATTGGTTTGGCGACTGTGAGGAAGCGAGCGCAGTCTGGCTCGCCCATCGGCAGAAGCCGCAAAATTATTCAACAGCACTTGGCACAAGAGTGGCTCGGGCGGTAGTTAACATTGCCGCAGGGCCGAATGGCGAGGTGTTGAGTATGATCGATCCATGCTGCGGCATGGGCACCGTGCTGATTGAAGCGCTGTCGATGGGCATTGCGATTCGTGGCGTGGATCGCAATCCCCTTGCGGTGCGGGGGGCCCGGGTCAATCTTGCTCATTTTGGCTATAGTAAGGAGCTTGTTTCACTGGGCGATATGCGTGAGCTGGAGGGGCATTATGATGCGGCAATCGTAGATCTGCCATATAATTTATGTTCGGTCTTGCCGATTGGCGAGCAGCTTGATATGCTGGAAAGTGTAAGACGGCTTGCTGACCTTGCAGTCATTGTGACGACGGAGCCGATTGAAACGCAGCTTTCAGCCTCCGGCTTTAGCTCGGTAGATCGCTGCGAACTGCATAAGGGCGCTTTTACAAGATTTATTACGCTGGTTAAATAATAAAGCGAGGTGATAATATGTCGGACGTGGAGAACAAGGAAGTACAGGAGCAGCCTAAGAAGCTGACTCAAGCGGAGAAAGCCAAGCAATTGCTGGCTCAGAAGAAGCAAGGCAAAGCGGATGGCTTCGCACAAGGCGGCTTTTCAACAAACACGCAGCAAATGAAGAGCCAGAACACGAAGAAGGTCAACAATCAACGCAAAAAGATGGGCGTGTAGTCAGCTTTCAGCTGGGTGATGCCTCATCGTCTGAATAGCCTTTTGCTATGCTGGGAATGCAGCGTAGCGGGAGGCTTATTTTTAAATATAGGAAAGTATATGATTTTCCCATCCTTTCTCTATATTTCTACGCGAAACAGTAGCTTTGCCGCCAGAGGGCGGCTTCAGCCGTTTACGCTTGAAATACATCCATTTTTAAGTGGCCCGTGCAGGAATGAATCGCAGCTTCTTCCCGCATAATGTACCTATACCATATTTCTTTGCGATGGAGGGAGAAGCATGCTGGCAGCAGGTGGAGGAGCCGTTAACATATTTTTGCTGGCGGGTGTGGCTACGACGAAAAGTGCCTTTAACGCTTGCCGGGACAAGCTTGATCAATTATTTCGCGAATCGGGCGTTGAGCCGCGCATTCATATTTTGCATCCTTATGGCGACAATAGCCGCAGTCTATTTCGTCAGGTGCTTGAGGTGGGCAGCGATTTGACCAGCTTTATTGCAGCTGGACGCATCGGTGGGCAAATTGCCTACCGTCAAGTGAAGGAGAAGCTGCTGAGCGCTGATGAGCCGTCCTTGTTCATCGGGCATAGCGGCGGTGGAGCGGCAGCTTATCAGGCGGCGAAAATGCTCATGGAGCGCAATCTCATGAGCAATTTCCGCGTCGTACAGGTCGGCTCGCCGCGCAATCATATTGCGCCGCAGCTTAAAGATAAAGTGTGTTATTTGTATGCCGTAAACGAGGCAGGCAAGCTTAATGATCCCGTAAGCCGCATCGGCAGTTGGGGCGGCTGGGAGCGAAGCGCTTCAGGAGTGCCGCAATGGCAGCGAATGAAGCATGCGCCTGGCAAGGTTGAGCCGATACACGTCATCGGCGGGCATGCTCATTATTTCCGCCATCAGGAGGCGTTCCGGGATCAAGATGCGATCTGCAACCTCGATAAAACGATCGACCGCTTGCGGCTATGGTTGAAAGACTGGCACTGATGTTCTACACTGTAAGTAGTAGGGCTTGCGATTTTCAGTGGTTGAAACGGAGGTGCCATAGCAATGGCAAACACGCATACGTATTCCAGACGCGAGGAAATAGCCAATGCCATCACACATGGCATTGGAGCTGCACTTAGCGTTGCTGCACTCGTTATTTTAATCGTATTTGCAGTGGAGAAGGGGACAGCTTCTCATGTAGTCAGCTTTACGATTTATGGAACAGCGATGCTGCTGCTTTATGCCGCATCGACCTTGGTGCACAGTTTTCCAGAGGGCAAGGCGAAGCGTGTTTTTGAATCGCTGGACCATTCCTTTATTTATGTATTTATTGCCGGGACGTATACGCCCATTTTGCTGCATATTGTCCAAGGGACGTTAGGATGGGTTCTATTCGGCATCGTTTGGGGCTTCGCCCTTGTTGGTGTCGTATTTAAAGCTTTTTTTGCCTCAAAGTTTTTATTTACCTCGACGATTGTGTATTTGGCCATGGGCTGGCTGATCGTTTTCGCCTGGAAGCCGCTTACGAGCCATTTGGCGCCTGGCGGCCTGCAGCTGCTCATTACAGGCGGGCTGCTCTATACGGTGGGAACCGTATTTTATATGTGGCGGGCATTTCCTTATCATCATGCGGTATGGCATATGTTCGTGCTTGGCGGGTCCGTGCTGCATTTCTTTGCCATTCTGCTTTATATGCTGCCGTCCTAAACGTTCAAAGAAGCTTGGCAATAGACGGATGCGTTTGCATCTGCCTGCTGCCAAGCTTCTTTGTGCTTATTCTACTGCGTAAGCAGCGGGCACCAGCCGGGTGGCTCTGAACAAATGGCCAGTGCGAAAATAGGTTCCTCTACATACAGATCGTTAAAATAGCTCGGAAGCACATGGTTGGCGGCAACCGAGCCGAGCCTGAACGAGCGCTTGACCTCGCCCTTTACATGCAAGTAATAATACGTTTTTTTCGTTTGTGGCGATTGATACACAAGGGTTGGGAGATGGGGAACGATATCATATTCGTTTTGAAAACGCCAATGAGTGCCGACAAGATTGTTATAATTGCGCACAAATTTAGGATCGCCGACCCGCGGTGCCCCAAACGTATAAACGATCGGCGATTTTATTTCAGTATTCGCGGCTATATCGGCAGCTGCAAGCGTTGCCAAAGCGCCGCCTAAACTATGCCCCGTTATAAACAGAGGCTTATCTGCGGGCAGCTGCTCGATAAGCGCCAATATTTGATCGCGCGCAGACATATAAATATCGGTGAAGCCTTTATGCGTATAACCGCCATTTTTCACTGGACGATAGGGCGTTTGCTGGGCGATAAAATCCGATACCCAATCGACGGCGGAGCCTGAGCCGCGGAATGCGAGCACGGAGGACTGCTCCGACATCAGCAGGAAGCCGAACGCTTCCTCCGTCTGGTCGTAGGCTCGGGCATTGAACGTCCCGACCAGCGTATAATTGCGCGGCACGAGAAACAGCCCGCTTGGATTCGTAAATTGCAAATACGTTTGACCGCATACCGCAGCCAAAAATAAAGCCGTCCGAGTGTCCAGCTGCTGCGACTCCCGGTTGTTGTTTTTTTTCAAAGTTGCCATTGACCGACCTCCGCTCCATATTGCGTCTCAGCGCAAGAAGTTTCTGCCTAAATGCCGCCTGCAAGTGGGCAGCTGATGTTGTAGCATATGATAGGCTGGGCGACTCCGCAACCGCTTGGTCCAAGCACTGGCAAATAAATTTGGCAAAGTAACAATGGACGTAGGCGAGCTTGCACCGTTATAATAACAGGAAAAAGTTTTACGAGGGGAGCTTGCACATGACTTTGCAGATTGGTGTTATCGGTACAGGTTGGTTTGGAAAGATGCATGCTGAAAAACTGGCGCGTATGGAAGGGGTCAACGTAGCAGCATTAGTGGCTACAAGCAAGCAGAAGGCAGACGATGCGGCTAAGCCGTTTACAGATGCACGCGGTTATGAAAACGTTTCCGATATGCTCGATGACCGGAAGCTGGATGCGGTCTATATTTGTGTTCCGCCGTTTGCCCATGGCGAGATTGAAAACGAACTGGTAAAGCGCGAAATTCCGTTTCTTGTCGAAAAACCGCTTGGTGTTGATATCGAGACTCCGGCAGCTATCGGACAAGCTGTTCAGGCTAGCGGCCTGATTACATCAGTCGGCTATCATTTCCGCTATATGGATGGCACGGATAAAGCGAAAGAGCTGCTGGCGGACAGGCTGGCTGCTATGGCGATTGGGAACTGGATGGGCGGTATGCCGGGTGTCGGCTGGTGGAGAAAAATGGAAGGCTCTGGCGGACAGTTTGTCGAGCAGACGACGCATATTGTCGATTTGCTGCGTTATTTGCTCGGGGATGTGACGGAGGTTTATGCCGCATATGGCGACCGGATTATGGCAGGCAAGGAAGAAGGCGTTGAGGTTCCCGATATTGGAACGGCTACCTTCAAGCTGGCGAGCGGCGCAGTAGCTTCCATCAGCAATACCTGTGCCCTTAGCGCAGGGGATCGTGCCGGACTGCACATTTATACGGATAAAGGGGTATTGGAGCTTGGGCATCATGGGCTCATTGACATCGAAGCCAGCCGCAAAACGGAGTACGTTAACAAGCGCGATCCTTATCAGCTTGAAAATGAGGCTTTTCTGCATGCCGTTCGCACCGGCGACACTTCGCTCATTCGTTCGACCTATGCGGATGCGTTGCGGACGCAGGAAATTACAGTTGCGGCTAACCAATCGGCGAAATCGGGCCTTCCGGTTCGTTTGCCTTCGTACTTATAAGCCGCTTAGCTGAAGGAATGAAGTTATGCTCTAAAATATAATAAAGCCCCTCCATATTCGCTGAAATAGCGAGCAATGGAGGGGCTTGTTTCATAATAAATCATGTTCAGCTATAGTCGGCGTGAACGTGTCAATGGCTTCGCTGCTGACGGAGCCTGCTCCTGTGAGGCCGTCTTGGCAGACGATGGGCGCTGCCCGCTGTCTTCATCCGCAAGCGTTTCCTTGTACTTCTTGCGGCTGTGGCGGTCAGAACGAGTGGCAGCCAGCTTGCCAGAGCCGCCGCGGCCAATCAGCATATCGCCTGTCCAGCCTTTCTTCCACAGCCAGACGTAAATGAGTACGGTAATGCCGATTATGAAGGCGCAAAGAATCGTAAAGCCCCACCAGGTTTTGTCCCAAGGCAGCGGCTCCAAATTCACACCCCAAAGGGCAGAAATGACCGTTGCTGGAGTGAAAATCACGGTGAAAATCGTCAGCGTCTTCATAATATCATTGCCACGGAAGTTGGAGATCGCATCGTCCATTGAAATGAGTGTATCAATCTCAAGCGAATAATGCTTGAGCAGCGTATCAATTCGTTCCAGCTTATGAGTAATGCGCTTGTAGGCTTCGCTTTCCATAATTCCGTCGAGAAAAGCTTCCTTCACCGAGCCGTGAAGCTCGCGAACAGGCGTAAAGAGATGGCTCCAATGCAGCAAGTCATATCGCCTTTCAATGATGGTGTCCATCAGGCCGGTACGATTGGCGCTGCGCATATTATTTTCAAGATCGCCAAGCCGGTTCTCAAAGCCGTCCAGTCCTTCGTGGAAGGGGCCTAATATAACGCCGAGCATAACCAACAAGGCTTCCGGAGCGGTGTCACATGTTTCAAGCCTGCTCGTTACATCATCTGCCTGAAAGCGTATAGCTAGACGCATATCCTCATGCATCGTCACAAGCCGCTTGCCTGATACCCAGAAGTGGAACGGCTGTATATCCGTATGCACATCCGAAATCTGGATCATCAGTGTGCCATGCACAAGCGGGCCGCGCTCTGTTGCTGGGGCAACCGTAATTTGATTCGTCGTCCGTCCGTCGCATTCCTCAAGCCAGGAGGCGCATTCAGGAAGCAGCAGCTTCGCCTCCAGCTTTTGCGAATCGGCACCGCTGCCCGCCTGAACAGGGTATGGCCGCGCAGCAAGGAAGCTTTCATTATTTTTTCTGTTGTCCTTGCGTTTGGGCAGTTTCTGCCCGATCTCCGCATGCTGCCTTTCGAGCTGCAGCATTTGCCAATCCCACTGCGCGGGATAGCGAAGCACTCGATGAATCATCGCCTTGCCCCCTGCTTGTCCGATTTCCATTTCACTTCCCTCCATCATACCTTGAAAGTGTTTGTTGTACAACAACCGGGCGGCGAATCTGCAACATTGCGATTGATTCATTGCCGCTGAGGGTATAACTATTCTAAGAGCGCTCGGATGAAGCCAGCTGAAAAATGGCGTACACATCATTTGCCGAAATCAGCAGGCTTTTGTAATCACAATCAGGTTTAGGAGGAGATTCTAATGGCTAAGAAGCTGGGGATTTTCAAGACGGAGCAAGAAGTGATTGATACGGTTGCCGCATTGGAGCAAGCCGGATTCGTGCCGGGAGAGCTTCAAATTATTGCTAAGGATAGCGAGCATTCCCGCCGAATTGAAGCGGAAACCGATATTCATGCCGATGAGGTCATGGAACTGGCGCGCACGAATGGAAGCCGAGGGATGAATGAGGGGACGACGATTGCTGCTGCCGCTGTGATGCCTACGACTGGCATGACCGGAGCTGGCGGTTGGAGTGCGGTGCCAATGACAACGGATGGTTTGCTGGCGACTAATTTTATTTCAGATGACGATGGCATTAATCACGCGCTCAGAGCGCTCGGACTGGATAAAGCCGAGGATGAAAGCCGGGAAGCGATTCGTGCCGGGAGCATCATCGTCGTCGTGGAGACGGATGAGAGCCATACGATGATGGACAAAGAGGGCGGACCGAAGCTGGCGCGGCTTTCAATAGCGGAATCTGTATTTCGCAGCCAAGGCGCTGTGCATATAGCTGATATTTAGTGGATATATCAAATAAAGTTTATGTCATATAGAAAAGAAGGGCTCCGCCGATCGGCGGAGCCCTTCTTTTCTATATAGTGGTGTATATAAGCACACTATATGGCCGTGATGCAAGCCTGCTTAAACCTTTAATAAGGAAGGACGGTCAAGGCGCACGATGCTGGCGAGCGGATGCGCCTCGCCATTAATCATGTCCCGCAGCATATAGGCAGCCATCATGCTGTAGACGGTGCCATTGCCGCCATAGCCTAGGCAATAATAGACGCCGGGCATTTTTGGGTCTGCTCCGATAAAGGGCAAATTATCACGGGATTCGCCGAATGTGGCGCTCCATTCAAATTCCAGCGGCTGATCCAGCATCGGAAACAATGCCGTTATTTTTTCCAGCAGCTTATCGGTTCGCTTGCGCCTTAGCTTCTCGCTCTCAATCGGCGCTTCTGTCATTTCGTCCAGTCCGCCAACGACGATACGGCCATCCACCGTCGTGCGCAAGTATAAAAAGGGGCGCGCCGTTTCCCAAATGAGGCATTGGCCCGGCCAATTGGCCCGCAGCTTCGCGTCGTCCTGAACGACGGTAACGGCGGCAAAGGAACGGTTAATGTTGGCTTTAACGAGCTGGCCGCGCAGCTCCTCAGGCTCATAGCCAATAGCGAAAATCACATGCTCCGCCTCGATTTCCCAGCCGCCTGCAGTACGCAGCAGCTGTCTGCCTTCAGCGGACTGCTCATGCTTTACGATGTCGGTATGCTCATAAATTTGCAGCCCGGCTTCCACTGCAGCGGCAGAGACACCCTGCACGAACTGGAAAGGATTAACCTCGGCATCCCCCTGCGCCACAATGGCGCCCGGTTTGCGGAAAGGAAACTGCCGGGAAATATCGTCCGCTTCCAAGAAGCTGACATCGAAGCCATGCTTGAGCAGCATCTCATACTCCTTCCGCAGCATTGGCAACTCCTGCTCAGAGGTCGCATAGTATAGGCTTCTTCTTGGAATGAAGCCGACATCTACGGGGAGCTGCGCCGCAACTTCTCCCAGCTGCCGCACGGCATCCAGACAGCCGCGATAGAACCGAACGGCATCGTATTCGCCGATTTGGTCAGCGAGCTCCCACAGCATAATATCATTGGAAAACTGGAGCAAGCCCGTGTTGGCCGACGTACTGCCGCCAGCTACGCTTTCCCGTTCGAGCATCGCTGCTTCAATGCCGCTTTTCGCCAAAATATAGCCACAAATGGTACCCGACATACCGCCGCCGACAATGGCAACCTTCACTTTTTTGTTCGAGGTAATACTCGGATATTCTGCCGGGGAATTTAAGGTAGTAGGCCAAAACAGACTGCCTGTATGCAGCTCCTTCATCTGAGGCACAGCTCCTGTTCATGTTGATTTAAAAGGTGTTTCTTAGTAACCATTACACATCTAATCAATTGTTGTACCACTAATATGTCCCATATCGGCCTATCCGTATTACAAGCCATGCGGCTTGCTCGCTACTCCTTCTGGCTGCGCATCGCTTCGCGGTACGCGGTTGGGGATTGATTATAAAAACGCCGAAATTGCTTGGAAAAATAAAGCGCATCCTGCAGTCCGACAGAAGCGGAAATTTGCTCAATCGTCAGCTCTCCACGCTCTCGAAGCATCTGTCTAGCCTTGTCTATTCTCAGCTTGAGCAGGAAGGTGACGGGCGTCGTTCCCGTCTTGCGTTTGAAAAATCGCGATAAATAAGCGCGATTGTAGCCAAGCGCCTCCGCCATCTGCTCAATAGAAACGGGATGGGCATATTGCGTCGATAAATAATGGATCATTTTTTGGAGCAATTGCTCTCCCTCTTCATCGGCCATCAGTGCTTTGCCGCGAGCGGCATCGCTCATAACGGCGCTGTATTCAGCGAGCAGCAGCTGCAAATAGCCGCTTGCCTTCAAATGCGCAGCCGCCTCATTCGAGCGGAAAATATGGAAGATATGATGGAAAAGCACGGCGGGCCGCTTGCTGCTGCCCGTATCGACGACCGGCTGTGCAGCGGATAAGCCTGCTGTCTCCAGCAGCCCGCCTGCCAGTGTGCCCCTAAAAGCGACCCAGCGGTAGCGCCAAGGATTTTGAACATCGGATTCATAGCTGACCAGTTGCTCCGGTTCAATGAGAAAGGTATGCCCTGCCCGCATCTCGTAGCGGTTGTCGCCGCAAATGAAGATGCCGCTGCCTTCAAGGACGACATGCATCAAATAAAAATCATATACTTTCGGTCCGAGGCGATGGGCTGGCTTCGTCTGGCTTTCCCCTGCGAACAATACGTGCAGCAGATCGTTTTCGATGATCATAGGGCTTGAGGCGACTTTATAGTTCTCTGGTCTGTTCATTCATTACACCTGCCTGCAATTGGGAATAAAGACTGCTTTATTTGCGGATTTTAATAATCATAGCATGTCTTAAGATCGATATGAAAGTCACATATATCCATGTAAATAGCACTTTGCGCCATTTTAATTGCCGCTTGCCTTGCGCTATACTGAAGGGGAAGACATCGCCTTACATCAAATTACTAAAGACGATAAAAAGGGACGTGATTGCAAGTGGCAAATGTTCAAGAGCTTACACAGAAATTTATCCAACAATATGGTGGAGAAGCCTCTTCCATTCAAGTATTTCATGCTCCAGGCCGGGTGAATCTGATCGGCGAGCATACCGATTATAACGGCGGTTACGTTTTTCCGGCTGCTTTAACGTTCGGCACTACGCTGCTCATTCGTGCGCGCGGAGACCGCAAGCTTGGGCTGGCAACGACGAATTTTCCAATGAGCCGGGAATTTGATCTTGAAAATATCGTTTATGACGAAGCGGATGACTGGATGAACTATCCGAAAGGGATTTTCCATGAATTGAAGCAGCGCGGCGTGAGCTACACATCCGGCTATGATCTGCTGTACCATGGCGAAATCCCGAACGGAGCGGGCCTGTCCTCCTCGGCTTCCATCGAAGTGGTTACGGCATATGCCTTGCTGACGCTTGAAAAACAGCCGATCGACAAGGTTCAAATTGCTCTGCTCTCGCAAAAATCGGAAAATGAATTCAATGGCGTGCAATGCGGCATTATGGACCAATTTGCTGTGGCGAACGGCAAGAAGGACCACGCGATTTTGCTCATGTGCGACACGCTGGAATATGATCTCGTTCCGTTCCAATCGGGCAGCTACAAGCTCGTTATCGGCAACACGAACAAGCGCCGCGGATTGGTGGATTCCGCTTATAATGAGCGCCGCAGCCAATGCGAGCAAGCGGTTCAGGACTTGACGCAGGCATTCCCTGAGCTGACGCTGCTTGGCCAAATTAACTTGGAGCAGTTCAATGCAAACAAGCATCTGATCAAAGAAGATATCGTCCGCAATCGCGCGCAGCATGTAGTCGAGGAAATCGACCGGGTGTTGCAATCGATGGAGGCTCTTAAAAAAGACGATCTCGCATTGTTCGGCCAGCTGATGAACGGCTCGCATGACTCGCTGCGCGATTTGTATGAAGTAACAGGTGCGGAGCTGGACGCGATGGTAGCTGCGGCTCGCAAAGTAGATGGCGTGCTTGGCTCGCGCATGACAGGCGCAGGCTTCGGCGGCTGCACCGTATCGCTCGTTCATGAAGACAGCATTGAGAGCTTCAAGCAGCAAGTGGGCGAGGAATACACGGCGGCAACCGGACTTGTAGCGGATTTCTACGTATGCAGCATCGGCAATGGCGTTGAGCAGCTGGTTTAAGCAACAGACGGCTTAAGCAGGCCTATCGAATGAAGCGTGTTGAACGGATTTAGCCGTTTACACTTACATGCAAGCAAATATGGGAGGGATAATACAATGGCAGTATTGGTAACAGGTGGAGCAGGATATATTGGTTCGCATGCTGTAGCGTCACTTAAAGAGCGCGGCGAAGAAATCGTCGTCGTTGACAATTTGGAGCAGGGGCATCGCGAGGCAGTAACAGGCGGAAAGCTGTACGTTGGCGATTTGCGCGATAAGGATTTTCTGGAAACGGTATTTAAGGAAAACAGCATTGATGCCGTTATTCATTTTGCAGCTAATTCGCTCGTAGGGGAAAGCATGCAAAACCCAGGGAAATACTATCATAACAACGTTTATGGCACATTATGCCTGCTTGAAAAAATGATCGAGCACAATGTGCTTAAAATTGTGTTCTCATCCACAGCAGCTACCTATGGCGAGCCGGAAAACGTGCCAATCGACGAATATGACCGCACGCTGCCGACTAATGCCTATGGCGAAACGAAGCTGGCTATGGAAAAAATGATGAAATGGTTCGATGTCGCGCATGGCTTGAAATTCGTATCCTTGCGCTATTTCAACGCAGCTGGCGCGCATGAGAGCGGCCTGATCGGCGAAGACCATAATCCGGAATCGCATCTTATTCCTATCGTGCTGCAGGCAGCGCTTGGACAACGCCCGCATATTTCGGTGTTTGGCGAAGATTATGAGACAGAGGATGGCACTTGCATCCGCGATTATATCCATGTCAGCGATTTGGCCGATGCGCACGTGCTTGCTGTAGAACGTTTGCGTACGGGTGCGGACAGCTCGATTTACAACCTAGGCAACGGACAAGGCTTCTCCGTTAAGCAAGTGATTGATATTGCGCGCTCCGTAACCGAACGCGAGATCAAGGCTGTCATTGAGCCTCGCCGGACTGGCGACCCAGCCGTACTGGTAGCGGCATCGGATCGTGCCCGCAATGAACTGGGCTGGAATCCGAAGCGCGACAAGCTGGAGGACATTATTCGCAGCGCCTGGAACTGGCATGTGGCGAATCCACAAGGCTACAAAGGTAAAGCACAGGAGTAGGAGCAAGAGGAAGGAGCGTTTTTCGCATGACAGACAGCCAGACAGCCGCAGCAAATGCGGCGAAGGCGCTTGTAAATATTGAAAGACTGATTGGTTTTGCTTACCGCCAAGGCTTGCTTCACAAGCTGGACATTCATGCTGCCCGCAATGCGCTGCTTGATTTATTCGGCTTTACGGAGCCGCATGAGGGGGAAGTAGCTGAGGAGCAGCTGGATAGCGCGGTTTCGATCTTGGAGGAACTGCTCGATTATGGCTACAGCATCGGCCTGATTGAGGAAAATATTACGACTTATCGCGATTTGCTGGATGCGCGCATTATGGGCTTGCTCATGCCGCGCCCCTCGGAAACGGTAGCTGCTTTCGATCGGACAGCAGAAGCAGAGGGCATTTCCAAGGCGACGGATGCCTTCTATAAGCTGAATATTGATTCCAACTACATTCGCATGGACCGCATTCGCAAAAATAAATATTGGCTATATGATACGGATTACGGCAATTTGGAGATTACAATCAATCTGTCCAAGCCGGAAAAGGATCCAAAGGAAATTGCGCTGCTTAAGACGCTGCCGCAAGCTAAATATCCATTGTGCCTGTTATGTGCTGAAAATGTAGGCTACGCCGGACGCGCCGATCATCCTGCGCGGCAAAATCTGCGCGTCCTGCCGCTGACCTTGCAGGCAGAGCAATGGTATTTTCAATATTCGCCTTATGTTTATTACAACGAGCACAGCATTGTATTCAAGGGCGCGCATGAGCCGATGGCGATTTCGCACTCCTCGTTTGCGAGGCTGCTCGACTTCGTCGAGCTGTATCCGCATTATTTTATCGGCTCCAATGCCGATTTGCCGATTGTTGGCGGCTCGATTCTGAGCCACGACCACTTCCAGGCAGGACGTCATACGTTCCCGATGGAAGCGGCCGGGGTGGAAGCAAGCTTCGTTAATCCGGAGCTGCCAGGCGTCAAATACGGTATCGTAAGCTGGCCAATGTCCGTTGTGCGGATAAATGGCGCTTCGAAAGCCGATGTGCTGAAGGCGGCCTGCAGCCTGCTTGATGCTTGGCGTGGCTACAGCGACGCGGATGCCGACGTTCTCGCCTTTACCGCAGGTGATTTGGATGCGGCACAGACGCCGCATAATACGATTACGCCGATTGCCAGGCTGCGCGACAACGGCGAGTACGAGGTCGATCTTGTGCTTCGCAACAATCGGACGAGCGACGAGCATCCGGACGGAATTTTTCATCCCCATCAGCACCTGCATCATGTCAAAAAAGAAAATATCGGCCTGATCGAAGTGATGGGTCTTGCTGTTCTGCCAGGCAGACTGGCAACGGAGCTTGGTCAAATTGCCGCTTACTTGACGGGAGAGGCGACTATCGATGCTGCCCTTCAGGAAAGCGCTCATCCGCTTCACAAGCATGCAGAGTGGATTAGAGAGCTTGTAGCGTCTTATGGAACGTCCTGCTCAGAGAGCGAAGCTCAGGCGCATGTGGAGACTCAGACGGGTGCAAAGTTCCTTGATGTGCTGAAGGACGCAGGGGTATACAAACGCAACGATGCTGGAAAAGCAAGTTTTCAAAAGTTCCTGTTTTCCCTAGGGTTGCAAAGTGAATAATATAGGCTGAAACGTGAAGCTGGCTTTTAATCCTGAGGGGATTGAGAGCCAGCTTTTAATCTGTGAAATAATTAATTTGAAAAGTGTAAAAAATTATGGTATTTTTTATATGATTAAAAATAGTATTTACGTTACTAATGTTTTATTGTGATCGCCAACACTACAAGTTAGATGGAGGAGTTAATATGCCGGAAACTATTATGCCGTTAGATGATTTTTTGCAGTTGAATTCGGATGAGCAAGTGGAAAAGCTGAAAAGATGGAAAATGGATTATACGCTTAAAGATATTCGTGAAGCTTGGGATTTCAAACATTCCGCTCAGTATTACATGCTCCTTAAGAAACTCCGCATCTACGAGCGGGTTGTAAATAAGTCGGACAAGTTCTATCCGGTTCCAGATCATTTGTCTTCACAATCGGGTGGTGGATTTGAACGTGGATGGAGAGGACAGCCTTCTTACGCTCAGCAGGAGCTTAAGCTTCCAGCAGATCAGTTCAACTACAACTTGAACACAACGCTCAGCGGTGCTGAACTTGCTGAGAAACTCGAGCGCCTTGCTTTCTTCCTGAAGGGCGAGCAGAAACAAGTAGCCATTTCGCTGTCCCTTGAAGCAGCAGCAGCTGTAGCAGTGAAGGAATCCGAAACGACAGAAGAATAACACAAAGAAACCGGGGCAGCTCTTGCGAGTGCGCCGGTTTTCTTGTGTTGTCGAAGGGTGTAATATAATGTATTTTAATGGTATTACTTGAAGAGCTGTATTACTTGTTCCTTAGCTTGCCTAGCTCTGATACAAGGGCTTCAACTTCACTGATACTGAATTTTTCTTTGCTTGCAACGACCTCATACAGTTCCTTAATGTCTTCGTATTGCGTAATATTGAAATGGGAAGCCTGCATAGCGGCAGCCGAAGCCATCTTTAATTTTGTTTTGATGGTATCAATCATAAATTCAATATTTTGCGGCGTTTGCTGTTCAAGATCAAGCATGGGTAAATCCTCCTTCATCATTCAGGGCATGGATGCATGCGCCTGCTGTTTCATACTAATGCCGTCATTGTAACATAATTTTAGGACGGGCATCAGACAAATTGAATAGAACCGATAAATCCGATACAATTAATAGCAGGATGGGTAATTATAAAGTAGAGCATGAAGGAACGCAGATAAATTGAATGAAGCAGGTTAGCTTAAAGGAGCAGGAAGATGGAGCAGTCAGATCGTTTCAATCTCGAAATTGCTGAATTTCTGGCTCCGATTGCCAGGCAGTACCCGAATAGAAACGATATTTCCTTCGTATGTATTGGTACAGACCGTTCGACAGGAGATTGCTTTGGGCCTCTCGTCGGCACGCTGCTGCGGGAGCAGGGCTGGGAGCATGTCATCGGCACAATGGAGCAGCCGTGTGACGCCTATGCAGTGGAACAGGCGGTTCTCAAGGCTGAAAATCATGCAGTCGTCATTGCGATTGATGCTTGTCTCGGCAAGCCGCAGTCGGTTGGAGCCTTTCTGGCGAAAGCGGGTCCGCTCCAGCCAGGAGCAGCAACGGGCCGGAGATTGCCGCCCGTCGGACATTACAGCATTGCAGGCGTTGTGAATGCGTTAAGCCACAAGCCATATATAACGATTCAGACGACATCGCTGTATCATGTCATGCAAATGGCAGAGCAGTTGGCAGCAGCGATTGCAAGAGCATGGCCGGGCAGTAAGCGCTTATTAAAATGGACAGAAGAGGAGCGTGTTTATTTTGGCTAATTGGATAACCTTGGCGAATCAAAAGCTGATGCTTGAGGAAGGCACAGAGCTTAGCTTTTACGACTCAGAAGCGTTAAAATGGCAGGCTGGAGCAACGGACTCAGATCCAGAGGCAGGCCACCCCTCTCCTGTGGTTGTGCTGCTGCATGGCTACTGCGGCAGCTCAGCCTATTGGGAAGAGGTTGCGCCAATGCTTGCACGGCAGTCGCGCCTGATCATTCCTGATCTGCGCGGTCATGGCTTATCTTCGGCCTCCGCCGATCTTGAAGCTACTATGGAATTGTATGCAGATGATCTTTACGCTATTCTTGAGCATCTTCGCATAGATAAAGTATGCCTCATCGGCCATTCGCTTGGCGGCTACATTGCATTGGCTTTTGCAGAGCGGCATGCGGACCGGTTGGCGGCATTCGGGCTTGTGCATTCTACAGCTCTAGCTGACAGCGAGGCCGCGAAGGACAATCGGGACAATACGATAAATTTAATCAAGCAGGGCCAGCTGGAGCAGGTGATTGACGGCATGTCGCAAAAGCTATTTGCTCCAGATAATTTGGATAAGCTGCCTAGCAAGGTGGCGCGTGTGAAGGCGATTGGCTATCAGACGGGCGGAACAGGAGCGATCGCTGCGGCATCCGGAATGAAGGCAAGGCCTGATCGGACGAGCCTATTGCGTGAAGCCAAGCTGCCTGTGCTGCTGCTTGCCGGGGAAGGCGATCAAATCGTTCCACCGGAGCGGACGCTGTTATTTGTTGGCCCCTCCATCACGCAGGTGCTGCTTCCAGATGCCGGCCACATGAGCATGCTGGAGCAGCCGGAAGCATGCGCAGAGGCGATCAGCAGCTTTATTGCTCGGATATAGGCTGGACGCACCTTTCTCGCAGTGGTGATCATCGTTCAAGCTAAATCATGGCAAGGCAGATAGAGGCTAGTGAAAGGGGCACGGAGCGATGTTTCAACGGGATTATTTTATGCGCATGATTGAGCAGATGACGGAAGCGGTCGGACAAGTGATGCAGCTGAGAAGAGAGCTGAAGCAAGAGGAGGCGCTTGTCGTCATTGACGAGCTGCTGGACCGCAGGTTTGGGCTAAGCGGGAAGCTGATTCGCACGTTGTCAGACGAGGATCTGCTCGCGGTTATGACGAAAAACGGCGTCGTAGAAACGGACAATATCCAGGCAATCGCGATTTTGTTCAAGCAGGAGGCAGAGCTGTATGAAGATTTGGGCAAAGAAGCGGAAAGCTTTGCGCACAGCTTAAAGGCTTTGCACTTGTTTATGCGGCTTTCACTCATCGATGCGCCGCCGACGCTTACAGACTCGAGCGAAGAAGCAGTGAACTTGCTCGGCAAGCTGTCGCCATACGAGCTGCCCAATCGAACAAAGCATCTGGTTGCTGAGTGGCATGAAGCAGAGGGCGCTTTTGCGCTCGCTGAAAATATTTGGTACGAGCTGCTTGATGACGGCGCAGCCGGCAAAGGCGAGGTCGCCGCGTTTTATATGCGGCTGCTTCCTTTTGAGGAGGACAAGCTTGCGGCTGGCGGCTTGCCGATAGAGGAAATCAGAACAGGGCTGAACAGCCTGGAGATGGAGCAATAGCAATGACAGAACAGTGGCAGCAGGACATATGCCGCCTGACAGAAACGGGCGGGCTTTTGCAGGGAACGCTGAGCCAGCTTCGCCGCAAGGACGGAGACGCAGCGCCCAAAATCATCATTCGTCCCGTACAGTTGAAAAATGGCCTTCATTATCAATTTGAAGCTCATTATGCGAATAAGGTTATACATAACAATTGGCTTCCGAAAGATGCGGGGCCGAAGCTGGTCGAGCTGCTCGGTGAGCAATATCGCCAAGCACTTCTTAAAACGCAGGAAGCAGATATACAGCTGCTTCTGAGCAAGAAAGGCAAGCCGACTTTGCTCAAAAAGCCGCCAACCGCTAGTGCAGCAAGCACCGAGCAGCAGCACAACCGCCAGAAGCAGCGCGTCATTGCGGAAGGACAGGCGGCACCGTTTATGGTGGAACTGGGCATAATGACGCCGGAAGGCAAAGTCCATGCGAAAAAGCAGGATAAGTTCCGGCAGATCAATCGCTTCCTGGAAATGGTTACTGATGTATTGCCTCAGCTTCCGCAGGGCAAGCCGCTGACCATTATCGATTTTGGCTGCGGCAAGTCGTATTTGACGTTTGCCCTGTATCATCTGCTGGCGTTAGAGCAGAAACGGGATATTCGCATCGTTGGTCTTGATTTGAAGGCGGATGTCATCACTTTTTGTTCGGAGCTTGCACATACGCTTGGTTATGATAAACTGACATTTATGGTGGGTGATATTGCCGATTATGAAGGTGTAAGCGAAGCGGATATGGTTGTAACGCTTCATGCATGCGACACGGCTACCGATGCTGCGCTTGCTAAGGCAGTCGGCTGGGGAGCCTCGGTCATTATGTCCGTGCCTTGCTGCCAGCACGAGTTGTTCAAGCAGGTGAGCAGCGACGTTTTGGCCCCTATTTTATCGCAAGGCCTATTGAAAGAACGTTTTGCGGCTATTGCAACCGATGCGGCCCGTGGCACGCTGCTTGAGGTGCTGGGTTATAAAGTTCAAATGCTGGAGTTTGTTGATCCGGAGCATACGCCCAAAAATCTGCTCATTCGAGCGGTTCGCGGCGAGTCGGGCATACAGGCGAAAAAATGGGAGCAATATGAGCAGTTCCGTAATTTTCTGCAGATAGCACCTAGTCTTGAGAAACTGCTTGCCGAACGTTTGCCCGCAAACTAGCAAGTATATAACTTATTGGAAATTGCTTTAGGAATGCATGGATGATAGCGACCAAATGAAAGATGCCGATTACTAGCGTTATCATGGTTAAAGGCGGGAAACAAGGAAATGAGAAAAGTTCAGATTGGCATGGTGCAGCCGGGGGACAGGCTTGCCAAAACTATTTTTCAGGATAACGGCAGCGTGCTGCTCGGCGCAGGCGTGGAGATGAATGACCGTTTTATTAACAGGCTTGAAAATATGGGCTACGATTTTGTGTTTATTGAAGATAAGGCCACAGAAGATATTATGCCCGAGGACAGCATTCGCGACGAGACGCGCAAAAAAGCGGCGGAAGCTGTTTCTGCGACGATGAATGCGTTCAAAGAGCCCGCCCTAAAGGGGCGGACGATTGCCCCGGACATTGGACGGACATTCCGTTCGGTATTTGGGTCCATCATGCAGGACCTCGCGAGCAGGCCAAACATGGCGGTCAATTTGACCAGCATTCATTCGGCGGATGCCTATTTGTTTCAGCATTCGGTCAATGTTGCGATGCTTGCCGGCGTTATTGGAATCGCCAAGGGCTTCAATCGCAACCAGCTGGAGGATTTGGGCATTGGCGCGCTGCTGTTTGATATCGGCATGACGAAGCTGCCTCAGCCGCTGCTGGCGACAAAAGGGCCGCTATCCGATGCAGACCGCAAAATCATGCAGAGCCACACGATGGAGGGCTTCGATATTTTACGGAAGTATCATGATATTTCCCTCTTATCGGCCCACTGCGCATTGCAGCATCATGAGCGTTATGACGGCTCGGGTTATCCGCGCGGGCTTAAGCATGATGATATTCATATGTTCGCCCAAATTGTCGGGCTTGCCGATGTTTATGACGCACTGACTTCCCCGCGGCCTTATCGCAAAAGATATACGCCAACGGAAGCCATCGAATTTCTGTTTGCGGCCGGCAATACATACTTTGATTTTGAGCTGATCAAGCTCTTTTGCCGCCATATTTCCATTTATCCGGTGGCGACGACGCTGCTGCTCAGCTCTGGACAGACCGCCGTCGTGACAGCGAACAATGAGCTGGCCCTGCATCGTCCACGCGTACGCATTATTCGTGAAGCCGATGGCTCGCATACGGCAGCTCCTTTTGAAATTGAGCTCAAGGACGACATGTATTTGACGATTGTCAAAGAGCTATAGGGTCAAGCACGAGGCTTTCTTACACATTAAGGCAGCTTTTTCCCGCAGAGCTGTTAAGAAAAGAAAGAATATAAATGGGTTCGCTAGGTTAGGGGCTTGACTATACAAGCATTCCTTATGCTGCATAAGCTGTTAAGGCGAAAGTGCAAAAAGGAGTGGTGGTATAATGTCTAAAAAAATGAAACCCCCGTATTTAGGCCCTAAGGGTACAGGAAAAGTGATCAGCAAGGTAACCGGGACAAAGAGGCTTCAAAGCGGAGGCCCGACCTTTAACCGTCTGACGGTTGTATGGGTTACGACCAGTGGCGTGCCGTTTAATACGACCGGTTTTTTTGCCCGTCTGTTTAGAGGCAATACTGTGGTTGCGATTGCGGCGTTTGACCGTTTCGGTGTCGTCAGGTTTAACCAGATTGAGACGCTGACAAACGTATCTTACACGATTCGTTTATTCAATTCGAATGGCGTACTGTTCCGTACGGCGTTCATTCCGGCAGGAGTACAAACATTCGCGGTTATTGGCTAACTTCAAATCCTCTTGCATTTTCCGCTCATAACAGGCGGAGAGGGCAGGAGGATTTTGCTTTCTCTTTGAATCTTCTCTATCTTCATGTAATATGGGGATAGATGTATAAAGGGGGAGCTTTGATACATATGGGTGTGCAGCATCATACTTTATCCAAGCTGGATATTATTCGCAGAATTCTATTTATTACAATTGGGGCTGCGCTGGTATCTGTAGCTTTAGAGATTTTTCTGGTGCCGAACCATATTATCGACGGCGGAATTGTAGGCATTTCTATTATCGTATCCCATTTTACGGGGCTGCCGCTCGGCTTGTTTTTGTTCTTATTAAATCTTCCTTTCCTGCTGCTAGGGTATAAGCAAATCGGCAAAACCTTTGCTTTATCGACGTTATACGGCGTTAGCGTCATGTCGCTGGGCACATTTTTGCTGCATCCGGTGAAGGCGATTACGAGCGAATACGTGCTGGCCGCTATTTTCGGCGGTGTCATATTGGGCGCTGGGGTTGGACTCGTTATCCGTTTTGGCGGATCGCTGGACGGGACGGAAATTGTTGCGATCTTGAGCAATAAGCGCCTGCCGTTTTCAGTAGGCGAGGTCGTGATGTTTTTTAATCTTTTTATATTGTGCAGCGCCGGATTTGTATTCGGTTGGGATCGGGCGATGTACTCGCTATTTTCTTATTTCATAGCATTCAAGATGATTGACATTACGATTGAAGGCTTTCAGGAATCGAAGGCCGTCTGGATTATCAGCGAAAGCTGGCAGGAGATTGGCGCAGCTATTATGAGCCGTCTCGGCCGCGGCGTCACTTATTTGCACGGCGAGGGCGGCTTTACCGGCGGGCAGAAACGGATTATTTTTTGCGTCATTACCCGGCTGGAAGAAGCCAAGATGAAATCGATTGTACAGGAGCTTGATCCGGCTGCTTTTCTGGCCGTCGGCAACATCCATGATGTGAAGGGCGGCCGCTTCAAGAAGCGTGATATTCATTAGCAAAGGGGTTTAAGCTTTGGATGAGTTTGCAAGCATCAGCCATTGGACGGCGGGCAGACAGTCCGCTGAATGGCAGCAGCAAAGAGGCGTGACGCTCGGCATTGGCGATGATACAGCCATCATTGCTCCTGCGGGGATGGCGGATGAGCTGGATGGACCGCTGGAGCTGCTGATGGCCGTCGACACGATGGTGGAGACGGTGCACTTTAATGCGTATACGATGACCGATGAGGATGTCGGATATAAGGCGCTTGCCGCGAACGTGAGCGATATCGCGGCAATGGGCGGTGTGCCGCGACATGCGCTCGTGTCCGTGAGCGTGCCGGCGGCATATGGGCCGGAGCGGATAGCTCGGCTCTATGATGGGCTTTATGCGTGCGCCGCGGATTACGGCGTCGCGATTGTTGGCGGCGATACGACGTCTTCGCCGCAGCACTTGGTTGTTGCGGTGACGGTGACGGGAGCCGTCGAAGCTGGGCGGGCTTTGCGCCGCTCCGGGGCGAAGCCCGGAGACGCGGTTGTGCTGACCGGAGCCGTCGGACTGTCGGCGGCAGGTCTGCATTTGCTGCTCGCGCGCAAGCAGGAGCGGCAAGAGCAGACAGTGCGCGGAGCAGCAGAATCGGGCGAAACGGGCGGAGCTAGTGACGCCCGTGATGCCAGTGGGACACAGCCTGCTGGTTATTTGCAAGCGGCAAGCTCTGCGGGCGTTTCAAATCAAGCACAGCACGAAGAGGTTCGCGGAGCAGCAGCGCTCATAGGGGCGCATTGCCGTCCTGCACCTTCCGTGCGTGCGGGACGTTTGCTGCTTGAGCGTGGCAGCTGCCATTCCCTTAATGATGTGAGCGATGGGCTTGCCAGCGAAGCATGGGAGATTGCTGAAGCCTCACAGTGCTGCCTTGTACTCAAGGAAGATATGCTTCCACGCAGCGGCAGTATGGCTGCTTTTGCGGCGGATGCAGGAATCGATCCGCTGGAGTGGATGCTTTATGGCGGTGAGGATTATGTGCTGCTAGGCACAATGGAAGCCGCTGATGTACAGGCAGCACGCGAAGCTTTCCATGCCGAAGGCTTGCCATTTTATATCATTGGCGAGGTGAGGCAGGGGGCGCCTTCAGTAGTGCTAGAGCCATCATTGCCAGCCAAAGTTGACGGAGCTGCTGCCAAGGGCAAGTGTATGCCCCTTGCCAAGCGAGGCTATAATCATTTTAAGAAATGAAATTGGGTGAATAAGATGCAAACAGCGATTGGAGAAGCACAGTGGAAGGCGAGCAGCACGAAGGATACGGAAGCACTTGCGACGCTTATTGCTTCATGGGCAAAACCGGGCACGCTGCTGGCGCTTGACGGCGATCTTGGTGCGGGGAAAACGACGTTTTCGCAGTTTTTTGCGAAAGCCATTGGCGTGCAGGGCATAGTAAACAGTCCGACCTTTACGATTATCAAAGAATATGAAGGCGCTGAGATGCCCTTTTATCATATGGATGTTTATCGCGTATCCCTTGAGGAAGCGGACGAGCTGGGACTTGACGAATATTTTTACGGAAGCGGCGTGACGATTGTGGAATGGGCAAGCTTGATCGAAGAGCTTTTGCCCGAGGAGCGCTTAGAGCTGTATTTGGAGCATACGGGCGGCGAAGAGCGGGTAATTCGGCTGAAAGGCATCGGGGAAGCCTACGCGGGCTGGTGCCAGTCTTTGAATGACAGGGAAGTAGGGAAGCAACATGGTTGAGCAGGCGGAGCAGCCCATATTAGCATTTGATACCTCGACGGCTGCCCTCGCGGCGGCTGTTATTCAAGGTGATCGGATTTTAGGTGAAATTCAATCTTTTGCGGAGCGCAATCACTCCGTTTATATTATTACGCATTTAAAGCAGCTGCTTGAGGATTGCGGTGTAAGCAAGAAGGAGCTTGGCGGCATCGCTGTAGGCGGCGGCCCGGGCTCTTACACGGGCATGCGAATTGCGGTAACAGCGGCTAAGACGCTTGCTTGGACTTGGGATAAGCCGTTAGTAGCGCTGTCCAGCCTTGAAGCGATTGCTTACGGGGCGTGTGAGCGATTAAAACAAACCGATGCGATGATTTCAACTATGCAGCAACAAATTCAGGCGGATCACCCTAATATGAACAAAATGGCTGTATGGTTCATTCCTATCATGGATGCAAGGCGGGGCCAGGTATATACGGCAAGCTTCTCCTATGCATATGGCGATCAATGGGAACGCCGTGCGGCTGATGGAATCAGGCTGATGCGGGATTGGGTCGACCAGTTATTGGAGCAAGTTCAAGAGCAGGTTCAAGAACAGGAACAAAAGCAGGAGCAAGAGCAGGCTGAGCTTAAGCCAACTCAGGTTCCAGCTGGATATGTTACTAAAATTTACATCACTGGCGATCTTAAGCTCCACGAGGCGGAGGCGCAGCGGCTCGTAGAAGGCTGTGCAGAAGCGGGTGTAGAGGTTAGTCTGTTTCCTTATGAGCTCGAAGGCAGGGCGATAGCTGAGCTGGGGCGGAAGCGCCTGCTTGCGGGGGATATAGATGACCTCCATACGCTTGCGCCAAACTATACACAGCTGCATGAGGCGGAAGTTAAGCTGCAGGAAAAGGAAGCTGCTCTAAAGGCTGAACAGGAAGCTGAAAGGGCAGCCGCCCAATCGGCTTCACTAAAGGCTGCAATTAATGCCGATGTGGATGCGGCTCGAGTAAAGGATGCGGAGCCATGATGAGAGAAATCAATCGGGATGAAATGATTTATCGGTCCATGACGTTGCAAGACATACCGTTTATTGTGGCGATCGAGCAGGAGGCCTTCACAGGTCCGTGGACAGCAGAGGCTTTTACCAATGAATTGACGAATAATATGTTTGCCAAATATATGGTGATGGAATACGAGAAGGAAGTTATCGGCTATGCGGGCATGTGGGTAATCGTGGACGAGGCGCATGTAACGAATGTAGCGGTACGTTCCGATCATCGCGGACAAGGGCTTGGCAAGCTGCTGCTGGGCGAGCTTCAGCGGACGGCAGTGTTTTTCGGCGCGAACAAAATGACGCTGGAGGTCCGGGTATCCAACGAGGTGGCGCAGCGGCTTTACCGCAGCCTTGGTTTTGAATCGTCGGGCATTCGTCCCGGTTATTATTCGGATAATCAGGAGGATGCGCTCATTATGTGGGCGGAGCTTGATACGAGCAGCTTAGGCGTCCGGGAAGAGGGGCAGGAGTATTGAGCATGCAACAACAGGAAACGGTGAAAGCGGCAGCGGAAAATGAAAGCAAGTCAGGCCTTATTCTTGCCATTGAGACGAGCTGTGATGAAACATCCGTTGCCGTCATTCAGGACGGTAAACATATATTATCGAATGTCATTTCGAGCCAAATCGAGGTGCATCAGCGCTTTGGCGGCGTTGTGCCGGAAATTGCCTCACGCAAGCATGTTGAGGTCATTACGCTGATGATTGAACAGGCTATTGCTGAATCGGGCATGAAGCTAAAGGATTTGTCTGCAATTGCGGTGACGCAGGGGCCGGGACTAGTAGGCGCACTGCTTGTCGGCATCGTAGCGGCCAAAACACTGGCAATGGCGCTAGATTTGCCCTTGATCGGCACCCATCATATTGCGGGGCATATTTACGCCAACCAGCTCGTGCATGAGCTGGAGTATCCGTGTATGGCGCTCGTCGTTTCTGGCGGGCACACGGAGCTGGTGCTGCTCGAAAATGAAGGCTCTTTCCGCATGATTGGACGTACGCGTGACGATGCGGTTGGGGAAGCTTATGACAAAGTAGCCCGTTCGCTCAAGCTTCCTTATCCGGGTGGGCCGCATATCGACCGGCTGGCTTCAGAAGCAACGGAAGCGCTGGCGCTGCCAAGGGCATGGCTGGAGGCGGACTCCTACGATTTCAGCTTCAGCGGCTTGAAGTCGGCGGTGCTGGCGGTTATTAATCAGACGCAGATGCGCGGGGACACGCTCAATGAAGCGGCGCTGGCACGGGGCTTTCAGGAGTCGGTCATTGAGGTGCTTGTTGAAAAAGCGCTTCGCGCCGTTCGCGCCTATGGCGCCAAGCAGCTGCTGCTGTGCGGAGGCGTCGCGGCAAATCGCGGCCTGCGGGCAGCTCTGACTTCCCGCTGCGAAGCGGAAGGCGTGCCGCTGCTCATTCCGCCGCTGACGCTGTGCACGGATAACGCGGCGATGATCGGAGCTGCCGCATTCCTGAAATGGCAGCGCGGCGAATATTCGTCGCTCGATCTTAAAGCCGAGCCAAGCTTCAGTCTGGAAGGCTGGATGGCACCGCAGGTGCAGAGCTAGACTAACCGCTGCTGGAAATTTTTTTGGTGCTGTGATTGACATCTAATTTTTGAAGGCCTATAATAGGCAACAATACTTTGAACTTCATATTCTGCAAACGCAAGGAACAGGAATAGTAGGGCCATTCCCGGAATGAACAGAGAGCTGCGGGCTAGTGCAACGCAGTCGACGGAAGCCTGAAGCTCGCCTGGGAGCGGAACAGTGGAACAGCTGGCTAACCATGGATAGCCGGATTTACTACACTGTCACGGCTAACCCCCGTAATCGGGTGCGCATCAATCAACATCCGGAGTTGATGATGTGCCTAAGGTGGGCATTCTAATTTGCTGCAATAGCAAAGCGGAAGGTCAACAAGGGTGGTACCGCGCAGGATTATAATAAGCCTGTCGTCTCTTGATTTATTCAAGAGACGACAGGCTTTTCTTGTTGTTTGGAAGTTCAAAGTTGGAAGCGAGCTATGAAATGAGCAAGCAGGCAAGTTATACATGAACCAGCACAATAAGCTGAAATCACATACAGAAAACGCATTGAACAGGAGTAGTAGAGCGGTAAAGCGGGACAACAGCGGGAACCTTGAGCGAGGCGCGGCAGGCGGATAACAAAGCTGCTGCATGATCGACAAGGAGCGCTGCAGAGAGCTGCGGGATGGTGCGACGCAGTCGAAGCTTACGTTCGAACTCGCCTGGGAGCGGAATGATGGAACCATCGGTGCAGGCAGCTGCGGTTAGCTGCAAGCCTAATGCGTACATCGTTACGGAATCAGCCCCCGTCATCGGGCATCAAGCGGGTGTGGACCCGCGCGAATGCTGCAGGCATGGGATTATCCATCCAGCAGCAGCGTGAAAAGAGAAGCCAATCCGGTTTTTCTGCTCAAGCGCATACAGGGTCCGGCCAATTAGAGTGGTACCACGGTGGGTGAAAAAGCCTGTCGTCTCTTTCAATTAGAGACGGCAGGCTTTTTTGTTGCTGCTATAGCTATATTTAACTAAAATTTCAGGAGGTCATAACGATGACAACGGCAAATGAGACGAATAACGGAATGAGAAAAATTCAAATTTTTGATACGACGCTGCGTGATGGCGAGCAGTCTCCGGGCGCTTCCATTGATCCTGAGCGTAAAATTATTATCGCCCGCCAGCTGGGCAAGCTGGGCATTGACGTTATCGAGCCGGGCTTTGCGATTTCCAGTCCCGGCGAATTTGCAGCGATTCAGCAAATTTCCCGCGAGCTGCAGCATGTTGAAATTGCCGGCTTTGCCCGCATGATGAAGGTCGATATTGATGCGGCGGTCAAGGCGACGCAGGATGCGGCAAAAAGAAGGCTGCATCTGTTTATTTCCTCGTCCGACATTCATCTGCAGCACCAGCTGAACAAAACGCGCCAGGAAGTGGTGCAAATCGCCCGTGAGATGATTGCTTACGGCAAACAGTTCGTAGATGAAATTGAATTTTCAGCGATGGATGCAACGCGCTCGGATCGAAATTTTGTCATAGAATTGGTCGAAGCGGCCATAGCGGAAGGTGCGACAATCATCAATCTGCCGGATACGCTGGGCTATGCGATGCCAGACGAAATCGATGATATGTTCCGCTCTGTCCGTCGCCTGGCTAGAGGCGGAGAAACGGTTCGCTACAGCACTCATTGCCATAATGATCTGGGGATGGCAGCTGCGAACAGTCTGGCGGCCATTCGTGCAGGTGCGACGCAGGTAGAGGTTACCGTCAATGGCGTTGGAGAGCGCGCCGGCAACTGTTCGCTTGAGGAAATTGCGATGATTATTGAGACTCGCAAGTCGGTTCTGCAAATGGAGACGCGGATTGATCAAAGCGAAATTTATGAAACGTCGCGGATGGTCAGCCGGGCGATGCATTATCCGATTGCGTATAATAAGCCGATTGTGGGCCGCAATGCGTTCCAGCATGAGTCTGGCATTCATCAGGACGGCCTGCTGAAAAACCGCAATACGTATGAAATTATGGACCCGGAAGCGATGGGCATTCCGCGCAGCATGATCGTGCTGGGCAGACACTCCGGCCGCCACGCGATCAAGCATCGCCTGTCCGAATACGGAATTGCCGTAGAAGGCGAGGAGCTGGTTAATGTATACAATCGCTTCAAGCAAGTAGCCGATGAGAAAAAGCTGGTGACGGATAATGAGCTGATTCGCATCGCTGGCGAAATGACAGCTACTCAGCCTGACCCTTACATGCTGACCGATCTGCAGGTGCTGTCGGGCAGTCATCAATCCCGTATTGCGACCGTGACGATTCGTGAAAATGATGCGGGCACCGAGCGTTCCTATACAGGTTCCGGCGAAGGTCCTCTAGAAGCGGTCATTCACTGTATTCAGCAAGCGATCCCCGTTGCAGCAGAGTTTGAGGATCTGGAAATCCATTCGTTGTCCACAGGCGAGGATGCACATGGCGAGGCAGTCGTGACGATTGTCCACGCTGGCGAGCGCTATCGTGGAACTTCGATTCATAGCGACATTGTATATGCAGCCGCGCAGGCGTATGTGGGAGCCTGCAATCAAGCGATGCTGACCATTAATAAACGAGCGAATGAACAAAATGTAATTTAATAGCAAGCTCAAGAAAGGGACTTATTCACAGGGTATTAAGCTTTGTGGATAAGTCCTTTTTTATGCGTAAAATCAAGGGTTTGACTGGGGATGGGCTGTTCGTGGAAAGTGGATAGTTTTTTCACTTTATCGACACTGGAATTGTGGATAATGTGAATAATTTTTTGAGAAATTCGACGGCATTAAAAATTTATTACGTTAACGTTTACAAATCCTTTATTTCCGTCGGAAAATGTCGACAGAATTTACTAACAATTTGCGTCGGATTGTGGACAACTTTGTGGATAACCGTTTTTGATGTAAAAAATGAAAATTTCCTATAGGTTTCCTTTTAATTTGCTTAATAACCTAAATTTATGCAGTTTTCCATCCGATATTAGAAAAATAGGATAAGAAATGGTTGGATTTTTATCCATACAAGGGCGCGCACGGTCGCAATTTCTGTGTACGGGAGCTCAGAAAATGAACGGGAGTGTGACATGTGATGAAGTATGCGGATGAGAAGATCATTGCCATGATTTTCGGAGGAGTCAAGGAGGAGCATGAGAAGGACCGCAAGGAGGAGGACTCGCCATCGCTGTCGCTTGAAGGGATGACGCTGCACGTTCAGGGAGAGCGTCACCAGTTTGCACGCCGCTTCATCCCCGGAGGGGAAGCATCGATTGTGCTGTCGCAGGCGTTTACAGTGATGGATGAGGGGACGGCAAGGCTGAAATATCCGGCGGAGCGGCGGCCTAAGCTGATTTTCACAAATGAGCAAACTTCGATTAACGTCGCTTTTCAGCAGACGGGCTTTGAGATTGAAGCAGATGATGTGGAGGAATTCAGCGGAACGATGCTAGCTGTACTCAAGCGGTCGCAGCCTGCAGCGCGCTGGTTCCAAGAAGGCATGCGAGAGGTTGGCGGGAAGCAGGTTGCTTTTTTCGCTTATTTGACACCTGCGCTGGATTGCAATCTGTACAATTTGATGCTGATTGCCGAGTTGAACGGACGAGCCATCGCCTGCACCTTCAACTGCATGGAAGAGGAAATGGATGATTGGAAAAAGCTTGGGGAAGCGATGCTGACCTCGATAAAATGGCATCTGCCCGAGAAGGAAGGTGACCGATAATGAGCACGAATATCATTGCCCCGCATAATGTGCAGATTGCCCCATTTGAGCTTGTCCACATGCTGTCTTTATCCGTCGAGAAAAAAATCAATGAGCATGCGAAGCTGGTGTTTACCGGCATTGTGTCGGAGGAGCTGAAGGACAGCTACGTGGAAATGACCGACTCCGAGACGGAGGTTGAGGTGAGCCAGAAGGATGAAGAGGGCGGATTGTCCCCGTTATTTTATGGCTTGGTGCAGCGCATTGAGGTTAAGGCGGTACGCGACGTTTATGTGCTGAAGGTGGAGGCGCTGTCCCATACTTGCCAGCTTGATCTGGAGAAGCATACCCGTTCCTATCAGGATACGGGCATGACGTACAAGGCGCTCATTGATCAAATGGCTGCGAGCTATCCCGGCATGGATGTGCTGGATACGGCAACGCAAGGGGCGAGTCTTGGAAAGTTCACCTTGCAATATCAGGAGACGGATTGGGCATTTCTCAAACGAATGGCCTCCCGGTTTCAGGCGGGCTTGATGCCGTCGGCGATGTTTAATTCCCCTAAAGTATTTCTTGGAACGCCGGATGGCGATGCTGCCGGAAAGCTGGAGGATATGCCCTACAGCGTGCGCAAGGATGTGCTGCATTACCGGCGGATGTGCAAAATCGGCATGCAGGGCGTGACGGAGCAGGACTTTATTTTTTATGAAATTGAAACGACGCAGTGGCTGCTGGACTTAGGGCAATGCATCACCTTCAAAAAGCAGCAGCTTTATGTAGGCGAAATGCACAGCCAGTGGAAGGAAGGCATGCTGTCGCATCGTTATTTGCTCTGTTCGGGCAAGGGGCTAAGCCAGCCTCCGCTCTATGCCGCGGCCCTCACCGGAGCGTCGCTGCAAGGCAAGGTGCTGGCGATAGCCAAGGACACGGTGCAAATTCATCTCGACATTGACGAGAAGCAGGACGCCGGCAAAGCTTATTGGTTCCCTTATTCCTCCGTGTATACGGCGGAAGGGGGGACGGGCTGGTACTGCATGCCGGAGAAGGGCGACCAGGTCAGGGTGTATTTTCCGAGCGGCAAGGAGGAGAACGGCATTGCATCAAGCTCCGTCCGGCAAAATGTCGAGGAGGGCGAGCATAACAAGCTGGGCAATCCCGATCATAAGTTTTTTCGCACGCCAGCGGGCAAAGAACTGAAAATGACACCTGAGGAAATTATTATTACCGGCAAGGACGGCGAGGTGTTCATCCGGCTCAGCGACGAAGGCGGCATTGAAATTATAAGCAAGAAGAAAATTACAATCAAAGCCGAGGAAGACATCGCCATTGATTCTCAGCAGAAGGTGCTCATTTCCGCCAAGGATGAAATCAGCCTGACCTGCAAGGAAAGCCTGATCAAGATGGACGGCAATACGACGATTAAGGGCAAGGAGCTCAAGACGAATTAAAGGCCAATTAGAGCGGAAAATGCAAACCAAGCAGAAAACCAACCTACACAAGCAAGGGGAGAGCTTACGAGAAAAGTCATAAGAAACAGGGCATTCAATAGACGAAAGGGGAGCGGTTCATGCAGGAAAATCGGCTCGAGCTATTTGAGGAGCAGGTGGCTGATGAGCTAAGCCAGCGGGCGCTGCTGGCGTTGGAGCGGTATTTTGCAGCACACAAGGAACGGCTTGCGGAGCTGTTCGTGCAATCGTTTGAGCAGCTATGCCTTTATATCGGAGGAAGGCAGCAGCAGGGGCTGCAGGGAAAGCTGGGGCATATCACCTATTCACTGCTGCGGACGGAGCTGCTTGCGGGCAGCCCGCTTTATATGGCCGAGGCAACGGATCGAACATGGTATATGGATGAAAACAGCTGCTATGGCAGCTATGATGCAAGCTGGGCTTTTCGTGATCTGGCTGGGCTGGAGCAGCAGCTTCTGGCCGAGGCCAGGGGCTACTTCTCCGATTCAGAGGCTGCGCTGCAGGCAGAGGCAGTTCGGCTGAGGACTGCGGTGCAGGCGCATCGCTACGTCATCAGCTTAATCCGCTATGCGATGCCGGAGGCGGCGAAGCTGAAAGCCTACAGGGAGCTGGAGAAGGAAGTGGAATGCGAGGTTCGCGTGGGCGAGTACATGGACCAGAGCGAGACGGTGTACAAGGAGGATTTTTGCCAAAAAGAGGCTGCCGAGGTTCGCGCTTATTTGGAGCAAAAGCAGGAGCTGACCTACACCTATGAGGTGTTTGCAGAGCTGGATTTGGCCCAGGGCGATTATGCGGGCATTCAAGCGCTCTATAGCGATTTTCGTGGCAGCGACCTTTCTCACAGCTCGTTTGAAGGGGCAGCGCTGGTCGGAGCTAAGCTTAGCTTAAGCAAGCTCACGCAGGCCAGCTTTCGCTACACGCTGCTGTGCGAAGCGGATTTTCGCGGCAGCGAGCTGCAGGGAGCGGATTTCAGCTATTGCAGCGGGCCTAGCGGAATGCGAGATCCTTTCGTATGGGAGCATCCGGGTTTTGTGCCGCTGCGATTTAATGGCGCGGATTTGAGCGGAGCGGATTTTACGCTCGCTAATGTGAAAGGAGCAAGCTTCATCGGGGCGAATTTGGCTGGCGCCGTATTCGAGCAAGCGAATATAGAGCAGGCGCTGTTTAGTGCTAGTGCCCGCAGCCAGGCTGCATTCAGCGAGGAGCAGCTGGCACAGGCCATATGGATAGAGGAGGACGGCGGAGCATGAGGAAGGGCTTATTCATTATGACGCAGGATCAGCGAGTGGCTGATGCCATTCGTCCGATGGACAGCGAAGGGGTGCTGGCGGAGGCGCTGGCCGGCCCTAAGGGAGGAGCGTTGTTTTTCAAACCGGATGGCTCCCAAAGTATAGCACCGCTGCGGCTGATGCAGCAGAAGCGGGTTGTTGCGGTCGATTTTATCCAAAAGCCTGCCCCGCTCGTCTCGGACCTCGTGAAGGAGGTGTTGGCAAAGTATGTGCCGCGCGCGTTGTTTCGTTCGGTCGTGCTTGTCGATCCGGGGAGCGGCATACAAGCCTCGTATTGGCTGCTGGAGCGTCCGCTCGTCCATTGCCTAGCTGCGCAAACTGAATTTTTTCCCGATGGGACCTGCAAACGGCTGGTAGTTGATTCCGCTAAAGCAGGCAAGCATCCGTTTCTGAAAATTGGCGGCTTGCGTGAGGATGTAACGCTCGTGCAGCTTGGGGTGGCAGAAAGTCTGCTGCGCAGGGAAGTGGCGGGCATTCGATTTACGAAGGTGCAGCTTCAATTATCCGAAGAGGAGCGATGGGGATGAGCGGTGGTGGAAACGAGTCGGCAACGATTATAGCGGGCCAAGGGGCGTCAGAAAGCTACGTCGTAGCGGGCGCAATCATCTCCTGCAATTGGGGGACGAAGCGGATGCGTCTTAAAACGCCTCTCAGCCATGGGGTTTATATCCAAAAGCAAGCGCAGCTCAATATTGGCGATTATATGCTGGGGACGAACATTATGCCTTTTGAACGGTGCATGAGCCAGTCGAATCCGGCTGTCGTCGCGGCTGGCGGCATTGCGCCGTGCACGCCGATCATCGCGCTGCCATGGACGAATGGCAAAACAGAAACAAAGGTTGGCGGGCTCCCTGCGCTGCTCAGCTGCTCCAAAAATTCATGCTTGTACTGCGGCACGATCTCAATTGAAGATGACGGGCAGGGCGTATAGGCATGCGGTTGTCAGAGGAAGGGGGGCTATGGAATGTCCACGGAAAAAAAGGCCATCGGCTACGAGCAGCTGCGCCTGCAATGGCCGTATGCCGTGCAGCAAATTCAAGGGCTGCGCATCGAGAAACGCGTCAATGAGCATGCCCTTTTATGGGTAAGCGGCATCCTGCCGGAGGAGCGGGAGGATCAGGATTTGCAGCTCGTCAGCGAGCAGGACCAGGTCGAGCTGCATCAGGTGGATGAGCAAGGCGGCATGGTGCGGATATTGTTCAGTGGCACCGTCGCGAGCTTTCTGGTGCGGGCGATCCGCAGCGTATATACGTTCGAGCTCACGGTGCTGTCGCATACGAGCAGCATGGATTTGGAGCGCAATACGCGCTCCTTCCAGAATGGGGAAATGATGTATGATGAGCTGCTGAAGACGGTGCTGGCGGCATATCCGAGGGCCGATACGATAAATGAGGCGGCGCACAAGGAAAAGCTGGGCGAGCTGACGCTGCAGTATGAGGAGACGGACTGGACTTTCCTCAAGCGTATGGCCTCGCGCTTTGGCGCCGTTCTCGTGCCGGAGGCTGCCGCGGCATCGCCTAAGTTCTGGTTCGGTTTAGGCGAAGGGCGGCTCGTGGAGCTTCCGCTGCATAGTTATACGATTGCCAAAACATTGTCGCCCTATCGGGAGGCGGCTGCTCTGGGCGAGGGAGAGTCGTTAAGCGAGCAGGACTTTCTCGGCTATGAAGTCGTCAGCGAGCAGGTGCTGCAAATCGGTGATCGCGTAGAGGTAAAAGGGCGCGAGCTGGCTGTTGCCGAGGTGGAGGCGGAGCTGCGGCAGGCGCTGCTCGTCTTTACCTATAAGCTGTTGCCCCCATCCGGCATTCGCCAAAGCGAGCTGTTTAATGAGCAGGTCGTAGGCGCAGCGCTCGAAGGGCGAATTCTTGAGGTGAAAAACGCGGCCGTGCGCGTGCAGCTGGATGTGGATGCGGAGCAAAAGCAGGAGGAAGCCAGCTGGCTTCCGTACGCATCGGTATACGCATCGGAGGATGGGACCGGCATGCACTGCATGCCGGAGCAGGGCGATGCGGTGCAGGTGTATTTTCCAAGCCGCCAGGAAGGGGAGGCGATGGCGCTCAGCTCGGTGCGCAAGAGCGGGCAGGATTCCCCGAAAATGGCGGATTCCAGCGTCAAGTCATGGACAACCCCGTATGGCAAGGAAATGCAGCTTGCCGGGCAGGAGCTGTCGCTTATTGCGCAGGAAGGCGTGCTGTTCATTCAGCTGCATGAGGAGAACGGCATTGAAATTCGCAGCGATACGGCAATTGCGATTAAATCGGAGCAGCCGATTGAGCTTTCCTCGGAGACGAAGCTGGCGATTACGGCACAGGAAGGGCTGTATCTCGTCTGCGGCAACAGCAGCATTGTGATGGACGGCGACACGGATGTGCTTGCCGATGAGCTGCTGCTGGTCGGCACGTATTTTGCTCCCGTTGTCGTAGAGGATCTCGATGAGGAGGAAGTGCTGCCGGTGCCGCTGCCCGAGCCGCCGCCTCCAGAGCCGGAGGAGCCGAAGAAAAAAGGCGGCTGGCTCGGCACGCTGCTCGATGTCGTGCAGGTCGGGCTGGATATTGCCGGCTGTGTGCCGGGGCTTGGCGTAGTCGCGAACGTGGCGAATGCGGCGATTTCAGTTGGACGCGGCGACTATCTGGGAGCGGCAATGTCCATGGCGTCCTGTATTGTGCCAGGAGCAGGGCCAGCGCTCAAGGGAGCGAGAATGGCGAAAAATGCCGCCAAAGCCGGCAAGGCGATGATGAAGGCTGCTAATGCGGCCAAAGCTACCGGCAAGACGCTGAGTGCGGCGCAAAAGGCGTTTAAGTCAACCTCGGCTTTCACGAAGCAGATGGTGAGCGGCATTAAGGCGGTAGACGGCAAGGTGCTGACGGCAGCGCGCAAGGTCGGCAGCAATTTGGACAAGCTGGAGCAGGTGCAGAAGCTCAAAAAGGTAATGAAGCTGCCGGGCGTCGAGCAAGCGCTGGATTTTGCCGGAGATATGGCGATGGATTATGTTTTGGAGAAGACGGGCCTTGAAAATCTGGCGTATTTGTCCTATCTCGGCGGAGGCAAGAAAAGGAAAGGAAAACGCGGGAAAGGCAAGGGGAAAAACTCAGGGAAGGCGAAGAGCCATGGCAAGAGCAAGGGAAATGGCAGTAGTAAGAGCCAGAACCAGCCGTCTAAGAAAATGAATCAGGAGAAGCAGAAGAAGGCGAAAAAGGAATCAGCCAAGAAAGATCCGAGCAAGGCGGATAAGCGCAGCTGTAAAAATGACCCGATCCATGCGGGCTCAGGCGGGCAATTTATTATTCATCCCGCTCTCAAGCTCTATGGCGCGGACACTTGGACGTTCGAGATGCATTACCATTCGCTGCTGGAAACGGGCGGAGCGATGGGCGCGGTATGGACGCATAACTTTGAGCTGGCTCTTACGTTTGAGGAAGATGAAGCGGATGTGGCAGTGGCAGCCGATCGTGTGGAAGCTGATTGTGTAGTAACAGATTATGTGGCAAGCAATGAGGGGGAAGCAGCGTTTGATAAGGTGCTGCTTGCGAAGCAGCCTATTGCCGATGCTAATCCGCCAGGTGTTACGGTCTGGCGGACGAAAAGCCGCCGCAACCGTTTTGTAAGACAGGCAGACGGGGTTTATCGCAGTGCGGATAGCGATGTGCTGGGCGAGGAGCTGCGGCAGGAGCCGGAAGGCTATGTGCTGTGGCAGCGTGAAACGCAGGAGCAGATTTATTTTAACCTGGCAGGCCAGGCATTGAAATGGGTGAATGCTCATGGACAGGCACTGGAAATGCGTTATGATGCGCAGGGACGGCTTGCCAGCTTAACGGATGCGATTACACGGCAAGCGCTGAAGCTGACTTACGATACGCAGGGGCTGCTCAGCCGCGTGAGCGAGGGCAAGCGAATCATTCGAATGCAATATAATGCCTCGCATCAAATGACGCGTTATATCGATGCGAATGGCAATGAGACGGACATCGGCTACCACTGGAATGGCAAGCTTGCGCGGATGAGTGTAGGCGGAGCGGTTCAATACGAGAATACGTTCGATGAATTTGGCCGCATTACGAGCCAGTCGGATGCATCCGGCGCCATCGCGTATTTGGACTATGATGTGGAAAGCCGCTTTGGCTACACGATTACGACGGCAACAGATCGGCTGGGCGCGGTTGAAGTGCTGGTGCATGATGATCAGCTTCAATTGGTGGAGATCATTCAGAAGGACGGCAGCCTCGTGCAGCTGGCGTACAACGAGCAGGGCAAGCTGATATCGGAAACGCAGGCGGATGGCAGCGCAGTTGCGATGGCTTATGATGACTATGGGCAGCTGGTCAGCATGACGGATGCGCTAGGCCATGAGACGAGCTACGTTTACGACGAGCAGGGACTGCTCGTGAGTGAAACGGATGAGGAAGGGCGGACGACCGCTTATGCCTATGATAGCGGGGGAAGATTAGCTGAAATCCTCCGCGCGGATGGCGCAGTAGCCAAAATGACGTACAATGCGAACGGACAGCGGGAAAGCTACGTCGATTTTAACGGTGTAACGACCTCGTATGCTTACGGCCCGGATGGACGCGTCCTGCAAATAAAAGACGGCGAAGAGCGTATGATGGTCGTGGAATATGACCTGTCGGGAAGGGTTGCGAGCTTAGGCTATCCAACAGGCGGAACCATTTTACGCGAGTATGATGCGAATGATAATTTAGTCAAAGTTATCGATCCGTTGAAACGGGTATATGCTTTTGGCTATGATGCGTTTGATCGAAAGACGCTGGAGACGCTGCCTTCGGGTGCGGCAACCGCCTATGTATACAATGCGAATGGCTTGCTGGAGCGTGAAAAGGATGCGCTCGGACAGGTGACCGCCTATCGTTATGATGCCGAGGAACGGCTGGTGGCGCGGATGGATGCGCGCGGTGGGCAGACGCAGTATGAGTGGGATGCAGCGGACAATTTGGTCGCTGTTACGGATGCGCTCGGAAGGACGGAGCGTTATGGCTATGATGGGCTGGGCCGAGTAAACGCTATGTGGGATGCCAGTGGAGTGCAAATCGCGCAGCTCGATTATGACGCGGCAGGCAATCGGGTGTCGGAAATCAATGCGCTTGGTCAAGCGACGCGTTACCGTTTTAACAAAGCGGGACAGATTGCGGCGAAGGAAAACGCGAAAGGGCAACAGACGACGTTTGCTTACGATGCGGCGGCCCGAATCACGGAGGTCGTGGAGCATGACGAAGCGACGTATCGCCAGAGCTATGACGGCGAAGGGCAAATTACGAGCTATACCGATGCGCATGGCAATGAAACGAAGCTGTCGTATGACCGCAGCGGCCTGCTGGAGCAGGAGGAGAATGGAACAGGCGAGGTCCTGCGCTTCTCGTATGACAATCGCGGCTGGCTGAAGGGAAGGGCGAATGCGCGAGGCCAGCAGGCAGCGTATGGCTATGATGCCGCAGGCCAATTAAAATCCATAAAGGATGAGGCGGGGCAAATTGGCCTCAGCTATAATATCGACGGGAATGTTATTCGGGTAGAAGAAGAAGGGCGCGTCAAGCGACGCACATTCGACATTTTGGGGCGCCTCACCTCCTGTCAGGACAGCAATGGCCAGACGATTCGCTACGCCTATGATGAAGCCGGAAATTTGCGAGTCATGACTTATCCAGACGGCAAGCAAGTAACGTATTCGTATGATCTTGCAGGCCAGATGACGCAGGTGAAGGACTGGCGTGGACGTGTGACCCGTTACAGCTATGATGTGAACGGCAGGCTGGTTCGCACCGAACGTCCGAATGGAAGTATAGAGCAGCGGAGCTATGATGTACAGGGCCAGTTGGTGCGGCTGTGGGATATTAACCGTCAGGGCGTCATGTTACAGCAGTATCGCATGACATACAATGAGCTGGGCCAACTGGTGGAAGAGGAAGAAAAGCAGTACACCTACGATAATTTGCGCCGCCTTGTGAGCGGAGCGATGCCGGGACGCAAGCTGTGGTACAGCTATGACCTCGGCGGCAACCTGACAGAAGCGGGCGAAGCGCCGCTGGCTGCGACAGCGATGAGCTATGCGCAAGACAATCGTCTTGCCACAGTGAACGGCAAGGTAGTCGTATATGATCAAGACGGGAATTTGCTCGTTTTGCCCATGGTGCTGGAGAAGGATGTTCAGGCAGAGACAGCGACATATCGGTACGATGCGCGGAATCGTCTGACGCAGGCTGGACGAACCAGCTACACCTACGATGCCGAGCAAGTGCGCATGTCGGTGACATGGCGCGGACAGACGACACATTATGTGACGGATCAGGTGGAAGAGCTGAGCCGGGTGCTGTTAGAACAGGATGGACGCGGCGAGACGAAGGCCTATTTTGTATATGGTGCGGAAGGGCTTATCGGTCGGGAAGACAGCATGGGCCGCTACCAGAGCTATCATTATGATCTGCGCGGCAGTACGACGCTTCTGACGGATGAGAACGGGCGTGTGACAGACCGATACACGTACGGATTGTATGGGGAGCGGGAGCATCACGAAGGGACAACGCGGCAGCCGTTTTGCTATAATGGACGAGACGGCGTCATGACCGATCCGAACGGTCTTTACTACATGCGAGCACGGTATTACCATACCGGCATCAAGCGGTTTTTGAACCGGGATGTGCTGCGTGGAAGCATTTTAGAAGGGCAGACCTTTAACCGGTTTGGGTATGTGAATGGCGATCCGGTGAGTTTGATTGATCCGTTTGGTTTGAGTGCAATTAGTAGTTGTACTGATAATGTTATAAATACGAGGGCGAATGACGCAGGACTTGATTTATCTCCTAAGCCAAGCCCATATAAGCAACTAGGACATAAAACCAAGAAGAAACTAGAAGCTAAGGTCGATAATAGAACGATTACAAAAGAGGAATATAAGCGGCTCGAATGGAACAAACGTCTTGCTGCTAGGAGAGATGTTGGAGTTAAAGAGTTTTGGCAACAAGAGAAACTAAGAATTAAAAAGGGGGAACCAACAACTAGAAATTGGTCACAACAGCAGAGAGATGATATACTCAGCAACAAAGTTCCTACACATAATGGAAAAACTATTACAGGACATCATGCATATAGTGTTTCAAAGTATCCTCATTTAGCAAATCAAGGGGAAATCATTTATCCTGCAACAGTAAAAGAACATTTCAACCGTTGGCATGGAGGTTCTTATAGGAAAGGCTTGCCTGGAAAACCTTATAATCCTTCCTTCCCAGAAGAGTTCTAGGGTTTGTAAATTAAATTAGGGGGAACGGGAATATGACTTTAATCACTGTAATATTACAATCTGAAGCAAGCAGTAGTTTAATGATTTTGATTAAGAAACATACAGGTTTAGGATTTTCAGAAATAAAATCATGTATTAATAATAAGCTGCCTTTGATGACAGCTAACTATGTGAATAATGATGAAATGCAAAAAATGAAAAATTTAGTAGAGGAGTTAGTCGTCCATAACAAAGAGTTTGAAATTTTTGAGCAGAATGGAAGCTATACTGAGATACTACCCTTAAAACACTTTATGAATAGTTTTGGAATGTCTAAACAAATTGCAGAAGATAGAGAACGAATAGATGATTTATTAATTCCTGAAGATGATGAGAGTTAATTATTAACGCAAATGAAATAGTGTGAAAAGAAGATTGCCCTATGACATTAACTTGTTTGCATAGGGCAGTCTTTTTTGTAATGGTAAGTTCTATTACAAAATTTCGGATGGTAACACCATAAGTGCGCATATCGGTGACATGACGCGGCGAGACGAAGGCTTATTTTGTGTATGGAGCGGAAGGGCTAATCGGGCGGGAAGACAGCATGGGCCGCTACCAGAGCTATCACTATGATCTGCGTGGAAGCACGACGCTGCTGACTGATGAGAACGTACGCGTGACAGACCGTTATACGTACGGATTGTACGGAGAGCGGGAGCATCACGAAGGGACAACGCGGCAGCCGTTTTGCTATAATGGACGAGACGGCGTCATGACCAATCCGAACGGCCTTTACTACATGCGGGCGCGGTATTATCATACCGGCATCAAGCGGTTTTTGAACCGGGATGTGCTGCGTGGAAGCATTTTAGAAGGGCAGACCTTTAACCGGTTTGGGTATGTGAATGGCGATCCGGTGAGTTTGATTGATCCGTTTGGGTTAGAGGCAATGAGTGAGTGCTCCAAGGGGAAGGCTAAAGATAAAGCTGTAGTAATTACTCTTAAGTTTGATAAAAAATGCCTAAAAACTATTTTGAAAGAAAGGCAAAAAAATTAAAAGAACTAGGGGATCAAGGTTTATTATACAAAGCTCAAAATCCAGTATCTAGAAACCCTAATATAACAAAACAATATCGACAAGACATGATAAAGAGAATATGGAATCAATACGGCAAGGGAAATCCTGTTTTTGCTAAAAAATTAATTAAAAGAATAACTAGTGATATGCAGCCGGATCATGTTTGGGAATTACAATTAGGTGGGCCTGATACTGTTAAGAATTTAAAATTTTTAGATACATTTACGAACTGGCATATAGGTGTTAAGCAAATTAGACCGCAGATTCGAGACTTGCCTACAGGTACAAAAATTAAAATTAAAATTGATATGGGAGGGTAAGAAAAATGGACGAAAAATTACTATCTATTATTAGAAAGTTGAGAGGAAATTTGCTGGATGAACCCGAAAGTATAATCTATGCTGAAATAAATGAAGGTAATACAAAAATTATTACAGATAACGATTATCTTAAAGATTATTATGATTTTTTAAGGGAAGCTGATGGTGCACGATGTGGAATGTTCGACCTGTGGTCATTTGGAGAGTTATCAAAGCATCAATTTCGTATATCTGATTTCTCTGGAGCAGAAGAAAAATGGATTGAAATTGGACAGGTTTTATATGAACCGGTAGTAATTAATAAAGAATCTGGACAAGTATACCTCTTCAATCAAGAAGAACCTGATACTGAAGGGAGAGACCTAGGATCTGTAAGTGATTTTCTGGCCAATTATGTATTCGGTCCCCAATACGGTGAGTTAGTACCGAATGCTGATTCTGAAGAATGGTATCTATTCCTTAAGAAGAATTTACCGTTGTAGTTGTAAAGCGGATAATTCTTTTCAGCCAAAAATTTAATGACAATGATCTTGGACTGTCAAGCACTAACTTTTAGATTGAGCCCGATTAAAAACTGTTTTGAGAAATTGAAATAATAATTTATAAGTCCATTCCGACTGGCAATTTGAGAAGGAATAGGCTTTTTTCTTAAATCTTACTTTTAACCGCTCTGGTCACGTGAATGGCGATCCGGTTATTTTAATTGACGCATTTGGTACCTTAGTAATAGATAGAGTCTTCTATAAAGCATGTGATTAGTACGTTGAAGAAAAATCCATTTGATAAAATAAATCTATTTAAATAAAAACATGGAGGTGCACAAATGTTTATTAAGGGACTTCATTTTGATAATTGGGTTAATGGCAGAGACAAAGGGGAATTTATACAGGATCAAAATCAAGATTTGAATTGGGGAATGATAGAGAAAATACTAACGGAGCTTAATGGGGATAACAAAACGCAGGTCGTGCTAAGCAAGGATGAAGATATTCATATGGGGATAGGTGGCGGCAATTCGGGTTTATACAATGTATATGCGACTTTCGACAATGTATCTTTTTTTAATCTATTAGATTCATCAAAATCCGAAGATAAAATCATTCAACTTGTAACAGGAGGACAGAAAGGAGATTTTTCTGCAAATAATTGCGTTGATTTGGAAACTATGCTTAAAGCTGCTAAACTATTTGCGCTAGAAGGGGAAATTAATGATCGTTTAAATTGGCAGCATGTATAATAGCTTTGAGGTGATCTAACTTTGCCATCCAAAGATACGTATTCTATTGGTGAAGCGGCTAAAATAGTCGGCTCCACCGTTAAAACGATTCGGTATTACGATGAAATCGGGCTGATTAAGCCATCCCTTCATACAGAAGGAGGCCATCGCCTTTATATAGCAAAGGACTTATGGAGGCTGGAGCTAATCTCTACGCTTCGTTTCCTGAATTTCGGAATACCGGATATCCGTAAGCTGATGAGTGGGGAATTGGGTATGGATCAGGCGCTCGACTTGCAGATTGAAGCGTTGGAAACCCAGGTATATACGCTGAATGCCATGCTTTCGATTTTGCATCAGGCGAAGCAGCACGAAACCGAAACCAAAGCTTCCGGTGATACTAGGCAATCTCTTGGTTACGTATCAAGCCTAGTTGAGTCGCTTACGGCAAATGCTGAAAGGCGGAAACAATTCGTTTCCGCCAAAATGGATGAATCCCGTCTGCTGGAAGGCATTCCACAGGAGTGGAGAGACCGCTGGCATGGAACGAGCTTCAGAAAATGATAGGTGATCCTGAGTATTTAGCCGATCTGGCTCGCTGCGAGCTCCCCTTTTTCACAATGGTCCACCATCCGCAGGTGCAGGCGGAAATCTGGGTCAAGAAAATGGAACAAATCCACGTCCGGGCTTCCGAAGCTTTGAAAAAACAGTGGCCAGCGCAGCCCTTCAGTGAAACCGATGCGAGTAGTTTTTCGTTAGCTGAAAAAGTAACTTCCTCTGTCATGCTTCGTTATACTTTGTCTGGCTGTTTATATAGAAGAAAGGCATCAACGATCGTCTATTTTGAAAATGAATTATCCAAACCTTACATTCCAAGTCACATTGTTGAGCTTTACTCCAATAAATCTGTCAAAATCCCAGCAAAAGTTGCGGAACCGCAATAAACTTGCGGTCGTAATTGCGTTTTTTTACGGTGAAATTACCGTTCATATGGGGTAAGGTTATAAGACAAGCAGTGGTTACCGGCAGAAGATCAGAGAAACGGGGTTATGCCATAACGTCTTATCAATCAGGGAGGCGACAATTAGGTGAGAAGGACAATGATTAAGGTAGACTCGGTATGTAAAGCTTATGGCTCAAATCAGGCAGTCGATAATATTTCCTTGCGGATAAAAGAAGGAGAGTTATTTGGCATTATTGGTACGAACGGCGCTGGAAAGACGACGCTGCTCGAAATGCTGATGGGACTGCGTCAGCCCGACAAGGGACAAATCGAGGTGCTTGGCATTAATCCGGCTGTAGAAGCAACTGAGCTTCAGGAGCATATTGGCCTTCATTTGCAAAGTATATCGCTGGTGGATAAGCTGAGTGTGAGGGAGGCGCTGGAAATGTTCCGTTCCTTCTATAAATGTTCAACTGAAATGGAAGAGATTATTGACCGCTTTGGTTTGGAAAGCTACTTGGATCGTCCAGTTAGGCGTCTATCTGGTGGCTGGCGGCAGCGTGTGGCACTGGCGATTTCTGTCGTCAACAACCCAAAGATTATTTTTCTGGACGAACCGACTACCGGGCTGGACATGCAGGCGAGAGAAGAATATTGGTCCATCATATTGGAGCTCAAGCGCCAAGGGAAAACGATTGTTTTGTCCTGCCATGATATGGGGGAAATGCAGCATCATTGTGATCGCATTGCCGTGCTGCGCCAAGGAAATTTAGTGAAATGCGATACCCCAAAGCGATTAATTTCGCAAATTCCAGCCGGTGGTTTAACGATGGAAGCCGTATATGTCCATTTTGCTTACGCGGGAGCCGTGTAACAGCAGCAGTTGGAAGGAGGGCTTAACATTCATGAACCGGGATCGTGACACCACAGGCCCATTTGTCAATCGTGCCGACATGCTCAGGAAACGAATGGAAATGATCGCTGTGCTGGTGAACCGAATAAACGAGGAGGAGATGGAACAGGAGCGGCTGAATTCAAAGAGGAAGGCGGGTATTATTTCTAATATATTGAAAAATGTTGGTACGTTTTTACTCCATCGTGTAAAATAGAAAAATCTTGAAACGATGGGGGTCTAAAGTTGGAGGACTGTGTACCTAAAATCGAATTTGAAATGCGAGAGATGGTCAAACGCCATTTTACAGTTGATTCTTTAATTCAGTACGCCTATTTATTTTTAATGGACCGGCTGAATGAGCAGCTTCCTTTTGGACGTTTGACCGTGCTTCACTACCGGATGTTCGGCGGTGAAGGGGCGGCAGTATATCGTGCGGCGGCAGCCGTTGAATTTCTTATTTTAGCGACCGATATATTCGATGATTTACAGGATCAGGATGCGCCAAAGCAGGCCTGGTCTGAAGCTCCTCTGCCTATAGCGCTGCATCTTGCAGCCGCTTTTTTGACCCTTTCGCAGCAAGCGATGATGGATTCTGAATTCGATAGCTCCCATGTGCAAACAACAATGAAAATGATGAACCTTCAACTCCTGCAAGCGGCCAATGGGCAAATGATGGATTTGATGAACGCTGTATCAGATGAACACTCTTATTTTCAATCCATTAAGCAAAAGTCGGCAGCCTTGATCGTTCATGCGTGCATGACAGGCGTTATGCTGACCGGTCGAGGCTGGCATCCGATTGTTGCGGAGTATGCCGTTGAGGTAGGAATGGCGGCTCAAATTAAAAATGACATTCGTGATCTGCTTCGCTGGGATGAGAAAAATGACTTTTTGCAGCGGAAGAAGACGCTTCTTACTTTGTACATGCTTGAGGATGCTGTAGATCAGCATAATTGGATCAGGGATTATTTTGAAGGTCGCTTGAATGAGGCTGATGTAGCTGATAAGCGCGGACTGTTTGAGGAAGCGTATGAAAAATCCGGCGCCATGCTGTACGGCTTAGTTGTGATGCGTACACATTATAACCGTTTTATGGAGCTCATGGAATCGGTTCCTGAAGTGGCCGTGCACAAGGAAATGCTGTTAAGCATATTGGCTAAAGAATAGCTTCGCCATAACACCGCAATGGTAGTTGCGGTAAATACGAACTAGATTTGCGTTTGCTTACCTATCATTTCCTGCTATAGTTATCTACAGAAAGACCTTTACACATTCCAAGGAGGAGTTCCAGTGTTGAAAGAATATATTCGTTCTTTAGCCAAAGACTCGCAATTGATGGATTTAGCAATAAGCGGGAACTTGCAAATGGCTGGAGTAACTCCAGCGGAGAAAAAAGCGATTTTTGAAACCCTGAGCATTCAAGCAGATAAGAAAGATAATTACCAAATGGTCTACTGGACATAAGGTAATGCGCTGCATGAATTTAGGGGAGAAAGATGAAGCTGTTGCGCTCAAGGAATCTATTGCTTTTTCTCTTCCTGAGTGGATTATTCGCTTTACTTGGTTACCTTACAGTCGTTATCATTAGCGATCCGTTTATTGGTATAGTGACTGTGAAAAATTCGCAAGGTGAATACTTGGTAGAGTCGCTTGAGCCAGCAGGACAAGCTGTTTTGAAGGGTATTCAACTTGGGGATGTTATTGATGAAGTTAATGGAAAGCCAGCTGGACAAAATGTTAATATCATCAAGTTTTCTTCCGTAGAGAGAGTTGAGAGCATTGTCGTTAGTGAAAAAGCTGGCGAACAAAGGCTAGTGACTTTCAATCGAGGTTGGAACGGTGATCATACAGGTTTGGAGCTGCTCATTCAGCTTTATATTCCATGGGCTTCCCTGTTGTTGTTTCTGGGGCTATCCACCTTCCTGTATAGGAAAAGGAAAAATGATAATGCTGCCATTATGCTCATATTGTTTTTCTTGGCGATTGGGCTGAGTTACTTTTCTTCAGCCGCAGCCTATCGTAATGATTTGGTAGGCGTTACCGTCATGTATGCAGTCATTCCATTTGTAGCTATTTTGTTCCTGCTATTTATGAATATGTACCTGCGAAGATATGGCATGATTTTTATTAGCCCTAAGCTAATATGGTATCTGTCGGTAGCTTTCAGTATTGTTTCCTTGTTTTGCCTCGTCTATATTTGGACGAATTTTATTCCGGAGAAAGTATTTCTAAACGCTAGAATGGTATATCATGCCACACTGATAGTCGGGAATTTCATTTGTGTCTATCAGTTGTTTAGGAAGTACTTTTATTATCGGAGTAGCAGGTTCAACTCTTTATTCAAAATAACGCTAACCTCGCATTTGGTTGCTTTTACTCCATTTACGACGATGAATTTATTGCCGTTGTTGGGAGGAAACATTCAAATTTTGCCGGCGGCGTTCACAGCACCGTTTTTGTTCGTGCTGCCGATCGTTTACTTTTATTTATTAACATCCAACCAATTGTTTGATGTTGATTTTATATTGACCCGCTTTAAGTATTATACATTGCTGTCCTTGTTGCCAGCGCTTATCGTTACATTGGCGTTTGCTGCGATTGTAAGTGGGGACGTTGTATTCTCTTGGGTCAGATGGCTTCAAATCTTTATCGTTAGTTACGTTGTTATGACCCTGTTTCTTTATTCCAAGGAGCAGATTGATCATAAATTTCGTCCCAAGCTTTTTAAAGCCATGTACAGCTACCAAGACAGCCTCGATCGTTTCTCACGCAAAATTGCACGAGTCATGAAACGGGATGATCTGGAGATGGTGCTGAAAGAAGAAATTGGGGCATTGCTTCCGGCTAGCCGAATTGATTTTCTCATTGTAGACCAGATCGAAGCAGTGGTTAACCCGGTAGGAGAGAAGGAAGACGAGCAGAGTACAGCTATTTTTCTGCTGCAAGTGTCTGATTCGCTTCAAGTCGGGGAAGTCGTTGAGCTGCCTCATGGTCTGGGACTAGTTATTGGCTGCCAGAAGTCAAAGCAGTACATCGTATGGATTGGCTCCAAAACCAACCATACCCGCTTCAATTCAGATGAGCTTCGTTGGCTCAAGACGCTTGCGAATTATGCAAGTATCGTGTTTGAAAACTTATATCTGATTGAAAGCTTAATCGAGGATTTGGAATCTGAGGTTAAGAAAGAGCAGGCGACAACACCTTGGATTTTAAGATTGTTGTTTTGCCTCTCGGAAAATGAACGGCGGAAGCTTGCAGCAGATCTTCATGACTCTGCGCTTCAAGACCAGTTATTGTGGTACCGTAGGCTGGAAGCACTCATGCTGGACCATCCGATTACGGAAAAGCTTGAAGTCGAGCTTGACGAAATCAAAGAAGGGCTGCTTGATGTCATCCATCAAATTCGGGAAACCTGCAATGAGTTAAGACCGCCGCTGCTTAAGGAAATGGGCATTGTTGAAGCATTGGAGTCGATTATTGAGCATACGCAAATGAGAAACAATTTTGCGGTGGATTTTCGGGCCAAGCCTTTCGACAACCTGCTTAACGAAGAGCAGATTACAGCGATTTATCGCATTGTCCAAGAGTTGCTTCGCAATGCTGATAAGCATGCGCGTGCCAATCTGGTCACGCTAGAATTAGAGCAGCGAACAAACATGGTTTATTTTCACTATAAGGACGATGGGGTCGGCATGGATGTCGATTATATGGAGGCTTCTTTCGAGCATATGGGTTTATCCGGTATTAAAGAAAGAGTCGCTAGCCTTGAAGGTGAAATAACATTCCGGTCGAAACGTGGAAAAGGTCTTGAGGTCATTATAATATTGCCGCAAAATATGACGACTGGCCGATCGGAAAGGGGTTTGCTGCGTGATTCGTATCTTATTAGTTGATGATCATCCATCTGTTGGAGAAGGCACCAAAACGATGATTGAACAAGATCCTGAAATGAAGGTGACGGTTGTATTATCGGCCATGGAAGCACTGGATGCGATTAGCAACGAAGGCTTTGACATTATTTTATGTGACTTGAACATGCCAGGCATTAGCGGTCTTGAGCTTGCAAAACGTTTGATTCAGCAGGATCCAGATCGCAAAGTGCTTATATATACTGGGTATGAAATTAGTACGCACTATAATTTATTGATTGAATGCGGCGTTTCCGGCTTTATCTCTAAGACGGTCTCGCGAGAACAGCTGCATAACGCCATTCGATGCGCTATGCGAGGGGAAGCGGTTATTCCGATTTCACTACTCAAGCAGCTGCGACGCAACGAAGTCAAAATTACGCGTGCTGAGAAGGTAATTGAAGAAGTATCGATCAAAGAACGCGATCAGGATATTTTGCAGCAGGTCGCGTACGGCAATAGCAACAAAGATATTGCCATTAAGCTGCATATGAGTCAGCGTACTGTAGAGTACCATCTAACCCGGATATTTGAAAAGCTTAACGTTAGGTCCCGATCGGAAGCGATCGCTGAGGCAAAACGGCTTGGTATTATCCGACTTGAGCAATTTGTCCCTTGAGTTTTACCGTCGCTGCCTATATATTCGATAGGCAATGACATTTTCATATTGGGATAGCTGCGGCAATATTTGCAAGCTGCAGTCACTTGATCCCCCCAGTAATACCCTAACATTGGTTTCCCTCTCAATGCTTGCGCTTTTATAGCGCAAGCATCTTTTTATATTTTTTTAACGACCACGTTCACCAGCACTTTTTAATATAAAAAAAGAACATTAACCCATTCGTCTAGCTTGTGAATGGTTAATGCTCTGCAAAGTTATTCTAAAGAGGAAGTGATGTAGCAGATATTATTCACTAAGCGTTTCCCATTGCTCATAGGCTTCGCTTAATGCGATGCGCTTCTGGTCGATTTGCGACTGGATTTCCTGGATCCGCATGTAATCGTTGAAAATAGCTGGGTCTGTCAGCTGCAGCTCCAAATCCGCAATGGCTTGCTCCAGGTCGGCAATATCAGCTTCTACCTGCTCCAGCTTGCGCTGACGGCTGCGTTCTTCTCGCTTTGCCTGCTTGTCCAGCGCGTAATCGCTAACGTTGTCAGAAGACGCAGCTGCTTTATTGCTTGATGCAGCCCGCTTAGCCGCTTCCTCCAGCCGCGCTTCTTCGAGTTCATGCTTTTTCTCTATCATTTCGTCATAATTTCCTAGGAAATGTTCGGTGCCCTTAGGTGTCAGTTCGACAATACGCTCCGCCATTTTATTAAGGAAATATCGGTCATGAGAAATAAAGAGCAGCGTGCCTTCATAATCGAGCAAAGCGGATTCCAGCACTTCCTTGCTGTATAAATCCAAATGGTTGGTAGGCTCGTCCAAAATGAGCACATTGGCTTGAGCCAGCATGAGCTTTGCTAGTGATACGCGAGCCTTCTCGCCGCCACTGAGCGCCGAAATGCGTTTGAGCACATCTTCGCCGCTAAATAGAAAGCTGCCAAGAACAGTCCGAATACGGGATTCCTCCATATGGGGGTAGAGCCCCCAAACCTCTTCCAGTACAGTATTGGTCTGATTAAGTCCGGTATGCTCCTGATCGTAATATCCGAGCTTGACGTTGGAGCCCCAGGCGATGCTGCCGCTCGACGGCTGGCGCTGACCGACAATCGTCTTGAGCAATGTCGATTTGCCAATGCCGTTAGGCCCGATAAGAGCTACCGTCTCGCCACGCTGCAAGCGGAAGGAGACATGCTGAAACAAGGGCTTGTTTTTCTCGTCGAACAGCACGGATAAATCGGACACCTGCAGCACATCTTTGCCGGTTTGGCGCTCAATTTGGAACGTGAAATTAGCTTTCTTTAAATCGCCCAGCGGTTTGTCGAGCACGTCCATTTTGTCGAGCGCTTTACGGCGGCTCTGAGCGCGTTTCGTAGTAGAGGCACGGACAATGTTGCGCTGAATGAACTGCTCCATCTTGGCGATTTCGTCCTGCTGCTTCTCAAACTGCTTTAAATCGCTTTCGTATTCTGCGGCCTTCAGGTCAATATAGCGGCTGTAGTTGCCAGTATACCGTTTAGCGGAATGCCGTTCGATTTCGACAATCGTCTGCACAAGCGCATCAAGGAAATAGCGGTCATGAGAAACGACAAGGATGGCGCCAGAATAGCTGCGTAAGTAGCCTTCGAGCCAAGTGAGCGTCGGAATATCCAAATAGTTGGTCGGCTCATCGAGCATGAGTAAATCAGGCGCTTGAAGCAAAATACGGGCGAGTGCCAGCCTCGTCTTCTGACCGCCGCTCAGCGTATGGATAGGTGTATCCGGCGGAAAAGTACCGAAGCCCATGCCGTGGAGAACGCTGTTGATGCGCGTATTGATTTCAAAGCCGCCTTGCTCGCGGAACCAGTCGGAGCGGCGGGAATAGCGGTCGAGCACCTCTTCATATCGCTTCGGCTGTTCATGCAGCACAGGATCAGCAATTTGCTGCTCCAGATCGCGCAGCTCCTGCTCAGCCTCCAGTAAATGAGCGAACACAGCGCGCATTTCGGCTTCAATGGTGCGGTCGGATTGCAGGCCGCTGTTTTGAGCCAAATAGCCGAGCCGCGTTTCCTTGGCTTTGTGGATGGCGCCGGAGTCGAAAGACAGCTCTCCGGCAATGATTTTTAACAGTGTGGACTTGCCGGCGCCATTGACGCCAACGAGTCCGATGCGCTCGCGTTCAAGCACCTGCATCGTAATATTTGATAATATGGGATCTACACCGTAGCTTTTACTTATATTAGAAACTTGAAGCAGCATGAAAAATACCTCCAACGAATAATTGCTTAGCTTTTGCTTGCTTGCTGTTTCATTATATATTACCACAAATGCAAGCCGCCATTGGCGAAAGTTGCATAACAATGGTAAACTGAACATAATCGAAATTGAGGAATTGGAAAGGCAGAATAGCGGTTATGGCGGACAATGAAAAATCGCAAATTAAAGCGGAGAAACAGCGTATTCGAGCGGATGCTGCTAAAGTCCGTGATCGCCTGTCGAAGCAGGATCGGGCATTATGGTCCGGGCTTGCTTGCGGCGCGTTAAGCCAGTGGCTGGAAGCGCACCCACAGCAGCGCGAAATCATGTGTTATGTTCCGTTTCGCTCCGAGCTGGATATGTGGCCGCTAATGGACTGGTTGTGGTCAACAGGACGTGAAGTAATCGTGCCTCGTTGCCATCCGCTTGATCGCTCGATGACACTGTACCGATTGCAATCGCCAGCAGATTTGATGGAGGGCGCATACGGAATCCGTGAGCCTGATCCGGCAAAATGCGAGGAGCTTCCGCAGGGGCATGTGCCAGACAGCATCATCGTCCCCGGCATTCGGTTTGACCGCATGGGCGGACGAATGGGGTATGGCGGAGGCTATTATGATCGCTTCGCCGAGCGGGCAGGCGAAGCAGGGAAGCACGCGATATGGATTGGCGCAGCTTTTGAGGCGCAGGTTGCAGAGCAGGTTCCGATGCAGGAGCACGATTTGAAGATGAACGGAATCGTAACGGAATCCGGGATTCATTTCATATAAAAGCCGTGAGGGGGAGAGTGTGCTGTGGGGTTGACGCATTTTAACGAGCAGGGCAGAGCCAAAATGGTGGATGTAAGCGATAAGGACGTTACGTCTCGCAGCGCTACAGCACAGACGACCGTTACGATGCACAGCGAGACGCTGGAACGGATTAAAGCGGGAACGATAGGCAAAGGCGATGTGCTGGCCGTCTCTCAGGTTGCAGCTATTATGGCCGCAAAAAAAACATCGGACGTCATTCCAATGTGTCATCCGCTTCCATTGACTGGCGTGGATGTGCGCTTTGACGACAATGGCGCAGATGAGCTCTACATACAGGCATCCGTGAAAACAACAGGTAAAACTGGGGTCGAGATGGAGGCGCTGACGGCGGTTTCGATCGCCGCGCTTACCGTTTACGATATGTGCAAAGCAATCCAGAAGGATATGGTGATTGGCCCAACACATCTTGTTTCAAAAACCGGTGGCAAAAACGGCGATTACCAGTTTCAAGCGGAAGCAGACTCGAGAGAAAAATAAAGCAGGGCGGCTGTTTCCAGCGATGGAATCACCCATGATCGGACAAGGGATGGGAGGAACGGTATATGCAGTGGAAAGTGGCTATTTTGACGGCTAGTGATAAAGGCTCGCGCGGTGAACGTGAAGATACGAGCGCTCAAGTTATCAGGGAACTGGTAGAGGAGGAGCTTGGCGGCGTTATTGTCGATTATCGCATCGTTCCGGATGAGCAGGATGAAATTATGGCAGCCATCATTGAGATGACCGAATATTATCAGGCGGATTTACTGCTGACAACGGGAGGGACAGGCCTTGCGATCCGTGATGTGACGCCTGATGCTACATTGCGCGTGGTTGATCGGGTCATTCCAGGGCTGGCAGAAGCGATGAGGTTTGGCGCTATTCAAAAGACGAGAAGCGCGATGCTGTCCAGAGGCGTATGCGGCATCCGTGGCAAGTCGCTGATTGTGAATTTGCCGGGCAGCCCGAAAGGCGTCCATGAAAGCTTAATGGCCATTATGGATCAGCTGCCTCAGGCGCTTGAGATTATTTCCGGTACACAGGGCGAGGACGTGCTATGAGCAGCTCCGGACAGCAAGAGCAGCAGCAAGAGCAGCAAAAGCAAGCAGTCACAGCGGCTGAGCTGAGTTTGGAAAGCAAGACGGTGCTAAAGGAAGTATCCATCTACGATGCTATTGGTTTGCGGCTGGCTCATGACCTGACCCGTATTGTGCCGGGCGAGTTTAAAGGCCGAATTTTTAAAAAAGGCCATATTATAACCGAAGCCGATATTCCCAATCTGCTCGATATTGGCAAGGAGCATATTTACATTATGGAGCTTGCCGATGGCGAGCTTCATGAGGATGATGCTGCAAGCAGGATGGCAAAGGCGCTTAGCGGAGACGGCATTTGGCTTAGCGAGCCGCATGAAGGCAAAGTAAGCATGAAATCAGAGCTGCTGGGGCTCGTCGAGGTTGACGAAGCATTGGTGCATGCGATTAATTCGCTGGGTGAAATTGCGCTTGCGACGGTAAAGACGAATAGCGTAGTGAAGAAGGACGGGCAGCTCGCGGCTACTCGCGCCATACCGCTTGTCGTGCCGGAGTCCAAGGTAGAGGAAGTGGAGCGGCTGGCGGCTGAATATCGCTCGGCACATAAGGGCGCTGCTCCACTTCGGGTAAAGCCGTTTCGCAAGCTGCGAGTTGGTCTGCTTACGACGGGTGGAGAAGTATACGGCGGAAGGATCGAGGATAAATTCGGTCCCGCTGTCCGCAGCAAGCTGGAAGCCTTCGGCTCAGAGGTCATCGAGCAGCGTTTTGCACCCGACGACAAGCAGGTGATCGTTAATGAAATTAACTATTTGCTTAGGCAAGATTATGATATGATATTGGTAACAGGCGGAATGTCTGTCGATCCTGACGACCGCACACCAGGCGCAATTAAGGCGTCGGGTGCACACATTGTTAGTTATGGAACGCCGATGCTGCCTGGCTCCATGCTGTTAATGGGTTATTTGAACGAAGTGCCAATACTTGGCTTACCGGGATGCGTCATGCATGACCCGTTTACTTCATTCGATGTCCTGCTGGCACGCATACTTGCTGGGCATCAAATTGTGAAGGAAGATATTACACAGCTCGGTTATGGCGGTTTGTACGGATGCTGAGTTTGGACAGACATCCAAGAGTGAGAAGGAGGTAGACGATTATGCCATCTATTGGTGCAACGGGAATTATTTTGCTGGTGCTAGTGGCCCTGCTGTTGTTTGGTCCTAACAAGCTTCCTGAATTGGGTAGAGCTTTCGGTCGGACGCTTAAGGAATTTAAAGCAGGTGCAAGAGATGTATTGGATGACGAGCCTAAGGAAAAAGAGGAGAAACGGATCGACGTTTCCAAATCAGAAAATACTGAGTCGAATAACAAGCGGCTGCCGGATTAATCGGGCCCGCTTTTTTTCTGGAAGGAGATTGTGACAGATGGGAATCAGGCAAGACAAAGCTACCGAACAACCCTTTAATCGCGAACGGCTGCGTGAGGAAGGCCTGATGCCGCTGCTGGAGCATATCGGAGAGCTTCGCAAACGGATTTTTTATATGCTGCTTGTTATTTTGGTCGGTCTTATTGCCGGATTGTTTGTGGCCAAGCCTGCATACGATTTCATTATGAGCCTTGAGCCAGCGCGCTCTCTGCCGATGCATACGTTTTCCTTGTGGGATGGCGTCGGCGTCTATATGAAATTTGCGCTCGTCATTGCGCTTATTATTACGATTCCGTTTACGGCATATCAGCTATGGGCATTCGTTAAGCCGGCTTTGCATGTGAAGGAACAGCGGGCAACGCTTAAATATATTCCATTCGCTTTATTGATGTTTTTGGTGGGATTGTCGTTTTCTTATTTTGTCGTTTTTCCACTCGCGTTCCATTTTACCAGAAATGTATCGGACAGTTTGAATTTGGTGGAGACGTTCGGAATTATTCAATATTTCACCTTTATGTTTAATATTTTGATTCCGATTTCGCTTTTATTTGAGCTTCCGCTGGTCATTATGTTTTTGACCGCAATCCGGATTTTGAATCCGATTCGTTTGCGCAAAATGCGCCGTATCTCTTATTTTATTATGATTTTTATTGGGGTTGTAGTGACGCCGCCCGATTTTGTATCGGATGCGCTCGTTGCTATCCCATTAATCGGCTTATATGAAATGAGCGTCTTCCTGTCCGCTGCAATATACCGCAAGCAGCTTGCGGCAGACAAACTGCGGGAAGAGGAAATGAATGAAGAAGCGTCATAGCTTCATGCGATCGGCATGATAAAAATCCCTGTATCCGTTGCTTTTATGGCAGCGGGCACAGGGATTTTTATCATTTATTTGGCTGAAGCTCGACTTAATAAGCTAGCTGGAAATCATAATTTTCATGTTGACAATTTTTGAAGCAAAATATATTATTAAAACAGTTGTTTAAATCGATTGTTTAAAACATTTGTTTAAACCGGATAAATAGACACAGACAGGATGGGATTGGCGATGAAAAACACGATTCAAGCTTTTATGAAGCGTCCAACAACAATTGTTGGTATTATTACGGCGCTTATGTTTCAAATTGTATTTTCAGTTATATGGATGACAGGTTATAATGGAGTGACCGATCGTATTGATAAATTGCATATTGCAGTAGTCAATGAGGATCAACAGTTCGGCACGCAAATTGCAGGCTCCTTGGTTAGCAGCTTGCCTTTCCAAATGTCGCAGCCATCCAGTCTTGAGGATGCGAAGCAGCAGCTTAACGCACGCGAGCTGCAAATGATCATTTATTTCCCTGCTGATTTTACGCAAAAGGCGATGGCAGCAGATGGCAAAGCGGATATTGGCTATATTATTAATGAATCCAATCCTGCATTAATTAAATCTATTATGAGCGGCGTTGCCGCAGAAGTAACGAAAGAAGCTAATGCACAGGCGATAGAGCAAGGTATTGCCGGTACGCTTGGCAAGGCGGGTATTCCGACGGAGCAGGCGGCAATTGCCGGTCAAAGCTTAGCGGAACGTATTACGGCGAACATTGAATCGACCAACCAAGTCAAAGGCATGAACAATCAGATGGTTCCGATGATGATGGTACTAGCTTCTTATGTCGGCGCGATGATTATGGGGATGAACCTGGAGCAATCGTCGATGATGGTTAGTGCTGGGGCAGGCCGCTGGAAGCGTTTTGCAGCTCGCAGCATCATTACGGCAGGATCGGCAATTTTCGTTTCTCTGATTGGTTCTTCTTTGCTTGCTGCATTCAATGGACAAATGGAGCAGGGCTTCTTGAAGCTGTGGCTGTTCCAGCTCATGTTCGTGCTTGCTTTTATGTTTGTTTCTCAAATGTTCCTGTACGTGTTCGGCATGGCTGGCATGCTGTTTAATATTATTGCGCTGTCTGCGCAGCTCGTTTCTTCCGGCGCAATTGTGCCGCGTGAGCTGCTCCCAGATTTCTATGTAAAGCTTGGAGAAGCGCTTCCTGCAACTTATGCAGTTGAGGGGCTAATGAATGTGCTGTTCGGTGGCACGGGCATCGGAAGCGAGGTCGCAGCACTGGCTATTATTGCGATCGTCGGATTTGTGATCAGCATGGCAGCGGTTGGCTTGAAGAAGCAAGCTGTGATGAAGCCAGGGCAGATGGCAATGAAGTCTAATTAATTCGTTTCCGCGCTTTCTGGTCAGCCCCGAGTGCTTGCGTCAAATAAAGTGGTTGCCGTTAGGAGGCTGAGATGAAAGCTGCGGATATCGATGTGAAAATGAGAATTTTGCTGGCAGCGAAAAAGCTGTTTGCCGCTCAAGGCTTTGACAGGACATCCGTCCGGCAAATTTGTGAGGAAGCGGGCGCGAATGTGGCGCTGATCTCTTATTATTTTGGCGGAAAAGATAATTTGTTTTTCGCCCTGTTTGAAGCTTTTTTTCCTAGCAGAGGCATTGCTTCTATCGCTCAGGATATGGAACCGCTTGAAGGCATAAAGCTCGTTATTCGGGAGCTGCTCACCTTTCGTTACGAGGATGCTGAGCTCTCTTACATTATTCAATGCGAGTTTGCGCTGAACACTCCACGTATTGAAATGATTGAAGAGCGTGTCCTGCCGTTATGGCAGCTGGTGCATCAATGGCTGTTGAAGGGGCATGAACAGGGAGTGTTTGAATTTAACTCCATTCATACGGCTTTCACAGCGGTTAGCTCAACCCTGCTTTTTCCTAAAGGTAATACTCGTATGCTGGTGCTTATGGGAGAGGATACGACCACGCTGGAAGAGCGGATTGCAGATACGACGGCCTTTATTCTAAAAGCGTTAAAACCGTCGGAATAAGCCGAATAGCATTATCCATAAATACGAGAAAACCAACTTTAACTCCGTTTTAACAAGCGGGGAGTGAAGTTGGTTTTTTTCACCTAAGATGAGCAAATTCCAGCTTAGTGCCTAAATATGAATGCTTACATTTTTCTTCATCATCAGGGAAGCAGCTTCCGCATCACGGGCTTCCAGCGCGTCAATGATCGCCTGATGCTCTCTAACTCCTACCTGGGCAATGAAAGCAGGCTGTTTAATAAATAAATACTTATAGCGGCGCAGGTGCATTTGCAGCGAGGAGGTGAATGATTGAATATAGGCATTATCCGCCAGCTCCAAAATGACATTATGGAATTCCTCATCATATTCGATCGCTTCATAAGGCTTATTCTCCTGAATGCATTTCGCAAACTGGGCGTTCAGCTCGTTAAGGCGGGTTATATGCTCCGGCTGAATATGCGGCACTGCAAGCTCTGCCGCGAGAGCATTCAGAGCAACAAGCGGCGCATAAAGCTTAGGCATATCCTCTTCTTCAATCATCGTCACTCTTGTTTCCTTGCTGGGCAGCATTTGTACAAGCCCTTGTACTTCAAGCAATTGCAGCGCTTCGCGAATCGGCGTCCGGCTGACGCCAAGTGCATCTGCAAGCTCGGCATCGATCAGCTTCTCTCCGGGCTGAAGCGTGCCTTCTATAATCCATTTCTGGAGCTGGGCTAAAGCCCGGTCCTTCGCAGATATGCGCAGCGGCGAGGAATAATTAGTCGGTATCGGCATTGCATCACCTTCTTCAAAAAAATTCGAGCCGCAGCTCTTAAACGGCGTTATTGGCTACTTCCTATCATATATCGAAGCAGCAAGAGGGCGCAAATGGATTAAAGTAAGCTCGATATAAACAAAAAGCAATCGTGAAAATAAATCTTGCTATATCATACATAATCAGAATATAATATGCAATATATCGCATATCAAACGTCGATTTTTACTTCGAAAAAGGAGAACCTAATGTCAACCAATCAAGCTGCTATTCGGCCAGCTCCGGCCAATGTCGCGGCCACCACTTTTTTTCCGATTTTGTTTGCTGCAAGCTCCGTGCATTTGCTCAATGATACGATTCAATCGATTGTGCCTGCGCTGTATCCGGTGCTTAAAGATTCTTTTTCGTTAACCTTCTCGCAAATTGGTTTTATTTCTTTAATTATTAATTTGACAGCAGCGATTTTACAGCCGCTTATTGGTATTTTTACTGATAAACGGCCGATTCCAAGGCTGCTGCCGATTGGCATTCTTTTCACCCTGGCGGGTGTGCTGGTGCTGTCCTTCTCGGCGTATTATTGGATGATACTCGCTGCGGTTATGCTAATTGGGGTCGGGTCAGCAATATTCCATCCGGAGTCGGCGCGGGTAGCTTATGTGGCAGGCGGGGCGCGCAAAGGACTGGCGCAATCGATTTTTCAATTTGGCGGAAATATTGGACAAGCGCTTGCTCCGATTATGACAGCGATGCTGTTCGTACATACGGGGCAAAAGGGTGTCGTCTGGTTTTCCCTGCTGCTTGTTGTCGGGTTCATGCTGCAAAGCTACGTCGCCCGCTGGTACACGAAGCACTTGAAGGCTGAGAAGGAGCGCAAGGGGACGGTGCAAAATCATCCGTTCGCGAGAAGCGGTCTCTCTAAGGGAAGAGTTGCAGTTGCGGTTACGATTATTATGATTTTGGTATTTTCTAAATACGTTTATATTTCAGCGATAACGAGCTATTATTCTTTTTACGCAATAGAAAAATTCGGGGTATCGACGAGCCAGGCACAATTGATCTTATTCGTGTTTCTGGTTGCAAACGTTATTGGGCTGCTGTTCGGCGGCATGCTAGCGGATAAATTCAGCCGCAGGGCGCTGATTTGGTTTTCGATTTTGGGCACGGCACCCTTTTCACTTGCCCTGCCGTATGCGAATTTGACGCTTTCGGTTATTTTGATCTTTTTTGCGGGGCTGATTTTGGCTTCGGCGTTCTCGATCATTATGGTGTATACGAACGAGCTGCTGCCAGGCAAGGTCGGGCTCGTATCCGGCATATTCTTCGGCCTTGCCTTCGGGCTTGGCGGTGCGGGATCGGCGATTCTCGGCAATCTTGCTGATGCGACAAGCATTGTGTTCGTAATTCAATGCTGCTCGTATTTGCCGCTGCTGGGGCTATTCACCGTATTTCTCCCCTCTGACAAAAAGAATAAGCCGCTGCAAGCATAAGCAAAAAAAGGTAAGAGCGATGATTGGCGCCATAAGGTGCTGGTCATCGCTTTTTTTTGCCAGATGCTCAAGCTTGCCTGCGATAAAGTCAAAATAATGATATAGGTTGGCAAAATACCGTCACAGCGCGAGCGCCATTTTTTCTATGATAAAGGTATCCATTATAGATCGAGGTGAAGGCTCATGAATCCGCTACAAGAAACAACGACCAAGCAGAAGCATTCGGGCAAACAGCAACTGGCGGCGAGGCGGTCAAGCGGCGCGATCCAGCGAAAAGAAACGCTCGCAGGTTTTCTGTTCGTAGGCCCGATGCTCATAGGTGTGACGGTGCTGACGCTGCTGCCGATACTCGCAACCTTCGGGCTGTCGCTGGCGGACTGGAATTTTATCGCTGGCTTTGATGGCCTGAAATGGGTCGGCTTCGATAATTTTGAGCGGCTGGCGAAAGATGCGGCATTCCTAAAATCGCTGAAAAATAATGCTTATTTTCTACTGACCGTTCCCGCTTATTTGGCGGTTTCGATGTTTCTCGCGATTATGATCGACAAGCATGTGTATTTGAAAGGCTATTTCAAGGTTGCGTATTTCATGCCGTACATTTCCAGCATAGTAGCGGTAGCTATCGTCTGGCAGGTGCTTTTCCACCCGTCAGCGGGACCAGTTAATCAACTGCTCATGGCGCTCGGTATTGAAAATCCGCCGAAATGGATTGCTGATCCCAAATATGCGCTTCCATCGCTCATGATGATTACCGTCTGGACGGCTATCGGTTTTAATATGATCGTGTACATTGCAGGACTGCAATCGATTCCGCGGGATTTGTATGAGGCGGCCGATATTGATGGAGCAAACGCCTGGGTAAAATTCAAAAGCATTACGTTCCCGCAGCTGTCGTCAACCTCCTTTTTCCTGCTTGTAACAGGCATTATTTCGACGTTCAAGGTATTTGATTTAATTGCGATTTTGACCAAAGGCGGGCCGCTTTCCTCGACCAGCATGATCGTCTGGTATTTATACGATACGGCATTCGTCAATTTGAAAATCGGCTATGCCTCCTCGATGGCAGTCGTCCTGTTCGCTTGTGTGCTGCTCATTACCCTTCTGCAATGGGTCGGTCAGAAAAAGTGGGTGAATTATTAATAGCATTTCTATAAGGGAGGAAAGAAGAGAATGAACCAAAAAACGATAAATACGGTTCGCAAATCGATTTTCACGGTGCTAATGATGGGCATGAGCATTTTGTTCCTGCTGCCCTTCGTCTGGATGCTGTCCACTTCCTTCAAAATTGAGGCGGATGTGTTCACCTATCCGATTCAGTGGATACCGAAAACGTGGCATGTCATTGAAAATTACAAGGAAGTGTGGAATGGGCAATTTCCATTCTATAAATACTATTTGAATTCCATTAAAATTACAGTAGTCACGACGATATTATCGTGCATCGTATCCGCGCTTGCTGCTTATGGCTTCTCCAAAATCCAGTTTGCAGCAGGAAAATATTTGTTTCTTATCGTACTCGCCACTTATATGATCCCGCAGCAGGCGATTTTGGTGCCGCAGTTTATTTTGTATCGCTCGATTGGTTTTTTCGACAGCCATGTGGGACTTATTTTGCTCGGCAGCTTCAGCGTGCTTGGCACCTTCATGCTGCGCCAGTTTTTTATGGGCGTCCATAATGAATATATTGAGTCGGCGAAAATCGACGGGGCGGGACATGCCCGGATATTTATGCAAATTGCGTTTCCGCTTGTGCGTCCAGCCGTTGCGACGTATGCGATTTTGCGCTTCATTTGGACTTGGAATGACTATCAGAATCCGCTGATTTTCCTGCGCACAGACAGCCTGTATACGATTCAATTGGCGATGCAAAAGTTTACGACCATTAATGGCGAGTTTTATTCGCTCATTATGGCGGCCGCCGTATCGTCCATCGTGCCGCTGCTGATCATTTTCGTCATTGGACAAAAAAGCGTCATCGAAGGCATTGCACTGGGCGGCGTAAAGGGGTAGTAGGGTCAGTCGCAGGATACGCAGCAGCGATGCCTACCCCAAGCAGGCTTCTAGGGGAAGTCAAAATAGTCGTAAATGTAGTCAATATTGTAGTATAGGAGCGGGCAGCCGCATTGCTACAATAACGATAGATAGAAAGCGTATACAAACATATTTCAGACAGCTATCGTTATTTTTTATTTTTGAGGAGGAGGGTTTGCATGTTTAGAAAAATGAAATGGTTATCGCTTATGCTGATGTCGATTATGATGGTGGCGGCGGGCTGCTCATCAGGCGGAAATGCAGAGAGCGGCGGGGCAGCGGCTTCGCCAGCAGCGAGCAGCAGCACGGAAAGCCCGGCGCAGGGGGCGGCTGATGAAGAGGTTACGATTAAGCTGCATACGTTCGGAAACGAAGCGAGCTATAATTGGAAGCAGACGATTGCGGCATTTGAGGAGAAAAATCCAAACATCAAGGTTGATGTCGTCGTATTGAGCGAGAAGGGCGATACGCAGGAGGCGATTCAGAAGCTGGATCTTGCCGCTTCCTCCAATGAGCAGATGGACGTCATTATGTTCAGTGACCCGGCTGGCTATGCGCAGCGCGTTGGTCTTGGCATGGTTGCTCCGATTGACGATTTTATTGCTAAAGAGGGCTTTAAGGTTAATGAAGAGTACAAGGTTGATACGATGCTGGACGGCAAATATTATGCGCTGCCAGGCAAGTTCAACCCTTGGTATGTTCTGCTGAACAAGACGCAGCTGACCGCTGCTGGACTTGATGTGCCAACCGAATGGACTTGGGATGACTTTATGAGCTATGCGAAGACGCTCACGACAGGCGATGGCGCATCGAAGCATTACGGCACGTATTTCCATGGTCCGCAAAATGGCGGCTGGATGGAGTTTCTGAAGCTGGCGCTGGCGAATCAGCCGGATAATACCGAGTTTTTGAAGGCGGATGGCACGTCCAATCTGGACAATCCGCTCATGCGCAAAACGCTGGAGCTGCGCGTGCAAATGGAGAAGCAGGACAAATCGGCATCCCCTTACACCGATATGATTTCGCAGAAGCTGCATTACCGCAATCAGTTTTTCAACCAAGCAGTCAGCATGATCATGATTGGCAGCTGGATGAACACGGAGCTTGGCGGAACCGAGCAATTCCCGCTTAACTTTGAAGTGGCAGTCGCTCCTATTCCGAAAAATGCAGCCACAGACGAAGGCGGCTACACGATGGTGACGACGGATTATGTATCGGTTGCAGCTGCTTCCAAGCATAAGGATGCTGCGTACCAGTTTGTTCGCTGGTATACGACTGAAGGACAGATCGCTCAAGGTAAAAATGTTCCGTCCTGGAATGGCATTGACGATTCCCAGCTGGAATCGATTATTGATACGATTTTGAGTGGTACGGCAAATCCGGAGAAGGTCGACAAGCAGTCGCTGCTGTCGGTGCTGAAAAACGCCAAATCGTCCAAAATCATTCCGCCCGTTACGTATCAAGCGGAAATTTATAAAGTGATCAATGAGGAGTACGAGAAGCTGATTTTTGATCAGCAGGATATTGATCAAACGATTGCCGCCTTGCAGGAGCGTGTGCAGCAGGTGATTGATTCGAACAAAAAGTAGAAGAGGGTATGTGGTGGAAGAAAGTCTGCTGCGCAAACTTTTTCAAAATATAAGCATTTATAAGTTTCACCCTTATACTCAGCTTATATTTCACCGCGAAACGTTAGCTTTACCGCCAGAGGATGGCGACAGCCGTTTCACCTTGCCACACGGGTAAAGCATAGGAAGAAGTGCAGAGCTGTTGCTGCACTTCTTTTTGCCTGAAACCGCAGAAAATCAATGATTTTGCTGTATAGGTTGAGCTAAAGATTCCAGCCACCCTACTCCTTCCTTGCCCAAGTTGCTGCAACTGGGGCGGATCTTTTCTGCTGGCTGAAATTCACGTGGCTCGTACAGCTTTGTACCGTGGCGTTCTTTATGCAATTGCGCTCTTTGCGTTGCTCGCGGACTGTAAAGTCCTTATTGCCCCATTTTCGTCCTTTTTCACGTTGCTGCGGACTGTGAGGCGGTTATATTCCTCAAACTAGGCTCATTTCATGTTATGCAGCACATATAGCGGCTTCTGAGTCCGCGAGCACGGCCAAAGCTTGTTTTGCTCACAAATAACGGCGTCACAGTCCGACAAAAGGTATTTTCCATTTAAACAGCTTCATCTTAGGGGCAAAGCTGATCGACTGAAGCTTCCCGATCTTATATGCTCTAGTCCAATCGATATAGAAAAAATCTTAAGGGAAAACGACGCGGAAATGGTGCGTTTCAGTTACACTTGAAAGAACGACGAAAAAAAGGGGTGGGGTTATGTCTAGTCAATGGCTGTCGCTGCTGCGGCTGAGGTCGTTTCGCTATCGGTTGATGGTAGCGGCCGTCGTCTGTCTGCTCCTCCCCACTTTAATTACGCTCGCCGTCTACAATATGCTGACGAAGGATGCGATGAAGCAGGAGGCGGTCACGCAATCGCAGCAAAAGCTGGAGCTGGTGGATGGCTATGTGTCGAATTTGTTTAATTATATGTTTTATATCGCCAATAACGTACAGCTGGACTCGGAAATGAACCGGATTATGAAAGCGATTGCTTCAGGCAAAACCTACGAGGGCGCAAGCGCGGAATATGACCGCTACCTCGATCGCATGAAGATTATGAATAAAATTGAAAATATGACCGTCGTCGGCGATAAGGCGTATGTGACGATTTTGCTGAAGGACGGGACGAATTTTGCCAATTATTCGTTTGATGAATACGACCCCGGCTTATTTCGCGAGGAGCCTTGGTTCGCGCAGTTAAATGGGTTGTCCGGACTGCAATCGTTTTGGCCGGGAGCTACGCCGACGGTGTTTGACAGTGATAAAGGCCGCAGTCCCTACCAGCTGTCCATTGCCCGGGCATTGCGCGGCGACAGCGTAAATCCCTACGGCTACGTCATCGTGACGATATTGGAAACCAAGGTGAGCGATATTTTTCGGAAAATCGAGCTGGAGCAGGAGACGATGCTGCTTGGCAGCGAGGACCACATTTTGTCGCATCCCGACGCCACGCGCGTGGGCGAGATTTTTCCTTATGCAACGCTTGCAAGCGAGCAGTCGGACCCGCATATTTTGCAAATTGAAAACGAGGATTATTTAATGGCCTGGTATACGAATTCGCTTACGGGCTGGAAGCTGGTGTCGCTTACGCCGTATGACCGCGCTGTATTTAAGCTAAATGTTATTTTCAAACGCGTCTTTACGTTCCAGCTCGTATCTTTCTGCTTATTTATGGTGCTGCTGCTTTATTTGCTGGGTAAATTTACACGGCCGCTCGTTCGTCTAGGGCGGGTAGCGGAGACGGTGCAGCGCGGCAATTTGGAGGTGCGCTCGGGCATTCGCGGGGAGGATGAGATCGGCTATTTGGGCCAGTCCTTCGATTTAATGCTCGATAAGGTGAAGGAGACGATTGGCGAAATTACGAAGACGCAGGTGCGAAAGCGCAAGGCGGAGCTTGCGATGCTCCAGGCGCAGATCAACCCGCATTTTCTGTTTAATGTGCTGAATTCGATCCGGATGAAGGTGCTGCGCAAAGGAGATTCGGAAAGCGCAGAAATGATCAGCTCGCTGTCGAAGCTGCTGCGAATGACCATTAGCCAGGATAAAGGCGTCATTCCGCTTCATGAGGAAGTCGATCTCGCCATTGATTATGTGAGGCTGATGAATATGCGGCAAAAGGAGAAGCTGGAGCTGACGCTCGACCTGTCGCCTCTGAGCTTAACGGCACTCGTCCCGCGCTTCTGCCTGCAGCCGATTATTGAAAATGCGCTCATTCACGGCTTCAGCCAGCAGGCCGGCTTAATGACGATTAGTGCGAGCGAAGCGGATGGCGGCTATCAAATAACGGTAAGCGACAGCGGTCAAGGCATTGAGAAGGGAAAGCTTGAACGGCTGCGATATAAGCTGGGCGCAGGAGCTTTAGAAAAGCTGGACCAGGGAGCCGCGGGCGAGGAAGAGGGAGAAATAAGCGCCTTGCCGGGCAAGTTTTCGGGCATTGGACTTGTTAATGTGTATGAGCGGATGGGCATAACCTACGGCGAGCGCTTCCAGATGACGATAGACAGCGATATCGGGCAAGGCACAGTCATTACGCTGTACATTCCGAAGCAGGTGGTGGATTCTGATGGTTAAGGTGATGCTGGTTGATGATGATTATCCTGTGCTGGATCTGCTGGCTTTTGCCATTGAGTGGGAGGAGCTGGGCTTTCGGCTGTTAGGCATGCATGAGAACGGTGAGGTCGCGCTGGCAGCGGCGCTGGAGGAAATGCCGGATATTCTGATTACAGATATCGGGATGCCGCGCATGGACGGACTGGAGCTCATACGCCGGCTGAAGGAGCACAAACCAGAGCTGCGCGTAGCGGTGCTGTCCTGCCACGATGAGTTTCGTTATGCCCAGCAGGCGCTCAAGCTGCAAGTGCAGGATTATTTGCTCAAGGATACGCTTGATCCTTCGGATATACGCAAGCTGCTGCTGCAATTTCAGGCGGAGCTGAATGAGACGAAAGATTTGCATATGGAGCAGCTCCGCAAGGAGCATATGGTCGATCGCAACAAGGCGCTGCTGAAGGAGCAGTTTATTAGGGCGACGCTTCATCAGCCGATGCTGGATCCCGAAAAATGGCAGCAGGAGCTGGGAGCATTCGGCCTGCCGTTCGGAGCCTCCGAGCGGGTCATTCCCGTGCTCGGCATCATCGACGATTACCCTCGGGCGCTGCAGCGTTTTCGCTCGGAGGAGGTGCTGCGTTTTGTAGTGGACAATGTTACCCGCGAGGTGATGGCGAGCAGGGAGACGGGCAGCCCCGCTGCCCATTTTGTGTACAGTCCACAGGAATCCTTCTTCATGCAGGTATGCCCGCATGGATTGAAAATAAACGGCTTTGACGAGGTAAAGCTGCTGCTCGCGGAAGTGCAGCGTACGCTCAAAAGCTCGCTGAAGCTGACGATGTCTTTTCTGATCGGCGATAGCGCGAGCGACCCTTTGCGCTTGCGGGAATCGCTGGCGGAGCTGCTTTCCGGGGCGGAGGCGCGCTTTTACCGCGCGCCTGGCTCTATTGTGAAGGCAGGCGCCGTGCAGGCGGCGCAGCCTGCAAAGCCAGGCAGCGACAATCCGCTGCTTGAAAGGTTTGGCGAGGCGGCCGAGCTGCTGCGGGAGGCGCTGCTGGGCCATAAGCGCGAGGCGGCAGAGGAGCTGGTGCGCCAGTGGCTGTTGCTCGCGGAGCAGCGGAGGCTGCCGCCCGAGCAGGTGAAGGATTGGGTGTTTAAGCTGCTGCTGGACGTAAAGCTCAAGCTTCAATTGATGCAGCATACCCGCTCAGCAAGCTCGATTGACGTCAGCCACCATGAGGTGTGGGAGCTGGGCAGCCTCTCCGAGCTGCAAGCGTGGCTGATTGCCCACTGCCTGTCAGCGATAACCGCCTCCGAAAATGGCGTCAGCGGCAGCAAGCGAGCCGAGGTCATCGACGCATGCGAATACGTTTCGCTGCATTTGGACAAAAAGATCAGTCTCGACGAGGTCGCCGACCAGCTGTTTATGAACCCCAGCTACTTCAGCCGCCTGTTCAAGAAGGAAATGGGCGAGACCTTTATCGAATATGTAATACGGATGAAAATGCATCGGGCCAAAGAGCTGCTAGATCAAACCGGCTCCCCCATAGGCAAAATATGCGAGACTCTTGGCTACGATAACCAGAGCTATTTTATAAAGCTGTTTAAATCATGTACAGGTGTGACGCCTGTGGAATATCGGAGAGGGCAAAAGCGATTGTAAGAAGGACAAAGCGATTGTAAGAGAGGCTAAGGCAGCTGGAAGCCTGTTATTTTAAGGTGAGATGGATAGTTGCTGAAGGTGTCGGGATCGGATTGGGAACGGATAGAGTGGAGATATGTAACAGATAAGAGTGGAGATCGAGAGCAGATAGAAATGGATCGAGAACAGATCGAGAACAGATAGAGAGCAGAACGAAAGCAGATAGTCACGGATAGGGAACGGAGAACAAACGAAAGGCTGTAGAAGTTTGGGGAGAGGAGCGGGATATATGGAGCAGAAGAAGCAACAGCAAGAACAACAGCAAGAACAACAGCAAGAACAACAGCAAGAACAACAGCAAGAACAACAGCAAGAACAACAGCAAGAACAACAGCAAGAACAACAGCAAGAACAACTGCCGCTGGAAAGGCGCTTTGCGGAGCGTTTCTCAGGGCAGCTTTATTTGCCGACAGAGCGCCGGAGTGGGCTGGCGCTGTTGGTGAATGGAGAGCTGCTGTCTGAAGGACAGCTAGGCGAGGCATGGCATGACAAGCTGCGCCTAGCTGAGATGCAGCGTCCGTTAGTCGAGGAGATTCGCGCCGAGGCACAGCGCCAATTGGCGAGCGTTGAGCCGGAGCTGAGCGAAACCTTGTTTCGGATGTACGGGGAGACGGGGGAGCGGCTGCCGTACGAGCGGGTTTATTTTCAAAAAAGGCGGCGGCTTAATTCCTTCGCACTTATGTCGCTGATTGAGCCGGAGGAAGCGCCATATTTGGAGGCCCTTCAGGCTGCGCTTTGGTCGATCTGCGAGGAGCGGACGTGGTGCCTGCCTGCGCATCTGGGCGGGGCGGAGCAGCAGACGCCGATTGATTTATTCGCTGCGGAGACGGGCTTCGCGCTCAGCGAAATAAGCGTGCTGCTCGGCCCCCGGCTGCCAGAGGAGCTGCACTTGCGTATTCGTGAAGAAGTGGAAAAGCGGCTGTTTCAGCCATTTTTGACCGAGGGGCCTTATTTTTGGGAGAATGCGGAGCATAATTGGGCGGCGGTATGTGCCGGGTCGATTGGCGCAGCGGCGCTGCATTTGATGGATGATCGCGAACGGCTGGAAGCGGTGCTTTCGCGCGTATTAGCTGCGATGGATTGCTTTTTGGACGGCTATGGCGAAGATGGAGCTTGTGCGGAAGGGTATTCGTATTGGCAATATGGCTTTGGCTTTTATGTTTATTTTGCTCAGCTGCTTAAGGCGGCAACGGATGAAGCCATTGATTTATTCCGCAGCGCAAAAGTACAAGAGATCGCAATGTTTCAGCAGAAATGCTTTACGGGTGGACGCAGCATTGTGAATTTTTCCGATGCCCCTTCTGAAAGCGGTATCTTCATGGGGCTGAGCTCATATTTGCATCAGGAGTTTCCAGCTGTGGCTCTGCCGCATGCCAGCCTGCGCGACAGCTACACAGGGGATCACTGCGCAAGGTGGGCGCCTGCGGTGCGGAATTTGCTTTGGTGGGCGGAGTCGGCAAACGCAACGGCAACGGCAACGAGAACGACAGCGGCAACTAATAGTGAAAGTGCCGAGGGGCGAAGCGACTCGGAAAGCGCTGCAGCTCTATGGCCGACAGAATCGTTTTATTTGGAAAATGTACAGTGGCTGCTGTCCCGTTATGTCGCAACGGATGGCGCTACTTATAGCTTTGCCGCCAAAGGCGGACATAACGCTGAGCCGCATAATCATAATGATGTCGGGCAGTTCGTAATGCATGCGGACGGAGAAGCCTATTTGGCGGATTTGGGCAGCGGGGAGTATACGGCGGACTATTTTGGCCCGCAGCGGTATACGATTTGGTGCAACGGCTCGCACGGACATTCCGTGCCGATTATTGGCAGCGCGCGCCAGCGCGAGGGCGCGGACGCGCGCGCCGTGGTTGTGCAGGCGGCGACCAGCGCGGAGCTTGACGTGCTGGAGCTGGAAATGCAGGCCGCGTACGGCGAGGAAGCGGGCCTTGCGGTGCTGGGGCGGCGCTTCGAGTGGAACAAGAAGGGCGCGCTGCCTGTGCTGACGATCCGAAACCGGTATCGGTTTCGGGAGGAAGTAGTCGGCGGGCGCGAGATTATCGAGCGCTTCGTTGCATGGCAGATGCCGGAGGCCGGGGAGGCCGGCGGTGTCGTGGTCCTGCAGGGACGCAAGAGGCTGACGATTGCGTTCGATGCGAAGCAGTGGAAGCCAGTGGTGGCGCAGCGGAGCGACATGGATCATTTTGGGCGTGAACGTCAATGGTACACGCTGGATTTTCATCATTTGGAGGCGGGAGCTGCGGCCGTGGATTCCGAGTTTGTTTTTCGCTTTGAGCCATAGGGTGGAACAGCTAAAAGCACGAGATTAAAGCGTCAAAGAAAAGGAGAGCGAAGCCATGACAGTGCAGGAGAAGGTGCAGGAGCAGCAAAATTGGGTGAATGAAGCTTGGGACAAGGTGAATCAGAAGATCGGACGGACTAGTGGCCGAATCGGCTCGCAATTTCCTCATGCAAGCGTGAACGGGGTTTATGTGCTGGAGGCGGCGCATTGGTGGACGGCGGGTTTTTGGCCGGGGCTGCTATGGCTGCTCTATCAAGATGAGAATTCGCGCACGGAGCGCTACAAAGAGCTTGCCGAAGCCTGTGAGCTTAAGCTCGACGAAGTCATCATGGGCTATGACCGGCTCGACCATGATATCGGCTTCATGTGGACGCTGACTAGTGTGGCACGTTATAAGCTGCTTGGGGAGGAAGATTCCCGGCGGCGGGCGCTGCTTGCAGCAAATCTGCTATGCGGCCGCTTCCATATTCAAGGGCGCTATATTCGGGCATGGAACCCTTGGCGGGAAGGCGAGCGCAATGACGGGCTGGCTATTATCGACTGCATGATGAATTTGCCGCTGCTCTATTGGGCTTCGCGCACGACGGAGGACCCGCGCTACAAGCATTTGGCAATGGCGCATGCCGATACGGTGCTGGAGCATTTTATTCGGCCGGATGGCTCGGTTTATCATATCGTAGAGTTTGATCCGCAAAGTGGCGAAGTAGCTGCAAAGCATGGCGGGCAAGGATTTGCAGCCGAATCGGCATGGTCGCGCGGCGCGTCCTGGGCGATTTACGGCATGGCACTCAGTTACGCCCATAGCGGCGAGCAGCGGTATTTGGATGCGGCGAAGCGCACGGCTCATTTTTTCCTGGCGAATTTGCCGGAGGATTCCGTGCCGCATTGGGATTTCCGGTTACCGGATGGCGTGGAGCCATACCGCGATTCATCGGCGGGCGCTTGCGCGGCCTGCGGTTTGCTGGCAATTGCGGATGTAGTGCCAGAGGTCGAGCGTGAGTTGTATCGCCGAGCGGGCGAGCGTATTTTGAAATCGCTGTACGAGAACTATGGCGCATGGGCGGACGATGCACAGGAGGAAGGGCTGGTTTTGCATGGCACGAGCCACTACCCGGAACGCAAAAATCTCGACGTCCCGCTCATCTACGGCGATTATTTCTTTACGGAGGGCTTGTCCAAGCTGCGCGGCTACGATAGCTTCTGGTCGTAAGGCGAACATCAAGTGTCATCTGATCGTTATCCAATTCGCATAGATAGGGAACAGAAAGGGGCGAACGGCCATTGATTGGGGAAAAAGGTACAGATTCAGGCGAGAGAGTACGGTTACTGGAGGAACGCGAGTATTGGGTGAGCGAGTTATGCCGGGTTGCTGAGCCTGTGCTGCGCCTGCTTGCGGCTCGTGAGTTGAAAAAAACGATGCCCGTCCAGTCTGCTGCGGGACAGGATCGCTCCGATGTGACCCATCTGGAGGCGCTGGGCCGCCTATTATGTGGAATAGCACCCTGGCTTGAAGGCAGCGGCGGGGCAAATGAAGCAGAAGAGCGGCTTCGCCAGCAATATGCGGAGCTTTCACGGGCTGCGATTGCTGCTGGCTGTGATCCGCAGTCACCGGATTATATGAATTTTGCAGAAGGCTTTCAGCCGATCGTTGATACGGCGTTTCTGGCGCAGGCAATTTTGCGTGCGCCGACGGAGCTTTGGGACAAGCTGGATGCCAAGGTGCAGAAGCACGTTGTCCAAGCTTTCAAACTTACCCGCTCGCGCAAGCCATTCGCCATGAACTGGCTGCTTTTCTCCGCGATCATTGAAGCGGCCTTGTACCGCATGGGAGAAAGCGACTGGGACCCGATGCGCATTGATTATGCCCTTAAGCAGCATGAGCAATGGTATGTCGGAGACGGAGCGTACGGAGATGGCCCGTCGTTCCACTTCGACTATTACAACAGCTTTGTAATCCAGCCTATGCTCGTTGACATCGTAGCAGCCGTTCAAGGCTGCTATGAAGATTGGGATGCAATGCAGGCGAGCGTCACGGAGAGAGCGAAGCGCTGGGCGGAGGTGCAGGAGCGGCTCATTTCGCCGGAGGGCACATTTCCGCCGCTGGGCCGCTCGCTTGCTTACCGCTGCGGGGCCATGCAAAGCTTGGCGCAAAGCGCGCTGCTCGGCGAGCTTCCCGGCAGCGTTTCTCCGGCACAGGCGCGCTGCGCATTGACAGCAGTTATCCGCCGCAGCTTGTCTGTTCCCGGCACATTTACAGAGGACGGCTGGCTGACCATCGGCTTTTGCGGCAGCCAGCCAGACATTGGCGAGAATTATATTTCCACGGGCAGCCTATATTTATGCGCGGCTGTGTTTCTCCCGTTGGGCCTTGCCGCCGAGCATCCCTTTTGGAGTGGCGAGCCTGAGGATTGGACAGCGCGCAAAGCATGGTCAGGGTCCTTTTTTTCAATTGATCATGCACTGAAGGGGTAGCAGTCATAATAGGCAGCGAGATTATGAACAAGATTATGAGCAAGAGTATGATTACCAGCTACCAGCAGCGAGAGTAAGTGAAGAGGCGCAGCCATTTTCGTACAGGTGCGCTTTCTCTTATTTTTGCAGCTATCTGTGGCCTGCGCACTTTATAAATGCGAAGCTTCAGCCGCGCCTCAAACTTTTACAGAAGATCGTTTACCTTGGCATAAGCTCGGTAACAATGGATGAGGGGCTTTGCTAGCGCTGCATGAGTTAAAGCAGACGGTCTCATAAAGCGGTCTTTTTCCAGTGGTATGTAAATTTCCTGCAAAAATCGTCCTCAAGCACTTGAAATTAATAACGAAAAAAAGTATGATAAACATGATTGTTAGCACTTCATGCTCATGAGTGCTAACAAAAATAAGCGACAAATTTTTAAAGGAGGCTATTTTCAATGATCAGACCTTTGGGTGAACGTGTATTAGTAGAAGCGATCGCGAAAGAAGAAACGACTGCAAGCGGTATCGTTTTGCCAGATTCGGCTAAGGAAAAACCGCAAGAAGGTAAAGTGGTGGCTGTAGGCAGCGGCGCGCTGAAAGACGGAGTTCGCGTAGCGCTTGAAGTTAAAGAAGGCGATCGCGTCCTTTTCTCCAAATATGCGGGAACAGAAGTTAAATACGACGGCAAAGAGTATTTGATTATGAAAGAAAGCGACATTCACGCGATCTTTGAATAGGCTGCTCACATACAGCTTGACTGGACTTAAACGAAACGGCGCAGGCCGTTAAGCATACTTATATGAATATATTTTCGGGAGGTAAATGATAATGGCAAAGGATATTAAATTTAGCGAAGATGCTCGCCGCGCAATGCTGCGTGGTGTTGATGCACTTGCAAATGCTGTAAAAGTTACACTTGGACCTAAAGGCCGCAACGTCGTGCTGGAGAAGAAATTCGGCAGCCCGTTGATCACGAACGATGGTGTATCCATCGCGAAAGAAATCGAGCTGGAAGATGCATTCGAAAACATGGGTGCACAGCTTGTTAAAGAAGTAGCAACAAAAACAAATGATGTTGCCGGTGACGGTACAACTACAGCTACTGTTTTGGCTCAAGCGATGATTCGCGAAGGTCTGAAAAACGTAACAGCTGGCGCTAACCCAATGGTTATCCGCAAAGGTATTGAAAAAGCGGTTAAAGCTGCAGTTGAAGAGCTGCAAAACATCGCTAAACCAATCGAAGGCAAACAATCCATCGCCCAAGTTGCGGCTATTTCTTCCGCTGACGATGAAGTTGGCCAACTGATTGCAGAAGCTATGGAAAAAGTGGGCAACGACGGCGTTATTACCGTTGAAGAGTCGAAAGGCTTTGTAACGGAGCTTGAAGTGGTTGAAGGTATGCAATTCGACCGTGGATACATCTCCCACTACATGGTTACTGACACGGACAAAATGGAAGCTGTTCTGGATAACCCGTATATCCTGATCACTGACAAAAAAATTACAAACATTCAGGAAATTCTTCCTGTGCTTGAGAAAGTCGTTCAATCCGGCAAACAGCTTCTGATCATTGCAGAAGATGTTGAAGGCGAAGCGAACGCAACTCTGGTTGTGAACAAACTGCGCGGCACATTCACTTGCGTAGCTGTTAAAGCACCAGGCTTCGGCGACCGTCGTAAAGCGATGCTGCAAGATATCGCAGCTCTGACTGGTGGTCAAGTGATCACTGAGGAACTGGGCCTTGAGCTGAAATCGACTACGGTTGAGCAACTGGGTTCCGCTCGTCAAGTACGCGTAACAAAAGAAAACACAATCGTGGTTGACGGCAGCGGCGACGCTTCTGACATCGCGGCTCGTGTAAGCCAAATCCGTACGCAGCTGGAAGAAACAACTTCCGACTTCGACCGTGAGAAGCTGCAAGAGCGTCTGGCTAAATTGTCCGGCGGCGTAGCAGTAATCAAAGTCGGCGCTGCTACTGAAACAGAATTGAAAGAGCGCAAGCTCCGCATCGAAGATGCCCTGAACTCGACTCGCGCAGCGGTTGAAGAAGGTATCGTATCCGGTGGTGGTACTGCTCTAATTAACGTATATAAAGCTGTTGCTGCTGTTAATGCAGAAGGCGACGAGCAAACAGGCGTTAACATCGTTCTTCGTTCCCTTGAAGAGCCGCTTCGCACAATTGCTGCGAACGCTGGTCAAGAAGGTTCGGTTATCGTTGAGCGCTTGAAAAATGAAGAAATCGGCGTAGGCTACAACGCTGCTACTGGAACATGGGTTAACATGTTCGAAGCAGGTATCGTTGACCCTGCCAAAGTTACACGCTCTGCATTGCAAAACGCAGCTTCCGTTGCAGCTATGTTCCTGACAACTGAAGCGGTTGTTGCTGACAAACCAGAACCTAAAGGCGCTGGCGGCGGCATGCCTGACATGGGCGGCATGGGTGGAATGGGCGGCATGATGTAAGACTGCCTATAAACCCTTGATATATAAGGGTTTTGGGTAGTTAGGAAGCTCATTTTCCCACATAAGGTAACACGACCAAAGGCTTCTCATGAGTTCACTGAACTTGTGGGAAGCTTTTTTTCATTATCTTAGTTAATTTATATGTAAAAGTTACTGATTTTGTTTGAAATTAATAATTATGCTAATAAAAATTCCTAAATAAGATAATTTAACAGCCATTAAGAAAAATGTCGAAATAAGTGGAAATTTATACTTTACTTATGATATTAGGAAGTGTATTGTGTTATATATACTGTTGGAAATATTGAAAGAAAAGGAGGTTTTAATTGTGTCTATTACGAATGCTTTTTTTAGATACGATGATAATGAATATCTGATTAATTTGGAAGATATTTCCATTAGAGATGATTATGAAGTTGTAAAAGAGAATTTATTTTGTAGTTCTGTTGGTTGTAATTGTCCATTACAATATGTTCCTAGAGGTAAGTATAGCGAATATTTGAAAAAGCGAATTGGTGAAATTCATATTGAAAGTTGTAGACATTTTTCAAATACTAATTTTAATGAACATTCAAGAAGAATTGCTGGGACTAGTAGTTCAATTTTAAGAGATGACCATGTTGCAAATATTCTTAGAGGTATATTTGATGATTATAACGAAACAGATGAAGAGCGTGAACAGAGATTAGCGCGTCAACGAGAAGCTGCTAGACAAAGACGTAATGATCGAGTTAATAATAATCCAAATAATAATGAGCTAGATGAAATTTATGTGAATAATCCTACTACATCTTCAAATGGTGAAATACTATTAGAAGGAGAAAGAAATCCTCCAGTCCGTAGAAGGCATTCTATTTTAGATTTGACAAATGAAGACATAGGTTTAACTGAAGCGATTGCTGGCGATATAGTTGAAATAATAAATAATGAAAATCACACGATACTATCTATTACTGACAAGCTAAGACAAAGGAATTTTTATATCTATCTAGAACAAGTATTCTTTGAAAATTCTCCTGTAAATATTCCACGTTCATTAAGTCTCTTAAAGAGCATTTTTGATTCTGGTGGAAATATTCAAATTAGTTGTGTGGGGGAAATTGTATTTAGAAATGACTCATTTGGAATGTTATTATTAGGAGATAAGTTTATGAGAATTAATAGAGCACCATTAAGTGTTTTTATTGCGCGTACAGATAATTAATAATGAAAACAGATGATAATATGAAAAATCATTTAAATTATAAATAATTGTATACTTCTTTTATTTGCATGATTGCAAGGAGTGGTTATTGCTCGAATTTTACTATAATGATAAGTGATATATATGCTCTAAAATCCTTGTCTGGTATCGTTGACCCTGCTAAAGTAACACGTTCTGCGCTTCAAAACGCAGCATCCGTTGCAGCTTGTTGCTGACAAGCCAGAACCTAAAGGAGCTGGTGGCGGCATGCCTGACATGAGCGGCATGATGTGATGAAATCATTATCGAAGTAATTCGATAATGAGCGACCGCGCTTAAGCGGTAGATTTCATCGCCGATGGAGCAGGAAAAAGCTCCATGCGGTAATCAGGCTGAGAAGTCTGTAGCATCAAAAGTTTCCTTAAGTGGAAACACCGTTTGGCCACATATTACAAAAATAAGAGACCTTCCTGAGTTCATTGAACTTAGGAAAGGTCTCTTATTATTTTAACAGCAGGTCTTTTTAATCACGAACAGTGGGCATAATTCAATCTAATTCTTGCTCTAAAACCGCTTTTACTAAACGACGAACTTCATCTGTTGACGTGGTATCCATCAATTGGTTTCTTAGTTCGCCTGCGCCTCTAAATCCACGAACATAGATTTTGAAAAAGCGAAGAAGTGGTTTAAATGAACGTGGCAGAATTTCTTTCGAATATTTATCGTGAAGATCCAACTGTAAAAGAAGTAAATGGAGAAAATCCTTCGCGCTATGTTCTTTAGGTTCTTTTTCAAACGCAAAAGGATTGGTGAAAATGCCGCGGCCAATCATAACGCCATCGACGCCGTATTGTTCTACTAATTTTAATCCGGTTGCGCGGTCCGGAATATCTCCATTAATCGTTAACAACGTGTTTGGAGCAATTTCATCGCGTAATTTTTTTATTTCAGGGATTAGTTCCCAGTGTGCAGGAACCTTGCTCATCTCTTTTTTTGTACGAAGGTGAATGGAGAGATTTGCAATATCTTGCTTCAAAATATGTCCTAACCAGTCGCGCCACTCGTCAATATTATAGTAGCCTAATCTTGTTTTAACGCTAACCGGCAATCCACCTGCTTTTGCGGCTTGAATAATTTCTGCTGCCAATTCAGGATGCTGGATTAAACCAGCACCTTTTCCATTGGATGCGACATTTTGTACGGGGCATCCCATGTTCAGATCGATACCACGAAACCCAAGCTTTTTCATATCCATACTCATCTGTTCAAAAAATTCGGGCTTATTGCCCCAAATATGAGCGACAATCGGCTGCTCATCTTCTGTGAACGTTAACCGGCCGCGTACACTGTCTTTTCCTAAAGGGTGACAATAACTTTCTGTATTCGTGAATTCCGTGAAAAATACGTCGGGCTTTGCAGCCTCACTAACGACGTGACGAAATACAACATCTGTGACATCTTCCATTGGTGCTAATATAAAAAATGGCTTTGGTAAGTCTAGCCAAAAATTTTGTTCGTTACTCATATTATCTCCTCTTGTTGCAATATATAAAAACCATATAAGCTATAGCCAAGTCCTTTACCCATCATACATAATATCATTTTTTTTCGTTTGATGCACAGAATCGTTTGTGTGAGTGTGCAACCTGTTAACCTGTTCACGCATACGAAACATATGATTGAATAATTCCATGACCACTTCATGTAATTGAAGACACCTTAGAGTTTTATCTCTAAAGTGTCTTTTTATTATTATTCACCAAAAGATACCTCTGTGAGTATAGCAAGAATTGTACTTGTGCCAGGAAGTATAGAAATTGTATCCTTATGATGGGCAGGCTAAATTTGTGAGGAATAGATAAGTAACGTGGATAATTTACTTATCCACTCGACAGTGTTATATTATAAGCAACAGAAGCTTATAATGCAGAAAGGAGCCGTGCGCGAACACGACTCCCCTGCAACAGCTGCTTTTAAGGGCAGTAGGCTTTAATCAGGTGTTACGATCGAAATAGACCGCATTCCTTGACCAGGGGGCGGTCTATTTTCGTTTTTCGGACAAGCACAGAAATATCCAATTGAAGTAAAATCATCTTCTTTTATGCTTTTGTTATGATAGTAGTTTTAAGGAGGTGGGCTTTTTTTATTTAATTCAGCTTTTAACGATAAAAACTAAAGTATTTGTAAATCCTCCTTTCTCTCGTCATCATGCATTGATTAATCAACAAACAATAGGTATGATAAACGAGGCAACAAAAAAGCAATTAAAACAACATGAAAGCTACAGTGCTTTGATCGAAACGAAGCGGAAAACATGCAAGATATCGTACAATTTGAATGTGGATGAGGGATAGGCTTGGGGAAGCGTACGATCGGAAAGTCTGAATTTACTCGCGAGATGAAAGGATTAGTCGTTCCATCTGTGCTGCAAATGCTAGTTGCTAATTCATTCTCGCTCGTTAATATGCTAATGGTAACCAGCTTGGGAGATGGAGCAGTCGCGATTACTGCCGCAGCAGGCAGAATCAGCTTCATTTTATCAATGATTCTTACCGCCGTTTATGGAATGACCGCTTATATGACCCAGTACTATGGAAAACAGCAGTATATGCTTTTGCGTGCGACATTCGGTTTTATGCTGCTGACGGGTATCGGCATCAGTCTTCTGGCATTTGCTGCTGTGTCGATTTGGAAGGGGCCGATCCTCTCTTTATTTATTAAGGACGCTGAACTCATGCCGCTTGGCATTCAATACGTGACGATTATGGCGTGTGTTTTCCTAATCAGTGCGATTAGAGATGCTTATGCCCAGGCGCTTGGATCTATAGGGAAGGTTAAGATCACTTTGTATGTCGGTCTATGTGCGATGGCCGTCAATATTACACTGGACTATGGGCTGATTTACGGCAGGCTGGGCTTGCCCGAGCTTGGTGTTGCAGGAGCTGCATGGGGAACGTTAATCGCTTCGGGTGCGAGTCTGCTGGTTTTGCTCGTTTTCATTTATAGTAAATCCTATTATGTAAACATTCGCGTCCGCGAGCTATTTAGCTTGCCTCTGCTGCTGCGCAAACAGGTATTGAAAACGATCACGCCGCTCGTGTTCCACGAAGGAATGTGGTCGATTGGCAATATGCTGTATGCCGTAGCTTTTGGAGCATTGGGCATCGCGGCATTGACTACCTTTCAGCTGGGGAATACGCTGCAGGGCTATTTTATGATGGGGATTCACGGATTTGCTTATGCAGCAAAGGTCATGATTGGACAAAAGCTGGGACAGGATGAGCCGGAGCAGGCGATGGATTATGCGCGCAGATTTACTCGCATTTCGGTCATTGCTGGTATAATCATAAGTGTTGTCATTATTATGGTTTCGCCGTTTGCAGCCTTGATTTTTCCTCACTTAAGCGCGGAGGTTCATGCATCATTAGGGAATGTGCTTCTGCTGCAAGCACTGGCAATGACAGCATTTTTCTTGAATAATGTGTGGATTGTCGGTATGTTTAGAGCAGGCGGAGATAATTTGTTTACGATGAACATGATTTTAATTACAACATGGGCCATTGCATTGCCGGCAGTATTTGTTGGCGTGTACGTGCTCCATCTGCCGCTTGAATGGGTGTATGCTTTATTTTTATGTGAAGAGATTAGCAAAGCTTTGATCGGGTATAAACGTTATCGTTCCCAGAAATGGATGCGGAATTTAGCTGGGCCTAGCCCGGAAGCGCCAGCAGCGGCGGCATCTTTGTAAAGTTCTGAGGGCGTGAGCATAGTCATGACATGGAATGGAGGGTTTGTGATGTCTCTCGCAGGCGAAGAAAGAAAGCTAAGCATTATGAACTTGCTGAATGAGCATGGGAAGGTCATTGCGGGCGACCTGGCTCGCATGTTTGAGGTTACAACAGAAACGATTCGCAGAGATCTCGATGAGCTGGAGAAGGAAAATAAGCTTAAGAAGGTGTACGGAGGCGCAATCAAGCTGAAGGTAGAAATAGAGCCGACATTGTTTGAAAGAGCCTGCATTAATCAAGAGGCGAAGGAGAAAATTGGATTTCTTGCTTTTACACTAATCGACGATTATGACGTGATCTTTATAGATGAAGGCACAACACCGCTGCAGATTATCCCTTTTTTATCCCAAAAGCAGCAGGTTACCGTACTAACGAGCTCGATATCTGCCATGATGGCCTTGATTGAGCTCAAAAAAAGAGAGCAATTCGATGGCCGGATTATTATGCTTGGCGGCGAGGTGAATGTGAAGCATTCCCGTGTCACGGGCGCTATTGCGGAAGCTAATATGTCGGATATTTTTGTGAATAAAGCATTTGTAACCGTAGATGCCTTATCGATCGAGCACGGATTTACGAGCTATGACTATGAGAAGGCAACGTTGACCCGCAAATGGATTCAGCAGTCGGAAACATCGATCATTTTGGCGGATTCATCGAAATGGAACAAGCGGTCCATGGTGAAAATATGCGATTTTGAAAATGTCGATATCGTGATTTCGGAACTGGAGCCCCCGGCCGAGTGGAAGACGCAGCTGGAAGAGAAGAATACGAGATGGATGATGCCAACTGAATAGCAAAGCAGAAGAAAAGCATGAGTAAAGGATGAGTAAAGTATAAGGTTTGCATCAAACGATCGAATGAAATGATCGAATTAGATGGTCCAACCAGATGGTCCAATCCGTCGTAAAAGCCAGCAGAGAAGCGCAACTTCTCTGCTGGCTTTTTTTGATGTTGTTTGTTGTTGTGTCAAAATTGTAATCCCTATGTTAAATCTTTCGAATCGCATTGTATTGGTCATTTTTTCGCAGTAGAATGTTTAAAACAACATAAATAAAAATAAAAGCAATAAAAAGCAATTATTTGCTAAGCGAATGGATAACTAGGAAAACAGGAGTGATGACGATGAAGGACGCCGTGTATTTAGACAAAAGCAAAAGAAAGTACAAGGGGAATTTGCATACGCATACGACATGGTCAGATGGATCGCAGGAGGCGGCGGATGTTGTGGCTGCTTTCAAGGCTAAAGGCTATGACTTCATCAGCATAACCGATCATGATGTCTACGCTCGAACGGCTGATTATGACACTGAATCCTTCATCGTGCTGCCAGGCATGGAAAGAGGCGGCTTGAATTTAGTGCCGGACGAAGACCCAGGTTACCACTTTGGCGTGCTGGATGATCCGACGATGCGACCGGAGAAAGAGAGATTTCATCATTTGCAAGCATTCGAGGTTCCCATTCCTTGGGAGGGGCCGCAATCCCCACAGAAGCTGATTGATGAAATGAAGGCGCATGGCAATCTCGTTATTTTCAATCACCCCGAATGGCATTTGACACGCTTCGAGGATATGGTGCAGTACGACGGTTTTTTTGCAGTCGAAATCTATAATCATGCAACAGAATGGACACCAAGCTCTTCTTATGGGGCGGCCTACTGGGATCATGCGCTTCAAAATGGCAAGCGCGTGTTTGGTATCGCTGCTGATGACTCGCATGAGCATGACCAGGGCAGCAAAATTTCTGAGTATGGCGGAGGCTGGGTATGTGTCGAGGCGGAGGAGCTTACGCAGCAAGGGATTATTACAGCCCTGAAGAACGGACAGTTTTATTCCAGTTCGGGTCCCGAAATTTTTGATTATCGTGTGGAGGATGGGTTTGTCCATGTGGAGTGCTCGCCCTGCCAGTATATGATGTTTAAAGCATTTCCGCTGCGCGGACCCTTTCTCGTGGAACGCGGGACGGGTGAGCTGATGTCCTCTGGAAGCATGAAGATTAAGCAGGGCATGCAATATATTCGGGTTGAGTGTGTGGACGAGAAGGGCAGAATAGCGTGGTCTAATCCGATCTTTGTGGCAGATTTGGCGGAGGGGGAATAGCGATGAGAGATGCTGTTATTTTAGATGCTGAGCGGCAAAAGTATAAAGGTAACATTCATGCGCACTCCGTTCGCAGTGACGGGGAATATACGATAGAGCAAATGAGAGAGGCTTATCGTTCAAAAGGCTATCATTTTATGTGCTTAAGCGACCATGAAATATATTTTCAGAGCGATGCGTATGACACCGGTGATTTTATTATGCTGGACGGCTATGAAATGGCATGCGAGATGGATCGTGAAACGACTGGCCAGCAGTATCATCTGCATGGACTATTGGACCGTTCGCTGCTGGCGGAGAAGCCCTTTCAGCATGATGAGGTGCATGAGAAGCCCGATTACGAGAGCCTGAATACGATTCAGCAATTGATTGACGACATGAGAAGCAAAGGCAATCTCGTCATTATGAACCATCCAGAATGGTCGAAAAATCGAGAAGAGGATTTGCTTCAGTTGGAGGGTTATGCAGCGATTGAAATCTATAATCACCAGTCGGAAATTCAAGAGGCGGTCGGTTATGGCGTATCCTACTGGGATTATGTCCTAAAACGTGGCAAGCAGGTAAATGCCATTGCAGCAGACGATGCCCATGGTGGTCCGACGGAGATGGCAGTATCCGAATTTTATGGCGGCTGGATTGTCGTAGAGACCGAGCGATTAGAGCAGCAGGCGATTATTGAGGCGATGAAAGCAGGGCGTTATTACAGCACCAATGGTCCGACCATTTATGATCTTCGCATGGAGAACGACAGGCTTACGGTCAAATGCTCCCCTGTGCAGAGTATTCGCTTTATTACCTTTCCCCACAATGGCTTGGCTGAAATGGACCCAACTGGCGAATACATCACCGAAGCGGAATATTTCATTCAAAATGATGAGCAATATGTGCGAGTGGAATGTGTAGATGCAACGGGCAAAGTCGCGTGGAGCAATCCGATCTATCCCAAATCCGAGTGGCAAGTATAGGAGGAGCTATGAGCAATCCATATGTATTATTGACGCCGGGTCCCTTATCCACAACATTAACGGTCAAAGAGGCGATGTTAAAGGATTGGTGCACGTGGGATCATGACTATAAAGCCATTGTCCAGCAGATTCGTCAGCAGCTGCTAGAGATTGGCCGCGCATCTCAGGAGCACTATACGGCTCTGTTCATGCAGGGCAGCGGCACCTTTGGGGTTGAAGCGACGCTTGGCTCAGTCATCCCGAATGATGGCAAGCTGCTTATTTTGCAAAATGGCGCCTACGGGAAGCGCATGGAGGATATAGCAAAGGTGCTCCATATTCCACATGCATCCCTTGAGTTTGAAGCGAATGAGCAGATAGATCCTCAAGTCGTTGAGAGGAAGCTTATTGAGGATTCATCAATTACGCATATCGCTATGGTCCATTGCGAGACGACGACCGGCATTTTGAATCCGCTGGAGGCGGTAATGGAGGTCATTAAGCGAAATAATCGAATCGCAATCATAGATGCCATGAGCAGCTTTGGCGGCATTCCGATTGGGGTAGAGGAGCTGCAAATCGACTTTATCATTAGCAGCGCCAATAAATGCATTCAAGGTGTTCCAGGCTTCAGCTTTATGCTTTGCAAAAGGGAGGAGCTTATGAAATGCAAAGGGAGAGCGCGCTCGTTATCGCTCGATTTATATGACCAGTGGGAGACGATGGAGAACGACTCCGGCAAATGGCGCTTTACTTCGCCAACGCATGTCGTACATGCATTTGAACAGGCACTAGAAGAGCTGGCTGAAGAAGGCGGTGTGGAAGCACGCCATGCAAGGTATTGTACCAACCAGCAAATCGTCGTGGAAGGGCTGACGCTAGCTGGCTTTACGGCTTACTTGCCGAGAGAGCTGCAATCTCCCATTATTACAACCTTCTTGTATCCGACGCATATCCCTTTTGAATTTGAACATTTTTATAGCTTTTTGAAGCTGGCTGGCCTTGTTATCTACCCTGGCAAACTGACAGACGCCCAAGTATTTCGAATCGGAAATATTGGGGACGTGCATGCAAAGGATATGGAGAATTTAATTGAGCAAATATTACGTTATGTTGGAGAGGTCAACTATGAAAATTGAAGGCGTTATTTTAGATTGGGCCGGGACGACCATTGATTATGGCTGTTTTGCACCCGTGCAGGTGTTTATGGATGTTTTTGAGGAGCTAGGCATTCCAGTTACGGTGGAAGAGGTTCGCGTTCCTATGGGGCAGCTGAAACGGGATCATATTCAATCGCTGCTGCAAATGCCGAGAATAGAAGCTGCTTTTCAAGCAAAATTTGGCCGCAGTTATACGGAGACGGATATTGATGAGCTGCATGACCGGTTTGAGCCCAGACTGCTGGCCATCCTCCCGCTATACGGGAAGCCAAATCCTTATGTAATAGAGACTATGAAGCAGCTAAGACAGCAAGGACTGAAAATCGGAGCGACGACAGGCTATACGTCTACCATGCTGTCCATCGTGGCGAAAGCAGCTAAGGAATACGGTTACGAACCTGATCATTGGGTAACGCCCGATCTTGTTATGGACAAAGGCAGACCGTATCCCTATATGATTTATGAAAATATGAAGCAGCTTGGCCTTCGCCACCATGCGCAAGTTGTAAAGGTTGGCGATACGATTTCGGACATCCAGGAAGCGAATAGTGCTGGCGTATGGGCGATTGGCATTGTGAAGGGCAGCTCCATGCTTGGCTTTACGGAGGCAGAGGCGCAGCAGCTGACGCCAGAGGAAGAACGCCATATTATCGCTGCTGTGAGCAAGAGCTATATGGAAGCAGGAGCCCATGCCGTTATTGAGGACATGTCCGAGCTGCCAGCAATGATCGAGCAAATCAATGAACGTTTGATGAAGGAGGAGCTGCCTTATGCCAAACCGCATCAATAGCCGCATAGAAGGAGATATCAATGGAACGGATGCCCGTCAAGCTTGGCAGGATGAGCATCTAAGCGAAGAGACGCTTGCTGTACTCGAACAGGACAGCAAGCTTTTTCTTCATCAGTCTATGTCTACGCCATGCTTAAATGTCATCGTAAATGCAGAGGGCATTTACATTGAGGATCAGGATGGACGCAAGGTGATCGATTTTCATGGAAACAGCGTTCATCAGGTCGGCTACAAAAATGAGTATGTGATGAATGCCATCATGAAGCAGATGCAGCAGCTGCCTTTCCTGCCGCGCCGATATACGAGCCAGGTAGCTATTCAGCTGGCACAGAAGCTGGCCCAGCTCGCGCCGGGAGATTTGAACAAGGTGTTGTTTACGCCAGGCGGCACTAGCGCAATTGGAATAGCGCTAAAGCTAGCCCGCAGGGCAACTGGCAAGCACAAAACGATATCGACCTGGGATTCCTTTCATGGCGCAAGCTTGGATGCGATATCGATTGGCGGCGAAGCTGTATTCAGAAGCGGGATCGGACCATTAATGTCTGGAACGGAGCATATGATGCCCTATAACAGCTATCGTTCGATCTTTGGAGAAGGAGAAGCTGCAGCTGCCAAAAATCTCGATTACTTAAGCTATATGCTGGAGCGGGAAGATGACGTGTGTGCGGTCATTTTAGAGCCGATTCGCAGCACGGATGTACAGATTCCTACCATTGCATATATGCAGCGGCTGCGTCAAATTTGCGATGATTATGGGGTGCTGCTCATCCTGGATGAAATACCGACGGCATTAGGCCGTACGGGCAAAATGTTCGTTCACGAGCATTATGATATTGTCCCGGATATCGTTGTTATTGGCAAAGGCTTAGGCGGCGGCATTTTTCCAATGGCAGGCATTATTGCGAGAAAGCATCTAGATATTGCCGGCGATATTTCACTCGGACATTATACGCATGAGAAAAGCGCTGTAGGCTGTGCGGCAGCTTTGGCTACCATTGAATACATCGAACAGGAAAACCTGCTTGAGCACGCGCAAAAGATGGAGCAGTGGCTGACGCTGCAGCTTCAGGAGCTGCAAAGGAAATATGCCGTAATCGGCGATGTGCGGGTGAAGGGCATGCTGGCGGCAATTGAGCTTGTATCTGATCGCGAGACGAAAGAGAAGGAAGTTGCAGGTGCTGAAAAGGTTCTCTATGAATGCTTGTCCCGTGGACTAAGCTTCAAGGTGTCCGGCGGAAATGTCATTACGCTTGTTCCGCCATTAATTACAACCCTTCCACAAATGGAAGAAGCAATCGCGATTTTGGATCAAGCACTTGAGCAAGTGTTCACAAAATAAAACAGATCACTTGTTTTGAAAACAACATCATTGCAATTAAAAGAATAAAAAAACAATTTATTAATGTGTAATTGACACAGGTTTTACAATTCTCCTTTATAGTTTAGTTAAGCCAGTGATAACTGGACAACGAGGAGGGTTTAAAAGCATGAAGAGGCTTGCACTTGGATTAGTTAGTGTAATGGCTAGTACCGCATTGTTAGCTGGATGTGGCACAGGCTCAAACTCAGGCGCTGCTGCAAATGGAGGCGCAGAGACTTCCAGCAATGGAGAGAAAATGAAAGAGGTCGTGATTTCCGTACGCGAGAACACATGGGGAGCACGGAAGGACAATTTTATAGAAGCAGAAAAGCGCTTGAACGAACAATTAAAGTCGGAAAACGTGCAGGTGAAAATAGATTGGTGGCCAGGTATTGGCGATGATGAGCTGATTTTGCAGGCACAGGCGAATAAGGTAGCAGATGTATTTATTAACTCCAGCGTAGATATTGGCTGGCAGCTGAACGCCGGACTCATCCGTGATGTGGACTGGGTTGGAACTTCAGACGTGTTCAAAAATATGCCGGAGTCCTACAACAACATTATGAAATACGAGGACCATTACTATGGCGTCATTCAAGATATGGATGCTTCTCCCGTATTCATTAGCCGCAAAGCGCTGGAAGGCTTAGGCTGGACAACGACGCAAATCGATGAGCTGAAGGCTCGCGTTGATGCTGGAACCTTCACATTCAGTGAGCTTGTGGATCTTGCAGATGCGGCTGTTAAGCAAAAGCTGGTTAAAGTAGGCTTTGGCGTTGAGGATACAAGGTTTGAAGGCTGGAATTATACATTCGGCAACTTCAATTATAGTGCGGAACAGAACAAGATGGTACTGTCGAAAAATACGCAGAAGGTTTATGAGTTTTGGCAGGATGCGAAGCAGCGCGGCGTAGTTACGGAGGGCATTGCTGAGATTGATACGGACAAGGCTGCCGAGCTGTTCATTAAAGGCGAATTGTTTGCTGAATTTGCCCGTACTGAATTTTATCAAGTGATGCGTACACAACTTGGCATGGAAGAGGACTTGGCTGGCTATGAAGCATGGTTTAAGGAAAATGCAATCTGGATTCCGGTTCCGTCGGTCGAGCAGGGAGGAAAACCTGTATCCTACAGCAACCCCGCGATGATCTATGTGGGACCTACTGTGGATGATGAGAAGATGCCTTATGTTCAAAAATTGATTGAGCATGTGCTGGATCCGGACCTGCAGGTTAATCATACGCTTAAGAGCGGCAAGCTGCCTGTAACAGCAGCAGCGCAGGAGGATGCCCGCTTCCAGCAAATGAGCTTCTACAAAGATCATGCTTATTTAATCGAATTTACGAAAACGCGCCCAGCCCAAATGGATTATGCGGTCTACATGAAATCCTTTACGCTTGGCATTGATGCCATTCTGACGAAAGGGCAAACCGCCGCACAGGCCTTTGAGTTATTCCAAAAGGATGTCAAGCAAAACGTGCCAGCGGACAGTCTCATTGTAGAATAACGATGATACAAGGAAAGGTGCTCTGATGACAGGAGCACCTTTCCATCTATTTTGCTTATAGGAAGCAGGTGCAGATCTCATTATGGAGATCCCGGTAACTTCAGCCAAGACAGCTTACAAGAAACCTTTTGACAAGAAAGTGTACCCCTATTTATTCATTATGCCCTTTGCTCTTCTGGTGCTGGTCTTTTTTATTCTTCCCGCTATTGCGACCATTATTATGTCCTTCACTGATTTAAATGCATCCATGAAAATCAACTTTGTTGGTTTCGATAACTTCAAGCGCATATTTTCCGATTACAGCATGCCGCAAATTTTATGGAATACCGTTATATTTGCCGTGATTACGCTCGTGTTCTCTTTGTTTTTTGGTTTGTTTATATCGATCGCAACCCAGTACTTCTTAAAGGGCAAATTGACGGCAGTCATTTATCGTGTCCTATGGTTAATTCCGAGCATTATTCCGGCAGTTGTATATGTAACGTTCTGGAAATATTTATTTGATCCCACGGAGGGTGGGCTGATCAATAAATTTCTGCTCTTATTCCAGCCAGACAGTGATCCTGTCTCATGGTTTACGAAAATCGCTATGGCTATTGTGATCATTGCTACGATTGTATCTACAACTTCAGGAGGCATGATTTTATTATCTGCTGCAATCAGCTCGATACCTGAAGATTTGTATAAGGCTGCGAAAGTAGATGGAGCAAGTGAAAAATCGGTCATCACTAAAATCATCCTTCCATCCTTAAAATGGCCGTTAATGTATATTACGATATCCGATCTTATTGGCTTTGTGTCCTCCTATTTCTTCATCCTGCTGCTGACTAATGGCGGACCTATGCGCGACACGACGACGTTATCTCTATATGCGTACCAGCAGGCCTTTCATTTAAAATATTATGGCTACGGCGCCGCTCTTTCGCTTTTGGTTGTGTTGATCTCGCTTATTTTGACCTTATGGCTGCTGAGGCTGTTTGATTTTGATGAAATGATAAAGCCATCACGGATTGAGGATTAGGAGGCAAATATGTCGACAACGATAGTAAAAAAGCTGCTCGTACACACGTATCTGCTGCTCTTCACGATGCCTATTATCGGCATGATTATATGGTATTTTCTTGCAGCCACCTTTAATGGCACGACGGGCCAATTTTCGCTTGAAAACTTCAATTTTGTTAAGGAGCCTGTCGAGTATGCGGGCGTCCGTCTGCCAGCGATTTGGCCCATTGTTCTAAATACATTAGTTTATTCGTTTCTTATTGTATTGATTGAAATCGGCATTGCTGTGCCTGCTGCGTATGCGTTCTCTCGGCTCGATTTTAAAGGAAAGCTGGCCGCCATGAAGTTTCTGTTTCTTATGCGCTCCTTTCCGGGCATCACGCTCATTATCGCTACGTTTTTCATATTGGTTCAAATGGATCTAGTAAATACTTACTTAGGCGTTATCCTCGTTGCTATAACGGGCTCCTTGCCAGGCAGAGTGTATATTATGAAAGGTTTCTTCGATGAGGTGCCGTGGGATTTGGAATGGGCGGCGATGGTAGATGGATGCTCGAGATTTCGAGCGCTTACGAAGGTGCTCGTTCCCTACGTATTGCCGGGCATCGGGGCAATTGCTGTTTTTGCCTTTTTAGGCGCCTACGGCGAATGGTTTCTGTTCAAGCTGTTTATATTCGATGACAATATGCTGACGCTCGCCGGCTATCTGTCGCGGCTCGTAACGAAGGAAAATGTCATTATGAACTATGGATTGATTACAGCGATTGGTTTGTTTTATACGATTCCGCTAATCGTGTTTTATATTTTTACCCAGAAAATATTCCTGAAGGTGAATTTGGGAGGAGCAAAGCAGGTATGATTTCTCTTGTAAATATTGTGAAAAACTATGATGGCAAGCAAAATGGAGGCCGTGCGGTTGACGGATTGAATCTCGAAATAGCAAAGGGCGAATTTGTCGCGCTGCTAGGCCCTTCAGGCTGTGGAAAGACGACTACGCTAATGATGCTGGCAGGGCTGCTCAAGCCAACCTCCGGGGAAATTTATTTTAAGGATAAGCTGGTCAATCATGTGGAGCCGAAGGATCGAAATATCGGTATGGTGTTCCAATCCTATGCGCTGTATCCTCATTTGACGGTTCGAGACAATATTGCGTTTCCGCTTCGCGAGCGAAAAATGGCCAAGAAGGACGCCTACGAGCGTGCTTTGCAGACGAGCAAAATATTGCAAATTGATCATCTGCTTGATCGCAAGCCGTCGCAGCTGTCAGGCGGACAGCAGCAGCGAGTCGCCATGGCGCGCGCACTATCCAAGGACCCGGAAATTTTGCTGCTGGATGAGCCAATGTCCAACTTGGATGCGCGATTGAAATTGGATGTACGGGATGAAATTCGAAAAATCCAACGCAAATTAGGAGTAACGACTATTATTGTCACGCATGACCAAGAGGAGGCTTTGGCCATCTCTGATCGGGTAGCCATTCTAAATGGCGGGAAAATTCAGCAATATGCCCCTCCAAGCGAGCTATTCAATCATCCGTATAATCTGTTCGTCGCAAGCTTTCTAGGCAATCCGCCTATGAATCTGATTGAGGGCATAGTGGAGCAAAGAGAGGACCGGCAGTGGGTTAAGACGAAGCTGTTCGAGCTGGAAATCCCTCAGTCGCGCAGGCTGGAGGCGCAGCACATAGGAAAGGCGGTCAAGCTGGGCATACGTCCGCATGATCTGTTCATTCCCGAGCAGCCAAGTGAGACATCGATTAAACTCGAAATTGATCTGATTGAGCATTTAGGCAGCGGGCAGCTCGTTAAAATGACGGATCGGGCTGGACAGTCCGATATGATGATTCGTCTGCTGACCGATAACGAGAAGCGGTTAAAGGAGCGCGAAATGCTCTCGATTGATATAAGGCCGGATAAAATCCATTTGTTCGATATGACAGATGAAGGGCGCAATTTATTGCAGTTTCAGTAGAATGAGAAGGAGAAAAGGATGACAATACCTAATCTTTTAATCGATCAGCACGTGCATTCCTCCTATTCGCCAGACTCCAGCTCAACGCTGGAGGAGCTAGTGCGATATGCGCTTGCGCTGGGAAAGCCGGCTGTCGTAACGACAGACCATTTAGAGTATGATTGCAAATATTTCAAACAGAATGTTCTCATTGATTGGAAGAGCTACAAGCAAGAAGCGGAAGAGCTGACGCAGCGTTATAAGATGGAAATTCGCAAAGGCATTGAGGTCGGCTATCGGAGCGATTATAAAGACGTCATAAACGACTATTTGGCTCAGCAACAGTTTGACGTCATTCTGCTTTCGGCGCATAACGACGGCACCCTTGATTTTTCTGAAAAAGCCTATCATGATCTGCCGATTCAGCAAAGGCTTAAGCATTATTTTAGCCATGTAAGAGAGGCTGTCGACCAGATGGACAATTTCGATATCGTTGCCCATTTGGATTATGTAGCGAGATATACGACCTATCCGGTTGAGGAACAAGATATAGCGGCTTGCAAGCCTATTTTGTACGATATTTTAACGCTGATCATTGAAAAGCAAAAGGTGCTGGAGCTGAACACAACCGGACTTTATCGCCAAGGCTGGATTCATCCGCATCCGTATATTCTGGACATGTATGTGGATTTAGGAGGCAGAGCGGTGTCCATTGGCTCAGATGCCCATCAGGTGGGGCATTTAGAGCAAGGCTTCGCAGAAGCGATCGAGCTGCTGCAAAGCCATGACATTCGAGAGGTTGTGCAATTTAAGGGCAGAGTGCCTTATTCGGTGTCTATTTAGCTTCTGAAAGTGAACAAGCTAACTACAGCACATTTACCGCATGGCCGGTAGCAATCGACTCATCAATAGCCAGGGATAGACGAACATCGATTAAAGCCTCGGATAGTGAATAAAAGCTTTCTCCGCTTGCTATATATGCCGTCATGCGAGTCAAAACTTCGGCAATCGCAATTTCCTCATCGGATAGCTGGGCAGGGTAGTACGGATTGCGAAAAACGCACTCTGATCCTGCCCGCAATTCCCGAAGCGAAAGCGGAGCAAGGCTGCCCTCCAAGCCGTCTTGCATTCTTCTAATCGTTACGTCTTCATAGCTATTGGCACCTAATCCTCGGGTTACCTCATTATCCCGGATTTCCCCTTTAGAGCCGCGTATTAGTATGCGATTGTGTCGTATTGGCGAAAAATATTGAGAGCGTGCGAAATCAAGAACGGCACTTTTCCCATCTCCGAAAGTAATAATGGAAATATCCTGAATCTCGGTCTCCAGCCGGTCTTGCGCGGCTCGTCCTCGATGGGGCACTTCTTGAATGGGGAGTTCAAAACGTCGCGAAACGATTTGGCAGCTGGAATCCGTGACGGAAAGCCACTGTCTAATTAAACTGATGCCGTGATAGCCATGTGCCGTCGATACTTGTACGTGGCGTACTTCTCCCAGGCTTCCCGATTGAATCAGAGCGGTTCTGGCTTGATGATGCGGCTGCAAAAGGTATTGCTCGGCGATTTGGATACGGGCGCCGGATTGGATGAGCGAGGAAACGAGCTGATAGCCTTCGTCGTTGAAAGCCGGAGGCGTTTCGGCCAGCAGTGGAATGTCCAGTAACGCCGCTTCCTTCAGGACGTGGGGCATGGAAGTTTTCGAGACGGCTGCCACAAGAAATTCACAATGCTTGGCCAGCTCCTGCGGCGTTGAATAAAGGGTCACGCCCCATTGCTCAGCAGCATGCTCATATTTTGCCGGATCTCTGACCACGATACCGACTATTTGAAATAAATGCGGCAGCTGCTTGGCAATCCGCAAATACGCTTCCGCTCTCCAGCCAAATCCGATGATGCCGAAAGGTACAGGTTTTAGCATGATTCCTCTCCTTTAAAACAATCCCTATAAGTCTAATGAGAATAGTAACATATAAATATAACACAGTATGTAATTATAAATCAACTATAAAAGCTTGTTATTTTGTGGGAGTTGGTTTATGATTAGGGAGGAAAATAAATGATGAATTTGAAAGTGGAGGTGAAAATAATGACGACAAACATGATGATGATGATGTGTATGGAAGAAATGATGTGCAAGATGAAATGTATGAAAATGATGATGGATTCCATGGACAGCAAAGAAATGATGGACAGCGACATGATGATGTCTAAGATGCAAGAGTGCGACGAAATGATGACTGGTATGATGGCTATGATGCGCGACAAAAAGGAAATGATGGCCTAAGCCTCGCTGGTCGGTCCTTATAAAAGTTAGCGGCATAGCAGACAACTGCTTGCCTTTTTTATTTTCAGCCCAAATAACTGTCTAATCGCTAGGCTTGCTTGATTTGTTTTGCTAGATTAACTCTTCTAAGCTTCAGGCTCCACAGCTGTTTCTCTATATTTAAATCCCCTTTAAATGCGCTATTGCGCAGCTGCTCATAAATGGCCAGCATTTGCCGAAGCACCTCATCATACTGGCGCCATAATAGCTCCTTAACGACTTCTTCCGAAGGGTAGCTCGGTACATTCATTTCCTGCAAAGCAGCTACAAGCTCAGCTTGCCATTCCTGATCCCCGATTTGCATAGCATAATTGATTAAATCCAAATGGTCATTGATCCAAATCTGAGTGTACGCTTCTACTGTCATGTCCGTTATCTCCCCGCTTAAGTTATATACCAAGTATTATACTCGGTTTTGTTGGTTAATCAACCTTTTTTTGAAAAATACGAAAAATAGGCTTCTGCTCAGCATTTGAGGGACAGGAAAGGTGATTTCCAAAAAAGTCCTTTAATCTTCCAAGTAAATCCTAAACATTGTGGGGTGAAAAAGTAAAAGCCCCGCTTTTATAATGATTTGCAAGCGTTTTCTTTTGCGACCGTATCTGAAATGCATCTACCATTTTTTGAGTTATTTTTCTGCATAATAAAGGAATCCGCAGCAACATCTGCGAATTATAGAGTTTCACTAGGAACAAGGGAGGAAGCCGAATGTATAAGGTGCTGCTGGTGGATGATGAAATGTTTGTCCGTAGAGGGCTGATGAATTTAATGGACTGGGAAGCCTTGGGCTATAAAATTTGCGGCGAGGCTGAAAATGGCATGGATGCGCTGGAGCAGATGAAGCGGCTTAATCCGGATGTCGTGATGGCAGACATACGTATGCCGATGCTGGATGGCCTGGAATTGATTCGTGCAGCTTCGGAAAAGGAACAGGAATGTCCGGCCTTCATTATTGTAAGCGGCGTTCACGATTTTCATTACGCCCAGCAGGCGCTGCGCTATGGAGTTCATGACTATATATTAAAGCCTATTGATGAGGGCGAGCTTACGGCGACGCTGAAGAAGCTGACCGGAACGCTCGCCCTCAAGCGTATTGCGAGCTTGACGGGCGATAAGCTGGCTGCCGACTCGATTTTTGAAACGTTGATTAAGGGGAGCTTTAAAGAAGAGGATATGAAGACGCTATGCTCAGCCCTTGAGCTAGAGGAGATTGGCACGTATGTTTATGTGCTGACTGAACTGCATACAGGTGCCGCGGCCCAGGCAACAGAAGCAGCGTCAGAAACGGCAATAGAATCGAGAGTCCACATGGCGGGCACCACTGATACGACGTCGAAAGCCTTCACAGCCGCTTGTCAGGCGGCTATTCGCCTTATCCAACTTAGCCAATCCAACCCATTCAATCAATCCAGTCAAGCAATGGACAAAAAGCAGGAGTCGCCTGCCATATTCACCTATGAGCAGCAGACGGGGCTGTATGGCTGCCTGCTGCATATGAACAGCTTGCTGGCGGACGATTCCGATGGGCATTATATTTTTCGCCTCTTGCACAGCACCTTGGAAAATCAGTTAGGACATCCGGTCACTTTGTACGTAGGCAATCCAGTTGAGCGGCTGCAGCATATTAAAGAGTCCTACCGCGGGGCGAATGAAGCGTTGGCCTATAAATTTGCTGAAGCGGACCAAGTTATTGTGCATGCGAGCCGTGTACAGGGAACACCGCTGTATTATTTTGATATGGAGGCAGCATTGTACAGCAGACTGATTGAGAAGGTGGAGGAAAATAAACCGGAGCAATATGCCGCTGACATCGACCTGCTGTTTCAGGCGTTTCGCGAGAAACGTTTTGCTCCCGATGCCGTATCGAATGCGATGGTCCGCTTCCTCATCGGAATCATTAATATTATTCGCAAAATGAATGGGGATGAAAAGCAGCTGAAGCAGCTTCCCGCTATGATGAATTGGCAGCAGCAGGGCACACGCTTATGCGATTTGAAGCAGCTGTTTCTCGCTTTTACGAACGAGGCAGCTGCCTACATCGCTCTGCTTCGCAGCGACCAATCCAAAGGCGGCATCGAGAAGGTTAAGAAATACATTGAGGCCCATTACAACGAAAATATTAGCCTAAAGGGGCTGGCAGGCAAGTTTTATATGAATTCCGTTTATTTGGGGCAGCTGTTCCGCAAAACCTATGGCGTCTATTTTAACGAATATTTGCTCAGCATTCGGGTCAGGGAAGCGAAGAAGCTGCTGCGGCAAACCGATATGCGCATGTATGAGGTGGCAGAGATGGTTGGCTTCCAGAATTCGGACTATTTTGTCACCCAGTTTGAAAAGCTGGAGAAGGTTACTCCAACCGACTATCGCAACGGCCTGTTTGACAAAACCTAAACGGATGGAGGCGGCAGGTGGATGCATCTATTAAATCAATTGAAATTGCGGGATAAGCTGCTTGTTATGTACATATGCTCGGTGTTTATTCCGATCGTACTGACGAACGTCATCTTCTACAACGTGACCACAAACAACATCAAAAACCAGAAGACGCGCGATGCGGACATGGTTTTGGAGCAATTGCAGCGGGAGGTGCGATCCGTCATTGATGAGGCGGCGGGCATCTCCTATTTATATTATATCGATCCGCTGCTGAACGAGCATTTGGATCACACGTACACGTCAAAGCTGGAATATGTAGAAGCGTTTACGGATATGAAAAGCGTGTTTATGAAGTCGGAGCAAGCCTATTCTACGATTAGCTCGACAGTCATTTATACAGACAATCCGACGGTGCTTGCCTCGGGGCAGATTTTGCCGCTCGACGATACAGCTCTCGATGCCGACTGGTATAACCAGTTCAAGCAAACGAGCGCTTCGTATCCCGTCCTCATCCATAGCGGAGATAAGATCAGCCTTATTCAGCGTTTGAATAATAGCGGAGACGGGAGATACAACAGCCTGATCAAAAGCGATTTGAATATGGCGACCTTCAGGCAGCTGTTTGCCGGCATCGGTTTTGAAGGGAGCATGTATTTCGTCAATGCAAACGGAATCATTCATTATACGAATGAGGCGGGGGCAGACTGGGAGGCTGGGACGCTGCGGCTTGAGCAGATGGCGATGCCGGAAAAGTCGATTGCATTCAATAAGCCGTATGCGAACAACAATTATTTAAACGGCTGGCGGCTGTATGGCGTCATGGACGAGAAGGTTATTTTGCAGGAGGTACGCAAGTCGGGCACCTTTGTTTTATTGTTGGCGAGCATTAACATTGTCGTTCCGTCTTTGATTATTGCCGCCATTTCTCGATCTATCCACGTAAGACTGGTCCGCATTTTAAGGCATATGAAGAAGGTGAAAAACCAGCATTTCGAGACGATTCCATTCGAAGAGTCGCGCGATGAGATCGGGCAATTGACGGGCGAATTCAACCGAATGACGATGCGGATTGACAATTTAATCAACGACGTCTACATGGCGGATATTCAGAAAAAGGATTTGGAAATCCGCCAGCGGCAAGCGCAGCTTCATGCCCTTCACAGCCAGATCAATCCGCATTTTCTTTTTAACGCGCTGGAGACGATCCGCATGCGCAGCTTAATGAAGGGGGAAACGGAGACGGCGCGGACGATCCATTCGATGGCCAAAATATTCCGCAAGTCGATTATATGGAAGCGCAGCTGGGTATCGGTTCGCGAGGAGCTGGAGCTGATTGAATGTTTTCTGGATATTCAGAAATACCGTTTCGGCGACAAGCTGCAATATCAATTGACGGTCGAGGACGCGGTCTACGAGCATACGATTCCTAAAATGACCTTTCTTCCCTTTGTCGAAAATGCCAGCATTCATGGCGTTGAGAGCTCGCCGGGCATCGGTCTCATTGGACTGCATATTGGTTACGAGGATGGCCGGATTTTGTTCCGTCTAACGGACAATGGTATGGGCATGCCGGAGGACAAGCTGAGCGAGCTGATGCAATATTTGCAGGAGGACGGGGCGATGGGCGACAACGTAGGGATGAAAAATGTATACACCCGGCTCAAGCTCTGCTATAAAGACGCCTTCGATTTCACCCTCCGCAGCGAATTCGGCTCCGGCACCACCATAGAGCTTCGCCTCCCGGTAATGGATAAGGGCGCGTAGCAGGGACGCCCCGCCCTCTTGTCCATCCGACTAGGGGAGGGTGAACAAGGGGTGAAGCGGATGTGAAAGGTTTGGGTGGAGAAGCGATAGCGTTCGCTTTTGCGCCTGAAATTTAACCGCTTGAGCGGTCCCAATTGAAAAATTTCAGGCGGAATGGCGATCGGAACCCAAACCTTTCGCGCAGCGCAGCCCCAATGTTCCCCCGACCTATAGTTTTCACAGTAAAAGCTAAAGTTTTTAGGGTAACGCAGCCTCTTTCCACGTTTTACAATGAAAGTGCTTACAAAAAAACAAACCAATAGATTGAAAGGGGTCATACCAATATGGTCAAAAAGAAGCTTTGGACAATGGGACTGGCAGCGACGCTGTCTGTCGCATTGATCGGATGCAGCAGCAACAGCGGCAATTCAGGCAATGCTGGCAATGCGTCAAGCAGTCCGGCCTCCTCCTCGGAAGCAGCGGGCGAGCAGGAGCCCGTCACCTTCACGTATTACGGCTTTGCCGCTAACAAGGATACGCTCGCCAGCGATACGGTCATCGGCAAGGAATTGCAAAAGCAGACTGGCGTTGATTTCAAAATGGAGTTTATCGTCGGTGACGTAAAAACGAAATCCGGCGTTATGATCGCCAGCGGCGACTATCCTGATGTGATCGTGCCAGATGGCGAAATTGATAAGCTGATGGATGCCGGCGCCTTCATTCCGCTGGATGATTTAATCGAAAAATACGGCCCTAATATTAAACGCGTATATGGACCTTACATGGATAAATTTAAGCAAGCAGACGGCAAAATCTATCATCTTCCTTTTTCCGCGGACCAAGGCTACATTGGCGACCCGGGCATTAGCCAAGGCGCATTTTGGATGCAGCGCTCGGTCTTGAAGGAATTCGGCTATCCGAAAATTAAGACGCTGGATGAATATTTTGACCTGATCAAGCAGTATCAGGAGAAGCATCCGCAAGTGGATGGCAAGGATACGGTGGGCTTCGTTATTTTTGCAGGCGTAGCTGACAACTTCTTTACCCTTACAAACCCTTCGATGCACCTGGCTGGTTATCCGAACGATGGCGGCGTGCTCGTTGATATGAATACGCATGAAGCGAAAACCTATCAAGCAAGCGAATACGAGAAACGCTGGATTCAGAAGCTGAATGAGGTAAATGCCGAGGGGCTGTTTGACCCTGAATCGTTCACTGCAAACAAGGATCAATATTTGGCGAAGCTGACCTCCGGCCGTGTGCTCGGTTATTTCAACTACGGCTGGCAGGTTGGAGATGCAACGAACAATTTGAAAAAAGCGGGCATTGACGAGAAACGCTATACGCCGCTTCCAATCGTATTCGATCAAAATACGAAGGATCAATATGTCGATCCGCCTGCCTTCGTTAACAACCGCGGTATCGGCATTTCGGTAAATGCGAAGGACCCGGTCCGCATTATCCAATACTTTGACAATATGCTCAAGGAAGAAAATCAAATTCTCGTGCAATGGGGCATCAAAGACCAAAATTACAGCGTCGATGCAAACGGGCGTTTTATTATGAACGAACAGCAAATCAGCGAGCGTAATGACACGGAGTTCACTCGCGAGTTCGGTTGGTCCTACTTCCAATACAATTGGCCGCGTTACGGCAATAACTCCCTGCTGGCGGATGGCAACTCCTATGCGGTAGGCAATCAGCCGGAGGTCGCTTATGCAGGCTATACGGACGGGGATAAGGCGATTTTGGATGCCTATGGCGTCAAGACGTTTGCTGAAATGTTTGCGAAGCCGGATGAACGGCCTTGGTACCCCGCTTGGAGCATTAATAAAGGACAAGGCACGCCGGAGCAGATTTTTGAACAGAAGAGCAGCGATATCGCGAAAAAATATTTGCCTAAGCTCGTGCTCGCTGATCCGGCGCAATTCGATTCCATCTGGAGCGAATATACGGCTGAATTTGGCAAGCTGGATTCCGCAAGCTATGAGTCCTTTATAACGAATATCGTCAAGGAGCGCGTAGCAGGCAATTGGTAGACGGTTAGAGAGAGGAGAATTTTCAGGTGGAGAAGCAGACACAGCCAGCTATTTCAACCGATGAGGGGCGAGCGCTTAGGCGCTCGCGCCTGCCCTTTTTTTTCAAAAAGCTGCTGCAGCAAAAGGTTCTAGTGGCGATGTCCGTCCCTTTTTTGCTATGGCTGGTGTTATTTAAATATGTGCCGCTATGGGGCTGGACGATCGCATTCCAGAAATTCCGCCCGGCTAAGGGGCTGTTTGACCAGGAATGGGTAGGCTGGAAAAACTTTAAGTTTTTATTTCAGGACGATACGTTTTATCAGGTGCTGCGCAATACAATCGTCATGAGTACGATTAATTTGGTTTTCGGCTTTCTAACGGCGATAACGCTGGCGATATTGCTCAATGAGCTGCGCCATATTTTGTTCAAGCGGGTCGTGCAGACGATCAGCTATTTGCCTCATTTTATATCGTGGGTCGTTGCGGCCAGCATTGTATCCTCGGCGCTTTCGCCGGAGGGCATTATTAATATTTTGCTCGTCAAATTGCATATTATCGATCAGCCAATACTATGGCTTGGCAAGGGCGAGTATTTCTGGGGCATTATCGGATCGGCGGAAGTGTGGAAAAATGTCGGGTGGAACACGATTATTTATCTCGCGGCCATTACAACGATTGATCCTGCACAATATGAAGCGGCTGAAATTGATGGTGCAAACCGCTTCCAGCGCATCGGATATATTACGCTGCCGGGCCTGAAATCGGTCATCGTCATTTTGCTCATTATGAATTTAGGGCATATTTTGGAGTCGGGCTTCGAGCCGCAATATTTGCTGGGCAATGGGATGACGGTCGAATACTCGGATAACCTTGATATATTCGTATTGAAATACGGGATGGATATGGGCAACTATTCGCTGGCGACCGCCGCGGGCATATTCAAAACCGCCGTCAGCTTCATCTTCCTCTTGTCTGCTAACGGAATTGCGAAACGGCTTGGCGAGAGCAGACTATTTTAACAAAGCAGGGAGGAATCGCTATGAAGGAAGGGCGTTTGGCGCGGAGCAAATTTTATAATTGGCCGGATAAGCTGTTCGATTTATGCAATATTGTGTTTATGGTCGGCTTAATGATCGTTACGCTGTATCCCTTTATCAATATGTTCGCGCTGTCGTTTAACGATGCGAATGATTCGATTCGCGGCAATATTTATTTATGGCCGAGGCTGTGGACGCTGGACAACTATAAATACATTTTTAATGAGGCCTCGATTTATTATGCGACGACGATTTCGGCACTGCGGACGATCGTGGGCACTATAGTGTCGGTGTTCTGCACCGCCATGCTGGCGTATACGGTCAGCCGCCAAAGCTTTGTGCTGCGCAAATTTGTCACGGTCGCCTTTATCTTCACCATGTATTTCAGCGGTGGCCTCATCCCCGGCTATCTATTAATTAAGGAGCTGCACCTGATCAATTCGTTCTGGGTCTATATTATTCCCGGCATCATCGGCGTATTTAATATGATCGTTATACGTTCGTTTATTGAAGGGCTGCCGGACGGCATACTGGAATCGGCGAAAATCGATGGAGCGGGCGAGTTTACGACGTTTATGCGCGTCGTTTTGCCCCTTACTGTACCAGCGCTTGCAACGGTATCGCTGTTCGTGGCGGTTGGACAGTGGAATTCCTGGTTTGACGTATTTTTGTACAATTCCTCGCGAATTGAGCTGAGTACGCTGCAGTATGAGCTGATGAAAATATTGCAGACGTCGAATACGGCGGCCACCTCATCGACCGCAGCCGACCAGTTCGCTTCCGGCCAGAGCGGGGTGACGTCTGTCACGCCTACCTCGATTAGAGCTACGATGACGATTATAGCGAGCGTACCGATCATTATGGTATATCCGTTTTTGCAAAAATATTTTGTGAAGGGCATGACGGTCGGCGGTGTGAAGGGCTAGTGGAGGAGGATGGGATATGAGCGATAGAAAAGAGGAAAATGCAATTCCGGGGCTTGCCGCACAATACGGCGATTATTTTGATATTGGCGCTGCCGTCAATCGAAGAACGATTAAGACGCAGCAGCAGGTGCTGGCCGCCCATTTCAACAGTGTGACGGCAGAAAATGAAATGAAATTTGAGCTGCTGCATCCGCAGGAGCATCTCTATACCTTCGAGGCGGCGGATGAAATCGCCAGCTTCGCAAAGGAGCATGGCATGAAGCTGCGCGGGCATACGCTCGTCTGGCATAATCAGACGCCGGATTGGCTGTTTGCCGGGGCGAATGGCGAGCCTTCTGCCAACCGTGAAACGTTGCTTGCCCGGATGAAGGCGCATATTGCCGCAGTTGTAGGCCGCTACAAGGGGCAAATTTACGCCTGGGATGTGGTGAATGAAGCCATCGAGGATAAAAGCGGCGTGTGGCTGCGGGATTCGAGCTATTTGCGAATCATCGGCGAGGATTATATCGCTAAAGCATTTGAGTTTGCCCATGAGGCTGACCCATCCGCGCTGCTTTTTTACAATGATTATAACGAATGCTTCCCCGAAAAACGCGACAAAATCATTCGGCTCGTACGGTCGCTGCTGGATCAGGGCGTACCGATTCACGGCATCGGGCTTCAGGGGCATTGGAATGTGCATGATCCAAGCCTGGACGATATTCGCTCGGCGATTGAGCGTTATGCGGAGCTTGGATTGAAGCTGCAAATGACGGAGCTGGATATGTCCGTATTTGCTTTCGAGGACCAGCGCACCGACTTGCGCGAGCCGACTGCCGAAATGCTGGAGCGGCAGGCAGAGCGATATGAGGAGGTTTTTCGTTTATTCAGGCAATATAAAGAGGTACTGACATCGGTAACATTTTGGGGAGCGGCGGATGATTATACGTGGCTGGATAACTTTCCGGTGAGAGGCAGGAAAAATTGGCCATTTGTTCTCGATGAGCAGCATCAGCCAAAGCCCGCCTTCTGGAAAATAGCAAGCTGGTAACAGGAAAAACGGCCTGACGATTCACGGAGCTCAGACTTGCGCCCCGCGAATGGGTCAGGCCGTTTTAAGCAGGCGGACAGGCTGCTAGATTAGCTCTTTGCGCGCCGCTAAATAACGGTAGAGGAAAACGCCGGTTATCGCGCATAAGAGCAGGCAGAGGCCGATGAAGCCGTAGCCGGCTTGAAGTCCGCGCAGCAGGCCGATTTTCGTCTCGGCGCCGTAACTATTTTTCACCAGCTGGGTAACTGCGCCTATCAAATAGTTGAAAATAACGCTGCCGATGCCCATGATCGTGACCGTAAAAGTAATGGCGGATTCGCTGCCGCGCGGATAGCGCTTGGCGATGAAGGCCATAACGGTCGGATAAATCGGAGCAATGCCGATTCCGGCGGCGGCGAACAGAAACGCCAGCGATTCGCCGCCTAACACCGCGATAAACGTACAGATCGATGATACGCCGGCGAAGAGCAGCAGCGACAAGTTAAAGCCGATTTTGTCCGTAAGCGGGCCGAGCAGCAGCCTTGCCCCAGAGAAGCAGAGGAAGAAGGCGGACAGCATGCCGGCTGCGGAAACATTTTTCCAAGCGTAAGCCTTCTCCAGAAAATTGACCAGCCAGCCGCCTACCGCAAGCTCTGCGACGACGCCGAAGGTGAGAATGAGCGCCAGCAGCCACAATGCCGGATCACGCATCAGCTCCCGGAAGCCAGAGCGCGGCCCATCTGCTGGATCATCGCCGGGAAATTTGCTCAGCAGCGTCGGTATCATCGGAATGAGACAGAGCGACAGCATAATAAGATACATGCCGCGCCAATCCAAAACATGGCCGTAGACGCTCACTGTAATAAGGCCTGAGGCAATCATCGGGGCAACGGTTGAGCTGAGCCCATAGAAAAAATGGGATAAATTCATCATCGTTCCGACATTGCGCACGAAGATGCGCGCCCCGATGACCGCTAGCGCAATTTCCAGCATGCCGTTGCCAATATACATGAGGAAATAGGATGCCCCGAAGAAAGAATAGCTTTTGGAAAAGAAAATAAGTACGCCTGAGAGAACCATCGAGCCGAATGCAACCAGCGTGACCAGCTTGACGCCGAACTTGCGTGTCAGAAAAGCGGTAAATGAGCAGGCGAGCATATAACCGAGCGCGTTTAGCGACAGCAAGGAGCCAAGCTGCTGTTCATCAAGGGCGAAATCGTATTGGATCCGGGGAATCGCGGGTCCTTTTACATTTTCAGAAATGCCGAACACAATAAAGCCGATGAAAATAGCTGCGAGCTGCAGCGCATAATTTTTGTTAACGGTACGAAGTCGGTTGAGCATTTGCAATAGCCACCTTAAGGAAAGTAAATTTGGTACCTGCTCATTGTATAGACTCGCCCGCTTGTTTTCAATATAAGCTTTTTCATCGGCCATTATGAAAGTATAAGGATATGAATGTACTGGAAGCATGAATCTGGTACGCTAGAAGGGATTTCGCTTCAATGGCCCGAATTATGGTTATAAATAGTTACATAGGGCTAGTTAAACAGGTATGTTTTTGGGAGAGGAAGGACGAGCTGCAATGAAGCAAAACTTATATGTAAATGGTCAGGAAGCAGCTGCACAGCAGTACGATTCATTACGCTCGCCTTATTCAGGCGAGGTAATTGCTGAGGTAGCGAGCGCAACAATCGAGCAGGCCGATCAAGCGATTGAGGCGGCGCTGGAAGCGGCAGCGGTTATGCGGAAGCTGCCCGCCTACCGCCGGGCGGAAATTTTGGCCAAGGTGGCGTCGCTCTTGCAGGAACGCAAGGAAGAAGCAGCGCGCATAGTAGCTATGGAGGCGGCAAAGCCGATCAGGACAGCTCGCGCCGAGGTGGATCGGACCGTGCAAACGTATCAATTTGCGGCGGAAGAAGCGAAGCGTATTCATGGCGAGATGGTGCCCCTTGATGCTGCTCCAGGTGGCGAAGGACGGCTTGCCTATACGCTGCGCGAGCCACTTGGTGTTATTGGCGCGATTACGCCGTTTAATTTTCCGCTGAATCTGGTCGCCCATAAAGTGGGACCCGCACTTGCGGCAGGCAACACCGTCGTGCTGAAGCCTGCTCCGCAGACGCCGCTGTCCGCTTATTTCATTGCCAAGCTGTTCGAGGAGGCTGGCCTGCCGCCGGGAGCGCTCAATGTTATTAGTGGAGACGGCAAGCTGCTTGGCGAGAAGCTGGTGCAGGATGCCCGCGTGAAGATGATTACGTTCACCGGCAGCCCAGAGGTCGGTATAGGCATTCGCAAGCAGGCGGGACTGAAGCGGGTGACGCTGGAGCTGGGCTCGAATTCCGCTGTCATAATTGACAAGGACAGTGACGTCGATGCTGTCGCGGCACGGTGCGTAACCGGGGCCTACTCGTATCAGGGGCAAATTTGCATATCCTTGCAGCGGATTTTTGTAGTGGACGAGCTGTATGAAGCCTTTGTCAGCAAGTTTATCGCATTAGCTGCAGCGCTGCGGACAGGTGATCCGCTGAGCGAGCATACGGATGTATCCTCGCTTATCTCGGAAACCGCGACGAAGCGGGCGATAGATTGGGTGGAGGAAGCGGTTCAGCTAGGCGCCGAGCTAGCTATTGGCGGCCGAGTCGACGAGCAAGGCGTTATGCAGCCGACCGTGCTGCTTCATGTGCCAGCGGAAGCGAAGGTTTCCTGCAAGGAGGTGTTTGCGCCAATCGTGCTGATCAATAAAATCAGCAGCATCGAGGAAGGCATTCAGCAGGTGAACGCCTCCAATTACGGCCTGCAAGCAGGCATTTTCACGCAAAATATTGGCAAAGCGCTTGATGCGGCGGATGCGCTGCATGTGGGCGGCGTGCTGATCAACGATATTCCTACGTTTCGCGTCGATCAAATGCCTTATGGCGGCGTGAAGCTCAGCGGCACAGGACGCGAGGGCATTAAATATGCGGTGGAAGAAATGCTGGAGATGAAGCTCGTTATTGTGAATCGGAACAAGTAGCCCGGAACAAGTAGCGGAGCGATTCGTCGCTCCGCGCCTAAGCCCTATTTTTATTAGCCAGTTTGTAACTTATAGGGTGGTATATGCGTCTACAATGATAATGAATTCACGGAGAGGAAGATGAATGATGAATATGAATCCTTTTAAAAATATGACCTACAAACGTACCCTTGCTTCGATTTTGGCAGCGAGCCTTATAGTAGGCGCATCGCCTGCAGCATTTGGTTTTCCTGCAATTGAGAAGGCAGCAGCGGCAACGGCTGTGCAAACTTATCGCGTCGTCCCGCAACCGTTTATCATTGACGACTACAAATATTCCATCCCGACAATTAACATTAACGGCAGCACCTATATTGGCATTCGCTCGCTCAATGAGAAGCTGGGCCTGGATATTACGTGGAATGTGAATAGCCGGACGATTACACTCGATGGAAGAGGCCGCAAGCTAACGGCGAATCCGGAGGATGGCAGCTATGTGATTAATGGTCAGAAGACATACGGCGATTCGGCCCTTATTTATAAAGGCTCGGCTTATGTGCCGCTGCGCTTCTTGCTGGAGCGGATGGGCTATGGCATTTCCTATGAGAAAGGCAGCAAGACCGTAGTCATTCAAACGATTGAGGAAAATGAGCTTACGGTTGCGCTGGGCTCGATTCAGGAAAATAACGACAAGCAAACGCTGCTCGTCAATTATCCGGTTATTGAAGACCTTAAGGATAAAACGGTTGAGGGGAAAATTAATACGTTTTTGAAGCAGGAAGCGGAGTCCTATGCGGCAGCCGGTCAGAAGGATCTTACTAAAGCAACGGCCACAAATGCATCGTACATCAAGAAAAATCCGGGTACAACGTTTCCCAAGGTGACCTTCGAGGGCGTATTTAACGTGACCTATAATGAACAGGGGCGCCTCAGCCTGTATGTGGATTATTACTCCTACCTGGGCGGAGCGCATGGGATGACCTTCCGCGTGCCTTATACATTTGATCTCAATAACGGCGAGCTGCTGACGCTAAAGGAAGCTGCCGATTACAATTCGAAATACTTATCCATTATTAATGCTTCGATCAACAAGCAAATTAAAGAACGCAAGCTGCCGCTAATTGCACCGTTCGATGGCATTAAATCGAATCGTTCCTTCTACTTAAAGCATGAGGGAATCGCCATCGCTTTCGAGCAGTACGAGTATACGTCTTATGCCGAGGGCATGCCGGAGTTTGTAACGCCATTTGAGGCGTTTGAGTAAGAGTAGAATTTGGATTGCTTAATCTGTATTCCGCCAGTTCTGTCAAGGACTGGCGGAATATTTTTTTGTATGAAAGCTTGTCTCCCTACTGTATAATTTTGCATAGATCTGCTATAATCGTTTTTAATTCCTACTTTAATGGTAGGATTAGTGATGACGCAGGGTGTTATATTCGTAAGCTTGGAAAAACTAACGTTCTGGGAGGTTTTTTATAATGGCTAAGCAAGAAAGACAATATTCACCTGAAACTTTAGCGGTACACGCAGGTCAGCAAATTGATCCCGCTACACAATCGCGTGCGGTACCGATTTATCAGACGACTTCCTATGGCTTTAAAGATACAGATCATGCGGCAAGATTGTTTGGACTTGAGGAATTTGGCAATATCTATACACGTATTATGAACCCAACGACTGATGTGTTCGAGAAGCGGATTACTGAGCTTGAAGGCGGAGTTGGCGCACTTGGCGTGGCATCCGGTTCAGCGGCGATCACCTACTCCATTCTGAACATTGCATCCGCAGGCGATGAAATTGTTTCCTCGTCCAGCCTGTACGGCGGTACGTACAACCTGTTCGCTCATACCCTGCCGAAGCTCGGCATTAAAGTGCATTTCGTCGATTCCTCCGATCCGGAAAATTTCCGCAAAGCGATCAATAGCAATACGAAGGCGGTATTCGCGGAAACGATCGGCAATCCACGTGGCGATGTGCTCGATATTGAAGCTGTTGCTGCGGTTGCCCATGAGAATGGCATTCCGCTCATCGTGGACAATACGTTCCCAAGCCCGTATTTGCTTCGTCCAATTGAACATGGAGCAGACATCGTTGTACACTCGGCGACGAAGTTTATTGGCGGTCATGGAACATCCATTGGCGGCGTTATTGTAGACGGTGGTAAATTCGACTGGGCGCAAAATGACAAATTCCCAGGTCTGACTGAGCCGGACCCAAGCTACCATGGTCTTGTATATACGCAAGCTGTTGGTGCGATTGCTTATATTATTAAAGCGCGTGTGCAGCTGCTTCGCGATATGGGAGCTTCACTGTCGCCATTCAACTCGTTCCTGCTGCTGCAAGGTCTTGAAACGCTGCATTTGCGTATGGAACGCCATAGCTCCAATGCGCTTGCAGTAGCGAACTATCTGGAGCAGCACGAATCAGTGGAATGGGTAAGCTATCCAGGTCTCGCAAGCCACGCATCGCATGCGCTGGCGCAAAAATATTTGCCGAAGGGCCAAGGCGCAATTATCAGCTTCGGCATTAAAGGCGGCGTAGAAGCAGGCAAAAAGCTGATTCATGGCGTGGAACTATTTTCCCATCTTGCTAACGTCGGCGATTCGAAGTCGCTCATTATCCATCCGGCAAGCACAACGCACCAGCAGCTGGATGAGCAAAGCCAGCTTGCATCCGGCGTTACGCCAGGACTCATTCGTTTATCTGTCGGCACCGAAGGCATTGACGATATTATTTATGATTTGGAGCAAGCGATCAAAATCAGTCAGGAGTAAGCGATGTTTGCAGAACAACTTTATACAGGAACGAAGGAAGAGAACGAACGCCTGCTGCTGAAGCAATTAGAGGGGCTTATCGAAGATGAGCCCAGCCAGCTCGCTAATCTGGCCAATGCTTCGGCGCTGCTCCAGCAATTTTTGAGCAATATTAATTGGGTCGGCTTTTATTTGCTGGATGGGGAGGAGCTTGTGCTCGGACCCTTCCAAGGCAAGCCGGCATGTACGCGCATCAAAGTGGGCAGAGGCGTCTGTGGAACGGCGGTTAGCCGCGGCGAGGCGATATTGGTAGCGGATGTGCATCAATTTCCCGGCCATATTGCCTGCGACAGCGCATCGAATTCTGAGCTGGTCATTCCATTGAAGCGGGATGGAGCGGTTATTGGTGTTCTCGACATTGACAGTCCGCTGTTCTCGCGGTTTGATGAGACGGATTTGGCGACGTTAACGGCTTTCGTGAAGATTTTGGAGAAGTATTTATAAAATGATTAGCATAAAGAGCTCCAGGCCGCCGATTGGCGTTCTGGAGCTCTTCGTTGTTCCACCTCTGATGGGCAGGGCCGCAGCTAAAAATAAAACTTATCCATTTCCTTCGGCACGCCGTTACGCTGCAGCAGCTCGCCAATGGATTCCGAGCGGCCAATCGTGTCGCCGGAGGTCAGCAGGCGGACGGCGAATTTATTCGCTTGGCGCTCATATTTTCCAACATTGATAAAGGACTGCTCGTCCAACCAAAAACGGCTGAAGCCGGGATGCAGGCGGTCATGTCCCAGCTCATGCGCGCAAACAAAACGCTGCCAGTCATCCGGCAGACGCTCGTGTATGACGATAAACCGACGGCGCAGCTTCTTATAATAAAAGCCTCGCGTTTCATTCCCCAGATCGGCATAACGAATATGGATTCCCAAACCGTTTGCGATCACAAAAGGATCTCTTGTCTGGAATTTTCGTACAAGGCGCAGTATTAGTTTGTCCATGGCAGCACCTACCCTTCGGCATGATCTGTTGTTTTGTCCGTGATATCTGGTTTGGGGGTACGTTTGTTCATTTGCTTAGCTTCCCAGAATAGTCCGGTCAGCACATCCATGACACGCTGGCGGTCGCCTTGGCTCATCGGAACGCCGTCAAACATGACTTCTCCGTCCTCCTCCAGCATTTTTTTGAAATCGCGTTTGTCTTTAGCGGTTGCCCAGTCTGGCACATGCTCCGCAAACGCATCGCGGCGTCCGAGCAAATAGTCGGCAGTCGTATGCAAAATGTCTGCAATTTTCTGCAAATCCTCACTGGTCGGGACGACACGATCATTCTCGATATGCCCAAAATTTGAGCGTCCCATGCCAAGCTGTTCGGCAATTTCCTGCTGTGTTAACCCTCGTTGTGTGCGCAATTGCTTGATCCTTGCTCCCATCGCCATGGTAATACCCTCCGTCTCTCGAAAAGGTATTTATAATACTTGACGGTATTATAAATATCAATTATAATAAGATTCACAGTCGTTACAGCGGCTATGAAATGATTCCGCAAATGCTACTGAAAATAGCAAGTTAACCGTTTGAAAGCGAGTATATAAGCCAATTAAGTGGCTGAAACGTATTTTTAATACTATATTTATATTTTACCTTTTAACGATGGTATTGTCAATATCGCAGGTCTGCTATTATTTTTTTGAAATATAGGGTAATAAAAATACTTAATTAAATAGAAAGAGGGTATTTTAATGGACGTAGAAAAAATGACAATTGAGCAATTAAAGTCGTACAAGCGTCTCGTCGCCAGGAAAAAACTGATTGAGAAGCAAAAGGTAGGCAGCGGTTTAACGGTTAGCACCGTATATGAGGATGACAAGCTTCAGGAGCTTCATCGCCAGCTGCGCGGACTTCCTTCCTATATGTATTTGGACAAGCAGGAGCAGCAATTAGAGAAGCTGGCACATACGCATTTGACGAGGTACCCCGCTGGAACGAAAGCGCAGCTTAGGGAAGTAAAGCAAATCCAGCCGGGCAATGCCGATGAAGAGCAGCTCGTACAGGAGCTCAGCCGCAAAATCGCTAAAGTTATTGAAGCAAGGGCAGGTGCAGCGCCGGAAGGTTATGAGGGTGTCATTGAACGTTTGAGCGAGCTGCAGGATTTGGAGCGCCAGCTGCAAACGATCGATGAGTCGCTGGAAGCGCTGGAGGCTTGCTTCCCTGAATATGCGACGCTGCTGAGGCTCCGTTATATTGAAGGAAAACCAGCAGACTTCGTCGCATCGGAGCTTGGAATCGTCGATCGTACCTTCCGCAGATGGCGTCAAAAAGCGGTTTCTGAGATTGTCCGGTTTATGTCCGTATAGTGTCCGCTGAGTGTCCGAAACGGCCTCCAAAACCGTGTTATTATGATATTGTCACCAAATGAGCAACGGCAACAAACGACGCTTGTGAGGTATTTTAAATCCTCTTTTCATAATTCGAAGTAATTTAAATATCTCAATATGAAAGGGGGTGAGGACATGTAGCTCCAGACGAAGGAAGCTTTACAGCAGCAGAGTCAAGGCCGGTAATCGCCGATTGAGGCGGGGACAGCGCCGCAAGGCTAGCTTGGAGGAAACAGGAGGGAAGCAGCGGTGAACGATCAGGAAAATCGGCAAAGCGCGATGGAAGCAAAGCACAGCAAGCAGAAGCTGCTGGCAGCAGCGCGGTATTCCGCAGGCGAGAAGGATGTGCTGAATGTCATTTTGGACGAGCACAGCACTTACTCCCATGAGCAGGTCAAACAGCAATTACAAGCATATTCACAAAAGGAGGTCATGTAGATCATGGCAGGAGGAACTTGGACAACGCAAACGAAGGCAAGACCAGGGGTATACATTAATTTCGCGGCTGAGCCGCAATCGGCAGCAAACGTAGGGGAACGCGGCATCGTATCAACGGCACTGACGCTGAACTGGGGTGCGCCGCAAACGATGATTTCCATTAAAGCAGGCGACGATCTGCGCAGCGTGCTTGGTTATGATGTAACCGTACCGGAAATGCTGCTCGTTCGTGAGGCTTTGAAACGGGCACAAACTTTGCTGCTCTACCGCTTGAACGCAGGGACGAAAGCGACTGCAACAATTGGCGGTTTGGTTGCAACAGCTAAATTTGGCGGTACACGCGGCAATGCGATTACCGTATCGGTTCAGAGCAATGTGGATGATGAAGATCAATTCGACGTTGTTACTTATTTGGCGGGTGAAGAGGTGGATTCGCAGACGGTGGCTGCGATTGCTGGCCTTGAATCCAATCGCTTCGTTGATTTCAGCGGCACTGGCGCGCTTGTAGCGACAGCTGGCACAGTACTTGCTGGCGGTGCGAATGGCACGGTGACGAATCAAAATCATCTGGATTATTTAGCAGCTGTTGAGCTGCAGGAATTTAATGCGGTGGCGCTTGTGTCTGGCGACAGCTCGCTGAAGTCGGTTTACGCCGCTTTTGCCCGCAGACTGCGCGAAAATGATGGCAAGAAAATTCAGGTCGTGCTGGCGAATGCTCCACTATCGGATTATGAAGGTATCATTAGCGTGAAAAATGGCGTCAAGCTGGAAGACGGCACAGAAGTGAATGCCGAGCAAGCAACCGTATGGGTGGCAGCTGCTACTTCCGGCGCAAGTATGAGCCAATCGCTTACTTACAGTGTGTACGAAGGTGCAGTGGATGTCGACGTTCGTTATTCGAATTCGCAAATCGAGCAGGCTTTGCGTGCGGGTGAATTTTTGTTCACTCCTAACGGCGGCCGTGTCATCGTTGAGCAGGATATTAATTCTCTGGTCTCCTATGTGCCGGGAAAAAATCCTTCTTTTGCGAAAAACCGTGTTATCCGCGTGCTGGACGGCATTGCGACCGACATGAAAAAATTGTTCGAGACGCAATACATTGGCAAAATCGATAACAACCCGGATGGTCGCAGCCTATTCCGCAGCGAATGCGTGAAATATTTGACGCTGCTCCAGGATGGCAATGCGATTCAAAACTTTAATTCCCAAACGGACCTGACGGTTGAAGCGGGCGAAGCATCCGACAGCATCGTCATCAACGTTTACATCCAGCCGGTTGACAGCATTGAAAAAGTATATATGAAAGTGACGGTGAAGTAATATGGCATTTTTGCATGCAGGAGATACGATTTCGGGGCAAGAGGGACGCGCTTATGCGAAAATCAACGGCCAAAACGAGGAAATGTTCTATATTAAAACGCTTGAAGCAAGCGTGGAGAAGACGAAAGCGGAAATTAAGACGCTGGGTCATCGCGCATTGCAGCATAAAGCGACGGGCTGGTCGGGTACCGGCAGCATGACAGTTTATTATGTGACGTCGAAATTCCGCCAAATGATGCTCGATTACGTGAAAACGGGCATTGATACGAACTTCGATGTCCACATTATCAACGAAGATCCGACTTCGACAATCGGCCGCCAAGAGGTTGTGCTGTACAACGTCAACCTGAATAAGGTCATCATCGGCAAGCTCGACACGGAGAGCGAAGCGCTTGAGGAAGAGCTTGAGTTCACCTTCGACGGCGTCGATATTGCTGAAAGCTTCAAAGCGCCAGCACGCGTATAAATAGCTTTATCCCAATAAACCCAATCCATGGAGGTAGCAAATGAGTGACTTAAGCTTGTTTTTTGCGCAAAATACAGCTGCGGAGGCGACGGAGAAATTCGTCGTGTCCGAGCGATTCAAGGATGCAGACGGCAATCCAGTAGCCTGGGAGCTGCGCAGCATGACGGAGGCGGAAAATGAAGAATGCCGCAAATCCGCAACCCGCAAAGTGAAAGGCAAAAACGGCACCTTCGTACCGGAGACGAATACGGATGAATATTTGGCCAAGCTGGTCGTAAGCAGCATTCAATATCCGAGCTTGAAGGATGCCGAGCTGCAAAAATCGTACGGCACGATGGGTGCTGAACATCTGCTCCGCAAAATGCTGCGTCCGGGCGAATATGCTTCGCTCGTGCAGCGCGTGCAGGAAATCAACGGCTTCAATCAAAGCCTGAATGAGCTGGCCGATGAAGTAAAAAACTAATTAAAGAGGGCGACGGTGAAGCGAATTACGCTTACTACGCCCTCCACGAGCTTCGCATTTTGCCACATGAGCTGATGAGCATGTCGCGCCGCGAGAAGGCGGCGATCTACGCCATGATCGATGTCCGCATCGAGGGCGAGAAAAAGCAGCGGGCCAAGATGAAGAAGAAATAATGAAAGTTAGCGGGACGGCGCTTCTCTATTAGAGGGCGCTTTTGTTCTGTAAGGAGGTGGAAGGATGGCGAGTACGATAAATTTTAATACCAGTGCTGCTGCCAGTGCCGTTAAAATGATGGATCAGCTGAAAAGCACCCTGATGTTCATGGCACAATCAAGCGCTGCATCTACTAATCAAATGGCGGCTGCAGCCGCAGAGTTTTCTAAGCTGAATAAGACGATGAATGAGATGAAGCGTTTGGTTTCTACGCTTAATGAGATGCTCATAAATTTTAATGCGACGGCAGCTACTAGCAGCAGTTCGGGTGTTTCGGGGTTAAGTAAATTGTTTTCTGCTTTTGGTGAGCAGGGGAAAAAAGCTATAGAGAATTTAAAAGGAGTAAAGACAGAAAATCGCCCGATTGAAGATATTATGTTGAGCGCTGCTAGTGCTGTCGGAAGAGAATTTCTAAAAGTAGCCGCTGAAGTTGCTGCATTATCTATCAATGGGGCCTTGAAGGAACAACAACAAAAAGACATGCTAATTGCACGGACTGGTAGTACAGAAAAGGGTACAGCTATTTTTGATCAGGTTAGGCAGCAATCCATTCAAGCAGGTGTTGATCCTAGCGAGGTCATAAAAAGCACTCTAACTCTATTGCCAATGGCAGAGAATATTGAACAATTTACAAAGATGACTTCCATGGCTATTCAACTTGCCGCACTTGATCCTACTGGTGGGGGGACTGCTAAGTCGAGTGAAGCCATAAAATCAGCCATGAATGGTGATACAACAATGCTTACTAGGCAATATGGTATTGCTCCTGAGGCTGCACAAGGTTTTGATCCTCAACAATTTATAAACAATAGCGATATGGATGGTTTTTTAACAGAGTTGAATCAAGTCTTTGAAAATGCCCATCTTGGACAAGCTGCGCTTGATGTTGTATACAGTAGTCCTCAAAGTCAACTGGACACAATTGCAAACAGCATGAAAACCTCATTGGCTGGTGCGGGTATGGATGCAATTTCGATTCTCTCTCCATTGTTTGCAAAGATTATTGAAGCCTTCGATAGTGGAAAGCTTCAAGGCTTCTTCGATATGTTGAATGTTGGCTTGAATTTTGCAGCTAGCATACTTACTGTTATGGGTGAGGCTGCATTATGGGTTGCAACAATTTTCTCGCAATTTTGGCCTGTTATTGCTGCGACATTATTAATTATAGGCTTGACACTAATACCTGCTATGTTAACAGGTTTATGGGCGATGTTAGGGGCATTATGGGCAATGCTAACTCCTCTTTTGGCTCAGGTTATAGGATGGTTGATGATAAATATACCAATGCTTATTATTATTGCATTGATGGGAATATTAATAGCTGCTTTCATTTTAAGTGGTACAACTATGGAGGAGGTTGTGGGCTCTATAGTAGGTGCATTTTATTGGTTATGGGCAGTAATAGAAAACTTTATAGCTATGTTGTGGAATGCATTTGTCGATGTAGGTCAATTCATCTATAACATTTTTTCAAAGGTAGCTTTCACTATTCAAAATATCTTTTATAATGTTGTAAATTTCATTGTTAATAAATTTGGTAGCGGAATTGATTTTATGAGGGAAAAGATAAATTCTCTCATAAGTAAACTGAATAATATACCCGGAGTATCTATACCGCTTATACCGGTAATTAATTCAAAAACCATAAGTTCGTTGAAGCCTACTGCACCAAGTGGGAATGTGAGTTTCGGTGGTTTTAAAATGGCTACTTCGAGTCCTGGTGACGCATATGATAAAGGATATTCACAAGGTGCAGGTTGGGCTAATAAACTGACAAATACTGTGGACAATTTTAGTACCGATTTAGGTGGAGGATTTACAGCACCTAAAACAGTAGAAACCCCAACAACGCTAGAGACTCCGGCTAGTACAGCGATGGCAGCTGGTAACACTGGTGCCGGAGCAGGCGCAGCAGGTCTTGGAGCAGGAACTGCAGGCATGGGAGCCGGCAATGCAGGCAACATCGCCAACGTCAACAAAGTCGATGAAGTCGGTAAAGTTAACGACACCGTCGACATCGCCAGCGAGGATCTCAAGACGATGCGCGAGCTTGCGGAGATGAAAAATATTCAAAACTTCGTATCGCTCCAGCCGACCGTGAGCGTGCAGACCGGCGATATCAACAATGGCACGGACATTGACACCATTATTAGCCGAATCGAGCGCTCCTTGAATGAGCAAATCGCTTCATCGGCGGAAGGGGTGTATGCTTAATGATTACGAACAAGCATCATGAGTACGGTATTTGGCTCAGCTATGACAATCAGAAAAGCGGCTTTCGACTGCCGGTTAACCCAGCTGAGCTGCAAATTAGCGACGCAACTAGCGGCAAGTCTTACGACGTGTCCGGTCTTGGCGAAATTAATGTGATTCAAAGCCCGAAGCTGACGGAGATTTCCTTCGACAGCTTTTTTCCTGCGCCCGGAGCGAATTATTCGTTTATCGCCAGCGAGACGCTGCTTGAGCCTTATGTATATTTGACCTTGATTCAGGACTGGATGAAAAAGAAACGTCCGATCCGCTTTATTTTCACAGGTGCCTCCTTCGATCTGAATCTTGCCGTCAGTATTGAGAAATTTGAATGGCGGGAAGCGGCGGGTTCGGGCGATATTGAGTACAGCCTGGGGCTGAAAAAGTATGTGTTTTATAAAGCAAGACCCGTCGAAATTAAAAAAGGCCATGAAAAATCTTTTCATGAAGAACGCGATACAAAAGGGCGCCAGACGAAAGAAACTCCAAAAACCTACACGCTCGTTAGCGGCGATACGCTCATTGGGGTAGCCAAAAAACAGCTCGGTGACGAGTCGCGTTGGAAGGAAATACAGAAGCTGAATGGCATCGCCGATTCTGAGCTGCGCAAGCTGCAAGTCGGTAGGGTGCTGAAGCTGCCGGGGTGATGAGATGCTGGAAATTTTGATCGATAACCGGAATGGGAAAGTGTGGAATGTGACAAATCTCGTTCCTTCCCTAACGTATAAAACGAAGCGGATAGGCTCCGCATCGAGCTTGGATTTTACGCTTATTAAGGGTGCCCCTTATCAGCATCAGGCGTTTGCGGTCAACAATGGCGATGTCGTGCGGCTGTCGAAGGATGGGAAGGTCGTATTTTACGGCTATGTGTTTGAATACAATTTTGGCAGGGACGAGAGTGTTACGATCAAGGCGTATGACCAGCTGCGTTATTTGCTGATGAGCGATACGTATGTGTTCAGCAACAAAACCGCTACCCAAATGATTAAGCAAATTGCTGAGGATACGGGCTTGAAAATAGGAACGCTGGCGGAGACGGAGTATGTCATTCCTTCGATGGTGGAGGACAACAAAAAGCTGCTGGATATTATGTGCAAGGCGCTCGACTATACGCTAATTAATGATAAGGGCAATTTTGTATTATTCGATGAAGCGGGTGCTTTGTCTCTACGCAATATTGAGGACATGAAGACAGATTCTATCATTGGCGATTGGAGCCTGATGACGGATTTTGGCTACAAAAGCTCAATAGACAGTGAATCGTACAATAAGATCAAAGTGGTGCAAAACAATAAGGAAACCGGGAAGCGCGACGTCTACATTGGGCAGGACAGCGCGAATATTGCCAAATGGGGCCTGCTGCAATTTTATCAGGTAGCCGACGAGCAAATGAACAGCGCGCAAATCAATGAATTGCTGGACCAGCTGCTGAAGCTGAAAAATCGGGAGCAGCGCAGCCTCAGCATTGAAGCCATTGGCGATTTGCGCGTGCGTGCAGGCTCCTATGTTCCGATTGTCATAGAGGAACTGGATATTGGACAGTATTTCCTGGTCGATGAATGCTCCCACAAGCTTGAAGCGGACGCGCATACGATGACATTAGAATTGAAGGTGATATGATGGCACTGCTTGATGCAATTAAAAAAGCGGGCGCTGCCGCCCATGCGTCGGGCAACCCCGTCGCTGTGTTAATCGGCCGGGTAACCGGCACGAATCCTCTGGAAGTGAACGTTGACCAACGTTTCACGCTTTCGGAGGATTTTTTAATTATTCCGGAAGGCGTGAGCGATGTGCAGCGGATTCGCCGCGCTTTGGAAGTGGATGATATTGTGCTGCTGCTTCGGATTCAGGGCGGACAACAGTTCGTCGTGCTGGATCGGGTGAGCGCATGATTCCACAAGGTGCAATTATCGACGAGCTGGAGACGGAAACGGCATTTGAGCCTAGCCGCACGTATTATATCGATTTTGCCAATAAGCGTATATCCGGCATGACGGATGGCCTCAGTGCGATTAAGCAGGCTGTGTTCAAAATTTTGCAAACGGAGCGATATCGCTATTTTATCTATAGCTTTGATTATGGCTCCGAGCTGGATTTATTGAATGAATCCTCCCATCTCTATGTACGCTCTGAGCTCAAGCGCCGCGTAACCGAAGCGCTGCTGGCGGATGATCGAATAGCAGATGTAACTGATTTTGAACTGACGGTTGAGGGGGACAAGGCAGCGGTGAGTTTTACAGTGGTTACCGATGAAGGAAGCTTTAAAGAGGAGGTGATGGCCCGTGTATGAGGCATTTACGTACAGCTTTATTTTACAGCGTATGCTGGACCGGGTTTCAGATGATGTAGATAAGCGAGAGGGCAGCGTTATTTATGATGCCCTGGCGCCGGCAGCTGCCGAGCTGTCTGAGATGTATGCGCAGCTTGATGTGAATCTGGCGCTTTTGTTCGCGGATACGGCCACGGGCGAGTGGCTGGAGCGGCGGACGGCCGAGTTTGGTGTGGAAAGGCAGCCAGCGACCTTCGCCCAGCGGCAAGGGGAGTTTTTTGGCAGCAATGGGCAGCTTGTAGATGTTCCTTTGCAGAGCAGGTTTGCCCTCGATGATTTGAGGTATACGGTGACAGGGAAAATCGGAACGGGACTTTTCACGTTGACCTGTGAGTCAGCGGGCATCGTTGGCAATCAGAAATATGGGGCGCTGCTGCCGCTTGCTTATATTGATGGGCTGGCGCGTGCAGAGCTTGCGCAAATTCTGGTGCCTGGCGAAGAAGCTGAAACGGATGAGGCTTTGCGGGCAAGGTATTACAGCGTCGTGAACGAGCCAGCGTTTGGCGGCAATATTGCTGATTACAAGCAAATGATCAGCTCAATTGATGGCGTAGGCGGGGCGAAAATTTTCCCAGTCTGGAATGGTGGCGGCACCGTCAAATGCACGGTGATTGCTGCGGACTGGACAAAACCAGCGGAACAGCTCATTGCGCTTGTTCAGACCGCCGTTGATCCAACCATCAACAGCGGACTTGGGCTTGGTATGGCGCCAATCGGGCATGAGGTAACGGTAACGGGTGTCGACGGGGCGCAGGTTGCTGTGGAGACGACGGTTGTGCTTGCGGCAGGTCGGACGATAGGACAAGTTCAAAGCGATATTGAGGATAAAATTTCCGCTTATTTGCTAGAGCTGCGTCAAGAGTGGATGAATCAGCAGGAGCTTACCGTTCGCATTGCTCAAATCGAGGCCCGGATTTTGACTGTTTCAGGAGTAGTGGATGTACTTGGGACAACGCTAAACGGAGCCGCTGCCAATTTAGCTTTGGCTGAGGATGAAATCCCGTTATTGGGGACGGTGGTTGTGCATGACTAAGCCGGTTTCATCCTATTGGCCGGAGCTGTATGCGGACATTAAAGAATTCATCAAGCTCGCAGCCACGGAAGATGTGGAGCTGGCTCTGCTGGAGCAGGCACAACTGCAGCAACTGGATGATGGATTTGTAATGACGGCGAGCCTGCCCGCTATTAAGCGAAGGGAGAGAATGCTAGGCATTCAAGCCGACCCGAATGCGGAAACCTTTGATTTTCGCAGGAGACGGATCGTCAATCGTTATTCGACCAAGCCTCCTTTTACGATGAGATATTTGCAGGAGCGGCTGGACTTTCTTGTCGGTACAGGCCGCGGAGTCGCTACTGTTGATGTGCAGAACTTCATATTGACGGTAACGGCGGCAATTGACGACGCTAATATTTTTCAAGAGGTGGAGCGCACGGTTTCTGCGATTAAGCCGGCCAATATCGTGTATCGCCAGCAGACGGCTATTATGGATGGCGTTGTTTTGGAAGAACGGATTGTTGGAGTTCCGCTAGTACGGAACACTAGGCTCGGCAACTGGAAGCTTGGCGTTACACCATTTACAGATAGGGAAGCGGAGGTGATTGTGAAGTGATTACTTCAACGTTTAAGCAGGAGGTCGCCCAATTTATTGATTCGAAAATTACGAAGGTTGTGCTGAATAGCGGAGCTTATGAGATTACAGATTTTATTGTGAAGTCGGTCACGGACAGCGAGCTTAGCCTGAATTATTTGATTCCCGAGAGCGCGGTTGATACCGTCACTCGCATTGAACTGAAAAATGCAGCCGGAACCGTCAGCGACAACACCGTAAACCTGCCGATTGCATCAGACACGCTCATGATTCAAACGATTTTTGTGAAGGAGGAGTAACATAAACATGGCTAAAACAGACTGGAAATTTAATGATATCGTGACCGAGACGGATATGAATGAGTTGGGTCAGGAAGTGAATGAAAATCGTGAAACAGTGGATATTCACACAGATGCTACAACTGGTGTACATGGAGCTACTAGTGGAGCAGAACCGAATACAATCTCTCAAAGAACAGAGGAAGGTGATTTAGTAGCGCGTCGCTTCGTTTCCAATGGTGGTGAGAATTTTGTAGGGCCAGTTACAAGTAATAATTTTGTTGTTCGTGCTTCTGGTAGTTCTACTAACGTAGAAGGCATAGTTTCGCGTTTAAATGCCAATGCATATCATGATGGTACAGAATATAAACGGTTTAATCCATCCTATAATTCAATAATGTTTGATGTTAACGCTCCTAACAATAAGATAACTGTTTTAAAAGGAAATAGGGGAACTGGCACTTTAAAATGGGATTATACTGAGTATGTACCCACAACAACTGCCATGAATTTGACTTTATATGTAAGATCAGATGGTGATGACAATAACAACGGTCTTACTAATACAGCATCCGGAGCTTTTAAAACCACTGCGGCTGCCATAGCGATTATACCTAACATTGTTAACCATGCAATCGTTATTAATGTAGCAGCTGGTACTTACAGTGAAGAAATTAGTTTGAAGGGTTTTACTGGAAAAGGGTCCATTTCTATAATCGGAGCAGCAGACAGGAGCAGTGCGGTTAATTATAAATTTAATAATTTTATTTCGGAGAAAAATACGGTTCGCGTAATTCTGAAGGGATTTGAATTTACAACAGCTCCGATTGGATCCAATAATTCTAGCATTTTTATTTACGATAATCCAGGCTACGTTAGTGTTCAATACTGTCGTTCTGTTTTTGTAGGTTCTGATAAGATTGGAGCATTCGCTATCACTTCTCCTGTTGTAAGTATTTATGACTGTGAAATTAGCAATAAAAGCAATGCAATACTATGTGCCTACTCTTCGGGTATGATAGCTGAGACGATCTCTGGAGTTGGAAACAATGTGGCTTACACGGCTCAACTTAATGCAAAATTGACAATTCTTTCGTCTCTTATCACTTCGAATGTTCCTATGTTCGCGGATACTGGTGGGATGATTGTTAATAATGCAAACTCAGTGATAAATCCATGGGGAGATAATACAGCATCTGCAAAATCATATGTTGAAGCTGCGCATACATCTTCAGCTGTTTCTTTACCTACAAATGTGATTACAAGACTGGCATATGCAACGATTGGTAAAGATCATCTTGGGGAGTGGACTGGAGGCAATCGATTTACAGCAAAAACAGCTGGTCCTCATCATATTGCGGCATCGATTCAACTAATGAGTGTTGCTGCTGGCTCAAACAGTCAACTTATCATATATGTAAATGGTATTTATGCAAGAACATTAGGCTCGGTAACCAACAATTCAGCGGGATATGTTACTATTTCGGGTTCGACTCTAGTTTATTTAAATGTTGGAGATATTATCGATTTTTATGGTAATTGCACGGCAAGTTGTGTCACAAATATGGATGGAAGAAATAGTTGGCTATCGATCTCTAGAGTTTAATTGGTGATGAAATCATTATTTAAATAAGGCTCCGCTCCGGCGGGGCCTCATTTTTTTGACTCTAGCGCAACAACCGCGCTGAGACCAACACGAAAGGGGGCAACATTAAGATGTTCAAACCTATTTTTAACGTTGATATTACGCCGGGGACAACGATTGCGGGAGCGGTGGGCGCTTTTTTGGCACCGTGGATTGGGTTGATTTATGGGGAGGGGAGGCTGATTCCGATTTTGCTGCTAATTGTGGTTATTGGGCTGGATTGGATTACGGGCATTGCCGCTTCTTATAAAGATACGACGTATTCCTCGGAATACGGTATGCAGGGCGTACTGCGGACGCTGTTTCTTCTAGCCCTTCCGGTGCTGGCGAATTTGCTGGATATGATGCTGGCGATGCCGGGGCTATTTTTCTACGCGATCACGATTGGACTAATCTATCACACATGGCAGTCGCTGACAGCCAATGCCTACCGCGCCGGCTGGGGCAAATGGATTCCCGAGGCTGTCGTCAAGCTGATCGAAAGCGAGCTGCAGGCGAAGATTGAACGGGCAACGAGACGTGGCGCAGAACCTACTGACCCAACTGAACAAACAGAAAGGAAGGATTCCTAATGCTGACCCTTATACAGGTGAAAAATAAATCCGTGCCCAGACTTGAGGGGCTTCTATCCCCCGTTCGCGCCGCAGCGGAACGCTTGATCGAACGCTGCTATGCGCGTGATATTCCCATCGTCATTACGCAAGGGCTGCGTACAATTGCTGAGCAAGACAAGCTCTATGCGCAAGGCCGAACGTCGGCGGGCAGCATTGTCACTAACGCCAAAGGCGGCTACAGCTACCATAATTTTGGCGTAGCAATAGATTTTGCGCTGCTATCCCCGGATGGGAAGCAGGTTTACTGGGATACGAAGCGCGACGGCAATGCCAATAAAGTCGCGGACTGGGCCGAGGTAGTAGATGAAGCGAAGCGGCTTGGTTTTGCGTGGGGAGGAGATTGGACCTCATTTAAGGATTATCCCCATTTTGAAATGACGTTCGGCCTGACGACGGCACAGCTTCGGGCGGGCATTCGGCCAACAGCGGCGCAGATTGCGGCTGCGATGGCGATTATAACGAAGGAGGACTCCTATATGATGAAAGCCGATGATGCTAATGATCTTATTAAACGTTACTTGCAGCCTTCCTGGGCAGCATACAAGCAAAAAGGCGATGCAGCAGGCATGCAAGAAGCTCATCGACTTGCAAATGAGCTTCGCAAAGCAAGCGGACAAAAAGAACAATAAACCGCCTGCGGCCATCTATTTTGCCGACTTGCAAATAGAATCTGAACAAAGAAATGGAGAGAAATTACGATTTCGACGCACTTTTGCGTTACTCACCAGACGCTCTCCATTTCGGCGCTTGCCGCAAGCTTACTTTTTGACCACGATGTACTGCTGCCTCTTCCATTCGAACTCCTCTGCTTGAAGCAGCTCAGATATTTCTAGCATCAGATCAGGCTCCAGCTTGGACGCTTCCCTAAAGCGCTCCATTCCATCCGCCCAGCAGGAAAATAGCTCGATTTCCTCACCGATTTCCAGATTGCGGTCGAAGTAATGGAACAGCTCCGTCAAGCATTTTTTGCTGCATGGATAGGCAGTGGGATACAAGCGCTTTATTTCCTCATTCATTTGGAAGGAGCCGCCATCCGGGTGTACTTCGTATACATAGGGGAGGCGGAAAATATGAGAGGCATCTTGATTTTCCATGGGCCCGCTTACAAATAACCCCGCAGCATCCTCTTCGGTTTCATAAATTTCTATCAGTTTGTCCCCTTTCGGATATTTCTCCAATAAAGTTTTCATATGTTCATGATTTTTAGCCTCTGGATTCACATAAGTGACGTAATCCATTAGTGTCATCGTCTTATTATTCATCCCGAACGAGCCTGTTGGAAGCTCATGGCTAGCGGCCATATAATAAAAAAGAGACATGGGCAGGGTCACCTTCCTTTCATTTGAATATAAAAGCACGATGTCCTCAGTTGAACTATATTCTCCAGCAAAGTCTATTTTCCTACCACATCCTTGTGAAAAATAAATCGTAGTTTTTGTTAAATAGTCATGTTTTCCCCTAAAGAATTGGAAGCGTTATTACGTTAAAATAAAACGGTAGCAAAGCAAACGAATAGGCGAAAAAGCACATGATCGCGAGTTTGTCTCTCCCTCCAATGATTGCCTCTTCATGTTAAACTAAAGCTTATAAGCTATTTTCGCAGGAGGAGGGCTAGCGGATGACTTTTTCGGCAGCAGCATTAAAAGATATTTCCCCATTCGTGCGTTTTGTTAAAATCATCAAATCCGCCGAGCTATCGGGCGAGTGGCTGGATTTTGACCATGTATTTACGTTTATTGAGCAGGGGCAAGCCGATTTTATATTAGATGGCGTTCGCTATCAGCTTGGAGAAGGCGATGCCATTGTGATGCCGCCGCTGATGACGCATTTCATTCGCTCTACGTCGAGCGAGCCGCTCATTCAGTATATTTTTCACTTTGATTTATTCCATGATGTTAACCGCGAACGTTGGCAGTTCATTGGCATTGTAACAGGTGAGCAGCTAATCATTCCACAGTGTGAGCAATTGCTGCAAGGCTTGCATCCGGTTTCCGCCATTAGCGGGCCTGACCGCATGGAGCTGAAGAAGCTGTTTCTCATTATGCGAAAAAGATTTATAGAAGGCGGCGCCACTAGCGAGCTGGAGCTTAAGGCAATCGCACTGCAACTGCTCGTGCTTTTTCTGCGCAATCAAAGCGGGCATGAGCGCCAGGAGGGCACACAGGCGAAAGCGTGGGCGCCAATCCAGCAATGCATTGACTACATTCAGCAGCATTACGCTGATCCTGAACTGGATAATGATCGCATAAGTGAGCAGTCCGGGCTGTCGCCGGGCTATTTATCCAACTTATTTAAAGAGCAGACGGGTGTCACGCTTCATAAGTATTTGACGTATGTGCGCATTGAGCATGCCAAAAAACGGATTATGGCAGGCAGGGAGACGTTGACAGCGATATCGGCGGGCAGCGGATTTTCGAGCATTCATCATTTTAGCCGAATATTCAAACGCGAGGCGGGCTTGACCCCCAGCCAATTCAAGGCCGAAGCATCCGGTCCTATCCGGAGTCTCATAAGCGGGTAGTCCAACCAATACATAACGGGAGAGTGCGTCTCATGAAAAACACGCAAATTGAATTTACAGCGCCATGGAAAGTAGAAGTGAAGCAGGAGGAGCTGCAAGCCCAGGTTCCAGAGCTTACAGGCAATCAGGTGCTGGTGAAAAAGCATTATACGCTCATTAGCCCTGGCACGGAGCTTGCTTGTCTTTCGGGTGGCGAAGGCTGGTTCCATATGCCATCTGTACCAGGGTATGCGGCAGCTAGTGAAATTGTAGCATTGGGGCCGGATGCGGCTGAAGGCTTCCAAATTGGCGATATGGTGTTTCATTACGGGAAGCATTCCCGCTATGAGCTGACGACGACAAGCGGGGTGTTTCTTAAAGTGCCGGACAGCTTGCCGCTGGCTTGGGCTCCTTTTACACGAATGGCCACGGTAGCGATGACAAGCACGCGAGTATCGTCGATTGAACTGGGCGATTATGTAGCGGTGACAGGCCTTGGCCTAATTGGCAATATGGCCGCGCAGCTTGCTGGACTTCAAGGCGCTTCGGTTATTGGCATTGATTTAGCTGCAAAACGCAGAGACCTCGCGAAAAATTGCGGCATCCAGCATGCCATTGAGGCAGGCGCGGATACGCATAAGCGGGTTATGGAGTTGACGGGCGGCAAAGGGGTATCTACACTTATCGAAGCGACCGGCGTCCCGCAAGTTATTTTGGACAATGTAGCGCTTGTCGGCCAATATGGGGAAGCGATTCTGCTCGGCAGCCCAAGGGGAGAGCTGCAAAGCAATGTAACCGACTTGCTGAACAGCATTCATTTGAATGGTCGCGGCTGTGTGACGTTCAAGGGAGCGCATGAATGGCGTTATCCGCTAACGCCGGAAGCATTCGTCAAGCATTCCCTTGTACGCAATTCTGAGGTCGTATTCCGCCTCATGCAATATGGCAAGCTGCAGATCGAGCCGCTCATTAGCCACATTATGAGTCCTGCTGATGCACCTGCTGCCTATGAAGGATTACGCAATAAAAAAGATGAATATTTAGGTGTGCTATTTAACTGGGAAGAGGTGTAGGGGAATGATTAGAGGATTAAGCAAGTCGGGATTAGGCTCCATTACAGATGAACAGCTGATTGCAAAAGCGGCAGAGTACGGATTCGGCGTTGTGGATATCGATGCCAAAGCGCTTGTAGAAAAGCATGGGGAGCAAGGAGCAGTGAGGCTGCTGTCTGACCATCAGGTGACTTTAGGCTCCATAGGGCTGAATGTTGAATGGCGCGGCACGGATGAGCAGTTTCGGGAAGGCTTGAAGCAGCTTCCGCTGCATGCAGCGGCTGCGGCACAATTGGGAGGTACAGCCTGCTGTACCTATATTTTACCCTCGACGGACAATAAATCGGCCCTGTTCACCGTGCTAGCGGTAGCCCGCCTGCGCCAAATTGCCGACATTTTGGACGCGTATGGCATTCGTTTTGCGCTGGAGTTTGTGGGACCGCATCATTTGCGGACGGCATGGGCGAACCCTTTTATATGGACGGTTGAGGAGACGCTAGCGCTTATTTCGGCAATAAATCGGCCAAATGTTGGCTTGCTGGTGGACGCTTATCATTGCCATACGACGGGTTTTACGCCGGAGCATTTGCGGAGCCTCAGAGCTGATCAGGTCGTTCACGTTCATATTAATGATGCCCGCGATCTTCCTGTCGCTGAGCTGCTGGACAATGACCGCCTCTACCCTGGTGAAGGGGTTATTGACCTGAAAGGCTTTCTTGCTGCGCTCGTCGACATCGGCTACAAGGGGCCAGTTGTACAGGAAATATTGACCCAGACTGCTCCTGAAGGAACAGCAGATGAACTGCTAAGCCGCTCCAAAGCTGGATTTGACAAGGTTTTTGCATAAAAGGCTCCTTAAGCCAGCAAGCCCGCAGTTAACGGGGCAAACGCACATTTCTTGCAAGCGCCTATACCGTTTCGCCATTTCGTCCATAGGATACTGTGTACTTCAACCAAAGGAGATGGACAAATGAGCTACAATGTGGCAAACGCTGGAATTGGCTGTGCCCCTTGCGGTGTAGGCGGAGCTTTCACAAGCGTAGGATCGATTCTTGTACTTTTCATCCTGCTTGTAATTATTACTCGCGCTTGCTGGCTATAGTCCAGTTATAGGATCTGGCGGTTCGGCACCGAACTAGGCGCTGGGCTGCAGAAACGTATATCTGAACAAAAAGGAGTTGAACAAATGAGCTACAATTTAGCAGGTGCAGGCTACGGCCACGGCCACGGCTGCAGCCCCTTTACTAACGTAGGAGCGATCCTTGTCCTTTTCATTCTACTTGTTATCATCACTCGCGCTTTCATCTAATGAATAAATGTTGATGTCTGCCGACATGGCCCATAACTTTATTAGGTTTTGCATAACCGCTGCAAGCTATTTCGTTCAGACTGCCAGCTTTCCTGAGCGTGCAAAATCATGAAATAGGCTTAATTGTCCCGGAGCTTCCCGCGCTCCGGGCTTTTACATAGCTTGGGCCGTATTTAAGGTGCGAAAACGTAACTATTACGATATAATAAAGCTTATGTAGAAGGACAATAATGGGATACGGGAGTTTTGGAGATGGAAAATAGCAAACCGCCAGTACCAGTCTATTTGCTGACCGGGTTTCTCGGAAGCGGCAAGACGACGCTGTTGAAACGCATGCTCGATTATTGGCAGGCTGAAGGTAAGAAAGCAGCTGTCATTATGAATGAGCTGGGCGATATTAATTTGGATGGACAAGAAGTCGGAGATGAAGTGCCGATGGCCGAGCTGCTGGGCGGCTGTATTTGCTGTACGATTCGCGGCGATTTGAGCTTGGAGATGAAGCTGCTGATGGATGAGCATCATCCTGATATTATCGTCATTGAATCAACGGGTGCTGCGAATCCAATGGAGATTTTGGACGGCGTAACCGAAGCGGCCATGTATATGCGCATTGATCTGCGAGCGGTTATTACAGTTGTAGATGGCCCTGAGCTGTTAAAGCGTACCCGTGCCGGCAAAGGACGGACGCTTAAGCTGATGCAGGACCAAATTCGCTGCGCGAGCTTTTTGCTGCTTAATAAGGTGGACAAGCTGGAGCCGGAGCAGCTGGTTGAAGCGCAGCAGGCGCTGCGGGAGCTGAACGCCCACGCCCAAATCGTTGCAACGATGCGCTGCATTATAGACGAGTGGTCCTGGCTGGACGCTCAGCAACCGGTGATTGCAAGCTCCGCGGCCTTGCCGCCGACTGCGAACCAGGAAAACGCTGAAGCTGTCCATGCCTGTGGCCCGGGCTGCTCCCATGAGCATGATGAGGATCATCACCAGCATTCTCCCGAGCATAAAGAGCAGCATGCGCACCACCACCATTCGCATGACCATGTCATGGCGCTGACCCATTATTTGCAGGGACCCGTAGACAGTGTTCAGTTTGAAGCGCTGCTAAGAAATTTGCCTGAGCATGTTTATCGGGCGAAGGGCATCGTGACCTTTACGGATACGGCGAGCCGCTTCTTGTTTCAATATGCCTATGGGGAAAGCGATTTTATGAAAATAACACCGCAAGGCAAAGTTAATGATGTAGCCGTGTTTATTGGCGAGCATTTTTCCCGGGAAGAGCTGATTGCACAGCTTCAGCAGTTGGAGTACGGCGCTTCTTCTGAAGCATAAAGCGAGCCAGCAGTAAGAACGGGGCAAATGGGCTGTCTCCATACACATAAAGCTGTATTTGCAGCGCCAGACGTCAGAGCAGAAGCTCTGGCGTTTTTTATGATTCTTCCGCTTTTCTCATGATTATGTTAAATCGTTGATGGACAAAATAACCAAGTAAAGGGGCTGAAGCGATTCGCCCTCTTGCATCAAGAATTCAGGCATGGCGCTGAAAGGATTTTAAAAATAGCCCTTTCTTTCTTCGCTTGTGCCCAGCAGAAAGGTTGTGTCCAAGGATGAATAAGTCAAAAATAGTGAGGTCAGCAGCGGCATGCCTGCTCGTAGCAGCCATAGCGTTACCCGCGGCCTATGCCGCCGAGCCTGCCCAGCCGCCACAGGCGGAGGGACAGCCTGACAAGCTTCCAGCTGCCAAGGGCCATTTTCACGAGGAGCATAAAAAGCAGCATCGCGAGCACGCGCTGGGCTACGAGCAGTATCGTCTCGCCAAGCTTCGTTATATGGCTGAATATTTCGGCATTGCGGTAGAAGGCAAGACAGCCGAGCAATTAAAGAGCGAGCTGAAGGCAGCGAAGGATAAAGACCCGGCGAAGTGGGAAGCTTTTAAAGCGGAGCATCGGGCCAAGCGTTTGGAAATGCTGCGCAATGCAGCGAAAGAGTATGGTCTTGAGACTGAAGGAAAAACGGCCGAGCAGCTGCGCGAGGATATTCGCAAGTTTCAACGCTCCAAGGACACGGCAGACGACAGCAGGCGTTAAATTCGCCGTTATTTCCCTTGAAACGGTAGCTGTGCCGCCAAAGGATGGCAAAACAAAAGCAGAGCCGGAAAGCGCGAAAGCTCCCATCACATGTAGGGGAGCTTTCGGCTATAACAGGCAATGATTCGGAGGAAATACAGTTTTTTGAACGTCAGCAGCCAGGTGGAAATGGCGGAAAAACAGCTTTTTTTCAGCAGATAGGGCAGTTAAATCGAGATTCGACAATAATTGTCGCAATTTGTCGTGGTAATTTAAAATATTAAATTAATTTGGCGTTGTGTTTGGATTAATGCGTCAAGTATACTAGAACTATATCATAATTTGGCAAAATTCGTCGATTCAATAAGCAGCTTCATTTGGAGGAGGATAGGCACTTGAAAACAATGAGGGTTGGTATTGCACATAAATTAATTTTTACTTTGGGAGCCCTCATGATCCTGTCTTTCACTTTGCTTGCTTCCATTCAATTAATGAAGCTTTACGACGTCAGCTTGCGTCAAGGGGAACTGGTTGCGCAAAATCAGTCCAATGCCTACACAACCAAGATGTCCATTGAAACGAACGATGCCTTGATTAGACTTGAAGGACTGCAGCAATCGTTGCAGCAAATGAAGGAATATAACATGACTGACCGCTCGGAGGCAGTTAGACTCATTGAAAATTTTGTGCGGGAACAGCCTTATATACTCGGTGTTTTTACGGTTTGGGAGCCTAATGCGTTCGATAATCAGGATGGGAATTTTCGCAACAAAAGCAGCTACGATGATGACACGGGACGTTTTGTCCCCTATATTGTGCGTCAAGGCGACAAGATAGTAGCCTATCCTAATAAAAACTATGAAAATATTGGCGACGGGGACTATTACCAAATCCCCAAGCGGACGAAGAAATTCGCTCTAATGGAGCCTTATTATTATGATATAAATGGCGAGCGGATTTTGATTTCGTCATTTGTTTATCCGATTTTGGATGAGCAGGGCAAGTTTCTAGGTGTCGTTGGAGCGGATATTTCCCTCGACATGGTGCAGCAGGAAGTGGAGAAAATCCGTCCTATGGGCGGCTACGCGACGATGATTACGGCTGGTGACAGCTACCTTGCTAATGGATTTGATCGCGCGCTGGTATCCAAGCCTTATTTGCCTTTGCCTAAGGGCGAATCGTTAGAGGAGCTGAAGGAGCAGGCTCTAACCATTATGTATACTTCCGACCCCATGTTGGGCGGAACGGTAATGAGGCTGCTTAACCCGATACATATAAAGGATCAAACATGGTATTTTGAAACGATCATTCCGAAGGGCAATATGCTCAAGGACTACTATAAAGGCTTAAGCAATACCATCATCATTTCCCTGGTTGCTTTTGTTTTCACAACGATGCTGATGATTTTGCTCATTCGCAAAATTGTGCTCCAAAACATCCGCAAAGTGGTCCACGTGTCCTCGGCGCTGGTGGAGGGAGATACCGACCAGAAGCTGGACATTGATACGAAGGACGAGTTTGAATTTATGGCGCAGCAGTTCAATCGCATGATTGATCACCGCAAGGCGAGCGAGGAATTAATCGAATTTCAAGCGACTCATGATTTGTTGACAGGCTTGCCTAATCGTTACGGCTATACGCGTCATATTGAGCAAATACATACTGTTCCTTACAGCAATAAGCAGGCAGCACTGCTGTATATCGATTTGGATCGCTTTAAAGTCATTAACGATACGCTTGATTATGCGATGGGCGACCAACTGCTCAAGCAGTTCGCGGACCGTCTCAAACAGACCGTTGGTTCTAATGGGCGGGTGTTCCGTTTTGGCGGAGATGAATTTGTTGTGCTGCTGAATGACGTCAATCATATGAATCCGCTGCTGCTGGTAGCTGATGATATTTTGCTTACGATTGCCGAACCTATACAATTGAATGACCGGCTATTTTACATTACCGCTAGCATTGGCATTAGTTTGCAGCATGAGCTGACGGAGGAAACCGGCGACCGTATGGTCAAGGAGGCGGACACCGCGCTTTTTGTCGCCAAGAAGCAGCGCAATACAAGCAGGCTGTATTCCCCATCGATGAAGGATGTTTCAAAGCGGGAGCAGGAGCTTGAAAATGGGCTGTTCCCTGCGCTTGAGGGCGAGCAGTTCGTGTTGTATTACCAGCCAAAGGTGGATTTGAAATCCGGACAAATATACGGAGCCGAAGCTTTGATCCGCTGGCGCCATCCTGAGTTTGGCATGATCTCGCCGCTTGATTTCATTCCGCTTGCCGAGAAGACGGGCTTCATTATCCCGCTGGGGGAATGGGTGCTTCGAACGGCATGCAAACAAATCAAGATGTGGGAGCAGCAAGGCGTCACGGCGCTGACGGTCAGCGTCAATATGTCGATGCTGCAATTTCAGCAAAAGCATATCGTGGAGACGATCCAGTCCATTATTACAGAAGCTTCTGTCAGACCCGAGCAAATTGAGCTTGAGCTGACGGAGACGATTTTTATGGACAATCCCGATAACACGCTGAAAATATTGCGCGAGCTGCAGCAGCTTGGCATTCGGCTTTCTCTAGATGATTTTGGTACGGGGTATTCGTCCCTTAGCTATTTGCAAAACATTCCGCTGCATTATCTGAAGCTGGATAAATCATTTATCCATGATATTGTCTCGGATTTTAAGAAGCAAATGATTTTTAAATCGCTCGTCGTTATCGCCCATAACCTGAATATGAAGGTTGTGACGGAAGGCGTCGAAACCGACGAGGAGCTGCAAATTATTCGCCAGCATAAATGCGATCTGGTGCAAGGCTATATTTATAGTCCGCCGGTTACGGCTGAGTGCTTCATCAAGCTTTACCACAAGCATGTATCTTAGGGCTTGTATGCCTTAGAGTTTGAATGCCTTAGAGTAGGTTAAAGAGTAGGTTAAGCCAGTCATGTGTAAAATAAGGAAAGATTAGCAGGAGCTTCCCGTCCGAGGGCAGGCTCTTTTTTTCGTTCATGGAGGCAAAGCTTGTTGTGCGCCAAAAAATTTGCTAAAATAAAGCGAGAGTTATTTAGTAAATTTATTAACTAAACGAATGTGGTGGATGAAATGGCAACGATTAAAGAAATTGCGGCTATGGCGGAGGTGTCTGCCGCGACGGTGTCACGTGTGCTTAACAACGATATGACGCTCGCTGTCGGCGAAGAGACGCGTGCGCGCATATTCGCGATAGCGGAAAAGTTGCAGTATAAGCCATCGCGTCTAAAACGGCTCAAGCAAGAAAGCCAGCGTTCACAGCTGCAAGTTGGCTTATTGCTGAGCTTTACGCTTGAACATGAGGATATTGACCCTTATTTCCTATCCATTCGCAGAGGGATCGAGCGCCGCTGTGAGGAGCTCGGCATCGCCATCGTTAAAGTGTGGCGCATTGGCGGAGCTATGGAGCCGCATCCGCAGCTGGATGGCCTCATTGTCGTTGGCGGGGTGGCAGAGCGTGACGTTCGGATGCTGTATGAGGGCGACAAAGTCGTCATGATTGACCATCTGGGCAAGCTGCGGCATTATGACACGGTCAACTTGAATTTTGAGCAGGCGGTTGAGGATGTTATGGAGCATCTGCTGGAGCTTGGACATACCCGCATTGGCTACATTGGCGGTGGAGTAGACCAAGCCGCCGACGAGCCGCGGCGCAAGCATATGCAGCACCTGCTGGAGTCGCACGGTATTTTGCGTAAGGATTGGGTGCTTGCCGGGGAATGGACAACAGGCAGCGGTTATGAGCTGATGAATGGGCTGCTGGGCCTGGAAGAACGTCCTACCGCATGCTTTGTCGGCAGCGACCCGATGGCAATCGGTGCGCTTCGCGCGCTGCATGAGCACGGTGTAGAGGTGCCGGAGCAAATGGCAATTGTCGGTTTCGACGACATTGAGGTATCGGCTTTCGTACAGCCGCCGCTAACGAGCGTCAAGGCATATACGGAGCAAATGGGCAAGACAGCAGTACAACTGCTTTTGGAACGGATTGAAGGCCGTGAAGTTCCGCTGCATGTCATGATGAATACGACGCTAATGGCGCGTGAAAGCAGCGGGACAGCCGGCCATAATAAGGAGGCTAATGAATAATGGCTATTATTTTTGACGAACAAAATCAGCTTTTTCATCTGCAATCGAAAGAAACCAGCTATGTGATCGCGTTGGTGAAAGGCGCTTACCCGGCACATGTGTATTGGGGCAAGCGGGTACGAGGCAGCCAGCTCGGAAGACTGCTTGAGCTGAAGGAGCGCTGCTCGTTCAGTCCTTCAACAGAAGCGGATGATTTAAGAGTGTCGCTTGATACGCTTCCGCAGGAATATCCGGCATTCGGCAATTCGGATTTCCGCTATCCGGCCTATCAAGTACAGCTTGCTGACGGAACGACGGTAACGGATCTGCGTTACGATTCTCACCGGATCGTACAGGGCAAGCCGTCACTTGAAGGATTGCCGTCTGTCTATGTAGAAGGCGAAGACGAGGCACAGACGCTTGAAATTACACTTGCTGACAGCTACTCAGGTCTGCGTGTCGTATTGCTCTATACCGTATTCGAATCGTATAACGCGATTACTCGCTCGGCTCGTGTCATAAATGGCAGCGAGAACACGCTGCAGCTGCTTCGGGCGCTTAGCATGAGCTTAGACCTCCCTAATGACCATTATGATATGCTTCAGCTGTCTGGTGCATGGGCGCGCGAGCGTTACATTCACCGCCGCCAGCTGGAGCCGGGACTGCAATCGGTGGAAAGCCGCCGCGGCGCAAGCAGCCATGCGCAAAATCCATTTATCGCCCTGTTATCTGTTGGGGCAACAGAGGATCATGGCGATGTATATGGGGTAAACCTCGTCTACAGCGGCAACTTTGTAGGAGGCGTTGAGGTCGACCAGTACCATGCGGCAAGATTGTTTATCGGAATTAATCCGTTTGATTTCAATTGGAGACTGGAGCCAGGCGAGCAATTCCAGACGCCAGAGGCGGTACTCGTGCATTCCTCCGATGGGCTGGGCGGCATGTCCCGCAGCTTCCATGATCTCTATCGTTCGCGTCTATGCCGCGGCAGCTTCCGTGACGAGAGCAGACCGATTTTGATCAACAACTGGGAAGCGACTTACTTCAACTTTACAGCGGATAAAATTGAGGATATTGCTAAGGTAGGCAAGGAACTGGGCATGGAGCTGTTCGTGCTCGACGATGGCTGGTTTGGGCAGCGCAATAGCGACAATTCATCGCTTGGAGACTGGTTCGTTGACAAAAACAAGCTGCCGGGCGGTCTTGAGGATCTAGTAGCGCGCATTCGCAATCTGGATATGCAGTTCGGCCTTTGGTTTGAACCGGAGATGGTATCGCCTAACAGCGAGCTGTATCGTGCTCATCCCGAGTGGTGTCTGCATGTCGAAGGAAGGCGTCGTACAGAGGCTCGCAATCAGCTGATTTTGGATCTGTCCCGTGCTGACGTTCGCGAATATATCGTTAAAACGATTTCTGATGTTCTCGCTAGCGCACCGATTACGTACGTAAAATGGGACATGAACCGCAATATGTCCGAGATTGGCTCTGCACTGCTTCCAGCCGAGCGCCAGCGTGAGACGGCTCATCGTTACATGCTTGGCCTTTATGAAGTGCTGGAGCGCATTACGTCTGCTTTCCCGCATATTTTGTTTGAAAGCTGCTCCGGCGGCGGCGGACGCTTTGATCCGGGCATGCTGTATTACATGCCGCAAACTTGGACGAGCGATAATACCGATGCCGTATCGAGGCTGAAAATCCAATATGGCACGAGCCTCGTTTATCCGATTAGCTCGATGGGCTCCCACGTATCGGCTGTTCCTAACCATCAGGTTGGCCGCAGTACGCCGCTTGAGACGCGCGGCAATGTGGCGCTGTCCGGCAACTTTGGTTATGAGCTGGATTTGACGAAGTTCACCGAGGATGAGAAGGAAACGGTGAAAGACCAGATTGCGCTCTATAAAGAAGTCCGCCATCTCGTGCAGTTTGGCGATTTCTATCGTCTGTCCAGCCCATTTGAAGGCAATATTGCCGCATGGATGTTCGTTTCGAAAGACAAGAGCGAGGCGTTTGCTGTCTACACATCCGTCTTGCAGGAGCCGAATCCGCCGCTCAGCCGTTTTGTGCTGAAAGGGCTTGATCCAAGCCGCGATTATGTATGGCAAGAAAATGGCGAGACGTATGGCGGCGATGAGCTGCTATATGCTGGACTTGCGACGCCGCAATTCCATAACGATTATGCAAGCAAGGTTTATCGTTTCCGCGCTGCTGGCGTTTAAGCTGTCGCGTAGTCGAGCATAGTCACGAATTGTCACGTCGTTGACGATCCAAGATAATAAGTTATGAATCAGAAAAAAGCTTCCGCTGCCACGAAAAGTGGCGCTGGAAGCTTTTTTCAAATACATATAAGTACCGTTGTTTTTATAATCCTTAAGGCAGCGCTTTGCCGCGCGAGCAGTTATACAGCCTGTACCATTCTTCGCGCGTTAAACGAAGCGTATTGGCATCTTTGCAGGCGAGGATACGCTTCGGATTGATTGAGCCGATAACAGGCTGAATGTTAGCCGGATGTCTCATCAGCCATGCAAGTACGATCGCTTCCGGCGTCGTATCTTTACGCTCGGAGAATTCAGCGACGAGCGCGGCTGTTGCAGCAACCGATTCAGGGCTGTCGCCGAGCGGCGCGCCGGAATAGATGCCTTGAGCGAGCGGGCCCCACGATTGCAGCTGAATATTTTCCATTCGGCAATACTCAAGCGTTCCTTCCGGGAACACATTATCGCGCGCTGCGAGCTGATTGACATGCAAACCTGTATCAATAAATCCATGCTTGAGCAAGCTAAGCTCCAGTTGATTCACGATAAACGGCTCATCCGTATAAGCGCGAAGCAGCTTAATTTGCCCTTGGCTCATATTGGAAACGCCGAATGCGCGAACTTTGCCGGAAGCCTTGAGCTTCGAAATCGCACTGGCTACTTCCTCTGGCTCAACAAGCGCATCTGGGCGATGCAGCAGTAAAATGTCGAGATAATCGGTTTGCAGCCGCTCCAAAATACCATCGACACTGCTTAATATATGGCTTTCCGAAAAATCAAAGCGCTGCGGATCATCATCGCCGCCTTGCAGGCGAATTCCGCATTTGGATTGCAAAATGATTTGCTCACGCAGGCCCGGACGGTCCTTCAGCACTTGGCCGAAAACTTGCTCGGCTTTGCCGAACGTATAAATGTCTGCATGATCGTACATGTTGATGCCGATTTCCAGCGCCGCGTCGACGGCTTCATGGCCTTCCTTAAAATGCTCGGCCTCAATCGGATTACGGTTCCAGCCGCCGCCAAAGCGCATACAGCCGAGAACAAGCTGGCTCGCTTCAATGCCGCGTTTATGCAAAGGGATCGAACTCATACGTTTATCAACCTCCATGTAAGTGATTACATCACTTCCTATTATAATGCTAAATGGACAGGCGTACAGTGCTTATTGTTGAAAAAAGGAAAAGCAAAACGCCATACTCCATGAGTCGAAGCCCATTAAAAAACACGCCGTACCTCGTCCAGCAAGGACGATCGTACGGCGTGTTCAAAAGCCAGAGGCTTATTAAATGCTTATTTCACCATTGCTTTCAGCACATCGTCAATGATTTGCCCATTGGCGATTTTGCCTTTGTACAGCCAGCTGCTGGACGAATCGAGCTCAATGACATTGCCTGCTTTGACAGCCGGAAGGCCTTGCCAAATGGGACCATCAATGATGGAAGTATCGCCAGCTTGCTTGTCGCTATTGAGCAGGAAAATATAATCGGCATCCAGCTCGGCCAGCTTCTCCAGTGATACGGGGTTCCAGTTGCCGCGGCTTTCTACGGGCACTTCGGTAACCAGATTCGGAGTTTTGAGGCCCAGATCCTGATAAAGAACAGCTCCGCTTGATACGACTTCATCTACCATATAGAAGTTTTTTTGTGTCAGCCAAAAGACAGCTGCGGATTTCTCGCCGACTGCCGCTTGAATTTTAGTTTTGGCATCGGCTGCTTTTTGATCATATTCGGCAATCGCTTGCTCAGCGCCTGCTTTATTATTCAGCAAATCGCCGATTGTGAGCAGCGTTTTACGCCAGTCTTTAGCAGTCGCGCTTCCGAGCACGTAAGTTGGGGCGATTTTGGCATATTGCTCATAAAGGCCTTTTTGTACGGCACTTTCCTCGCCAATAATAATCAAATCAGGAGAGAAGCTTGCCACAGCTTCTACTGGAAGATCGTAGGCAATCGTAGGAACATCCTTCAGACTGCCTTGCAAGTATTGCTGAATGCTGTCGCTGCCAACGGTCCATTGTGCGACTGGAATTTTGCCAAGCGTGACGACTGGATCCTCCAAATAAGAAGCCAAAATACGCTGAGGGTTGCCAGGAATGGTTACTTCATGACCCATAGCATCCGTTACTACTTTATCTGCTGCAGGAGCCTCGGAGGCTTCAGCGCTTGCTTCCGGCGAGGCGGATGGTGCGGCTGAACCTGCGGTATTGTTATTTGTCATTTCCTTCCCGCCGCAAGCTGCAAGAAGCAGCGTTAGAGCAAGCAGAGCAACGAGGGTAACCTGTGATTTGCCTTTCAGAAATCCAAAACGTGAGAGCATAATTTCCTCCTAGAAATCTCTAATTATCAAGCACGGCCTAAACCTATTCTTGACTCCAATTAGAATGATAATCATTATCGAAATCAATGTCAATGTTTCATTTATTGGGCGATTCAAGGCTGAGTTTTGGCGCGCTCTTTCATATAAAAGGTCGGCGTCCTTCCCGTAAAACGCTTGAACAGCCGCTGAAAATAAGAAACGTCGCGATAGCCGACAAATTCAGCAACTTCACCAACCGTCAGCATCGAATCGACGAGCATATAGATCGCTTTTTTCATACGCGTATCATGAACGAAGGTGCTAATCGTTTGCCCAGTGACACGGCGGAACAGGGTTGCAGCATAGTTGGGGCTTTTCTGAATGTAGCTGCCGAGCTCTTCCTTCGTAATTTTTTCACGATAATGGTTGAAAATATAATGCTTCATACGCTCTACTTGCTGATTCGTATCAGCCATTGCGGGACCTTTATTCCATTCGCGGTTCCAGACCGCCAGCCATTCCGTTACGACAGCTTGGGCGATGATAGGCGCATACTCGGCTTGCTCCAGCCATTCCGCATGAAGATGCTTCATTCGGGCCAGCAGCATGTCGTACATGCCAATGCGGGATTTCACCCACGTCTGGCGCTGAAGCAGCGGCAATACGGGGGCAGAAGACAAACTTAATGTAACAACAAACTTCTCATGAAAAACAGTAGGCACACATTTTCCATAATACGCTTGGTTTGGCGGTATATAGAGCAGGTCGCCTTTCTCGGCGATCACCTTCTCGTTCTCAATCCAATAGACGACCGTCCCATAGCTGACCAGAATCAACGCTGCTTCGTTCGTGTTTTTTGTGTTTTTTTCGTAAAACCATTCCATTCCTCGGTCCTGTCGAACCGCTGTTACTTGCAGCATTTGGGCCATCGGCCTCCTTATCAAAAATATAAGAAATTATAAGTTTCACTCTTATATTCAGCTTATATTTCACCCTCGAAACGGAAGCTTTGCGGCCAAAGGACGGCGAAAGCCGTTTACGCTTGAACAGTACTATATTACATTTAGAATACTATATTTCGTAGTCGATTGAAACGGCTAGGTTTATAATAGGGGTATAAATGTTCAGGAGGAATGAGACTTCATGCGTAAAACCAAAATTGTTTGTACGATGGGACCTGCTTGTGATTCGGTTGATACTTTAAGGGAAATGATTCGATCGGGGATGAATGTGGCGCGTCTGAATATGGCGCACGGGGAACTGGAGGATCATGCCCGGCGTATTGAGCGGATTCGCGAAGCGGCTGCTGCTGAAAATGCAATCGTGCCGATTTTGCTGGATATTAAAGGACCAGAGGTGCGGATTGGCAAGCTGGAGGAAGCTTCTTACATGCTGGTGGCTGGCGAGACGCTGACACTGACGACGGAAGAAGTGCTCGGCAATGGCCGCCGCATTCATGTTAACTATAGCGAGCTTCCGCTTGTCGTGAAGCCTGGCAATACGATTTTGCTTGATGATGGCCTGATTGATCTTGAGGTGGCATCGGTGGAAGCGACGGAAGTACACTGCACGATCGTAAACGGCGGTCTGATCAAGCCGCGCAAAGGCGTTAACCTGCCGGGCATCCGCACGACGCTGCCAGGCGTAACGGAGCGCGATATTCGCCATATTCACTTCGGCATTCAGCAAAACATCGATATTATTGCGCCTTCCTTCGTAAGAAGAGCGGAAGATATTTTGGAAATTCGCGAGCTGCTGCAAGCACACGGTGCTGGCCACGTTCAAATCATTTCGAAAATTGAAAATGAAGAGGGCGTCGTAAACCTGGATTCCATCATTGCAGCTTCGGATGGCATTATGGTTGCCCGCGGCGACTTGGGCGTTGAAATTCCTGTTCAGGATGTGCCTTCGATGCAGCGCGACATGATTAATAAGTGTAACGTAGCAGGCAAGCCGGTTATTGTTGCGACCCATATGCTGGATTCCATGCAAGTAAACCCGCGTCCTTCACGAGCAGAAGTGAGCGACGTTGCAGGTGCGGTTATGCAAGGAACAGATGCAATCATGCTATCTGGCGAGACGGCTGCGGGCAAATATCCGGTTCAATCGGTTGCAACAATGGCTGCTATTGCGCTTAAGGCGGAGTCCCAACTGGACTACTATGCAGGCTTCCAGGAGCGCCGTCAGCTTGCTTCCACGACGATTACTGAAGTCATTAGCCAAGCGGTCGTCAGCTCATCTCTGGAGCTCAAGGCGAAGGCGATTCTTACTCGTACGGAAAGCGGCTTTACGGCGCGGATGGTATCCAAATATCGCCCGCAATCGCCAGTTATCGCGATTACTTCCGACGAGAAAATTTTGCCGCTATTGGCGCTGATTTGGGGCGTTATTCCGGTGAAGGGCACGAAGACTGGCACGACGGACGAGCTGCTGCATGCGGCAATGGCGGATGCGGAGCAAACCGGGCTGCTTGCTGAGGGAGATTTTGTCGTCATTACGGCTGGAGCGCCTGTTGGCTTATCCGGTACGACGAATTTGATTAAAATCGAGCAATACGGCGTATAGCCGCAAGCCTAGACGCGATAAGCTGAACGCAAGTTAAACGCAAGCTAAACGATAAGACATGGATGATAGACTGGCCTAGGCGGGGCAGGATTATCGATCCATGTCTTTTTTCTTAGGTTAGGCTTGCTTAGTAAAGTCGAATGCTGGAGAAATTAGCTTAAATCTGTGGAATATGGACCATAATTTTGTTGAAAAACAGGAAAATTGTTCTTATTATTAAATAATAGAGATAGAAGTTTTGATAGTGCAGTGAAAAAGGCGAAGCTTTTCTTGCAGAATAGCCTCTGTTTCGTCAAGCTGCTAGTGAGTGACAAAAAAAGTCAACATGTTAGAGGTGAGAGGGAATGGCTATAGTAGAGGTGGTCAAATACGACGGTTCACCGGACGTATACGCTTGGAAATATCCGAATGCGGAGCTAGGAACTTGGACGCAGTTAATCGTTAATGATACGCAAGAGGCGCTGTTATTCAAGGGCGGTCAGGCGCTCGATTTATTCGGGCCTGGCAGGCATACGCTCAGTACGCTTAATATACCGATTTTAAACCAGTTGGTTAACATTCCTTTTGGCGGGAGATCGCCGTTCTCGGCCGAGGTGTGGTTTGTGAACAAGCAGGTATCTCTCGATGTGAAGTGGGGAACGTCGTCGCCGATTCAATTGCAGGACCCGAAATACAATATTGTCATTCCGGTTCGGGCTTTCGGCCAGTTCGGCATTGCGATTGAGGATTCACGCCGGTTTTTGTCCAAGCTGGTTGGAACGCTCCCGCTGTTCAATCAAGAAACGCTGTCCAAACATTTGCGCGGCATGATTATGATGAATATTAATGAGCTGCTTTCTTCCTATCTGGTGTTCAAAAAAGTGAGCCTGCTTGAAATCAACGCCTACATCGGCGAAATTTCCAAGCACGTCGAAGAACGAGTTGGGGCGCTGATGCACCCATTCGGCATTCGGCTCGTTAATTTCTTCATTGATTCCATCAGTACACCGGAGGATGATGCCTCGCTGAAACGGCTGCGCGAAGCGCTTGCGCGCAAAGCAGAGATGGACATTATCGGCTACAACTACCAGCAGGAGCGTACCTTCGACACCTTGGAGGGCGCAGCGAAAAATGAAGGCAGCTCGCAAGCTGGCGTCATGGGCGCAGCCCTCGGACTTAGCATGGGAGCGGGAATTGGCGGCATATTCGGCAGCCAATTTGGACAGCTGGGCGAGCAGCTGTATGGAGCAGCCGGCGCAGCTCAGGTTTGTCCAAGCTGTCAGAGCCGCAACGATGCGCAGGCGAAGTTTTGCAACAGCTGCGGCAAAGGGCTTGCCGGCAGCTCCGCTAGTGGTCAGGCGGGAGCGCCGAGACCGATTCATAATTGCGATAAGTGCGGCATGCCGCATCGGGAAAATTCCAAGTTTTGCGCCAATTGCGGCGATGCTTATAATCCTTGTCCAAGCTGCGGCGCGGATTGTGCGGAGGATGCAGTCAATTGCACCGCTTGCGGCGAGACGTTGCCGCGTCCGTGTAGAGGCTGCGGCGAGCAAATAGCTGCAAGTGCTAAATTTTGTCCGCACTGTGGAACCAGCAACAGCAGCGGCAGCCAGCAATGTCCGGGATGTCGTCATGAAGTGCAGCCGGGGCAGAAGTTTTGTCCGGAATGCGGACATGGACTTGCTGGCAGAGCATAGCTCCTTTGCTGCTCGAGTGCAGTGCATAGGGGACGCAAATATTGGGCTGTGGCAGCTATCAAAAGCAGCACATTACTGCGCGTGAGACGTAATGGCGTTGCTGCTGGGAAAGAGGGAAAGCTTCATGAGTTTGCTGTTTCGCGTAATTGGAGTGGGATTTTTGCTAATTGTAGGTTATATGCTAGGCGGTTTCGATAATAGGCCAAGTTCGCTTTTATTTACACAAAAAGTAGGAATATATTTATTAGGAGCGATTCTTCCTGCTTTGTTCTTTTTTATTATGGCGTATTTTTTTGCCAAGAGTGAGAAGAAGCGTGATGACGCATGGGTCGCAAACATCCGGGCGACCCATGCCACGATACAACAAAATACCTTCGAGGCTAAAAAAATGGCCGACGAAATGAGGCATGCCCGTTTGCAGAGAGAGCAGGCAAGGGAAGGCAGGGCTCCAGCGGGCAGCTCAGGACAAGGGAGAAAATCTGTTGCTTGCCCAAGCTGTGGCAACCATACGATGCTATGGCCTAAACAAACAATCCTCTGCGAATATTGCCATGCAAGTATTGAATACCGCTAGGTGTAAAGGCTCCTATGCCATGCAGAGCGAAAGACGGGGTGAATGAAAATGGCAGCTGGTTTTTGGCACAAGGCAATTGGCGTATTCTGGGCTGCTTTAGGTCTCATCTTATATCCGAATACATTGAGCCCAAGTTATGGAGTAGATGGACTCATAGCCTCTTGGGTTGTCTTCTCTTTATTTCCTGGCGTTTCGCTTTTTTGTGTTGGGGTAAGGAAGAACAGGCGTTTTAATTGGAAGCAAAAATATTTAAATGAACAAGAGCCATATCTAGTCCAGTTTCGACTGGAGCTACAGAAGCTGGAGCATGAGCAGGAGTTTGGAAGAGAAGAGCGCGAACGAGCCGAAGAGACTGAAGAAGCGGCTAGGCTAGAGGCTGAGAAGGAAGCGGCACTGGCGGCTATACGAGCAGAAACAGAGGCAGCGGCAAGGCGCGAAGCCGCGAGCCGTACATCACCAGCCCCACCTCCATCGTCGTCTCCGCCACCACCCCTCATGCCCAAAAATATTAGCTGTGCGGGCTGTGGCGCGAGAAAGGTGCTGCAGCCCATGCAGAGCGTGGAATGCGACTATTGCGGAACGGTGCTGGTGTATAGTTAATTTTAAGCCAGCCTATTTGAGGGTCTCCAAAGAGAAATAAGAGCAGCAAGCGTTTAGCCTATAGCGGGTTTAACGGATGCTGCTTTTTTTACTAGGGTAAGAGATTCAACATTGTAGCAGCTTATGATCCCTAATGATTGCAGCAACGAAAAGGAAGAGGGGAAAGCGAGATGGGTGGAGTTCTTAAAATAATTGCAATTGGTTGCCTTGTAAATGGCATGCTGTATATGCCCTTATATAGAGCAGGAGAGATGTCATTCGCGGAGCAGGCTTTATTTTTCGGCAAATATTTCGGGATAACAGCGGCAGTCATATATATATTGGCGGCAATGATCGAGAAGGTCGATAAAATAAAACAAAAAGAATACATGGAAAAAGCACAGAAGTATTCAGCCAGCTTGGAGCAGCGTTTGCTTGAGATGCAAAACGAAACAAGTGAGCTGAAGAGGGCAAGACTTGCAAGAGAACAACATTTAAATTAAAGAGACTGGACGATGATACAGAGGCGGGATGAGCAATGCGGAAGGGATACGATTCATCTAAAATGATTTCGTATGCAAATGGAATTGTGTGGTTAGTTATTGGTGCTTTCTTTTTTAAAAATGGAATATCGACTCCAAATCGGGAAGAATTGATGTTTTATATTCTTCTTTATTCCCTGATTTTCGTTTTCCCAGCATGGATTGGAGTGTACCTTGGTTTGCGCTATTCGAAACGTAAATCAGTCCAAAAGAAACATAAGGAAGCGATTGATTCTTTAGAGCTTGAATTGCATATCGCAAGACAAGAGCTAGTGCATGAGAAAAGTCTTGCTGAAAATGAGGAGCAAGCGAGGAAATCTGCAAGGGAAGCGGAGGAGCATGCGGCAGCAGCTGCCCGTTTAGTAGAGCAGACAGAACACCATAATGCAAGGCAAAGCCCTCCGCCCCCGTCTGCCCCGCCGTCCGTGCCTAAATCAATCAGCTGCCTGGGCTGCGGTGCGAATAAGGTGCTACTTCCCGAGCAAAGCGAGGAATGCGACTATTGCGGGAGGATGCTCGTGTATCGTTAATGGCATCTGAGCGTCAGGATTTGTTTGCGAAACCTTTTTTTAGGGTAAAGTAACATAGAGCCCAAACAAGAAGGAGCGTGTAAATGATGACGCAAATGAAGAAGGTGGCTTTTCTGCTGGCCGATGGCTTTGAAGATTCAGAAATGCAAAATCCGTATGATGAAATGGTGAAAAATGGCCATGAGGCGGTTATTATAAGCTTGCGCAGCAATGAGGAACTAAAAGGCAAGCAGGGCACAGTTGCCTATAAGTCGCATCTTGCGATTAATGAGGCGAAGGCGAGCGATTATGCGGCTATTATTATTCCTGGCGGCGCATCACCTTCCCACTTGAAGGAAGATGCGGCCGTGCAAGCTTTTGTCAAAGAGGCTGATGAAAAAGGCATTACCATTGCTGCCATTTGCCATGGCCCGCAAATTTTGGCGGAAGCTGGTTTGCTGCAAGGACGCACACTGACGGCTTATCCAGAGCTGGAGCAGGAAGTGCAGGCAGCCGGGGGGCATTTTCGCAATGAGGAAGTCGTAGTTGATCGTAATTTGATTACTTCCCGTACGCCAGAGGACGAGCCGGCTTTTATTCAAGCAACGATTGAACAACTGGGCGTCAACGCCTGGTAGACTGTCTAGCAGAACAACTGGATCGTGTATTCCATCTATTATCGCTGCGAGTTTTGCCTGTAGGCAAAACCAAAACCGCAAATCGCAAGAGCAGCAAGCGTTTGACCTGCCTTAGGTTTAACGCTTACTGCTCTTTTGCTATATAAATTTTCCTGAATTTGTAACGACTATTCATGCCAAATGATTGCGGCAACTATTTAACTGCATTATAATTGTTGTCAGCATGGCAGAGTTTGTGAACGAGTGGTTATTTCGTATATTAAAGGAGTCAAGCATGAAGGTTATCCTTGTAGATGATGAAAGCCTCGCTTTGGATTACTTGGAGCGGCAACTCGTGAAACTAAATAACGTAGAGGTATTGGGGAAATATGAGGATCCAACGGTCGGGAAAGAGCGGATTTTGCTTGATCTGCCGGATGTTGTATTTTTGGATATTAATTTGCCCGAAGTCAGTGGCATTGCGCTTGCCGAGCAACTGCTGGAGGTAAGACCAGAGCTGAATATCGTATTTGTAACCGCTTATGATGAATATGCAGTGAAAGCTTTTGAGCTGAATGCGCTGGATTATGTCGTCAAGCCGATCCATCCTGAGCGGTTAATGAAAACGATGGAACGGATTCAGAAGCGGCTGGACTCCCATGTGAAGGATAAAGGGCAGGCCGTGCAGCAAGTGATAAAAACGAATGAGGAGCAGCACCTGATTTTGCAGCTGCTGGGGCAGTTCAGTGTCGAATTTTCTGGAAAAAAGGATGCAGCCATACGTTGGCGTACGACAAAGGCGCAGGAGCTGTTTCTGTATTTGCTCCAGCATCGCGAACAGCTGGTAAGGAAATCGCTATTAATCGATTTGCTATGGCCCGATAATGGGACGGAGAAAGTATATGCCCAGCTGTATACGACGGTGTACCATATTAGGAAAACGCTTGATCAGTTTGGAAAGTGTTTTCACATCGCCAATACAACAGAAGGATACATATTGACACTTAATCAGGTTGTGCTGGATGTGGAGGAATGGGAGAGAGGAATTGCTGCTGCACCGCCGCTAGCGGCGGCAACCCTTGCGGAATACGAGGAGGCTATGAATCTTTATCGAGGCGATTATTTAAAGGATTATGATTATTGGTGGGCGGAGAGCGAACGCCAGCGCCTGAAGCGCCTGTGGCTGAATACTTCCTATCGCTTGGAAGCTTGGCATGTCGAGCATGGCCAGCTGGATAAAGCGATTGCCGGATATATTCGAATTATCGAGGAGCATGCGCAGGCGGAAGAGGCTTATTTTGCCTTAATGCAGCTGTATGCGTCTAAAGGGAATCATCTTATGGTTAATCAGCAGTACAATGCTTTAACCGCCGCGCTGATGGAGGAATTGAACGAGCAGCCAAGCGCATACATTACAGAATGGTACAAAGATTGGAAAAGCGGCGTTAATGGTTTGTAGACTGGTGAAGGAAACAAAATGGTAAATAATTGGAGGGGCAAGCGAGTGCTATTGACTTTTTAAACCATAGCCCTCATAAATAGCTCTCCAATCCAATGGCCGTGCCATTCTTCTTTCTACTTGCTCGAGAGGCTTAAAACCATACTTGGCATATAAAGTCTGAGCATCTTTTGTACCTAGATTAAAGCTTGTTCCTTTTAGTTTGGGGTGCTCCAATATGGTTTCTAATAGCCACTTGCTAAGTCCTATACCTCGAAACTCGGGTATAACAAATACATCCCCTAACCAGGAAAAGCGGACAAGGTCGGTGACAACTCGCGCAAAACCAACTAGCTTCGCTTGTTCCTTAAGCGGATTCCCCTGATAAATGCCGTAGCACAAAATGGAGTGTTCAATGGCTGCTTGTACAAGTTCTTTGTCAATTCCGTTTGCCCAATAAGATTCCTCGTTTAGAAATTTATAAATCGTTTCAATATCCAAATAAGCTTTATTTGTGCTAATTGTAAATCCGTCGCTTCTAGTCCAAAGTTTTTGTTCTTCCAAAGGGCTGCAGTCCTTTCTGAGTATTCCTTTGAATTATCATACTGTTGAAGGAATAAAAATTCAATATTCTATGCGGCCTATTATTTTGTAAGTTTTGCGAGATTAAACAGAGATTTTGTCGAGAAATTGTAGAGTTGCCCTATTTATAATGGAGGAGTAGGTGAAAATGGAGACGGACAAGCTTTACGAGCTTCATTTTCAAAAAAATAGCATGTCCAAAGGAATGGTTGAAGAAGATGATGATAACCGAGAAGCGGCAAATGAATGTCATTCGCCATTTTCGCTATCCTGAGCTGGCTTGCTGTATAAGCGAGGGAGCCCAGCACCTACGACAGCTGAATTTGAATCAAATGACCGATTACACCATCGTTCGTGGCTTTTATACCCATCATAGAGGTCATTTTATTGGCATTACAGCTACTTCTGAGGGGCCTTTGTTTTTTTATGACAAGCAGTATTTTCAGCTTTCGGAAGGGAAATTTATGATTACTCTGGAGCATGATGATAAGCGGAACACGTTTTCTTTTTGGTGGGACGGGGTGGAAATATGCCGCCTGAACTACCAGCGTCAGCTTTATCGGTACAATGAGGGAATCGTAGATGATGGTATTCGTGATTTTTTTGCGTGGCTTTATTTGTCGACAGGACCAAGGAAGTTTTGGAGATTCCAAAAGTTTTACACGGTCAAAAGCAGCTAAACGCTGTTTCGGGTATCGGAATTTTATCAACCGACATAGGATTGATAAAACGCATGATGGAGTTGAAGCGAGATGGGCGCAGAACATTTGAAAGAATTTCAAAGCTTGAAGCACGAAGATGAAATGCGGTATATGCTCCTGCTTAGAGACGTAAAGGGCATGCTTAAAGAGCGGAAGGAAGAGCCTTTTATGAAACGGTTAAAGCGGAGATGGATGAAGAAAAACCAGAAAATACAAGCCTCAGCCTGGAAATAAAAAAGATTTAACGTATTGTTTATTGCAAATAATGGGTATATACTAGAGATAATCATAGTTTAATATAAGGTAGTTTTTCTACCTAACACCACTTACAAAACTTTACACGATAACGGCAAACCTGTCGAAAGGCAGGGACGCAAAGCTAAAGGGCCTTCTCTATTATTAGATGGCAGCCTAGCCACCGAAGGGAGTTTTTTTTATGCGCAAAAGTTTAACGGTTATGATTTTGCTGGCGTTGATTCTGTCCGTGTTCCCTCAAGCAACTGCTCAAGTGGCAGCGGCAGCTGGGACAAGCTGGCTCGACGAATCCAATGTGGATAAAGGAAGCATCGGCATTCGTTATGAGGTCAAGTCAGGCGTAGATACAAGGCTGGTTGTAGCCAAAGACGGCAAAAATTATACGTATGCGCTCCGGACAAACCAGACAGAAGAATGGTTTGCGCTTCAACTGGGCAATGGAGATTATACGATTTCATTATTGGAAAACGTAAGTGGTACAAAAAAATATAGAGCAGTTCATACAGGCAAAGTTACCTTGAATTTGAGTGACAGCAGCCTCGTCTATTTGAACTCCATACAAAATATTGATTGGAGCAGCAACAGCAAAGCGGTTAAGAAAGCATTGGAACTGACTAAGGGAGCAAAGACGGATACCGAGAAGGTAACGGCGGTTTACAATTATATTGTAGCGAATATTTCTTACGATCATCAGCTTGCGGCTAAGGTGACCAACGATTATTTGCCTCAAATCGATCGTACCTTTAGTTCGCAGAAAGATATTTGCTACGGCTACGCTGCATTAATGGCAGGCATGCTTCGCAGCTTGGACATTCCGGCCAAGATGGTGACGGGCAAAGCGTCTGATGTATCAAATTATCACGCTTGGAATGAAGTATATTTGGACGGCAAATGGATCACGATCGATACGACGCTTGATGCTGGCCTGAAGAACAGCAAGAAAGCGGGCAAAATGATTAAAGACAGCTCGCGTTATACGGCTGCTAAAGTTTATTAAACGGAAATAAACACATATAACTCAATAGGTACACACAGAAGCTTCGTCTATCCTTCATCGGATGGACGAAGCTTTTTTGCAGTTATTTAGCTGACGGATAAAGGGGAGGCTTGTAAAGTTTTTGTACAGTTGGGCTGGATATAATTTTCTTATTTGAATACAAGGAGGAAGAGGATGGAAAATGACGTGGTATTTGTAAGGTAATGTTTTTGTACTAGGCATTATCGGTATTCACAACAAGAGAGAAACTAGAGGAGATAGAGAAAAAGAGAGGATTGATGAGATGCCCGCAAGTAGACAGAGAGCGATCAGGCACAAGATTTCCTGGATCATGCTGCTCGTTTTGCTGCTGCAAGCTGCATTACAGCCATTCGCAGCACCGGTACAGGCAGCAGGACCGATTACAGGGCTGACTTTTACAAAGACAGCCAGTGTGAGCACTGTTAATGTAGGAGATACCTTCAAGTATACGATCTTGTATCAGGCAGATGGAGCAACTCATGTCGGTAAGAATGTAACGATTGTTGATACAGTACCGGCACAATTTGAAATTGTAGATGGCTGGGAGGATGGAGGCTGGGATACGAAAAATGGCCAAACTCTAACCGTCAATGCACATCCATTGCCTTCCGGTACTTCGGTGAAGCTGGAAATTCCCGTGAAAGCGAAGCCGACTGGCTCAAGCTCGGTTGTGCCTACGACGAATACGGCGACGATTACACTCGTTGATTCAGCGGAAAGTACAACGGCATCGGCGAATGTAACGATTAACGCGGACCCGAATCCGGTAGCTACACCAACGCCTACAGCAACACCGACGGCGACGCCAACTGCTTCGACCTACGACAAGTGGTGGGCTTATAAAAGCCAAGCTACGGGATTTGGCAGCACAGTTCCGATTATTGGCGGAGCGGTTGAGTATACGGTAGGCATTAAAGGCGAAGCCGGCAATGCTAACCCTGGCAGCTTGAAAAATGCGACGTTAGTCGATACACTGCCGCCAGATGCTGTATATGTGAGCTCAACAGAAGGCGGTGTCTATGATTCAACAGCTCGCACGATCACTTGGTCGAATATTGAGCTTGCTTCCGGACAATCTTTCGAAGCGAAAGTATCGGTCACCTTCCCTGACGATTTAGGGTATGGTCATCCGACCGGAACACCGCTGGAACGCAAAAATAATGTTGAAATTTTGAGCGGTTATACGCTCGAAGGTGGCGGCTCGGTCACTGATCCTGAAGCTGATGTGACAACTAAATTCGGAGAGCCAGTATCTGGCGTTTCCGGACTAACCAAGTCGCGTGTTTACCAGTATCGCTGGCATGGCCAAACACAGAAGTTCAACATCGGCGGCATCAGCAATACGGGGACGAATGTAAATACCTCTTTGTCGAACCTGGTATTGACAGATGTGCTGCCTGCGGAAATGGACTACAGCAGCATTAAAATGCCAAATGTTTTCACTTCCCAGCTTCGTTATAAAACAAGCGATGGTACGACTGAAACTTGGCATGCGTATAGCGGCAGCCTTGCGCCTAACGGCACAATTACAGTGAGCACGACAGCTGGTACGAACCGCATTGTGCTAAATGCTGGCGAATTTTTGGTTGCCTTGGAGTGGTCGTTCAGCACCCTAGCTCCAGGAGGTACAATTGGCGGCATTGAAATTACAGGGACCGTTAGAGATTTTGCTAATGGCACGAACACCCCTGTCGTCCACGGTGATCAAGTAACGAATCAAGTCACGCTGGATTATCAAGCGCTGAATGTTACCATTCCGGGCCAATGGGATGACAAGCCTCAGAAAACGGCTCAGGCAGATTTCAACATCAACAATGAGAAGCCATGGCTTGTAGCTAATAAAGCGATTGGAGCGGGAAATTTCCGTCCACTCAGCACGGTGCCGTTCACACTTACGGTCCGCAACGATATTAAAGCAACGGGACCTTATATTAATCCAGTTGTCTATGATTTATTGCCAACAAGCTTTGATTATTACACGAATCCTAAAATAGCTGATCCTGCTGCGGCACTGGCAGCCTCGTTTACATTTACGGGCACGCCTGCTGGAGCAAGTGCTCCACAGCTGGAGCTTGTTGATAAAAACTGGAACGGTACGGGACGGACCCTTGTGAAATGGTCATGGTCCGACGACACCTCTTTTGCTCCAGGTACAAGCTTTGAAATCAGCTATAAAGGCGAGGTCCGTGCAGGTACGCCTCAAGGTACTACCTACACGAACGATATGTATATTACAACAAGCGATCCAAATTCAGAGTTCTGGCATACAGGGGATTCCGCACAGGATAATCCGCAAAGTTTGCCAGCGTGGCAAACACGCAACAATACGATTAAAGATACAGTTATAGGCTTTGATCCAACGGCGGGAACGGATGAGTTTTTTGTTCATGCTTCAGCGAACGTAACGGTACGCAAAGCATCTCTCGTCCAGTCGACAAAATGGAATCAAGGCGATTTGGAGCCTATTTTCCGGGCATCAGATGATGCTACGTATGATGGAGAACCAGCTCTTCCTGTACAGCCATTTGATTATGATGGCGATATTGAATACACCGAGTACCCGCGCTACAGCGTAACGTACGAAGGCGGAACAGCGGATTACAGATTGGCAGTTCGCAATAGCGGCAATACGAGACTCGGCGTCATTGATGTGCTGGATATTTTGCCGCATGTAGGCGATAATGCACTGCGCGTCAACAGCGGTTCGCCTTATGAAGCAAGGGGCTCCCAATGGCAGCCTAACCTAGCGGAAGTACTCTCTTCCGGCAATAAAACCTTTACATCCTCAGCGGCAGCGGGAAGCAGAACGGTAAACTACACGCTGTCCGCGTATTACAGCAAGTCGGTTAATCAGGAGCAGGTTGTCAATTTCACGAATGTGAATGACAGCAAGCAGGGCTGGATCGAACAAGGGAATTACCAAAAGGATGATTTGACAGACATCAAATCGCTCTACTTCCAGCTGTCGAACATTGTAGGCAGTGATGGAGCATCTGGACTTGCGCCAGGCGACTATATCGTATTGGATTGGAAAATGGATGCCCCTGTAGGAGCACCGACAAATGAAGTAGCTTGGAACTCTTTTGCCATTCAAGCAACTGAAATCGGTGCAGGCAATGATGAAGGCAGCAAAATGCTTCCAACAGCGCCTAACAAAGTCGGCTTCCTGATTCACCCGAATGACGAGCATGTACCGCTTGGCGAAATCGGCAATTTTGTCTGGTTCGACAGCAACCGTGATGGCACGCAGGATGAAGAATATCCAGGCGACAGCGGCCAAGGTGCAGGTATTAACGGCATTACCGTAAATCTGTACAAAGCGGGTGAAACGACACCGTTCAAGTCAAGCAAGACAGGCTATCATTACAATGGAAGCCCAGGCTACTATTTGTTCCAGGGACTTGAGGCAGGAAATTATTTCGTAGAGTTTGTGCTGCCAGATCGCTACATGCCGACGACAGCCAATGTGCATGGCGCAGATCCAAGCCATACGAATGACAATGACTCCAACCTGGTAACGAAAGGCGCTGCAGTAGACGGTTATACGCCATATCGTACGGATACGATCAGCTTGGGTACTGCTGGTAAAATTCCGACAATCGATTTGGGCTTAATCGAAACAGCATCACCTACTGGCGAGTCTTACCCAACCATCACGTTTGAGAAAGAAATTACAAGTGTGACGCAAGGCTCCTCGACAATTGCTCCATCGCAGCAATATGTAGTGGTAGGGAACGATGTGCATTATAAGCTTTCTTTGAAAAATACATCTTCTGTTACTTTGCATAATTTTAAAATTTCAGATGCGCTTGACAGACTGCAAGCTGGCTTTGAATTTACTAAGCTGACGTATAATGGCGAGGAAGTTGCCTTGAATGGCGGCAGCCATGACAGACCAGACATTATTGGCCAGTTGGCTAACAGTGGAACGAATCCGTCTATTGTCATTAAAAATCTTGCAGCAGGAGCGGGATTGACGCTTGAAGGCGTATACCGTGTCACGAGTGCGGATTTGGATTTGACAGATTTGGATAATGTAGCAACCGTGTATTACAATGAATCCCCTGATCCGATTAAGGATGAGGCTAGCATTCCGACAGCAGGGCTTAAGATTGAGAAAAGAGGCAGTGCAGTCGCTGTATCCGATACAGCAGCAGGAAGCTGGATTAACTACACGGTTAAAGTAACGAATACAGGCAAACGCGATTTAACGAATGTTGTGATTACGGATACGAAAGTATCCGGCATACCGAGCATTCCATCGCTAAAATCTGGGGAATCGAAGGAATTTACGTATTCCTATCAAGTAACATCAGTAGATACAGCAGCGGCTTCCATTATCAATGTGGCTAAAGCTGTTTCCGATGAAACACCGCCGGTGACGACTGAGCATGAAATACCTGTCGTTTCGGATGAGCGGGGCTCCATCGGCAATTATGTATGGCTTGACCGTAATGAAGATGGGCTGCAAGATGCAGCGGAAACAGGCATTAATGGCATTATCGTTAAGCTTTATGACGATGCAAACCATGTATTGGCTGAGACCGTGACGCATGATGAAAATGGCAAGCCAGGATTTTATTTGTTTGCCGGATTGCCGCAAGGCGATTATCATGTCCAGTTTGTCATTCCGGCAGAATACGGCGTAACGAAGCCGGAAGCTGGAGCGGCAGATGTGGATTCCAACAAAACGGATGGCCAAGGAATAACCGAGGTCATTACGATTGGGCCGGCAGGCTGGAATGATCTGACGATTGATTTGGGTCTTGTTCCACGCGGAGAAATCGGGAATTATGTATGGCTCGACCGCAACCGTGATGGCTTGCAGAACGAAGATGAGAAAGACGGAATTAATGGCATTGTGGTGAAGCTGTATAAAGGCAGCAGCACAGGTACGCCTGTAGCTGAAACTACAACAGCGAATGATGCAAGTGGCAAGCCGGGTTATTATTTGTTCGATAATTTGCTTGCAGGCGAATATTATGTTCAATTCGTTTTGCCAAGCGATTATTTGAAAACAAGCGCGGAGCAAGGAGCGAACGCAGCCCTTGATTCCAACGCAACGGATGCAGACGGCATAACAGTCAAAATTGTTATTAACGAGACGGCTGGCTGGGTTGATCATACGATTGACCTTGGCGTAGTTGCCAAAGGGGTTATTGGCAATTATGTATGGTTTGACCGTAATGACAACGGCAAGCAGGATGAACTGGCTGCGGATGGCCGCAATGGCGTTACCGTACAGCTTTTTGATCAAAACAAACAGCAAATTGGAGAAACCATTACAGCAAATGATGCGAGTGGAAATCCTGGCTATTATTTGTTTGATCAATTGCCAAGCGGACAATATTTTGTGAAATTTATTGTGCCAACTGGCTACACCGTAACGAAAGCTGAGGCAGACGGCGTGTCTGCTGAGGAAGATTCAAACAAACAGGTAGATGGATACACAGAAGTTATTGTTATTGGTGAAGGAGCGCCGCGTGGCTGGGAAGATTTGACGATTGACCTTGGGCTTATTAATAAGCCAACTAGTCCAGGTGGAAATTCGGGCAACCCATCAGTACCGACGCCGACACCTACGCCAACAGCAACACCGTCTCCTACACCAACACCTGCTGTAACGGAGACGCCAACAGCGACGCCTACGCCAACACCGGTGGCTCCAACTCCTGTTCAGCCAGGCACACCGACACCAGCACCAACGGCGACTCCTGTAGTAGAGAAAGATAAGACTAAGGAAAATACGCCAGTTGAAGGTAAAGTTGATGTTCCGAAAGGTGGAAATACAGACGTTGGCAAGCAACCGGAGCATGGACAAGTAACGGTTGACGATAATGGACAATGGGTGTATACGCCTGACCCAGGTTATACAGGCAAAGATGATTTCTCCATTATTGTAAAAGATGCTGACGGCAACGAAGAGGAAATTTTATTTGAAATTGATGTGGATGAAATCCCGCTCGGGGTAGTGGAGGATTCGGATGAAGATGGAGATGGAAATAAGCCAGCACCGAATAACCAAGGCACACTTCCGAAGACAGGTGAGTCCAGTCAATTGCCAATCCAGCTCGCAGGCGCTGCATTAATTGCCCTTGGAGCTATATTGCTTAGAAAAAAACGCTCACGTCCTTAAGCGTGATGCAGTAAGCTTCATAAGAGTAGAAAATTTTTGATTCTGTACGCATTCTACTCTGCACATACGGCCTCCAAAACGAAGATTTTTCATTCGTTTTGGAGGTTTTTTTATAGAAGCGTGTGGCCTGTAGAGAAACTGTAGAGCCAGGCTCTGCATAATAGAGAAGCCTATTCAGTTTAGTTAAGAGACATATAAGCAGAGGGAGCTGAGAATTTGCGTAAAATCGCAATTATATTGGTAGCGCTCGGAGCGCTGCTGCTCATTTATCCGCAGTGGAATGAATGGATGGCTGATCGGGAGCAGGACAAGCTGTTAAAAGAAGCGCTGCTGCTCATGGATACGCCCGAGCCTGTAAATATGGGGGCCGCACAAAGCTACGCACAGCTGAATGATATGTTAAATGCAGGAGAAGAAACCGAGGATGAAGCAGCTTCCCTATTAAACGATTTTCAAAATGGCAAGCCCATTGCAACGATTACGATAGATCGTATTGATGTCTTATTACCGATCCTAGAGGGCGCTACTAAGGCGAATATGAAGCATGCGGCTGTACATATGCGAGAGACCGCTATTTTTGGGGAGGAGGGCAATGCGGCTGTAGCAGCGCATCGTGCCCATACAACCGGAAGGTTATTTAATCGGCTGAATGAAGTAGAAATTGGCGATGAAATTGTCGTGCAGACGAGCACTGCCAAATTTATTTATAAAGTGTACGAGACGTTAATTGTGGAGCCAACCGAATTATCAGTTTTAGATAGTGTCCCGGGAGAAAATATACTTACACTTATTACCTGTGATCCGCTCATTAATCCGACGCACAGGCTAATTGTACACGCTCGTCAAATAGAGACACTATAGAGGTGCGTGATTGCTAAATAGGAAAGAAAAAGCAAGGAGCCACTCTCAATCCACGGAATAAATGGACGAAGTAGAACTCCTTGCCTTGTGGTTTTATGGCTTAGCTTGATTAACATTGCCGTATTTTTCTTTCGGGAGCTTGCTTCTGCCTTCCCGGAAGACAAAAAATCCATTTTTGCCTTGTTTCTTGGCCACATACATCGCAGCGTCCGCTTCTTTTACAAGCATATCATGCTCAGCGTTGCGGGCCGTGCACATCCGAATACCGATACTCACCGTAATTAACACGTGATAACCTTCGACTGCATAAGGCGTCGTCAGTTTATCCAAAATTTGCGTGGCAGCCCGTTTCGCCATAATAGGATCGCAGTTTTTGAGAATCATAACGAACTCATCACCGCCAAGCCGGAATAACTCACGGCTTTTTTTAGACTCCACCTGTTGTAAGCGAACGCTGACCTCCCGAAGCAGTGCGTCTCCAACATGATGACCGAAGCGATCATTTATTTCTTTAAAGTGATCCAGATCGAGATAGAGAATGGCCATACTTTTTTTGCTGCGATATGTTTTCCAGAATTGCTCAAGCCCATGACGATTATATAGACCAGTAATACCGTCCCTAAAAGCAAGCTTCTTCAATACTGCTCTCTCAACAAGCATGGCACGCATTATTATGATTAGTACGGTAATGATGATGACCATAAAGGTGTTGAAGAAGAAAGGAAGGTTCTGGTTAGAGTAGATTGGCTCGGGGAGTCTGAACAGTTGCGTGAAAAACAGCACCAACATTCCCGTTATTGCGGCAATCATAATGGAGGTCGGGAGAATCTTAACCCATTTTTTTAAGCGCATGTTTTATCACCATATTTATTTTTTTTGTTCCCCCAACATTATACACGCAACTTCTATACAATTTCTATACTTGCTCTATAACTTATTTGAATTACCTTCATTGGTTGATGATTTTGGGACAGTAAAGCTTACAACCGTGCCTTGTTTTTCTGTGCTTTCAATGCGTAATCCCTTACCGTATAACTGTTTCAAGCGACGGTCAGTATTGCGCAGGCCAATTCCTCCACGGTTCTGCTCGAGCACGCTCCTAACCTGTTCCTCCTCCATACCTACCCCATTATCTATAATCGCAATTTCAATATAATTGTCGTATTCTTTCAGGCGAATACGCACGCTGCCTCCACTTGAACGGGCGAGTACGCCGTGACGCACGGCATTTTCTACAAGCGGCTGAATGGAAAGCGGTGGAATGCGAAGCCACGGCAGTTCATCAAGCTCCCATTCAATTTGCAGGCGATTGCCGAAGCGTTCTTTCTCTATGAAAAGATAGGAATGAAGCAGGTCGAGCTCATGCTGAAGCAGAACTACGCGTTCTGAATTTTTCATATCAAAGCTCGCTCGCAAATATTTCCCGAATTCCTCCAGCAATTGCACCATTCGCGATTGGTCAATTACACTTAAGGAGGCAATGGAATTTAACGTATTAAATAGAAAATGTGGTTGAATCTGCGCTTGAAGCCAAGCAGCCTCAATTCGCAGCCGCTCATTTACCGTTTGTTTGAGGTCTGTTAAAGCTTGTACGCGAGACTTGAGCTCCATTGCATCGACAGGCTTAGTAACATAATCATTTGCCCCTGCCATAAAGCCTGTGTTGACATCCTCAGGACGGCTGCGAGCAGTTAGCAATAGAATAGGAAGCTCAGAAATGCTGAATCGTTTCCGAATCGTTTGGGTCAACTCATAGCCCGACATTTGCGGCATCATAACATCGGCGATAATGAGATCCCATTCCTTCGTTTCAAGCAGCTTGAGTGCTTCCTTGCCGCTCGTGACGGTAGCCACTTCATAAAACTCTGAATCCAGCAAGTTGAATAATATTTTCAAGTTAACAGGATCATCATCCACGGCGAGCACAGTAGCTTTATTTTGCTGTGTTTCTGAAGCCGCTTTTCTCTGATCAAGGCGCAGTAATTGCGAATCGGCGGCAATGACGGACTTTGCAGATACGGCTGCTTCAACTGCGCTTGGCAGTATAAATTCCGGTTCGTCAGCAGCTGAATGGGGGTCAAGGAGCATGGTGAAGGTGAAAGTAGAACCTTTACCAGGGACCGAATATACCGTTAGCTTGCCTCCATGAAGCTCGACTAACTGCCTGCAAATGCTGAGTCCGAGGCCAATTCCGCCGCTCATAGCCGTCATGCTAGAATCGCCCTGCTCGTAAGCTTGGAAAATAGTGCGCTGTACGTCCGCCTCTATGCCGACGCCTGAGTCCTGTATGTGGATATAGGCTTTATCGCCAATAGCTTCTGCATGGACACTAACAATCCCCTCATTCGTAAATTTAACCGCATTATGGATGAGATTAAATAAGATCTGAATCAGCCTGTTTTCATCCGCGATTATTTTAGGAAATGAACGGGGAATATTCATTTCAAGCCGGACAGGCTTGTCCTCAGTTAAATAACGCAGCATATCGAATACACCGGAAATGATGTTTTGCAGCCGGACGCTTTCCTTATTCAAATGAATATCTCGATCCTTTAGACGCGTCACATCAAGCAAATCATTAAGCAGCAGCGACATGCGGCGTCCTACGGTAATGAGCAGCATTAAATTGTTTTTGCTTGCTTCACTAATGGAATGGGTAGTACTAGCCAATACGGTCTGTGCCATATTAATCATGCCATGCAGCGGATTCCTCAGCTCGTGAGAAGTATTAGCGAGAAATTCATCTTTCGCTTTATCGGCTTTTTGCAGTTTGAAAGCAAGCTGCTCCAAATCGGTTCTTGTTTGCAGAAATTGTTTGAACCAGAAGGAGGCAAAGCAGATAAAAGCAAAAATTAAATCAAACGGATAATAAGGCAAATCCGAGGCTATTCTTAACTTGACCGAGCCCCAAAAAATGCTGGAAGCGACGCTCATAGCTGCGAATAAGAGAAAAATCATATGCTCTTCGCCCTTAAGGGCCAGGCGCAGAATCATTATAAGAATAAAGAGAGACGGTACGGTAACCGCAGCAGCCATATATGGTGAAAGAGTAATCGCATAATTGAATGGCAATATCGCAATGGCAAGCGTATAAAGGAAGCATAGAAATAAATAGACCCGTACCGCTTTGCCTTTCTGATAAACAGCGAAGAAGTTTGCAGAAAACGTTAATAGCAACGTGGATGCGCCAATCATAGCAATCATTAGCCCTTTTATAGTCCAATGTAAAGAGATTGGAAGCCACATCGTAAGCAAGCGGTTGTCATCAAGAAGCGTGCCTGTCATCATGCAGAAAACCACAATGGCAAAATAAAAAAGCTCTTTCTTCCGAACTCCAAGCAAAGGCAGCAGACCAACATAAATAAGATGAAGCAAATAGATGACTGCGACCATAAGCTGCATAGCAATTAAAAAATTATTTTCATATTGAACGGAAGCAAGCGTCCCGAACTTAATCGGTTTGGTAATGCCGCCCCCTTTAGGGAAATCATAATTGGACACATGCAGCACAATATTCATTTCATGTGTTCCTGTAATAGATGCGATAAGGGGATACATCTTTCCCACATGCTCTTGCTTATTTTCTGAAGGTTGACCGAGCTTGGATACAGAACGCCCGTTAACGAATAGCTCATAACTGCTGGATACAACCATCATTTCCATTCCATACTGGTCAACGTTATTGTCAGGCAGCAAAAGCCTGAGTCGATAAGTGCCGAATCCAAAGCCAGAACGATTCGAATTTTTGTCCGAATAACTGCCCCATGCAGCAGGAACGGCAGCCCAGCTTTTGTCTGCAGGGATGGAATTAAATTGCTCAGGTGGGAGAAAAGCATCCGGATAAAACTCCCACTGTCCATTAAGCCGAATCGTTTCCCCATCTGTAAAATGCCAGTTACGCAAATCAAGTACACCTTGTTTAGCAACAGGATGGACAGGGGGCTTATGCGCTGCGTTCCAAGCGAAATGCAGTCCAGTTAGAATACTTGCGAATAGCAAGATATAAATGAAAAGTCTGATTTTTGGATAGTTTTTGAGTATCATATTAGTTATAATTCGACAGAAATAGACAAGTTCCTTTACAGGAAAAGTCTAGGGAAAACAGAAACCTGTTTTATGAAGTGATTACTTTTTCTTTGTGCTGAAAATGCGCCGGAATTCGTTCTAGCAGACTATCAGCATAGATGCTTCCAAGCTCCAGCTTTGGTATATGGATATAGCCGATATAGCATCCGCATTTCTTCATGCCACAAGGCCGCTCTGCGGATAAGCCTTCCAGTCCGTCTCGATAGAGCTGACCAATGATACGCCGATCTTTGTAGCAATGTTTGACAACACCGCTTCCTTGAACATAAAACACCGAGGAGCCAGCGGAGCAGCGTTGCCCGAAGCTATCATAATCTCTCGTATTCCATAGAAAATAAGGATCAACGGCTTCAAGCCGTACAATTTCCGCCTCTGTGTAATAATTGGGCTTATCTTTAAAAGCATTCACCCAAACGTATACATCCTCTGGCAGGCTGCTCCGAAGCTCTTCAATTTGCTCAAAGGCGCTCCGCAGCCCTACCGTTCCAACGCTAAAATTAAGCCCTTGTTGATACAATTGCATACACTGTGACAGCATCTGGCTAAGCGTCGTCTGACCAGGGTGGTAAGTAACCCAAAAAGCAGCTTTCTCCGGGTTTAGCCGGCTTGTCCAGTCCAGCTTCGTAGAGAGATTTGTCTGAACAGCTACTTTGGAAATATGGGACATATGCGACAGCTCAATCATAGCCTCGCGATACCAGCGATGGATCAGGGCTTCGCCATAGGGGTTGAAAAAAATAGACAATTCATGGCCGGCGTGACCTTGCTCCCGAACCCAATCCATGAACGTATGCAATTGCTCCTCGTCCTTGCGAAGCGTAGCGGCACTGTCTTTATTTTTGCTAAATGGGCAATAGGGACAGTCATAGTTGCAGGAAGAAAGCGATCCCCGATAATACAGCACGGCCTTCATGACAGCTCGTATCCTTCCATCAATTCTCTTATATCACCAGAAATAAATTCATCGCCGATTGCATCGGAATAAGCCATGCCAAGCTCCGTTAAACGAAGGGTTTGCCCGGCGTCCATTATTTGCGCAAAGCCGAGTTGAATCAGCTCAGCCAATTCGGAGTGATCGGCTAGTGCTTCACTGCCGAAACGTTCTGAATAGCTTGCAAGTAACAAGCCTTCGGCGTGAAGCAGCGCTTTTAAAACAAACCGCCGCTTCTGTTCAGCTACATTTAATATAAATCCGTAATTCGCGGATTGGAAATTTTCTGTGGAAACATAATCGGCAATGATGCTTCTTGTAGCCGCCGCACTTACGCCATAACGGGATGCATAATGCACTTCACGCGTATAAGAGCGCGCACCGCAGCCGAGTCCTGCCATGCCTTCCTCTTGACAGCTAAACGGTAAAATGTTTTTGTGCGTAAACGTTATTTCTTTAGCGAACCGCCGCATGGAAAATTGCTTATAGCCTGCCGCCTTAAGTCGTTCGCATGCAATATGATAGAGTTCCAGCCGTGCATCGGTGCCTTGGCGCTGAATTTGGTCTGGCTTTAGAATAGTATGCTCTCGCGTATACAGCGGGTAAATGAAAATTTCTCCTGGAGAGAAGCTAATTGCTTTCTCTAGCGAATAAATCCATGAATCGGTCGTTTGGCCCGGCAAACCATAAATCAGATCAATGTTCAGCAATGGAAAATCAAAAGCTTGCAGCATCGTAATAGCTTGTTCAGCAAGTTTAGGCTTCTGTGGGCGATAAATCGCCGAGGCCTCTTCATCGATAAAGCTTTGCACACCAATACTAACTCGGTCAGTTCGGCGGTCTTTTAAAATTTGCAGCCGCTCTTCACTTACTGTATCGGGAGAGGTCTCCACGGAAATAGAAGCCTGCGATGTATCCAGCCCCATAATATCTTCCGCAATTGTGAACAGCCGATTTAGCTGAGTAGCTTCAAGCAGCGTAGGCGTGCCGCCGCCAATGGCGAAGCGGGAAAAAGGCTTTCCTGTAATAATAGGAGCCCACTGCAAAGCTTGGCGTTCAAGTGCGTCTACATATTGCTCATGGACATGGGTACGGCGATCAGGCAGTGTAAACAAATTGCAGAATCCGCAGCGCACGCCACAAAAAGGGATATGCATATATAAAAAATAATAATCAGCCGGTTCGTGCTTCCAGAGCTCATCAAGGGGCAACGCCGGCGTTATTGGTCGATAAGCAGTCTTATGCGGATAAGAATAAAGATAGGAGCGGTAAGGGGAGGCGAACCAGCGCTTGCCCCATTCCGGCAAATCCGCTGGTCTCGTTAGTGATGTTGGCATAGACATCCGGCATCTCTCCTCTTTCATTATAAAATAAATTCACGGTACGGTACGTTCCATACAACCTCATGTGCCAGTCGATGTCCGTCATATCCGTCTTCGCCATAGGCAGTTCCATGATCGGAGAAGGCAAGGCAAAGGGTTTTGCCGCGGCTTCGCAGCGCATCGAACAATATGCCAAGCTGGCTGTCTACGTATCTCAGTGCTGCACGCTGTGACTCAATGGAGTCTTTTCGTGATCCGCCAGGGAGAAAATAATGATTCGGCCCATGAATAGCTGAGACGTTTAGAAACAGAAACAATCTTTCATGGGGATCAGCCTTTTCCAGCAGCTTTAGAGCATGATTAACTTGATGTTCAGTAGAACGAGGGTTGGTAACCCCAAAAGTCATACGCCAGTAGCTTTCTTGAAAATATCCGGGAAGTACTTTTGCCAGCTTGTTTTTCTTAGTGAAAAAGATGACGCCTCCAATACATATCGTTCGGTAACCTGCTTCGGCAAGGCCGCTTACAAGATCAGGTGCATCAAACTGCCACGTATGGGGATGTGTTTTTAAGCCTGTATTTTTGGTATGGAATAATCGCACATGCGATGCTTTATCTGTATTGGCGGGTGTAGGGAGAAAGCCGCCAAAAAAGGCGTGATGTGCAGCATATGTAAAGCTGCCAGGCGTATGCCGTTTCTCCCATGGTCCATCTGCACATAAGTTGCGGCAGTTGGCTTCTTCGAGCTTGGCTACATCATAACGCAGCGTATCGAGCGTAATCATGACAATATCATGGGAGCCCACGATCTGGTTCATATCAATCATCCTGAGCATCCTCTCTACGTAAGCTTTTACTACTTTAAACTAGACATTTGCCATTCGTAAGTATTCATTCCCTTATGCTCGGCATGATAAAGTAAATCGCCGAAGGGATTAACATCGCATATGTAGACCCGGCCCCGTTTTTTTTGTACAAGGACATCAATTCCCGCGACCGACGAACCAGTGAAAGCGGCAAGTGCGGATACTGCGGTAGCTTCAACCTGTTCTTTCAATTCAGTTGGCAGCGTGTCATCTGTTATTAAAAGCCGCTCATTGCGCAAATGCAAATTAGTAATTGGCGTGCGGCTTAGCCTTGCCAATGCATGGCAAGGGGAACCGTTAACGACAAGCTGCCTAATATCGTAGCTGCTGCCATTGATACTGTCTTTTTCAATCCAACGCTCAATTTGAGCACCTTCACGACATACCCAGTCAATAATTAAGCGGATCGTTGAATGATCGGTGTAACGCCGCAATTTACCAGAATTGTAGTAAAGCTGTTCGCCGTTATGTTGTTCTACACCAATCGTTGTAATTGCAATTTCTGAGCCGGTTGCAGGATGCCGCTGATAAGCGATAATGCCTGAGGCTGCAGAGCCATAAGCAAGCTTAATGAACAAGCGGTTCATACGGCTTGATTGAACAGCCGCCAGCAGCGATTCATAATCTTGAATAGAGCCAGCAGGAGCCGGCAGAGCAGGTGTGGGAACACCATTTTGTGAAAGCAGCTGCTGGCAGCGACGCTTGTCGAACATAACAGCAACATCCGCCGGATCGTTGACCCAGCGGATAGGAAAATCACTTTGCTGTGCAGCTTCACGGATCTCGGCCAGCAAGCGGCAGTAGCCAAGGTACCATTGCCCTGGAAAAAGGATTCTTCCATATTGTTCGGGAAGCCGCAATGACTCGGCCGCAGTAACGGATAAACCGCTGCTTAAATCTTTCCTGCTGCTCTCGAATTCTGCTCCCCAAGCAATTAATTCACGCTCCACAAGTGGATTTTCCCCGGGAGCATCCAGCCGGATAATAATAGGCTTGCCCTCAAGGGGTTGTGAGTTTGCTGCCATCTGCTGAATCAATTCACCTAAATGAATAGAACGTTTCAGCAAATCCGAATAAGGAAGCACGACAGCGGGGGGAAGCCCAAGCTTGTGTCTGGCAGCTTGTAGGCCAAGTGTACGTTTGTTGCCCGGGTTCCCAATTATCAAATAGGGCTGTACTGAAGCGGAAGCGGCCATTATTCCGTAATGCAGGGATAGCGCCAGTCATCCTCATCAGCATCTTGTTCATCGCTAAGATCAACAGAAAGACCAGTAGCTTTCCAGCGCTCAATCATTTTTTCGCTCATATAGTGGTAATTAAGATCTAAATGTTTAAGCTTCTTCACCCGCTCGCTCGTTATGAGAGCTTCTGCGCCTACGTCGGTTAGTGTACCGTAAGACAAATCAAGCGTGTCCAATTGGTCAACAATTGGGGAGTCAGCAATCGCAATGGCTATCTCATCCTGAATCTCGCTATTTTTCAAACCCAAATAGGTGAGCTTAGGAAATAGCTCTGGTTTTGCGACTGCCAAAACCTCTTGCAGCGATGCATCAAACCCATAATTATCTACACCGAGATAAAGCTCGAGTCTGCGAAGCTCAGGAAGCTGGGAGCCAGCAATTTGTTTAATTACACTTTTCGGCAATCCGCCGCAAATAATTTTCAGTTCCTGAAGCGCTGCATGCTGGAGGGGCTCAAAGCTTAAATTGGTGCTTCCTTTAACTGTCAGGGAACGGAGATTAGGGTAGGCCTCAAGCAGTGGAGCGATGTTTGTCTGATTAATCCAGGATACTTCGCATTCCTCTGATTCCATATCTCCAAGAAATACGCTGCTTAGTCCTGTGAAAATATGTTTGTGTTTAATGAGTGACTCGATGGCATCTTCAGGGCCGTTCTCATAGGCTTGTCCCCAATCGCCGATCGTAAGGACGGAAATATTAGCTGCGTTCGGTTTTTCAGTGAGCTGTTCAATAAGCTGGGAAATGCGAACACCATTTTCATATTCATCGTAATCAACGGATAAGCGAATCTCAATCATTCATAATCCCTCCAAAAGTTTCCATGTCAAAATTAAAAATAACACGCTCTGCTCAGCAGCGTCAATCCAGCTGCTTTCCTGAAAATGATAAAAAAACAATCGAGCATAAAGGCAAAGTTTCCAATAGAGGGTTATACCCAAACTAAGAGAGGCTCAAACATTCTTTTTTTAATGAATTAACAAATCCAAATAATCAAAAGCAGAAGGAAGACGCTGGAATTTTATTGACTAAGAACGTATGTTCCTGTAATATGAATTATAGAACCTATGTTCTCTTTTGGCAAGCCGTAAATATTAAAGGGCAATTAAATATACATGATATCGAAATATTAAAAGTTTATGCATCGTGTTCTCTAGCTGCGATATGTGTAAATAGTCTATGTCACGTATTTTTAAGTGTAATTGGTCCTAGCTGTTTAGAGAAAATTTCATTATTTCCTCCTAACGGCATGAAGGGCGTCCTTTCCTTATTATGGTACTATTATGGTAGTCAGGGAACATTATAAGTATCCGGAGGTAGTCAGTCATGATTGTGTACATAACGGTTAAGAGCCTTGGTAAGAAGAAAAGCTATTTAGATCGTCTCGAGTGGACATTTGCAAATAAACCGGATACGTTGAAAGCGCTAATTACGGACCTGATTACTGTAAATGTTCAGAAATTCAATCAGAAGGAGACGGACGTTCCGCTTGTGCCATATTTGACGCAAAGTGATGTAGAGCTGCAAGCCGAGACGGGAAAAGTCGGTTTTGGCTCTATATATAATGAGCAAAGGGCGAGCTTAGATGAAGCGCTTTGCACCGCATTGCTGGCGTTTGAAGATGGACTATACAAGGTATTCATTAATGGCGATGAAGTCGAACAAATGGATAGTCCTTTAAATATACAGGATGGAGACGATCTCGCATTGATTCGATTTACAATGTTGGCAGGTAGAATGTGGTAGCCAAATTGATTCATAATTCATTTTAGATATACAGGAGGCTGTTACAATATGGAGTTGGAAGCGGGTAAGGAATATTTTAAAGAGATGCTGGATAAAGCGGGTACCTTATATAAGGATGAATCTTATCGAAAGCTTGCCGTTCTAGTAATTGAATCTGCTAAAAATAGATATATGGACAGCGACATGAAGAAAGAATTGAAGCAGCTGTTGACGCAAATAGCAGCAGATGATAATAGCAGTTGGTTTGAGCCACTCGTTATTATTATGGACAAGCTGTTTGATGATCCTTATGCAGCCGTATTCCGTTATATTGTTAACTATTGCGTGGAGTATCCGCACAGCAATGGTTATTTGCGTCGTCCATTCCGCACGTCAAATTTAGAAATACATACAGAAAGAGTGATGGAGAAATGCATCTCACTCTTTTATATGCAGGCGGCGAAATTCAATGTAAAAGATTATTTAACAAAAGTGGATTATTCTTCTCTTTCGAATTACAACCATCTTATGCTTGCCGCAGCAGATATGATTGCCTATGAGATCGACAGAGGCAACGAAGAAACATTTGAATATTTAAGAGAAATTATATATGGGGACAATAACACCGCACTGCTTTCCCGTTCTATGATTTCCGGTATATTTTTGAGCCACAGTAAGCGGGCTTATCATATGATAGGCGAGCTTCTTGTTGCTGCCCGACTGCAAGAAGGCCTCAGACAAAGTATTGTCGAGCAAATGGACTCGGGTACGATTGAGGCTATGATATTTATGCTGAAAATTGTGGAGGACAATAATTTAATCCGCTTTAGTTCAGTTGTTCGTGCGCTGGACGTGTGGACAGGCATGAATTTGGAGGCTGCTAATGCGCGTGTAGCGAAGCAATGTCTAAGCTATGCAACCCAGTCTCTTAGTAATAAGGCACTATGTGAGCAGTGGCTGCAAAGCAGCAACGTAAATGAAGTATTTATGGCTTTGTGGGCGACAGCTGTTCATGAGGAAGATGATTTGAAAGACAAGATCGCGTATTTAATGGCAAGTCAAGAAACGTACCGTAAAGTGGTTGCCCAGTATGTTCTTGCACAGAGCACCAATACAGCGATGCGTTTTGCCATTGCTAGAAATTGGCTTGATGAGACAGATTTTGAACTACAGTATTGGCTTCTTGATAATTATGCCTATGGATACAGCTATGAATGGCATATGGATCGAGACAATACGTTGACCTATACAAGTACGCCTTTGCTTGAAGAGAAATCGGAGCGACAAAGTCATTTCCTGAAATTTTCCACGATGCTGTCCGGGATGAATGAAAAGGAAATTACGAGAAACTCCCGTGTATTTGATTGGAGAAGTTATACGCTACGTGCCGATGATATAGTAAGTAAAATGCTTTATCTTATTGCTTACGATATGGACAATGAAATGATTGCTGAAATGATAGCTATTAAAGATACATTGAGCCCTAGCATGCGGGGCGAGCTGTTAAAGTATTTCCTTCCCGATCTAAAAAATAGAGCACAGCGAGGCTTTTTGTTTGCAAGCCTTTCAGATAAAAGTACAAGCAATCGTGAAATCGCGATTAGTAAAGCTGCCAAGCTTCAACTTAATGAGGAGGAGCTGTCCTCCATTTCCGCTCTTCTAAAGCTTAAGAAGGGAGCGCTTCGCCAAGGTGCCATTGAGCTCCTTCTTAATCAGCCAGCGTCCAGTCTTAAGGCTGTAACAAAGGAACTGCTGCAAAGTAGGGTGGAGCTGCAGCGTCTGGCTGCGTTGGAATTGCTGACTGAGTTGAAGGAAGACGAGCAGCACGCAAAGCTGTTTGCGGAGCTACAGGATCAGGTAGAAGTCCTTACTGAGCCAACGGATAAGGAACGGCTATTACTAGCGAAGCTGAAGCAAGAGACCACCTATTCTTTAACAAATGGTTTCGGCTTGTACAACCTTCCGGAGAAAGTGGATCGGCTTTTGCAAATAGAACCATTGTCGTTGTCAGCGTTGGATGAAGTTAAGCAATATTTTACGTTGCCGGTGGACAAAATGCAGCGTTTTCTGGAAGGGTTATCTGAGCTTGTGCACGAGTATCGGGAGCATGAGTATGAAATTCAAGATTATTATGAGGCTAAACAGTCTGTACTACTCGGGACAAGGCTGTCCACCACTAGCTGGCGCTATGATCCCGAAGATCCAACACCCGTATTGGATCGGTACCCCCTTGCTGAAGTATGGAGAAGTTATTTGGATTCGAGCGGCTTTGGCCCGCTTGAGCTAATGCAGCTGGAGTTTTATCGTCTGGCCAATTTCTTGCATCGCTGCTGCACGGGAGAATTGAACAGCTGGGAAATGTACAGGTCCAACGTTAAGGTGATAGAGAACTGGGGCAAGGAACTGATTGAAGCCATTTATCCAATGAATAAGGTGGCGGAAATGCAAGCGATTTATAAGCAATTGAATTATGAGAATCAGGTCAATGAAATTATTGGCGCTTATATTTCAGATAGTGATAAGCGGGAGCGTTTTGACAAGTCGAATCATGCGCTGCGTTTAATTATTAGCTGCTTTCCGTATGACAAAGAGGATGAATACCAAGGCATTTTAAATGCATTGACGAGTTTCTGGCGAAGCTGGCAAAAGTCTGAATTGCATAGCGATGATGCATTCAAAACGTATTTTGAAGTTTATTACTGGTTATTTGCGCTTCAGGAATACGATGGTTATTTGCTTGGAATTGAGGATTTTGCAAGGGCGTACAGCTTGGAAATACTGACCGAACATGAACTTATTCGATTATTAATGTCCAGACCAAGAAGCGATAATTATATTAGGGAAATGACTAGCCCGAAAAATCATGTTTTAGACTCATATCCAGCAATTGAAGCTATTAAAAATCGGATTATCGAGCGGATTTTGGAAATTGAACTTAATCGCGGTGATCTTCCGACAGATGTCACCAAGCTCGCAACAAGCATTTCACATATTCAGGGGACTTCTTATTTCCTTCGTATTTTGACAGGATTGGATAAAGAATCATTCGTTCGGGGCTACATTTATAGCTATGGCAAAGATACGACGAAGAAAGAATCGTTCAGCCAAATGCTTAAAGTATGCCACCCTGCTGCGGGGGAAAACGAGGAGACATTGAAAGAGCTGCTTAAAGGTAGCAAAATAAGCGAGGTCAGACTGCTTGAAGCAGCGATGTATGCACCGCAATGGGTTGATATTATAGCAAAATATTTGGGCTGGGATGGTCTGCGAAGTGCAGCCTGGTATTTTCACGCTCATATTAATGAGACGTTTTCAGGGGAGAAAGAAACGATTGTAGCACATTATTCTCCGATTTTGCCGGAGGACTTCAACGATGGCGCATTCGATGTGAACTGGTTCCATTCGGCCTATAAAGAACTGGGAGAGACACGGTTTGATCAACTCTATCAGTCTGCAAAATACATTTCGGCTGGTTCCAATCACAGACGCTCTCAATTATTTGCCGATGCGGTTCTGGGCAAGCTTAAGATTGCAGATTTGAAAAAATCAGTAGCAGATAAGCGCAATAAAGATCATTTGCTGTGCTATAGCCTAGTTCCATTGGAGCAAGACAAGCAGCGTGATGTACTGGAGCGTTATGAATTTATTCAGCAATTTCTTAAAGAAAGCAAAACATTCGGAGCCCAGCGCCGAGCTACAGAGTCAAAAACAAGCTCTATTGCATTGGATAATTTAGCCCGAAATGCAGGGTATACAGATGTTGTTCGTTTAACCTGGGATATGGAAGGGCGGAAAATAGACGAGCTTCTGCATTACTTTGATCCAGTCGCTTTGGACGAGGATGTGACGGTACAGCTTATTATTGATGAAGAAGGAAAAGCAGAAATCCGTTTGCTCCGCAAAGACAAGGAGCTTAAGTCGGTTCCGGCCGCTTTTAAAAAGCATGAATACATGGAGACGTTAAAACAAATTAAATCGGAGCTTTCCGATCAATACAAGCGGGCGCGCAAGGAGCTTGAACGCTCCATGGAAACAGGAAGTCTCTTCACTAAGGAAGAGATTAACAAGCTCGCGAAAAATCCGGTTATTGCACCTTTAATTAGAACATTGGTATTTGGTGCCAATGGGAAGCTCGGTTATTTTGAAAATGGGGCGCTGCTGGGAGCAGATGAGGGGTCATATGAAGTTGGCGAAGGCGAGGAGCTGTTTATTGCCCATCCTCTGCATTTGCTAAATAGCGGGCAGTGGAGTTTGTACCAGAAGGATATGTTTGATAGGCAGTTGAAGCAGCCGTTCAAACAAGTATTCAGGGAGCTGTATATACCGAATGCTGATGAACTGGCTAGTGGTGCGATATCCCGCAGATATGATGGACACCAGGTACAGCCTCGTAAAACCGTTAGCTTGCTGAAAAGCCGTTTATGGACGGTAAGCTATGAGGAGGGGCTGCAGAAGGTTTATTACAAGGAAAATATCATTGCGAGCATTTATGCGCTTGCTGATTGGTTCTCGCCATCGGATGTCGAATGCCCGACGATCGAGACCGTCCGTTTCTTTGACCGCCATACGTATAAACCGATTGATATTGAAAATGTGCCGCCGCTCGTCTTCTCTGAAGTGATGCGTGATGTGGATTTAGTCGTCAGTGTGGCGCATGTGGGCGGAGTAGATCCTGAGGCCAGTCTAACAACGATTGAAATTCGCCAAGCTATCGTTCGTGAATCGTTGCGCTTGCTCAAAATTGACAATGTAAGATTGGAAGGCAATCATGCTTTAATTGCAGGTCAATTAGGTGAATACAGCGTTCATCTGGGCAGCGGTATCGTATATAAACAGGCTTCTGGTGCCATTGCCATTATTCCGGTTCATTCCCAGCATCGCGGCAAGCTGTTTCTGCCGTTTATAGATGAAGATCCAAAGACAGCAGAGATTTTATCCAAAATTGTTCTGCTTGCACAAGATACAAAAATTAAAGATCCGCAAATTCTTGAGCAGATTAAACGGTAAAAAAATCAGGCATTTTATAAAGGAAAAAGAGGAGCAGATTTTAAAATTCTGCTCCTCTTTTTTAAAAAAGTGGATTTACCTATTAGGACTAAAAAATAGCAGCTTATTGTTTAGCAACAAGCAGAACCCGGCTGATCGATTGCTCGCTAAGCTTGGATGCTGTTTTGCCATTGCTGCTCAGTTGGAATAACTGCCCGTAGCCAGCATCCTTAGAGTCGTCATTGATGTAGTAAATGCCATCAACGTCTTCACTAAGCTGCATATAGTCCCAGTTCAATCCAGGTATTTTTTGAACCGACAAATCCGAGTTCAGCAAATAGCTGGCATTGTCACCGAAAAAGATTGTAGAAGCGATTTTTCCGCCTGACATAATGTTGTATACGGAATGAAGCTTAGAAATGTTAAGATTTTTTTTGCTGGTAACTTTATTGTTTTTTATCGTGGCAACATAACCTTTGTCTGCTGAATCAATAAAAGCCACTTTGTCTGTGCCTACATTTGCAATATCATAGACGCCTGTGCTGTGCAGGGAGAAGGTTTTGCCGCTTGTGTTCAAGAGGTAGCCTTTACCGGTGTTATAGTTGAAATGCCCTTCGGAATCAAGGCGAATGCCTTTGTTGAAGAGGTAGTACGTATTTGTTGCCCAAATACCGGAATATGCAGCATTTGCATCAATTGGAGCATTTAAGTTAAGGGCTTTAGCTGCGCCGCCTTTTTTAGGAACGCTATAAAGCACGATGCAATCAAGCGAATACATTTGTTCTTCCGGCTTGGTATTGACAATAATATTGACGGAATTAGCAGTTGTTTGGATATGGTGATCCTGCTCAATCGCACCCGCTGCAATGTATTGCACTTGTCCTGCGCCTGTAACTGCTTTGGAGGCTACCCATGTGGAACGACCATTACGCACGGTATTGTAATAGATTTTTCCATCAATGATTTTGAATTCTTCAAAGTCTGTATCAGCTTTATCAGCGATTTGTTTTGCTTCCGATACAGCAGCAGCATTAGCAGGAACAGAATAGATTTTCCCAGCGCTTGTCATGTAGTAAAGCGTTCCATTTACAATGGAATAGTGCAGCACATCGTTATAAAATACTTCATCTTCGGTTGCTGTGCCGTCGATCGGCAAACGCAGCAGCGTAGTTGATCCGCTGTAGGACAAATAATACAAATAGTTGCCACCGCGATTCAGTGCAGTACCAGGAACGTCAAAATCCTCCATTATGAGAGCGGCACCAGTGCCATCTGTTTTAATACGGAACAGGTCTTGGTCAGATGTGTAATAAACATAACCGCTGGCGTTTGCTGCTGCCTCGGCTGTCGGTACTGTTACTGTGCCGAAGCTAGTAAACAGCAGGGTGAGAATAAAAAGCATGCAAACATTCTTTTTTGTAAAAAGGTGAAGCTTATTCATTACTTAATCTTCCTTTCTAGTGCTGTGGGATAGTATTTGCTGTAAACAACTCTCTTTTAGTGAAAAAAAGGAAGCTGCTTGAATACTTATCGGTTTATAGGGCGAAAAACATTATACTAATAATATAATTATTTATACAAATTTTATTGAATAAACATGGGAGATGCTGGTGCGAGTTGTGTTATTTGGCGGTTGATGAGGCAAGATTAGCGAGAAACTGCAGGACAGCAGCACTTAATTGTTCAAGTCCTGGCTGTTCAATCGGAAAATGTCCGGCTCCTTCCAGCAACACCAGCTTTTTCGGACAAGCCAATCTATTATAGAAGCTTTCACTAAAAGCATACGGGGTCATGGGATCGGCTTCTGGGTGAACCAGCAGTACAGGACAGGAATTAAAGTTTTCTGGCTGCACTTCCGGTGTCATGTTCAGAAAAGTTCTTAGCAATTTAAGAGGCACACGGGTTGCTGCTGCACGGGGATCCTCCATAATAAGCTGGGCTAATTCAGGATGGTTGGCTATTAGATTCATGCGCGATACTTTGGAAACAGGCAGCCGAAATGAATCTAGTAAAATTGGGCATGCATCCATTAGCCATTTGCCATACACCGCTACATATTTATTAGGGGCAAGCTGGAGGCGCATAGCAGCGTCACTAGTATCTACGAAGGTTGTAGCAATTAGACCTTGCACATATGGACTACGGGCAGCAACATGATAGGCGAGCATGCCCCCAATGCTGGCGCCGAGCAGTACGATAGGTTTGCCATCACGTTTATATTCGCTTTCAACTAAATCAACTAAAAGCTGAATCCAGTCTTCATAACGAATCGATTTGGAGGGAGGGCTTAATTGGCTGAGCCCATAGGGAGGAAGGTCCGGTGCAAGCATTTCATAGCCGTACTTTTGCAGCATCTTGCCATAAGGGGCGAATAAACGGCCATTGCCTCCAGCGCCATGCACGAGTACAATTTTGAGCGGACTTTCGGGTGCGAGCAAACGATCTAAGTGAATTTCACCATTATTCCATTGCCACCATTCTTCAGTAGGCAGGTTGTTTTCTTTTAGCTGTATTTCTGCAGGGAAAAATCGTTGATAGCTCTCCCAGTAGCTGCTGTTATTATTGTAATTCCTTTGATTGTTCATCGTTGATCGCTCCTATTCTGCTATCTATTATGAATGGATGAATTCATAAATAGCAATGCAGGCTTATAGGTCGAAACGGCCAATTTTCGTAATCCGATGCCATTTTATTTCGGAGGCGACGACAGCAAGCAGCACGAGCGCTGCTCCGACATAGCCCTGCGGCGGCAAAATTTCATGTGCAAACCAAAAGCCTACGGCTGCCGCAAACACAGGCTCCAAGGCGAAAATAAGCCCCGTTCGCGTTGGTGTCGTGTATTTTTGGGCAATGGGCTGAATAATGAAGCCAAAGCCGCTGCATAAAAGGCTTAGCGCAAGCACAGCGCCCCAACTGGCAGGCGTTTGCGGCAAAGTCGGGGTCTCAAACAGCAGCATGCCGATTAAGCCAAAACCGCCCGCAAAGCCTAGCTGTAAAATGCCCAGATTCAGCGTGTTTGAAGCTTTCGCCGCCGAGTTCGTTAATATAATATAAAGGGCATAAAAAGCAGCTGACAGCATGCAAAGGATATCTCCACCCCCGATGCTGAATGGCAGTTTTAGCGTCAGCAGCGCGATGCCGGTAAGGGCCAGCACAACACTGAGCCGCATGGATGGAGCAAGCTTCTGCTTGAACAGCAGAACCGACAGCAGCGGAACGAAGATGACGGTCATGCTAACGAGGAAGCCGGCATTAGACGTCGTAGTCGTCTTAAGTCCGAACATGATGCAGGCAAAAACGGCGAATAGCAGGAAGCCGAGCATCGCACTATATTTAATCGTGCGCCAATCTACCTTGCGCAGCGATTTCCAGAAGAGAAGAGACGTCAGCAGAAAGGCGAGTCCGAAGCGCAGGGCAATTAAATTAAATGCAGCAATGGATTCAAGCCCTATTTTCATAAATAAGTAAGAACAGCCCCAAAATACGGTTGCGAGCACGATGAGTAATTCGGCGTTTCTAGATTTCATGAGATTTATCTTCTCCGACTTTAATAGAATAGGCTTATGGGCCGAAACCTAGTATACTGGGGTTTGATATATAAGTATAACGAGGATTTCTTATTTTAAGCATGAGAAATGCTCATGTAAATAGAGGAGACGCAGGATGAGCATTAATAAATATGAAATATTCGTACAGGTTGCGCGGCTTGGCAGTTTAACGAAGGCGGCGGAAACGCTCGGTTTTACCCAATCGGGCGTTAGCCACGCGATCAACAGCTTGGAGAGTGAAATCGGCTTTAGGCTGCTGCAGCGCAGCCGTGCGGGCATTCAATTGACAGCGGAAGGCGAGCGGCTGCTGCAGCCGATGCGCGAGGTGCTGCAAGCCAATGTTCGATTACAAGAAGAGATCGCTGCAATCAGGGGGCTGGAGGCTGGTACGATTCGTATCGGCACGTTCACAAGCGTATCCGTCCACTGGCTGCCGCGGATGGTGAAAGCTTTCCTGAACGATTATCCGCAAATTGAATTTAAGCTGATGGAGGGAGATTATCAGGAGGTTGAGGAATGGCTGGAGGAGGGGCAAATCGACTGCGGTTTCTTCTCTTTGCCCACGAGTGACAAGCTGGAGGTGTTCCCACTAAAAGAAGATCGGATGCTGTGCATATTGCCCCAGGATCATCCGATGTGCGGAGCCGCTTTTTTTCCGCTTGCACGGCTTGCAGAGGAACCCTTCATTATTCCTAAAGCGGGCTCGGATCATGACGTTCGGCGTGTGCTTAAGAAGGCGGCGATTACGCCAAACGTCAGATTTGAGGCGGGTGATGATGCGGCTATTATTGCCATGGTTGAACAGGGACTGGGCATTAGCATATTGCCCGAGCTCGTAATTGAAGGGCGCAAGCATCATGTCCACGTCATGGAGCTGGAAGAACCAAGCTTTCGGTCGCTTGGCATCGCCGTCCATTCTATGAAGTTTTGCTCGCCTGCTACGAGGCGATTCCTTGCCCATGTACAATCATGGCTGGACAAGCAGCAGCTATTGCAGGCCATTAACGCATAACTAAGGTGTGGAATCCATTAGCGCTGTGAAGTCTATCAAAAATTCAATTACAGGGTAAGATATTGGATAGGTGCAAGATTGATAAGATTGGCACAAAGTGGAATACTGGTACATAAGGAGCGTGAAGCAGATGGCAAAAAACCATGAGCAGATGGCGAATAAAAAGGTTGTTTTGAGCAGCATCAATCCAAAGGATAAAGGTTCCTTTAACCATAAGGAAGAGGTGGAGAAGGAAGCGCTGAAGCTGAAGGAGGAATTGGAGCAGCTTCAGGAGAAGCTCGCGGCTGCGAAGGAGCAGGCGGTGCTGTTCGTCATTCAAGGGATGGATTGCAGCGGGAAGGATGGCGTAACGAAGCATGTGTTTGCCGGGCTGAACCCGCAGGGCGTGTCCGCTCACAGCTTCAAGGCGCCGACGGATGTGGAGAAGCGGCATGATTTTATTTGGCGGGCGCACAACAACGTGCCGGAGCTGGGCCAAATCGCGATTTTCAACCGTTCTTATTATGAGGATGTTTTGATTACAAGGGTACATGGTGCAGTGTCCGACCAAGAGGCAAAGCGGCGCTTTAAGCATATTAACCATTTTGAGTCGCTGCTTGCGGATAGCGGGGTTAAGGTTGTCAAAATCTTTTTGCACATTTCCAAGGAGTTTCAGCTGGAGAAGCTGAAAAGCCGAATCGAGGATTCTTCGAAAAATTGGAAGTTTGACCCGTCGGACCTCCAGGAGCGGAAATACTGGGAACAATATCAGGGCTATTACGAGCAGCTGTTTGAAAAATGCAGCAAGCACGCGCCTTGGCATATCGTACCATCCGACCATCGCTGGTACCGCAATTATGCCGTGCTGCGCATTGCTGTGGACGCCTTGAGAAGCATGGAGCTACAGGACCCACCAGCGAATCCGGAGCTGAAAGCTTTTCTGAAGGAAATCAAGGAGCAGGAGCGGTCATAACGGATGCGTTTATAACGGATGCGTTTTTAATGAATGCGTTCCTAATGAATTACGAAACGAAAATAACCGGCCATGCATCGCAAATCACAACGCGGTACATGGCCAGTTATTTTTTTACAAGCCGAATCAATCGCTAGCTAAAGAAAAAATCCAAATATTGCTGTCCATGCTCGCGTCCTATAATCGCCGGGGCAAGCTCCATTGCGCGTTCAATAAACTCGCTCTTTACTTCGGAATCCTCGTCTGTAGCATCGAGCTCAAATTCCTCTTCCTCGACCTTCATCAATGCAGTGGTCATGGCGAAAAAGTCGGACAGTGAGGCAGCGATTTGCGAATGCCGCTTCTGAATGCTGCCGTATACCGGCCCTTGCGGATCGGCCGAATCAACGATAAGCGCATCGCCATTGTAATCGGCGAAGACGATCCAACCATCCGGCCATTTCGGATCAGGAGCGAGTCCGGAAGCCGTCATAATCCAGCGCCAGCCCTGCTGCGCCCGTTCCAGCTCCGGCAAACGGAAAAATTGCACGGCCAGAACACCGCCAATCATCGGATGCTCCTGCAATTCTATACAGCTGTAAAAGGTTCGCAGCGCTTCTCCAAGTGGAAGCGGCTCCTGAACGGGCAGCGGCTCATCATGATAATAAACCTCGCCAAGGTCAATGTCATGCCTTCCAAATACGGAAGCGAATTGCTGTAGTTGCGTCATTAATGTACGGTTTACGCTCATGTAGCGTTCCCCCTCGTCGTCCATTTTTCCAAAATATCAATTAAATCTTCCTTTAATAAATCTACACGGTAGCTCAGCTTTTTCTTGCGCAGCTTCTCTTCCAGCAGGTCCACAATAACGAGCAGATCCGCTTTAAACAGCTGCTGCTGCTCCTGTAAAGGCAGCTCTCCCTCCGCTCTCGTAAAATGCCTGGTCACCTCTAGTTTAAGCTCGCCCTTGCGGGAAGCCAGCTTGCCGACAGCGAATTTCGGCTTTATGTAATACCCTTGCTCGAACCCGTCCGGAACATCGTTTTGCTCGTGAAAATATTCATACTGCAGCGTACGCTCGGCATCATCATGATGGCTAAAGAAGCAATAAATACCGATGTAGCTAAAAGAATCGCCGTAAAGCTGCTGACGCATATGTTCATCCAGTGCGCTCCGCAGCTCGCTCAGGCTGTTTATGAAAGGCTTGGCTGACAGCTGATAGTTGCCGGAGCGGACGAGGCGCAGCGGATTTTTCGGCAGCAGATTGCGCTGGGAAGCAAAGGCGGCAATGCCATAATCGTTGTTGTCGCTGCCTTCATGGATGACGAAGCTGTCTTGCCGCTTGCTCCAGCCTTTGCAGGAGCCTTCGATCTGCTTGAAGGTGCGGGTGCGCAGCTCGGTGTAGAAGGAGCCGTTGATCCATTTTTCCGCAACTGCCTCTACGGGTGTCAAAGAAGCTCCCCAGCCAGTAATAGCAAGCGCCTCGCATACACGTACAAGCTCATTCCACTGCTTGATGTTGGCATAATGAAAAAGCCGATGATATTCGGCAATGAGCAGCTCGCGAAGCTCGTCCATAACCGGAGCCGCTTGAATGACTTCGTTCAGCTGCTCTAGCGTTTCTGTTTCAAAGATGGATCTAAGCATCGTAAATTCCCCCTGTAAAAAAAATAGTAATCAGAGGCACCAGGTTATCTCTTATTATGCCATACCATTCCTTGAATTTCCTGTTTAACGGATGTATGAAAAAACCTTCGAGGTCCGCAAGCAGCACAAGCGGAGTCGAAGGTTCATCTGTGCTGATATCAGCAAATTGAAATCAGTAAACGGAAATCAGCATACCGAAATTAGGTCGTAGCTTTCTGGAGCAGCGCTACTTCCAGCTCATAGTTGCAGCGCTCGATCGGCTCGTTGTTGATTAGGCGAATTAAATAGTTCATAGCGGTGCTGCCGAGCGTATAAATTTGCTGGGAAACGGTGGTCAGCTCAGGATATACCATATCCATTCGAACACCGTCGAAGCCAATTAGCTTCACTTGGGAGGGGACGGATACGCCGAGCTCATGCAGCGCCTTAAGCGCTCCCGCGGCCATAAGGTCATTGCCGGCGAATACGCCGTCCACATCGGGATGCTGGCGAAAAATATTTTTCATTGCCTCGTAGCCTCCTGCAACGCTGAAGTGGCCGAATGCGGTTAGGCTAGGCGTAAACCACGGCAGGTCAGAGCACATTTCCTCATAAGCGAGCGTCCGCTCACGTGCAGAATGCACATGCGATGGCCCGCATATATGGGCGATTTTGCCGCAGCCAGCGTCCAGCAAATGCTGTACGGCGAGTTGTCCGCCATAGCGGTTAGCTGCTGTAATCGTAACAATTGGATGGTCAGGAAAGCTTTTATCAATGACGACGATCGGAATCGACCGTTTTTGCAAGGCAATAATCTGCTCGGGTGAAATCGTATAAGAGGAAACGATAATGCCATCAATTTGTTTATTGATTAACGCTTCAATATACCTTTTTTCCTTGTCGGGATTATTGTCTGTATTGCAAAGGACGAGCGTATAGCCTTGGGATGCGGCTGCATCCTCAGCAGCACGGGCAATTTCCGGGAAAAAAGGGTTCAAAATGTCGGGTACCATTAAGGCGACTGCAGCTGTTTTTTTGCCCGCAAGGCTTCTGGCAATCGTATTAGGCTTGTAGTTGAGCTTCTCGGCAGCGGCTTGAATGGCGGCTTCCGCTTCCTTGCTTACATATCCGCTTTTATTGTACAGCCGAGAGACAGTGGCAACCGATACGCCAGCCAGCTTGCTGACATCTCTGATCGTGGTCATAGGGGCTAGATCCTTTCAATAGTGAGCTTTAGTGTGATGCTTGCTGGATGAAAGCTTCGACATCCTTGCGGAGCGGCATTCCGCTTTGGGCACCTAGCTTGGTGACGGATAGTGCGCTTGCGGCAACCGCGAACTGGACAGCTTCCTCTAGAGCGGCTCCTTCGCTTAGCTTCACAGCCAATGCACCGTTAAACGTATCGCCTGCACCAGTCGTATCTACAACTTCGACCTTATGTCCCGTTACATGTCCTTGCGTCCCATCCGCCGATTTGTAATAAGCGCCGTTGCTGCCTGCTGTCATTACGATTGGATGCGGATACTGCTCCAGTAAAGATTCCGGCGTAGTCTGGCGCTCTAAACCTGTCACAATAGCCAGCTCAGATTCATTTGGCGTAATGAGATGCAGCTGGGCTAGCAATTCCTCCGCCAATCTCACAGCAGGCGCCGGGTTCAAAATAACCGGTACGCCGAGTGAATGCGCGAGCTTAATGGAAGCTTCGACCGTTTCAAGCGGGATTTCATGCTGCAGCATGACCATATCTGAGGCAGCGATGACATCCTTCAGTGCAAGGACATCTTCTGGAAGCAAGCAGTGGTTTGCTCCTGGAATAACGATAATGCGATTGTCTCCTTCGGTGACGGTAATGGCAGCGATGCCGGTAGCTTGATGAGGAACCGTTTTCACATATTGCATATCGATCCCCTCAGCTCCAAGCGCGTCCCTTAGCTGCTGCGCCATCGTATCCTCGCCGACACAGCCGATCATTGTAACTGCAGCGCCAAGTCTTGCGCAGGCGACTGCCTGATTAGCACCTTTTCCGCCTGTAAAGCTGGAAAAAGCGTTGCCAATCAACGTCTCCCCTTGATTCGGCATCACATCCGTTTCTGTAACCATATCAATATTCAAACTGCCAATAACGGTAATTTTTGCTTGAGACATAGGAACACCTCTTGTTTTTGATTATGTGATGTGTAATCGGTTACACATGGTTGCTTCTCATTTTAAATAGCCCGTGTGCCATTGTCAACTATCAAACCTTACGATGAAGCTAGTTCTATTGGCATAGCTGAGGCAAATAATCAGTCGGCAGACTGATATTATCGGGTTATAGCCGTATGATACAATTGTGAAATCATGTTTTTTGAGTTCCGGGGCATAATGGCCTTGGCTGGGAGGTGCTTTTATGGGGAATGCAGGACTTACATATAAGCTGATCACGGATCATGGGGAATTTAAGAAAGAAGAGATTAATATGTCGGTTATCACGGATATCATATATGGATTTGAACCGGATTATGAGGATTTTATCGTGCTTGAGCCGAGCTTGCCGCTGGAAAACAGCATCTATTTGCAGGCTGCAACCGAAGGGAAAGGCATGAGCGGCTTCGTTGTGGAAATCCGGTTCGTGTATGCCGATGATTCGTTCAAACACTATGATTACAAAACGACGGATAAAGGCGAGATTGTTCGAATGTTTCTTGAATATTGGGGAGCACAGAAGCTGCCTGACCACTCGCAATGGAATGATATTTCAAGCATGTTCACGTAATTGTTACATAAGCTTAAGCGGAGGAGTAACATGCAGTACAAGCGTTTTATTCTTTTTTTAATCGTCATAATGGCCTTGCTTATTTTACTCGTTAATACGAGCTTGTTTCAGGAAAATGCGGCTAAGGCAGCTTCCCATTACTATGTTCGCTCTCATTACGCGAGCAGCGAGTTTACTTTTATAAAAATTGTTTATGATACTGGCCATGGTAATTACACGGTTACATATAAGGACAATACGGAGCAGCAGTTTAGCTTTACGATGGCTCCGCGCTATTTTCCTGTTTTTGTGCGTTATGATCCGCTGGAGAGTCGCCTCTAAATAACAAAAGTTCCGACCCCTATCAGTGGAGGTTCGGAACTTTTTTATTTAGTCATTTTTAATGAGCAGGCTCATATAGCCTAGCGTATGATAGCCTTGCTTTTTAAAATCATCGAGGATGTTTTTAAGAAACAGCGCGGTATGTTCATAGTTTTTAGTATAAGATTGAATGAGCTTTACGGTCAGTTCCTCGGTTAATTGCTGATGGTGCGCAGCTATGCCGATAAGATGCAGCTTGATCATGGCAAATTCGGCCACGAGCATTTGATAGCTGTCAAAAACGGGGATGTTCACATGCATTTCCGCAAGCATCCGGCTATATAAATGATTCAAAATGAAATTCTCTAAAACGTGCGCATGCTGATCCATAAATGGCTTGTAATAATGCTCGTAAGAGTAATCGTAGGTACCCGCAATTGCTTCCAATGAACTTCCATTTCGCGTCATTCCTTGTTTATAATCATGGATACACTCTCGGTAGCGGGCATTCCATATCGTATCATCCAAAATATCCATCAAATAATTATTCAAATATTGCAGTTGAAAAATAGGATCTAGCGGATACACATTATAACTGCGCAGCTCATCGTTGTGGGCAACCTCTTCCCTGAACTGAACGCATAAATGTGGCAGCTCCTTATATTTTTTCTCATCCATCAGCAAGTTGACATTATCGCAGAACACACCAAGCAGAATAAGGCGATGGGGCAGGCTGAATTCCCGATATTTCATAATCTCCATCATCATCTCGCGTATTTCAGGAAAGTAGAACTCCGGGCGATTCGGATCCAGAGTAGCGGCTGCTTTATGTTTATAGGTAACGGAGCCAATGTGAGCTAAATCGACGTTTACTAATTCCATCGCTTGCTCATCAAGCAATACTAATCGGGCCACCTCCGGGCAAGAAAGCTGGGCCGTCATTTCCAAGGCATTGCCTGCCTGATTAATGACACGGGGGTAGGTTCGGCATGTTTGGGACAGGTATGATTCGCCGAGTTCTAATTGAATCGAGCACATTCCATGATCAAGCATGGCACAATCGCCTGTATTCGGGTTCAACTGCATTTCAGCATAATCTTGAACGCTGCCCTGCGGTTTAATGGATAAGTTTTGCTTCAATTTGCGCCTTAAGCTAGTATTGGTTACTGATTGGTATTTCGTGTAGGTATGTTTATCAATACTGATCCCCCACCAAGCGCAGCAAGTATCTTCACAGGCGGAACCAATGCAAGCAAACTGCTTCATGTATTTTGGGACTTTATGTTGTGGAGATGTCATGTGAACCTTGAAACCTCACTTTCTTATTTGTTTTAAACATTATATATTTCAAAAATAGTGTATTAAGAAGAATAAATTCATGTCAAGCTGTATTTAAGTTAAAAGTTACAACGCAAAAATCCCGAACACTCCATAATGGGGATGCTCGGGATTTTTTATAGCTTGCTGGCTCAACTATTTAATTAGAAGAACCGAGCTCCGCCACAACATCATCCATTTTCATGCTGCTTGCTAGAGGGCCGGAGCTGATCCAATGTCTTGCATTTACGAAAATGACATGGCCCGCTTTAACGGCCGATACCGATTTCCACACGGCGGATTGCTCAATCGCGCTGAAGCTTTCCTTCGCCTGTTTAATTTCCTCGTCCGTGCTGCCGGCTCCACCGAGCGTAACGAATAAATAGTCAGCCTGCAATTCGGGCAGCATCTCCAGCGAAATCGTCGCATTTTGAAAATTAGGCTGCTCCTGATGCCACTTCTCAACGGTTGGATCCAGCTTTATTCCAAGCTCGTTATATAGAACGCCGGGATAGGTTGGCCATTCGATTTGCGTTTTTTCATCGATATAATTAGGGAAATAGACTCGGGAATCTTTGGCGGTCATGCGGATGAAAGCTGCACTTTTGCCTTCCGATAGAATAGGGTTCAGAGCTGTTCTCGCATCCGCAGCCTGCTTATCATAAGCGCTGATGACCGATTGTGCTTGATCCTCCATACCCAACGCTTGTCCAATAGCTGCAAGCGAATTTCTCCAATCCTCACGATCGTATACGATGGTTGGCGCGATTTTGGAAAGATTATCATAACCTTCTTGCATAATCGCGGTGCTCGCAATAATCAAATCCGGCTGAGCTGCAACGATCGCTTCGAGATTCAGGTTATCGCCCCAAATTTCCAAAGTGGCACCTTGCTCTTTAAGTTTGTCGTTTAAATAATAGCCTTCGCCAATCGACATTCCGAATACCATCGGTACATTTAAAGCGAGCAGCATATCCTCCAAATTAATGGAAGCAATCCGCTCAGGGCCCGCTGGAAGCTCAGTTGTGCCGAAGGGATGTGTAACCTTGAGCGGCTGTTGATCGGAAGAAGTCTCCGGTGAAGAAGCGGAAGGTGAAGCGGTCGAGACAGGGTTAGAAGCCGAACTAGACGGCTGCCCGCTTCCTGAGTTGTTCCCACACGCTGACAACAGCACAATAGCGGCAGCAAGAGCAATATACAGGAAGGAATGACGGTGCAAATACATGATGAAACCTCCGTTTTGACAATAATGGTCAGGCTTATAATGATCAAAACGTATTATACGCTCCCGCCGCTTTGCAAAACATGGACATTCGTGTTTAGTTCGTTCTAAATAATTCTTCTACCTGTTCTACCATGAGATTGTGGGCAAAAGGGGAGTAGTCCAGCCAGGGGCATTCCTGTATTCGCCGCACATTTCCCGCTTTTACAGCTTTAAGCTTTGTCCATACGCTGCTATGCTGAAGCTGCCGCCACATTTGCTGAGAGGCTTGGTCAGAATCAATAATAAGCAGCAGACGATCTCCCGTAAAAATAGGCATCTCCTGCTCCTTAATCTCACGCAAAATCGATATGTTTTCTAAGTCATAAGGGCAGTTTAATTTCAAATCCTCATATAAGACAGCCCCTCCGTTACGTCGTCCATATACAACGATATGTCCCTGCATGAGATGAACAATTGAAATCGTATCCCCTTGAAAAAGCTTCCTGACCCGCTCCCCGGCATAAGCCGCCTTCTGATCATAATTCGCGAGCCAGCATGCAGCGTCCTCTCCTTTGCCAAGCAGGGCTGCAATTTGCCTAAACTGCTGCCGCCAGTCTAGCTCAAGCCAAGGAATGACGACGGTGCGGGCGATTTTGCCGATGGAGCCTATAATCTGTTCATTCACCATATCGTCGCATAAAATGAGCTCGGGCCTAGCCTGCTGAAGCGCACTGCGATTGTAGTCAACTAAATCCGGCTCCATTCGTTTGGATCGTCGAAGCGGATAGGGAATATGCTGAAAAAAAGCATGGCGGTGCACGTCCCTTTGCGGATCGACCTGTGCGGCACACGGAATAATGCCTAAAGCGAGCAAATGTCCGGCATAGGGAAATGAAAAGGAAGCAATTCGTGTATTCGTCCACGCTGCATATTGTTTTGGCGTTATGCCTGCCGCTTTCTTAAACTTACGGCTGAAATAAAATTCATCCTCAAAGCCGACCTTTTCGGCAATTTCCTTAATCCGCAAATTAGAATGCAGCAGCTGCTCCTTCGCTTTGTTGATCCGGATGCTGTTCAAATAATCAATGGGGCTTTGCCCGATCCAATGCTTGAATTGATGGGAGTAATGCCATAGGCTCATGCCTGCGATGGAGGACAGCTTCTGCCGGGTCATGACTTCCGCATATTTTTCATTCATATAATGGATGGTTCGGTCGATCATGGCTTTCGCTTCCGAAGGCCAGTTTTCGTTTTCGCTCAAAGCAGCGGCCTGCTGCTCGAACTCTGCTTCAGTGGTCTGTTTCTTCCAATAACTGTAACCGCCGTCCGCTTGCAGGACGGAAGCTGGTTTTCTCATTTTCGCGTCCTCCTTTTTAAAGAAGCTTCTTCATTTATATTTTTCAACAGCTTAGCGCTAGCGTTCACTTTTCTGCTTGCTAATCATTTAATGAGAATTGTTATCAATTGTAGTTTATACGAAATCAATAGTCTGTACAACCTCTTTTCCCTTTTTACATCAGCATAGCTTGTCCCATTAGATTTAAATAATTGCTGGACATATATTAATTGTTTGGTAAGCTTGTTATAAGGCCTCTGACGCAGAGGCCTTATATTATTTTAGGAGGAGAACAGCATGGAAAAAGCGGTTTATTGTTTATGCAAAATCAGTAATGTACGCATAGGGAGTGAGGTCTACTATGAACCATAGTATCGGTTTGTCCTATGCCCAAGAACAGCTTGTGTCGCAGCTTGCCGTGTTAGGTGTCGAGAGGAAACGCTTCCTCGACGCCTATTTTGTTATGCCGGGGAAAGAGCGTATGGAGATGGAACAATTTCTATTCTTGTATACGGAGGCCGTGCAAGAGCTTCTCTCGGAAACGGACGTGCTAATGGAAGAAAAACTTCAATCCATGGTGCTTATTGGCAGCCATATTACGATTGAATATCCTGATTATGAAGCGTTGGATTCCTTTACCATCGTGCTGCCTGAGCAGGCCAATCCAGACGAAAACCTCATTTCCTTTCTGTCGCCTGTTGGCAGGCAATTGCTTTTGGCACGTCTAGGCGAGTCTATCACTGTAGCGACACCATCGGGCCCCATGCGTGTCATTCTCGCTTCAATTAAGTTCACTGCTAACCAATTATCCAGGGAAGGAGGAGCTGTAAGTGGATCTTAGAGAATCCGAATTGCCCGGTATTGGCCGAAAATACAGCCTGCGAACCCGCAGCGGGGAGCAGCTGGTTATCGTCGTTCATAATGATGAACGAAGGGATATTTTTCATATGGACACAGATGAGCCTGATGAGATGCGGTCAATGGTCACACTTGATGACGAGGAAGCCAGAGTTGTATCGGCTATCATTGCAGGCATCACCTATAAGCCTAAATTTCTGGAAAATCAGGAAATAGCGCTAGATAGCTTAGTTATCGAATGGATTCGGCTGGAGCCTTTATCTAAATGCGTTGGCAAACGGATTGGGGAGCTGGATATCCGCAAAACGACGGGTGCGACCATTTTGGCCATAGTAGAGAAGGATAAGACGAAGCATATTAATCCTGGAGCGGAATACGCGTTTACGTCAGGCGTAACATTAGTCGTGGCAGGTGAACGCATTCAACTGAACCAATTAAAAAAACTTTTGCTGAATGGGGCACTTTAGCCCATGGAGACGCTCATATTTGAAGTCGGGATGGCACTGGCGCTCATTACGCTGACAGGCTTGCTTTCAGCGAAGCTTCGCTTCTCGGTTATTCCTTTTTATATTTTGATCGGGATGGCTGTGGGACCGCATGCGCCGCATTTTTGGATTATTGATTTGCGGTTTATTGAGAGCTCCTCCTTTATCGAATTTATGGGACGTTTAGGCATTTTATTTTTGCTGTTTTATTTAGGGCTGGAGTTTTCGGTAGCGCGGCTGTTGAAATCAGGTAAAGCGATAATCGTAGGCGGCTCCTTCTATGTCGCACTGAATTTTCTATCAGGGCTGCTGCTTGGCTGGATTACGGACTTGCCCATCAAAGAAACGCTAGTCGTTTGCGGCATTATGACCAGTTCCTCCACTGCTATTGTGGCAAAGGTGCTGGTCGACTTAAAGAGAACCGCCAACCCGGAAACAGAAATCATTATGGGTATGATCATGTTTGACGATTTGTTTATTGCGGTACACATATCGATTTTGACGGGGCTCATCTTGAGCGGCGCATCTTCCTTTTGGAGCGTTTTGCTAATCTCTTTGACTGCGCTTGCCTTTATCGTTGTATTTTTATTTGTGGGCAGGAAAATTATTAAATATATTGATTTTGCGCTTAATATTAAATCGTCAGAGCTGTTTCTGCTGATGATTATGACGCTGCTGTTTCTTGTTGCCGGCTTCTCGGAAACGCTTCATGTAGCAGAAGCAATCGGAGCGCTGATGATCGGGCTTGTACTTGGCGAATCCAGGCATGTGAAGCGGATCGAGCAGCAGGTGTTACCCTTCCGCGATTTTTTCGGGGCGCTGTTTTTCTTTAGCTTCGGTCTAACCATTGAGCCCGCCTCTTTGGGCGGCGCGGTAGGGATGACGCTGATCGCGGTACTGTTGACGCTGGTTGGCAATTTGGGAGCAGGCATGCTGGCGGGCCGTATTTCAGGCATTTCGCCAAAGGCATCGCTTAATGTAGGCTTTACGCTCGTTTCCCGAGGCGAGTTCTCCATCATTATGGCGAACATCGGCAAAGCGGGCGGTTTAATGGCCTCCATTCAATCCTTTGCGGTGCTGTACGTCTTAATTCTTGCTGTGCTCGGCCCTTTGCTTACGAAGGAGTCCAAGTGGATCTATCAAAGCTATGAGCAGTTGCGGAAGAGACTGAGGCGCTCAAGAGGATAACGGACGGTGTGCGAAAAAAAGAACAGGAGCTACTCAGAAAGCAGTATTGCTGCTAAATGAGTGGCTCCTGTTCTTATATTTCATCCTCGAAACGATAGCTTAGCCGCCAGAGGACGGCGACAGCCGTTTACGCTTAGCTGACGGATTTCTTCTGCAATAACCGTTGCAGCTCTTCCTCTACTCTTGCGCTTTGCTGCGCATTTTGCTCTGCATTTCCCGTTGGGGCACTATCCAGGCCATATGAAGCTTTGGACAATTCCTGCTGAGCTTCCCGTTCCATCAGCTTCTGTTCAATACGGTCAAAACCTCTGGAAGCGAAGCTTCCATGCAAGGAATCCGCTGATGAATAGCCAGCGGCTCCATCTGTTTTTTTCATGCGCAGCACGAGCTCCTTGCGTTTTTCATGCAGCCGAATTTTCTCTTCCTTCAGCGACTCCAGACGAAGACCGAGCTCAAACGCGCTCTGCTTGGCCAACTGAAGCAGCTTTGTAGTTTCTTCTTTCTGATCGGCATAAGCCAGTTTTGCTTCAAGTGCAGCACGGGCTTCTTCCTCGCGTTCACCTGCGACCGCTTGCTCTGCTTTGCTTTCATAGTAGTCGGCTTGTTGCTGCAGCTCCGAAAGCTTTGCCAGAAAAGCACGCTCTTGCGCCTGCTGATGCAAGCTCTCTCGTTCAGTATTTGCAATGTCCTCGTCCAGATCCCTCAAATACTGGTTAAGCATCGTCACCGGGTTTTCCATTTTATCTAACATTTCATTGGCCGCTGCCTTCGTCATACTAAATACACGTTGTAAAATTCCCATTCTATCATCTCTCCTCAAAATTAATTTTTAGTAGTTATCAGAAAATCCGAAATTGCCATGTGGAGCCTTTGGAACAACCAACGTCGCAATGAAGTAGGCAAGAATGACTGCACCGCAGCTGAAAAGGGAGGCAAAAACAACAAGCAATCTTATAATAGTAGGATCAATGCCGAGCCAGTGTCCAATTCCTCCGCAGAGACCGGTTAGCTTGCTATCCGTCGTTGATCGAAATAATTTTTTCATAACGTTCATCCTTTCCCGTGTTCGTCTATGTCCTTATTGTAATGCGCTCCGCGAGATTGCGTAACGGACCGCAGTCCGTTCAGCATACTAGCCTTTAGGCGGGCATCAACGCGACAAATGGCGGGGGAAACATAGATTGCTTTTCTCAGTGAGCTTGTCAAACTAGTCCGCATAAATGTCCAAGTTCCCTCATACACATGAATCAGATGGCAAAACATTGTGAAGAGGGGTTGATTTTAATGCGTCGCATGACATGGGCCGCGGCAATGATATTATGTTTTTCACTCGTATTGGCTGCCTGCGGGACGAAGGATGCCGAGTCCGTGGTGAAGGATCTGGACAAGGTAGTAAATGGGCTTGAGAGCTATCAAGGAAGCGGGACAATGACACTTCATACGGGCCAACAGCCGCTTACCTACAAGGTTGAAGTATCCTACCAGAAGCCGCAATATTACCGCATCAAGCTGACTAATGAAGAAAAAGACATTACTCAAATTGTACTGCGCAATGACGATGGCGTTTTCGTCCTGACGCCACGCCTCAATAAAGTGTTCCGTTTCCAAAGCGATTGGCCGCAAAATCAAGGTCAGGTTTATTTGTACCAGACGCTCGTGCAGAGCATTTTGCTGGATAACTCGCGCCAATTTGCTTCTGAAGAAAGTGCCTACGTCTTCGACGTTATGGCAAATTACAATAATGGATCTTTGGCGCGGCAAAAGATTTGGCTCGACAAGTCAAGCTATAAGCCAGTCCATGTTGAGGTCAGCGATGCCAATGCTGCGCTAATGGTCGAGGTGCAGTTCAATACATTCGAATTTGGCTCCAAATTTGATAAGAGTGTATTTGAAACAGAGGCTAATATGAAGTCGACCCCATCGAGCAGCGGCACAGGCGAGCAAGCAACTTCGGCAATTCCGGAGGATAATGTCAATAACAATGGCACGGACAATAATCAGGCATCTGGCTCAGACAATAATGCAGGCGGGCAGAACGAAGTGGACAGCAGTACAGGCATCTCTGGCAATGCCAATACAGATGGCAATTCGGAGCAAAACAATGGCACTGATCAAAATGCGAGTACAGATCAAAATACAGACGGCAGCTCGAATGCAAATGAGGAAGCCAATGAGACAAGCGCGCTGCCGGATGATGGCGTGTTCCTGACAATGGCTCCGACGTATTTGCCGGATGGTGTCGTTTGGAAAGACAGCAGTGATGTGGAGTTCGCTGGAAATCCTGGCCAACTGACTCGTTACACAGGCGTTTACGACTTCTCGCTCATTCAGACTCAGCCTCACGATCAAGCAGCCTCGCTTGTCCCAGGCACCTTGGTGGATCTTGGCTTTACGTGGGGAGAGCTCACCTCGGGAACCGAGCAGCAAACGCTCAGCTGGACTTATGAAGGCGATCAGTTCAGGCTGACAAGCGCCACGCTGCCAGAAACCGAAATGATCAAAATTGCCCAATCCGTGCAATCGGGCGTCGATAAATAGGAAGAACCCTGAATTTCCAAGACGTGCTAATCAAATCCGGCAGTCATTTCATTGACAGTCCTGACGGCAACGTATAACATTAATACTATTGATGTTTACTGGCCTTCATGTATGGGGCTGCCGGATGAGGAGAAGGTGAACGACTTGGAGGGGTATTATCGCCCAACACGGGTAGAAATTTCTTTGGATGCGCTGCGCCGCAATTTGAGCGTGTTTCGAGCGCATATGGGCGAGGACGTACGCCTGATGGCTTCTGTGAAAGCCAATGCTTATGGCCATGGAGCGGTGGAAATCGCACGGGAAGCTGCGAGCTGCGGAGTAGATTATTTAGGGGTCGCTTTTCTGGATGAGGCATTGGAGCTGAGACGGGCAGGCATTTCCATCCCTATATTGGTGCTTGGCTATGTTGCTGCAGATGCGCTGTGGCTTGCAAGAAAACATGATATAACGATAGCCTTGTTTCGCGAGGATGTATTAGAGGCAGCGTCCAAGCTGCCAGCTCCGGATGAGGATCATTTTAATAATAAGTTAAAGGTTCATATTAAAGTAGATTCCGGCATGGGACGGCTTGGGCTCATTGGAGCGGATGCGGCTATCCCTTTTATTGAAAAGGCGCTTTCCGTTCCCCAGCTCGAGGTCGAAGGGTTATTTACCCACTACTCCCGTGCGGATGAGCATGACAAAAGCTATACGATTTTGCAGCATGAGCGTTTTCAGGAAGTCGTTCGTTATGTGTTGCAGCAGAAGCTGCCGATTCCGATCATTCATGCGGCTAACAGCGCTGCAGGCATGGATACGCCGGAGCTTGCGGGCAATATGCTGCGGCTTGGCATTAGTATGTATGGCCTTTACCCTTCGGATGAGGTGCGCCATGATGAGCTGCAGTTGGAGCCGGTATTGTCGCTTAAGACAGAGATCGTCATGGTGAAAAATGCACCTTCTGGCTGGGGCATCAGCTACGGCGCTCGTTATGTGACGCAGGGCGAGGAGCGGATTGGAACGCTCCCGATTGGCTATGCCGATGGCTTTAGCCGGATGCTGACAGGCAAAGCGCAAGCGCTTGTTCGTGGCGTAAAGGTTCCTGTCCGCGGGACGATCTGTATGGATCAGTGCATGATTGCGCTTGATGCGGCGGCGACGGAAGCTGGAGAACCCGTTGAGCAAGGCGAAGAGGTTGTACTCATTGGCGAGCAGGGCAATGCGCGGATTTCTGCAGAAGAGGTTGCGAAGCAGCTCGATACGATTAATTATGAGGTCACCTGCATGCTGGCCGCTCGTGTACCGCGTGTCTATTTTAAGGATGGAAAGGCGCTATCCGTCGTAAATCCTTTAATTTGACAGCATGAGCGTTCGGGAAAAATTTCAAATGCCATTTTTACGCAAAAAAAGAGGGATTTCACCATTTGTCTCGAATTAATGCTAGGTCGGGTTTAAAGACGCTAAAGTACGTCATGTTCGTACAGCATATTTGATATATCGCTGACATAGATATGTTGAAGTATAGAGGGGCCTTATTATTGCAATAATGTGTATTAAAGGTTGTGGAAAAGTTTTGGAGGTGCTTGTTCGGTGGCCAATGTGCAGAACACCAAGAGGATCATGATTAGCTTGCCGGATCATTTACTGGAGGAGGTTGACGGTATCGTAGCTAAGGAGAACTCTAACCGCAGTGAATTTATTAGGCAGGCTATGAAGCTGTACCTTGTGGAAAGAAAGAAACGGCAAATCCGCGAGTCCATGCAGCGTGGGTATCTGGAGATGGCGAAAATCAACTTGAACATGGCCTCGGAAGCTTTTCAAGCGGAGGTAGAGGCTGATCACACGCTCGGCCGTCTTGTAAGCGGGGTGTAGAGCTTGATCGTAAAACGTGGAGACGTGTTCTTTGCTGATCTGTCACCTGTCGTCGGATCGGAGCAGGGAGGAGTGCGGCCTGTTCTTGTCATTCAGAATGATATCGGCAACCGGTTTAGTCCGACCGTCATTGTGGCGGCCATTACCGCGCAGATTCAGAAGGCGAAGCTCCCTACACATGTAGAAATGAACGCGGCTGCACATGGCTTTGACCGGGATTCCGTCGTTCTGCTTGAGCAGATTCGAACGATCGACAAACAGCGGCTGACCGACAAAATTACGCATTTGGACGATGAAACGATGCGTAAGGTCGATGACGCGCTGCTGATTAGTGTGGGCTTGATTGATTTTTAAAATATAAGCATTTATAAGTTTCACACTTATAATGGGCTTATATTTCTCGGGATGAAACGCGCCGCGCCGCCAGAGGATGGCGACAGCCGTTTCTTCTTAACGGGCTAAATCCTGTGTAAATGCGCTTTTTTATAGCATCCGTTGATGCTGTAGGGGAGCGCATTTGTGCATGAACGGCGTTTGAAAATTTAATATAAAAAAAGATGGACAAGAAATGTTTCCTTTGCTATTATGTGGTTAATCAAGAAACACACCAATTACATATGAGCAATATTTAGCGAAGAACGCTAGTAGTTAAGCCTTTTACAGGCTGCTGCTGCGTTCTTTTTTTGTTGTCTGCTAATGGCTCGGAAGGGGGAAGGAATGAATAGAAAAAGGAATATTTGGATCAGTGTGCTGGCTGCGCTGTTGTCGGGTGCGCTTGTATACGGCCTGTTCCAGATTCAGCAGCTGCAATTGCAGCGTCAAGAAATGGTTGCTGTCGTCGTGCCCAAGCGTTTTATTATGGCTGGCGCAACTTTGATGGCAGAGGATCTCGCCTACCGGTATGTACCGAAAGCCGCTTACGACAATGGAATGCTGCTGGATGCTGCGACTGCTGCCGGAATGGAGACGATTGTACCGCTCGGCAAGCAGGAACCGATTCTCGGTTGGAAAATCGACCGCTTTCACCTGCTGCCGGGCAGCGGCGAATCGACCTTCCAAATTCCGCGCGATTATGTACGCTCCATCTCTAACGGCATTCGCGCCGGGGATAAGGTGGTGCTGTATTTATCCGGTGAAGGAGAAGGTACCGGGCGCCTGTTTGATCAGGCAATTACAGTAGCGTCAGTCAAATCCTCAGGCAATGTTGAAATCGATAATATGGACGATCCGAATCTGCTCTCCTTAGCGGATGGGGATAAGGAAAAGATGTATGCCTCCCGGCGTGAGGCCAATGGCATGATCGATTACATAAACCTCAATCTGACCGAGAGGCAGTGGCTTGCAATCGATGGCTATTGCAAGGATGGAAGCTATAAGCTTGTCGTTGCTTTCAGCCCCGAATCGCTAAATGTTGTGGATGAGATGAAGGAGGAGCAGCCTTGATGGAGCAGCGAATACCGCTCATTGCATTTGTGGGAACGACGCCTAATATTGGGACGACGACAGCGGCTTTTGCGGCGGCATACCGTATGGCCGAGGCCAGCGGCCTGCATGTCGGCTATTTATGCCTGCATCTTAAGAGCGCGAAGCTCCATCGCTACCTTGGCATCAAGGAGCCGCAAAGCACGCTCGACAAGCTGCGGCCTGAGCTGCAATCAGGCTCGCTGACACCGGGAAAATTGATTAGTGCTATGCATGTGGTTGAAGGAAGAGAGAATTTGCGAGTGCTGTTCGGCAATGTTGTGCGTGATCAGGCCGAATTTTTTACCCCTGAGGAGGCCGAGCATTTGATCCATATTGCGGGGCAAACCTTTGAGGTGCTTTTTATGGATGTCAGCGCTTATTGGGATAATGCAGCTACCGTGTGTGCATTGCGGCTGGCGAGTACGCGAATTGTAGTCACGACCGGTGCGCTTTCCCATTTTCAGGAGGATGGAAGACGCTGGATCACACAAATTTCTCCGTTATTCGGCCTGACGGCTGATCAATACAATACCGTTATTATAGAGCCCCCATGGGGCAGAGGAGGCTATCGAATGAAAGATATTTGCAAGGAAATGGGTACGGTGAAGCTAGGTGAAATGCAAATGACGAAGGATACATTTATCCATTTGGACAGCGGCAAGCTTGGTCAATGGCTGGGGGAAGATCAGGCGGGCAGGACAGCAATGAAAAAACCATCGCAGCAGTTAATGGAGCGATATGGCATTCGGACTATAGCTCCTGCTTTTAAGCTGCAGCCTTGGTATCGCAAGCTGCTCTCGCATCGCAATGAGGCCCGCTCTTGAAGGCGGGAGACAGCCGATTTTCTCCTTTTGATTATTCAGCCCAATTGAGAGTGGGGGCGACTGGAAGCAAGGAAGGAGAGGGCGGAGACGTGCACCTGCCAGATCCGTCACATGAAGCGGATTTTGACAAGCTCGCTGATGAGATGAAAGCTTTTTTGGCAGCGCCGCGTGGGCTGAATGATGAGGAGCGAAGGCAGTACAATGAGACGCTGAACCGTGCTGTACTTGGGTTTATGCCAGAGCGGGAACAGATTTATGCAGTTATTAATGATCGGTTGCGGCGACTACGCATTCATAATCAAGATGGTAATCATCATCCCTATCAAACGCTTGCTGAGGCCTTGTTCGCCGAGGTTATTGGGCTGAATGTGCTTGAACTCGTTTTGCAGCATAAAGATGGGCTGGAGGAGGTGCAGGTCGTAGGCACGCAAATTTATGAGGTTCGCAGTGGTGAGGCTGTTATGTCGAAGCATCAATTTGCAAGTGTTCGCGATGTTGAGCGTATTCAGAGCAACTTGGTGCTGTATAACAATGATCGGTTTACCCCGCGCAAGCGCTGGGCGGAGGTGATGCTGAGCGACGGCTCGCGCGTCACGATGACAGGATTCGGCTTCACCTCGAAGCCGACGCTGACAATTCGCTTTTTTACAGTTAAAAGCTTTGGCCTGCCTGTACTTAGCGAGCCGGAATACGCAACGATAAGTCATGCGATGCTTGCCATGCTGCAAGCTGTGCTGCATGCGAGATTCAATCTTATTATTATTGGGCCGACGAATTCCGGCAAAACCCATTTCATGAAGGCGCTAATTGCAAGCCTGCCTGATGAGGAGCGGATCATTACCATTGAAGGGCGCTTCGAAATGATGCTCGGAAGAGACTTTCCAGCAAAAAATATCGTCGAATATGAAGCCGACGAGGATGATCCTCAGCACCAGGCTAGCCGGGCGTTCAAATTGGCCCTTAGGCAATCTCCTCAGCGCATCGTGCATGCGGAGATTCGGGACAGCGATGCTAACATATATGTGAGAGCCTGCACTAGAGGGCATTCCGGCAGCATGACAACCGTGCATGCGAATGCGCTGGAGGATGTGCCAGAGACGATCACCGATATGTGCATGCTGGATGGGCGCGGCATGAACCCGGAACGACTGACGAAACGGATAGCCGAATATGTGGTGGAGATTGGAATTGAAATGCGCAACATCAGAGGGCGGCGCGTCGTATCGCGCCTTGCTGAAATAGGCTGGGCGGACAACGAGGTGAAAGTACGGGATTGGGCCGTTTATGATGAAGCGCTGGAGCAGTGGCAATATCCGCAGCGACCTTCGCAGCGAGCTATGAAGAAGCTGGCGAGGGGAGGTTTGTTTTTTGACTAGGCTGTATGTGCTTGGAGGCGGTGCACTGCTATTTTTGTTCCTGTTTATTATGGTTGCTGCTTTGCTTATCTTGTGGATGGAGAGGCATGAGCGGCTAGCTAGACTAGCCTATCGGCAGCGAGGGCGCTTCCGCCACCTTCTGGAGCAGCGACTGCAGCGGATGGACAAGCTCTATCGTCCGCTTGCCGATTTATTAGAGGCGCTCCAGATCAAGCTGCAGCCATTGGCATTTTTATGCTTGTCGGGCCTGCTGCTGCTGATTGGGCTGGCCGCTGGCGGATTGTTTTTTCAGACGATAAAAGGCACCCTGCTGTTCGGGGTTGTACTGGGCTGTTTGCCATATACGGTGCTGCGGGCGCTGCTCGTCCAGCGTCAAATGCAGACACAGGTCGAATTTTTACCTGCCATTGAGCTGTTTTATCAGTGTTATTTAGTGAACGGCGGGGTACAGGTGAGGGCAGCGCTGCAGCGAACGATTGATGAAAGAAGGCTGCTCGGCCCGATGAAAGCCGTTTTTGAGCAACTATATCGCAATTTGTCTGTCCGCGGTGATGATGAAGCGAGTTTGCGGATTTTTGCTGCATCGCTTGGGCATACGTGGGCGGATTACTTCGCTAATATTTTGCGCGTTGCGCTTGCTGAAGGCGTGCCGATGGCAGATGGCCTCAAAGATTTGCTGACGGATATGCGCAAAGCACGGCGAGCGAATGAGCAGGAGCGGAATCGGCTGCTGGAAATCCGCATTGCCAATTTTACGCCGATGTTGTTTTTGGCTTTATTTATTGGCATCAATATGCATTATAACGAGCAGAATGCCTACTATTATTATGTTCTGGACGCGAAGGGCAGAGATATGCTTTTAAATGCGCTGCTGCTCATTTTTGGCTCCTTTTTAATGGGACTATGGCTATCTCGAAAAAAAATGTAAGCTGCTGTGCATTACGTATGTGCAGGCAGGAAAGGAGGCAAGGCTGCGATGCATCATTGGGTCGAAATCGGCGCGCGTATAGGAGCAATTGCGGCCCAGTTTATATTTGGATTTATTGCAGTGGCCGCTATACTCAGGCTGCTGCCGCAGAAGAAGCCTCGCTGGCTGCATCTCACTGGAATCAAATGGCGGTCAAGAAAAATACCGGATGGATGGCTTAGCAAGCTTAAGCTCTCAAGGGAACAACAGTCATATGTCGACCGGGAAATGCTGCTCGCAGGATGCGGAGTGGAAGTAGACCCCGGTTGGTACGTAGCTGCTCGCAAATTGCTGCTTATTGTAGGGCTAATAATTATTTCTATCTGTGTACCTGTAAGTGCGGGTCAGGGTCAGGACAGCATTATGGCCTATTTAACCGCATTGCTCGTTTTTTGCTGGATTTTGCTGCTTTGGGATTTGCCATGGCTTCGGATGCTGCGCAAGCTTCGATCGGAGCGCATGACTAAGGAAATTTATGTAATGAGCAATCAATTGCTTTATTTGGCTGATTCGTCACTGCATATTCATACGAAGCTGACACGCTGCATCCCGTATACGAGAACGCTTCGCGGCGATTTGGAGCGGCTGCTCGGAGAATGGTATCACGATGCCGAACAGGCATTGCGCCAATTCAAGTTTAGAATGGGAACGGATGACGGCATGAGCTTTGTAGAGACCATTGATTCGCTTCGCATCGATGACAGCGAGGAGTATTATATGCTTTTGCGTGACCGTATTCAGGAGTATAAGGAGAAGCTGGAGCTTGCCAAAGACAGCCGCAAGGAGACAGCATCGTATTTGCTCTTTATGCTTGCGGGAGTTCCTATTTTATATACGTTTCAAGTTTTTATTTATCCATGGGTGATGGAGGGACAGAAGTTGTTCGCATCATTGGGCTGAGGGTTATGAATCTCCAACATGTAAAAGGAGGTGAATTCGCAATGCGCAATATTTTAATGACCGTCATGCTGTTAGTTGTCGTTATTTTGCTTTTCAACGGCATTATTGCTAAGGACACGACTGGCACCAGCAGCCAAATCCAATCGCAAGGAGACGCTGCCAATGAAAAAATCAGCAAGCTGCTGCAGTAGGGTTTATGGCCAGCGTTAGCGGCAAGGAGAGGGGGAAGGCGATGAGGAGCCTGCTGGCAGCCATTTTGCTGCTTGTGACGATTGTTATGATTTACTCTGGAGCTGCAGAAGGGGATCAAGGAATGAAAAAACAGCTCGAACGCTCCGGTGATGCCACAAGCAGCTATATAAGGACGATGAGCCCATGAAGAGCATTTTGGTATTTGTGCTATTCTCAACGATTTTATGCTGGCTGATGTTCTCGCCTATTTATAAACATGTGCTGATTGTACGCCAGGCTGTACTGCAGCAGGAGGTTGATTATTTGCTGGAAATCGGGGCGAGCGGCAAGTATGGCTACATCAGTACAGAGATGCTTGAGCAGTCGCGGCAGCGTCTGGCGAAGTTCGGAATGAAGCCGGAAGCGCTGATTTTTGAGGTGGCGGCTGATAATGGGGAGCAGGCAACCAATTCGGCTATGCCCTTGCTTCGAGGAACTGGATTGATCGTTCTGCTTAGCTATCCCTATGAGGGGCTGTTTCAATTGGATCGTTTAATCGGCGTGGAGCCGCCTCATGAAAATGGCAGGCTTCGCGCTACAGGCATCAAAATGAGCGAATATGTACCTTGAAAAACGTCAATTACAGCTTTATTAGGGCGCTTCTAAAGCTTAATGACTAAATGAGTGAACAGGCGACAGGGAGTTATGCTATGTATAAGCTGACAATCATTGTGCTGATGATGACAATCTGGCTCATGCTGCATGTTATGCAGACAGATGAGGAAATTGCGATGAAGACGCTTTTCCAGGGCAAGCATGCGTTAAACCGCGCCGTTCATGCGGCCGCACAGCAGGTCGATAAAACTGCATTAGGAGACGGTGTCGTCCGCATAGATCCAGTGGCAGCCGAAGCGGCAGCAAGCCGTTATTTGCAAGGCAACCTGCAGCTTGATGCAGCAGGGAAGCCGCTCGGCAGCTCCTTCCTGCACGAGCCGGTTAAAGTTGTAGTTTTCGAGGTCATTAATGGTGAGCATATTTTTCCTTATCAATACGTAAATTCGCAATACAGCTATGAAGCTACGCTGCGCCGACCAGGTGTTGTCATGATCATTAAGGTTGTGAACCCAAGGATGTTCACAGTGCTTGAGCCAATTGAATGGACGATTAAAAGCGTGTCCGAGCTGACTTTTGATTTTTAACCGTATAAAGGAGATGTTGATCATAAAAATGCTTGCGGCAGCTGCCTTGCAGTTGACTGCCATTTGTAAAATTGTTCTAATGAAGGGGAGGGATAAATGATTTCGGGAGTTGAGCACAACGATGGATAAGACGACGATAACGAGAGACATACCGGATGACTTGGTTCAGGAGCGGATAAGCAAGCTTCAGCTGGAGATGGGCAAGAAGGCGATTGACGGCATGCTGCTCACACAAAATATAGATTTGTATTATTACACAGGCTCGATGCAAAATGGTTATGCTTTTGTTCCAGCCGAAGGCGCGCCCGTATTTTTCGTCAAACGCAGCCTGGAGCGTGCAAGACTGGAGACGCTGTTTGCTGTAGAGCCATTAGGCTCATTCCGCCAATTCGGACAAACGCTTGCGGAGCGGTTTCCGCAATTGTTTAAGGCGGGCGCTTCTGCTGCTGTGGCTGTGGATCTTGATGTACTTCCAGCACAAACCTATATAAAGCTTAACCAGCTGCTGCAATCGGCTGGGGCAGGCGAACTAGTGGATGGTTCTGCCCTTATTAGAGGACAGAGGATGATTAAATCGCCTTGGGAAATCAAGCGAATAGAAGCTGCGGCTCAGGCTGTAGATGAGGCATTAGGCGAAGCTTTGAATGTGTTGAAAGAGGGTATTACAGAGCTGGCCTGGATAGCAAGGGTGGAAGATGAGCTTCGGCTCCGCGGGCATATCGGCTTGATGCGCATGCGCGGCTACAATCAGGAGGTAGCGACAGGGATGGTGACGTCAGGAGCTGCAGCAGCGGTACCTACTTATTTTGACGGTCCGGCAGGCGGCCTTGGTTTAGGGGCTGCTTCTCCGCAAAGCGTCAGCCGCAAAGTCATCGGACGCAATGAGCCGATACTCATTGATGTGGGCTGCTGTATTGACGGCTACATTATTGATCAGACGCGTACTGCGGTTATTGGAGAGCTTTCAGAGCAGCTTGCTCATGCTTACCGAACGTCGGAGGAAATGATGCGCGCAGCGGAAAAAGGGATGGTTTCCGGGACGCCATGCTCAGGGCTTTATATCGCTTCGCTTGATCAAGCGGCCGCTGCGGGGCTTTCTGCGCATTATATGGGTTATGGCCTTGATCAAGCAAAGTTTCTTGGACATGGCATTGGCCTTGAAATAGATGAATGGCCTGTGCTGGCCCGCGGCTTCGATCTGCCGCTCGCTCCCGGAATGGTGCTTGCAGTTGAGCCGAAATTTACTTTTCCCGGCCAGGGGGTTGTTGGAGTAGAGAACAGCTATCTCATTACAGATGGAGCCCCTCGCCAGCTTACACGAACGAAAGAACAGCTAATTGTATTGCCATAGGGGGACTAGAAATGAATCGGGCTTTAACGCAGAGGGTCGATAAGGATTACGTAAAATTAATCCGGATTGAGGCGGCAATTGCAGCGGCAATTGGTTTCTTAATCGTATTTGGTTATGGGATATTGGCTCTATCGAAAGAGTGGACGCTTATTCCGTTATGGATCGGACTTGGGGTCGTTACGGTTTATAGCATGTTGGATATTTGGGTAGTGCCAAGCCTTCGCTACCGTCGATTCCAATACGAACTGTTTGCGGAAGAGCTTGAGCTGCAATACGGGCTAATCATTATTAAAAATGTGCTCGTTCCCATGGTTCGTGTCCAGCATGTAGAGCTTGAAAGCGGACCGCTTATGCGAAAGTTTAAGCTGGCGAGCGTAGCAGTTGTAACGGCAGCCACGATTCATCGCATTAAAGGGCTCAAGCTGGAGAAAGCCGAGGAGTTGAAACGCAAAATCGGACAGCTTGCGAAAGTGGATGATCAGCATGAATAATCCGCGAAGACTGCACAAAGTATTTGTTATTTTTACGCTGTTCCAGTTTGTTAAAGGACTATTGCCGCTTATTATTATTACGCTGCTTAGAAAATCGGGATTTCTTGGGCTGGAGTGGTATTGGTATGCAGGAGCCGTGGGATTAATTGTCCTTGCTTTGTTTTTTGGCTTTCTAGAATGGCGGACCTTCACCTACACACCGGAGGCAGACCGCATTGTCATTCGAAAAGGCGTATTATTCAAGGATGAGAAGACTATTTATTATGGACGCATACACTCGGTCAATGTGGAGCAGCCGTTCCTGCAGAGGATACTTGGTGTTGCGGAACTCAAAATTGAAACGCCGGGGGGAGGGAAGAAAGCAGATGGCATATTGCCAGCGCTCACTGTACGCGATGCAGAGCAGCTTCGCCAGCAACTGCTGTCCCATCAGCACGAAACGGTAGAAAGGGCCGCTCATCAGGCAGAAGGTAGCAATCGCATAATCAGGCTGGATAAAGATGTCGATACCTCAATGCATAGAGCTAGTGCAGTTCCGATAGAAGGTGTCCATGGCGTTTCAGCCAATAGCGAGTTTGGCGGCTTGAACCATAGCGCAAACGGCCTTTCTGAACTAGAAACGGGAGCAAGGCAAACTTTTAACGATCTAGACAGCGCATATTTTCGCCTGACAAACGGACAGCTGCTGCTGGCAGCAGCCACTTCTATGAATTTAGGTCTTGCGCTCGCTTTTATTGCGGGTATTTATTCTTTTGCTGATGATTTTCTGGAGAAATTTGCTCCAATGCGAATATTTGAAATGCTGTATGCGGAATCGAAAAGCTTAGTGCCCGGCTATGTCATCATCGGCATTGCTGTCGCCGCAATTTGCGCATTGGCAGCGGCTTGGGCGCTATCAATCATTTTGTACATTATTAAATACAGCGGATTCGCCGTTCATCGTGAAGGTAAGCGAATATCGGTATCATACGGCATGCTGGACAAAAAAGCTTATCTTTTTGATCCGAACAAGGTACAATCCGTCCTCATTGAGGAGGGCATCTTCCGGCAAATGATAGGTTATGCGCAAATTAAGCTTCAAGTTGTCTCGTCTGACAAAAACGAACAGCTCATGCTTCATCCTTTTGTGCCAGTAAAGGAGCTGGAGCATGTGATTAGCCATTTTGTGCCCCAGATGAAGCTAATGGAGATAAATGCCCACGCCCCTAAGCGGGCCTTGCTTTATTATATGCGCATCGAGCTTGCGGTCGCTCTTCTCCTCTGCGGCGCCGCATTCGGATTCTGGGGTACAGCCGCCCTATGGTCGCTGATGCTTATCCCGATTGTTTACTTATGGAGACGGGCCTGCCATAAAGCTGCTGGAGTAAGACTGGAAAACGGCCAATTAACAATGCGCCGGCGTAATTTGGCAAGAATCACCTACCTGGTACGCCGGCCGCAAATTGTCGCCATGAAGGTGAAACGCAGCTGGGGGCAGCAGCGAAAAGGTTTAGTATCTTTAGGTGTGCGCACGATGGGAAATGCGAGTGATTACAGTGTAGCTGTTCTTGACCATAACGATGTAGAGCCCGTATGGAACTGGTTCAGCAGGGGAAAACAGCAATAATGTGGTGGCAAATAAGTCTATCATGGCAATGATTCTGGCTTAATATGTCCGCTCAGATTCGCTGTCCTTTTTGATAAAACATGCAATAGACAGGCAAATGACCGATTTGTAATTTCTGGCTTAATGCAAAGGCAAAACGGCGATATAAATTTACATTATCGACGTTTTCTGTATCCAAAGCTACGCCATGCGAATAATCGTCCGCGAGCGCTGTTTCTAATACATGCAGCAGCAGAGCTTTCCCAATTCCTGTACCTTGAGCATCGGGCTTTACGCCAATCATAATAAGGTAGTGATGCGGCAGGGCTGGTGCAGCGGTGCGGGTGACTCGCATATAGGCATTAAGCTGGCCCAGCGATTTACGTGATATACGTGTGAATAAAGGAAGCAGCCTTCCTAACAGCAGCAATCCGCCATTTATTTGTTGAAGCTTGCTTTTGTGCGGCGTCTCAATGACGTATGCGCCAAGCAAGCTTTCTTTTTTGTATATACCCCATATTTCTTCATTTAGAAGGAAGCTTTTATCAAATATAAAAGACAAGAAGGCCTGTATGCTTTTATTTGCTCGATTATTGAGCTTTGGATTACCAAATATATAGATAAATAATGGGTCTTCTGCAAAGGCGCTGCCCATGACAGAAAGGAAGGATTCCTTATCTGACTTGGCAAGTCTGACAACATGGTAGGAATGACTCATGATTAGCTACCCGAATGCTGTAAGGCTTTGCCATAATGGTCGACAGCGAAGCTAAACAGCACCTTCAGCATGAATAGCAAAAAAATAATGAGCATATAGGGCTCTAAGTGTGGCAGCATAGGCATAACGCCTATCCCTATAGATAATAGCAGGCCTGCAACGAACAGCTGTGTATGCTTGCCAATTAGAGCATTTACAATGAATGCGCCTACGATTGTGTAGAGCCAAACGCTGACAGCATAAACGACTGCCGTGTCCAGCAACAGCGAAACTGCCACAATATGAACATGGATGGCTATAAATACAGCTCGATTGATTTTCCGCTTTGCATAAAAATTGCTTGTTGAAGCGGTGAAATTAGCAAGACAGCCTGAAAAAATATCGAAAACCAACAATAAAGCCAAAACACTGCGCCAAAATGGCAAGCCTGCTGTAAGCTCAGGAAAACTTACATATAACGCAGCAGTCAACAAACCTCCGAACAGCAAAATGCTTAAAATCGCGATTAAGCTCTGTTTCTCACCCAATACATCATGCAGAAATGAAGGGATTTTTAATGGTCTCAATGTCGCTCCTCCTAATTATGTAGTGTTTGAATTATATTACTACAAAATTATTATAACTGTGAAAAGAACAATCTTCAATAGATTTATACTCATTTTATTGATTTACTCTAAAACTTCTACTAAACTAAATAATGAGGTGGAGAAGATGAACGGCTTCGAACGAAGGAAACAGCAAAAACTTGAGCAAATATACAGCGCAGCGTTCCAACTTTTTTTTGGTTATGGCTTCCAGAAGGTTAGCGTGAATGAAATTGCAGAAAAGGCAAAAGTGTCGCCAGCTACAATTTATAATTATTTTAAAACCAAAGAGCAGCTCTATTTCGATATGCTTATGGACTGGATGGATAAGCAGCTGGAACAATATGAGCGAATTTTGGGTTCAGATATTCCTTTCCCTGAGAAGACGAAAGAAATAATGTTATGCGAGGCCAAAAATTTAAAGCTGCTATCCGAAGATTCCCATCAGGCGGCATTTTCTGGGCAAGCTGAATTCGTAAGTTTAATGGACCGGTATAATGAACGGAAGGTCGTGCCTTTTTTTAAGCGTTTTGTTGCGATGGGCAAGCAGGAGGGCTATATTCATTCTGATATTAGCGAAGAGATGATGATGCTTTATTTTACAATGTTTAAAAATGAGCTCAGTCGGCATTGGGAAGCCTCGGATCAAGTAGGTGGAAACATGCTGAGCCTGGAGCAGCTCGTGGAATTTTTTTTCTACGGACTATCCAGACAAGGGCAAACACCGTAATCACCGTAATTTGAATCGAAATGAGTGACGCTTCTTCACTCGCTGTTTTTGTTGGCTCGCAGCTGGCAAGGGACACTTTCAATCCCTATTGGACACCGCTACTATTTTTTAGTAGGATAATAGTTATAGGTTAGCGTCCGATAGACAGGAGTGAAGACGATGCTTAGTTTGGGAGCTAAGGTAATTATTATATCTGATCATTTTGAGCAAAATCTTCCCATAGGGGAATATGGTTATATAATTGCTTACGATCGCAATGCCGACAACGTATTTGACTACGTAGTACGCGTTCCGGCCGCCAATCGCAATTTTTTGCTGCCGGATGAAGATGTAGAGCTGGAGGATGTTTTGCTTCAGGAAGAGGTTGACCGCATTGAACGCGAATCGCTGATCGACTTTGCGCTGGCTACTCATAATGAAGAGCTGTTTATGCGTATAATGAGAGGCGAGGAGTCTGCCCCGGAAGCGGAGCCAGCTGCCGCTGAAGGCCAAAGCCAGAAGGATTTTATAAGGCAGGTTAATTTGAAAGCGTGGATCTAATAAGCTTCTGCGAGATGACCCTTCCGCCAGGTGCGGGAGGGTCGTCTGCTGTTAATGGGCATTGCAGAACAGAAGCGCGCAAGCCCTCGTTTGTACACTTTGTCAAAATGTGATTCTAGGCTATAATAGAAAGAATGATTGCAGGCTTAAGAAGGGGGAGGAACATTCATGAGCATTACGATTAAAGATGTCGAGCATGTTGCGAATTTGGCTCGCCTTGAGCTGTCTGACGAGGAGAAGGATAAATTCACCGAGCAGCTTAATGCGATTTTAAAATATGCAGAAAAGCTGAACTCGCTTGATACGGAAAACGTCGAGCCGACCAGCCATGTGCTGCCGATTACGAATGTGACGCGCGAGGATGTAACGCATGAATCGCTGCCGATCGAGAAGGTGCTGCTCAACGCGCCTGATGAAGAAGACGGCCAAATTAAAGTCCCAGCTGTATTGGAATAGTCCGCATGATCTAGCGCGATAGCCATAAATGCTTGCTGCGCTTTTATATTGAAGGGAGGAACATGTTTTGTCACTGTTTGATTTGCGTCTTCAGGATGTACATAACAAGCTGAGCCAAAAGGAGCTTTCCGTCACTGAACTGGTTGATGAATCCTTTGCTCGTATTACAGCAACAGAAGCTTCCATTCAAGCGTTCCTTACGCTAAATGAAGAGGGAGCCCGCCAGCATGCGGCGGAGCTGGACAAGCAGCTTCAAGCAGGAGCTGAACGCGGCTTGCTTTTCGGCCTTCCGGCTGGAATTAAAGATAATATCGTTACCGAAGGCTTGCGCACAACATGTGCCAGCCAGTTTCTTGACAACTACAATCCGATTTATGATGGAACGGTTGTCAGCAAGCTGAAATCGGCGCAATCCGTCACGATCGGCAAGCTGAACATGGATGAGTTCGCGATGGGCGGCTCCAATGAAAATTCCAGCTATTATCCGACTCGCAATCCATGGAATACGGAATATGTGCCGGGCGGTTCCAGCGGTGCTTCCGCAGCTTCCGTTGCGGCAGGCCAAGTCTATTTCTCGCTTGGCTCCGATACGGGCGGTTCGATCCGTCAGCCAGCAGCTTATTGCGGCATTGTCGGTCTTAAACCAACGTATGGCCTTGTTTCCCGTTTTGGCCTTGTCGCTTTCGCTTCATCGCTTGACCAGATCGGTCCTTTGACTAAAAATGTTGAGGATTCCGCATTTGTGCTGCAAGCCATTGCTGGCTATGATGCAAAAGACTCTACTTCCGCGAACGTAAGCATTCCTGACTATACGTCTGCCTTGACCGGAGATGTCAAAGGTTTGCGCATTGCAGTACCGAAGGAATATTTGGGAGAAGGCGTTGATCCAAAGGTTAAGGAAGCGGTTTTGAATGCATTGAAAGTGTATGAGAGCCTTGGCGCAACATGGGAAGAGGTTTCGCTGCCGCATACCGAATATGCCATTGCGGCTTATTATTTGCTTGCGTCTTCTGAAGCTTCATCCAACCTGGCTCGTTTCGACGGCGTTCGTTACGGCGTCCGTGCAGACAACCCGGCGAACCTGATTGATTTGTACCGCAAATCGCGCAGCGAAGGCTTCGGTCCAGAAGTTAAGCGCCGTATTATGCTGGGAACGTATGCGCTTAGCTCCGGCTACTATGATGCGTATTATTTGAAAGCGCAAAAAGTGCGCACGCTCATTAAACAGGATTTTGACCAAGTATTTGAAAAATACGATGTCGTCATTGGACCAACTGCCCCAACAGCAGCGTTCAAGCTCGGCGAGCAGGTCGGCGACCCGCTGACGATGTATTTGAACGATATTTGCACGATTCCGGTCAGCCTTGCAGGCGTTCCGGCGATCAGCATTCCTTGCGGCCAAGCGGAAGGCTTGCCAATCGGATTGCAAATTATCGGCAAAGCCTTCGACGAGTCGACGGTTCTGCGCGCGGCCCATGCCTTCGAGCAAAATACCGAATTCCATAAGCTGCGTCCGCAGCTCTAATATATTCAACCTTGCGACGCGATATTTACTTTTTTGCTGTCATAGAAGCTAGATGAAAAAGGCAAGCGGAGTGAAAAGGTTGAACTGTAGAAGCGCAAGCGTTCGTCTTGCCCAATCATATTACCGCTGAGCGGGATTGATCAAGCGTAAACGGCTGTCGCCGTCCTCTGGCGGCAAAGCTACCGTTTCGAGGGTGGAATATAGAGAAAGGATGGAAAAATAATATCCTTTCCTATATTTTCAGAAAAAGATTGGGCAACAGCGATCGAAAGTCAACCTTTTCACGCAGCGCAGCATCTTTTTCATCATGCTTTATGCCACCGAAGTAACCTCGCCCAGCAAAATTCTAAGGAGGATTAACGATGTCTGAAGCGACTCAATATGAAACGGTAGTCGGGCTGGAGGTGCACGTTGAGCTGCACACCAACAGCAAGATTTTTTGCGGCTGCTCCACCGCTTTCGGAGCTCCGCCTAATACGCATACCTGCCCGGTCTGCCTCGGTCATCCCGGCGTGCTGCCGGTGCTGAACAAGCAGGCGGTTGAATACGCAATGAAGGCGGCGATGGCGCTCAATTGCACAATTGCTGATGTCAGCAAATTTGACCGTAAAAACTATTTTTATCCCGATTCACCTAAAGCTTATCAGATTTCGCAATTTGATCAGCCTATCGGCGAGCACGGCTGGATTGATATTGAAGTAAACGGCGTTACGAAACGAATTGGCATTACCCGTCTGCACTTGGAAGAGGATGCAGGCAAGCTGACTCACGTTGATGGAGGTTATGCCTCGCTCGTTGACTTTAACCGTGTCGGCACGCCGCTCGTTGAAATTGTTTCCGAGCCAGACATTCGTACACCTGAGGAAGCGAAAGCTTATTTAGAGAAGCTGAAAGCGATTATGCTTTACTGCGAAGTATCGGATGTGAAAATGGAAGAGGGCAGCTTGCGCTGCGACGCAAACATCAGCCTTCGTCCTTATGGACAAGAGAAGCTTGGCACGCGCGCTGAGCTGAAAAACATGAACTCCTTCCGCGGTGTTCAGCGTGGTCTTGAATATGAGCAATGGCGTCAGGCCGAGGTGCTGGACGGCGGCAATAAGGTTGTTCAAGAAACTCGCCGCTGGGATGAGGCACAGGGCAAAACGATTTCAATGCGCGGCAAGGAAGAGTCGCATGACTATCGTTATTTCCCGGATCCTGACTTGGTTCGCCTCTATATCGATGAAGAGTGGAAAGAACGCGTCAAAGCGTCGATTCCTGAGCTTCCGGATGCACGTAAAGCCCGCTATACAAGCGATTACGGCTTGCCTTCCTATGATGCTGATGTTATTACGGCATCTAAGAAAATGGCAGACTTTTTCGAAGCAAGCTTATCCTATACGAAGGATGCGAAAGCTGTATCCAACTGGATTATGGGCGATTTGCTCGGGTATTTGAACTCGAACAGCCTGGAGCTGTCCGATGTGAAAATGACCGGACAAGGGCTTGGAGAAATGATCGGGTTGCTGGAGAAAGGCACGATCAGCAGTAAAATCGCCAAAACCGTCTTTAAGGAAATGCTGGAATCCGGCAAGCTGCCGCAGCAAATCGTAGAAGAGCAGGGCCTTGTACAAATTAGCGATGAGGGTGCAATCATTGCCATCGTCGATAAAGTTATTGAATCGAACCCGCAATCGGTCGAGGATTTCCGTGCAGGCAAGGAGAAGGCGATCGGCTTCCTGGTCGGCCAAATTATGAAAGAGACAAAAGGCAAGGCGAATCCGGCAATGGTTAACAAAATGCTGCTGGAGCGTCTGCAGCAAGCTTAAATAAGCATAATCAACATGGAAGTTGATGGATGCCAACCAAGTAAGAGCTGTCCACAAGCTGGACGGCTCTTTTTTTACATTTTCAAGCAAAAGTCTTGTCAGGCGGGCATCTATGGTACAATAATAAGCAATAAACTTGCACATACGGAGGACATGTTTTGCAGGAGCAAGGGATGAAAACGGGACGTAGGAAAAGTCGACTGCTTACGGTGCTGCTGGCCTTTCTATGGCCGGGAGCGGGACATCTATATACAGGAGAATATACGAGAGGGCTGCTGCTAGCCGCTGGTATTTTGCTTGATGGCGGGACCATTGTCCGTCTGGCGGATGCCGATGGCGCGAAGCATTTACTGCTTATTGTTTACTTAGGGCTTGCGCTGCCTGTATTTTATTTTATTAGCGTCTACGATGCACTGCAAAGTTTGGATCGGCGAACGGAAACGCAGCCCGGTTTAAAGCTTAGGGATGGCATACTCATTATGGTGGCAGGCATTTTGCTTATGCTGCTGCTGATGCTTAGGCAGCCGACCACGCTGTTCACTTGGTTTGACGAAGCGGCGAATTATGCGGTAGGCCCTGTTCTAGGTCTGCTTGCGGTAGGCTTAGTTTTGCGTCAACGGCTGGCAGCGGTGTTTCGGCTAGGAAGCTTCACCGCTGCATTATTTATTGCAGCTGCAGGTGGATTGCTGTTGTGGGATGAAATACACAGCAGCAATGTTTTTGCGCTCATGCGTTATTGGTGGCCTGCGCTGTTTATATGTCTGGGAGGAGAGCTCGTTGCCTACAGCCTATTGCAGCGGCGGACGCGAAAGCAATTGCGGCTTGATTTTATCGGAAGCATGGCAGCGGTTGTCATTGCGGGCTTTGGTTTCTTGGTAACGCAATATGCAGATTTGCCTTTTCGCTGGATTGATCAATATGTCGATCTGAATGGCGCACAGGATTACGGCGAGGAAAAAGGCTTTCATTATCAGAAAGAAGTGCTGGTCGTTCCGATGGAAGAAAAGACGACAGCTATTCAGATTTACAATGTGAATGGAACAGTGACGCTTCAAAGCGGGAATAATGATTATATCAGTATAGATACCGAGGTATGGGTTGATATCGATGATCAAGCTGAGGCTGATAAAATGGCCGACAAAGCGAAGATTGAGGCGTCATCAAGTGGTGAGAAAATTACCTTGCAGGCCAAAAGCAGCAGCTACGGCGACAATGGAACGCGCAAACCGCGTATCAATATTACCGTAACCGTGCCGCGTTTGCCGAATGTTCAGGTAGAGGAAATTGCCGAGCCTGATCTTGATTTTGAGTCGGACGATCCAGTTGCACAGGAGAGCAGTACGCCAGATCCAAGCTCGTCTAATTCGTCTAATAACAATAACGTGGAGCAAGTCTCTGCTTCAAACACGACATCAATAACTCCTACTCCCGAGCAGTCGCCAGAACAAGTGGAGGAGCAGAAGGATGAACAGCCGATGAGACAGCTTTCTGTACTCGTGCATACCGATAATGGGCCGATTAAAATTAAAAACCTCGATGCTCCCGGAGGTGTGGAGCTCTCCAGCGATACAGGAGAAATTTTAGCAGAAGGAATAAATGGCAGCATTCAGGCAAAAGCAAATAATGGTACGATTACGCTTCGTCATATAACGGGTGATGCGAGTATAACCTTATTAAATGGGGCTGTTACCGCAGCATCTATTACAGGTAATGTTTTTGCAGAAGCGACCAATGGGGCTTTGAAGATGACAAGCATTTCAGGAGATATAGAAGCCGATACGAAAAATGGGAAAATCAACATTAATGAAGCGAGCGGCTCCGTTAAGGCTGCAACCTTAAATGGCGGCATCGAGCTGGCGAGCTCGGTAGTCGGGGGTGACTGGGATGTCGATAGCTCCGTAGGGGAAATTAAGCTGACTGTCCCGCAGTATGGCAGCTACACGGTGTATGGATCAGTCACTTTTGGCGCGATTACGACGAATTTGCCGCTCGAAGTGAGCAAAAAAACAGTACGGGGTAAGGTTGGAGACGGGCAATACCGTTTACAAATTAATGCTAATAACAGTATTGCCATACAGTATGCCGGTGCGGAGCAATAACCACATTCATTGACAAATCATTTTGAAAACACGTACAATAGCTTTAACTACTAACGAAAGGCGTGAGGGGAATGGGAGCCGTTAATGCAGCATTGCAGCAATTAAAAATGAATGGTGTCCGTATGACCCCGCAGCGTCATGCCATTTTAAGCTTTTTAATGGAATCGATGACTCATCCGACAGCCGATGAAATTTATAAATCACTGTCGCCTAATTTTCCAAGCATGAGCGTGGCGACCATATATAATAACCTACGGTTATTTGTAGAAGCGGGGCTTGTTAAGGAATTGACATATGGGGATGACTCCAGCCGCTTTGATGCGGATACATCGGAGCATTATCATGCCATATGCAATGACTGTGGCCAAATTGTTGATTTTGAATACCCGCCGTTGCTTGAGGTGGAGCGTGTCGCATCGCAGGAGACCGGTTTTATCGTGCAAGGGCATCGAATGGAAATTTACGGTTCCTGCTCTACCTGTGCGGCAGCTAAGAAATAAGAACGAACAATCAAGAATGAATGAAACCTAACAAAATGATGGCGTGCAGGGAAGCGTTCAACCGCGGATATGCACGCTTTCGTCTTTTATAAAGGAGCGAGATACGCTTGGAAACTATGCTTCGCCGAACTCCTCGTCGCCGCAAGAGCAGTGGGGCTCGGAATATGCTTCTCTTTTTTATCATTATATTGGCAGCAGGTGGGGGTTGGTTTGTATACGATCGCTACATTCCTAATTTTAAACAAATGGATCCCGATTATGGGGTGAAAAATCCAATCGTTGTTCATGGCGAAGTAATGAAGCAAGGTGCTATTATTGAAAATAACGAGGTGAAGCTGCCGCTTCCTGTGCTTCAGCAGGTGCTTGGAGCAGACCAGCCTATACGCTATGAAGCGGATAGCGGATCGATTATTTTGACAACAGCGAATAAGGTGCTGCGTTTGCAGACAAATTCCTTGACAGCGACCGTGAACCGCAAGCCGTTTGACTTGACGATTACAGCTGAGGTGCAGGATGATGTCGTTTATATTCCAATAACGCCGATTGAGGAGCTTTATGGCCTGCAGACGGAGTATGTTGCAGATTCAGGCGTTGTCACCTTGCTTCAGTCGGGTGAGGCTATTCAACTGGCGGAAGCGAAGCGGGAAAAAGGGGCGGCCATACGGACAGAGCCTACGATTCGGGCGCCGATTGTGGAGAAGGTTCCACTCGCGGGCAAGCTCAGAGTTTGGGGGGAAAGCGATGGCTGGCTGCTCGTGCAGGGACCGGATGGGCATCCTGGGTATATGGCTAAGGATAATACGGCTCTCGCCAGCATGGAGCAAATTGCGCCTAGCGATAATGAAACGGATTTTGTCGCATGGAAAGTTACGGGCAGCAAAATCAATCTTACATGGGAGGCTGTATATCAACGCAAGCCAGATCCAGCCACCATTCCGGAAATGCAAGGCGTCAATGTCGTCAGTCCAACCTGGTTTGAGCTTCAGGATGAGGATGGCACAATTAAAGGCAAAGCTGATCCCGTGTATGTAAAATGGGCCAAAGAGCAGAAGATGCAAGTGTGGGCGCTTTTCAGCAACGGGTTTGAGCCTGATCGGACGAGCGCGGCGCTTGCGACTGTAGAGACGCGTTTTCATATGATCCAGCAGCTGCTTGCATTTGCAGAGCTTTATCATTTGCAGGGCATTAATGTAGACTTTGAAAATGTTTATACGAAAGATAAGGAAAACTTGGTCCAGTTCGTCCGCGAGCTGACGCCGCTGCTTCATGAAGCGGGTCTAGTCGTATCTATTGATGTGACGCCTAAGTCGAACAGCGAGATGTGGTCTGTTTTTCTAGATCGTAAAGCGCTTGGCAAAGTGGTAGACTATATGATGGTTATGGCTTATGACGAGCATTGGGCGACAAGCCCGGTTGCGGGTTCGGTAGCTTCGCTGCCTTGGACGGAGCAAGCTTTGAAGAGAATATTGGACGAAGATGGTGTTCCTGCGAGCAAGCTTATATTGAGCATGCCGCTATATACCCGTATTTGGACGGAGACCGAAGAGAATGGCGAAACCAAGGTTAGCTCTAAAGCGCTTGGCATGGATAAAGTGAAAGAAATCATTACGCAATACAAGCTGAAGCCTGTGCTCGATAGGGATGCTGGGCAGCATTATGTGGAGTATAAGGAAGAGGAAGCACTGAAACGCATCTGGATTGAGGACGAGCTGTCGATCAAAGCTAGAGTTGCGTTGGTTAAAAAGTACGGGTTAGCTGGAGTGGCAACCTGGCAGCGCACTTTTCAAACGAACGCGATCTGGAAAACGATTGATACCGCATTGAATAAAAAACCGTAAACTGCAATGATAATTCTAAAATTTTATTAAAAAGAAGGCTATCGCTGAACACGCGATGGCCTTCTTCTATTCATATATATAGATTTATAGATATCTTCTTCTAGAGCAGCTGCTATTTTAGTGCCAAAAAAGGGCGCTGCCCCTCTTTAAAATGTACCCCTTGTAAAGGACAATTAAAAAAAGGTTAGGCCACTTCAAGCTGCTGTCTGTATCGTGCAGGCGGCAGCTTATTTAAGTTCCATTGACCTCGATAATGAT